>JACKJW010000005.1 GCA_020637755.1 Brucellaceae bacterium | reverse complement strand
ATGGGCAGGTGTTGCAAAAATGCTTGAGCATGTCAGCAAAACCAGGAATCTTGCCTATCGTTCTATTGCAGAATTATGAAAACGCTCGCATTGTGCAGCGCGAAAAACCGGCGGCAAGCCGGGGCAGTCCATCGACAGGACCATGACGGGGGTTACCTGAATCCATGTTCTATCATCTCTATGAAATGAACCATGCCGCGCTCCAGCCGTTCCGCGCTGTGGCTGATGTGACCAAGCTTTTCTATTCCAATCCGCTCAATCCGGTCTCGCGCTCCTCCTTCGGGCGCTCCATGGCCGCCTATGCCGAGCTGTTCGAGCGCATGACGCGCCGCTATGCCAAGCCGGCCTTCGATCTTCCCGAGACCACCGTTGCCGGCCACAAGGTGCGGGTGACCGAGGAAGTCGTGTGGTCCAAGCCGTTCGGCGACCTGCTGCGCTTCAAGCGCGATCTTCCCGAAGGTGTCGATGGCGGGCCGAAGCTGCTCATCGTCGCACCCATGTCTGGCCACTATGCCACGCTGCTGCGCGGCACGGTCGAGGCGATGATCCAGCACAGCGACGTCTACATCACCGACTGGACCGATGCGCGCATGGTGCCCCGCTCCGCCGGCCGTTTCGATCTCGACGACTACATCGATTACGTGATCGAGATGCTGCATCATCTGGGTGAAGGTACCCATGTGATGGCGGTCTGCCAGCCCTCCGTGCCGGTCTTTGCGGCCGTCTCGCTGATGGAAGCGCGTAACGACAAGTATGCTCCGGCTTCCATGATCCTCATGGGCGGCCCCATCGACACCACCAAGTCGCCGACCGCCGTCAACGACCTGGCGCAGGAAAAGGGCATCGACTGGTTCCGCGACAATGTCGTGATGACCGTGCCCTGGCCGCATCCGGGCTTCACCCGCGATGTCTATCCGGGTTTCCTGCAATTGTCGGGCTTCATGTCCATGAACCTCGACCGTCACATCATCGCCCACAAGGACTTCTACCTCCATCTGGTGAAGGACGACGGCGACAGCGCCGAGAAGCACCGCGAATTCTATGACGAGTATCTTGCCGTCATGGACCTGACCGCCGAGTTTTACCTCCAGACGGTCGAGACCGTGTTCATCGAGCATGCCATTCCCAATGGCACGATGAAGCACCGTGGCGAGCCTGTGGATCCCAAGGCCATCCGCAATGTCGCGCTTCTCACCGTCGAAGGCGAGAATGACGACATCACAGGCGGCGGCCAGACCGAAGCCGCCCATGCGCTCACGCCGAACATCCCGGCAGACCGCCGCCTGCACTACACGCAGCCCAAGGTCGGCCATTACGGCGTGTTCAACGGCTCGCGCTTCCGCGAGAATATCGTGCCGCGTATCGTCAAGTTCATGGACATGGCAGGCAAGCCCGCCGCAAAGGAAGCCAAGGCTCCCAAGCTCAAGGCTGCTGAATAAGGCGCTGACGGATTGCGCGAGCCTGATGCAGGCTCGCAACATTTGCCGCAAGACATTGAAAAAAGGGCCGTCCGGACCAATCCGGGCGGCCCTTTTGCTTGTCCGGCGTTGCGCGCACGCATTCGGGACCGGCCGCGTTAACCTTAAGCGGCGCCACTGAATTGACACCGGACGGACACAGACGTTAACACTTCGTTAATGGTGATGTTCGTGCAGGATGGCAATCCGATGACGCGCAGGTTTACGGGAATACTGGCTGCGCTCAGCGCAACGCTCATGGTGACGAGCGGTGCCGGTGTTGCCGCGAGCATGAACATGGCGACAGGCTCCATCACCTCGCAGCCGATCGGCCATTACGAGTTCTGCAAGAAGCACCTTGCTGAATGCACCATCTTCAGCACCGACACCGGCCCGTCGCGCCTGACCGGCGCCCTGTGGCGCAAGATCAAGTCGGTCAACACGGCGGTCAATCGCGCCATCACGCCGATGAACGACTTTGACCTCTACGGCAAGGATGAAGTCTGGGATTATCCCAAGGGCGCCGGCGACTGCGAGGACTATGTGCTGGAAAAGCGGCGCGTCCTGAACGCGGCCGGCATTCCCATCTCCAACCTGCTCATCACGGTCGTGCGCAAGCCCGATGGCGAAGGCCATGCCGTGCTGACGGTGCGCACCGACAAGGGCGATTTCATCCTCGACAACCTGTCCGACCAGGTGCGCCTGTGGACCGAGACTGGCTATCGCTACCTCAAGCGGCAGGCCTCGACCGACACCGGCCGCTGGGTGACCATTGAATCGGGCGCATCCTCGGCAGTGGCCGCCCTGCGCTGATCGCCGGTCTCTCTGACCAATCCTGAAAGCCCGGCCACCGCGCCGGGCTTGTTCATTCGGCCGCGGCGGCCGTTTCCAATCCGCCGGTCGTCACCAGCCAGTCCACGATGTCGTCAACGCCCTTGCCGTGCCGCAGGTCGGTGAACAGGAAGGGGCGTGATCCGCGCGCCTTTCCGGCGTCCGCTTCCATGCGCGACAGGTCTGCTCCGACATGGGGCGCAAGATCGGCCTTGTTGACCAGCAGCATGTCGGAGCGCGTGATGGCCGGGCCGCCCTTGCGCGGAATGTCCTCGCCCTGGCACACCGAGATCACGTAGATCGACAGGTCGGCAAGGTCCGGCGAGAAGGTCGCGGCAAGATTGTCGCCGCCCGATTCGATGAAGATCACGTCGAGATCGGGATGACGGGCATTCAGCTCGTCGATGGCGCGCAGGTTGATCGAGGCGTCCTCGCGAATGGCTGTATGCGGGCAGCCGCCCGTCTCAACGCCGATCACCCGGTCCGACGGCAGCGCCTGGCAGCGCATCAGCGCCTCCGCATCCTCGCGCGTATAGATGTCATTGGTGATGACGCCGATCGAGAAGCGGTCGCGCATCGCCTTGCAGAGCTTCTCGGTGAGCGTTGTCTTGCCAGAGCCGACCGGCCCGCCAATGCCGACGCGAAGGGGTCCGTTGGTCATCATCATCTCCAGTGTGTGACGAGAAGGATTGCGAGTCCCGCCCCGATCAGCGTGATCAGCGGTGAGAACCATCGCCGGTTCAGGCTGGCAAAAGGTTCCGTGCCATGGGTGCGGCGCATCAGCGGCGTGATGCCGGCGAGCCCCCGCAGGAGAAAGACCGGCGTCAAAACCAGCATGCCGGCGCGAAGCAACCAGTCGGGCAGGCCGGAGGGCAGGAGGCCCGTCCACAAGGCGGGCCAGACGCCGGCAGTGGCGATCAGGACAGCAACAACGAAGGTCAGGGTCACCGGAGGCATGGACCGGATGCCGTTGTTGCCGACGACCGTCCTCGCAAGCGTTTGGGCGTCCGTGGCTGGCCACAGCCCGCCAAAGCCCCAGTAGGCATGCAACAGCGCCGTGGCAAACAGGACGAGTCCGATGAGGCCGGCGATCATGGTTGTCATGACAGGAACAGCCTTGGTTGAAGCGTTTCATGGTTGAGCGACGCGATCTCGGCGGCAAAGGCAATGGCGCCGAGATCGTCGAGCGTGGACGAGGCCGCGCGCCGCGCGGTCCCGGCGATCTCCGGCTCCAACGATGCGAGGATGCTCGCCGCGCCCTGCTGGCCGGTGACCGACAGCCGGATGGCCGCCTGCAACTGGTTGGAGACGAATGCGTGGAGGAAGGCGGCAAGGACGGTCTGCCCGTCGATGGCGGCGCGCCCGGCAGCGGCGCCGACAGCCACCGCGAGCGGCATTTCGGCGGCAGGCAGGTCATCGGGCGCGAACCAGTTGCGCGCGGCGTCCAGAAAGGACCGGCCCTGCCGCATGGCTTCCGTGTGACGCTCGGCCGAACCGGCAAGCGCTTCGGCCAGCTCGGCAACAGCGGCAAGGCGCGTCCCGTCGGCAAAGGCGCGGTGGCTCTCCGCCAGCAGCACCGCATCGTTCCACGGGCTGCCATGGCCGAGCAGGCCGCCGAGCCAGTCCCGCAGGCCATCCTTGTCCCGCACGGTCCCGCCCGCCGCGGCCTGTTCCAGTCCGGCCGAATAGGCAAAGCCGCCGGTCGGAAAGACCGGTGACAGCCAGGACATCAGGCGCAGGAGGTCGCCGGTCATTCGTGCTCCTTGGCGGGGTGCGGGTGATGATGGCCTGTATGGTGATGCGGATGTTCATGCGGGTCGTGGTGGCCGTGGGAATGTCCGTGGCCATGATTATGGTCATGATGGTGGTGGCCCTGATGCGCGCCGCCATAAGCGCCGCCTTCCGGATCGAAGGGCGCGGACAGACCGGTGACAGCTGCACCCAGTCCCTCCAGCATCTCCCGGATCACATGGTCGGCCCGGATCAGGATGCGGTTGCCTTCGATCTGCGCCGCCAGATGCCGGTTGCCGATCTGCCACGCCAGCGCAAGCAGATGGCGGCCATCCGTTGCGCGCACCTCGTAAAGGTCTTCCGGCTCGGCCTGCACAACGATCACGCGCCCGTCGGAGAGTTGCAGCCCGTCGCCATGGCGCAGCAGGCGCGCCTGGGCCAGGTCGAGCATGAAGCGGATGCCGTTGTCGCTTTCCAGCAGGATGCGGCGGCGGTGCCGCGCCGTCTCGTCCAGCGTGATCGTGCCGGCGGTCTCATGGAAATGGCGGGTAACGGAAGTGCAGGTCAGCATCTGATCTCGCTCAAGCCGCACGGGCACCATGCCCGGCCTCTCTCATTCCCACAATAGGCGCTGCGCTCACCTTTTTCCAAGGGGCTGGCTGCGCCATGGGATCGCGGCGCAACGCCAAAAATTCCCCTCGACAGAATCCCGTTGCTGCGGCAGCATCAACGCGCATATTGAGCCGGTCCGGGGGGCGACGGCGGCTTCTTTTCGTCAAGGAGTGACCATGCCGACCAAGTCCCGTTTTCTGGCCGCTGCCGGGCTGCTGACGCTCGCCCTGCTGACCGCCAGCCCCGCTTTTGCCGATCCCTGCGATGATCTCGCCGCCAGCCCGTGGGACGAGACCCGCCCTGCCGGCGTGGCCGGTGTCGAGCCGGAAGAGATCGACGTCGACAAGGCCCTGCCAGCCTGTACCGCGGCCTTTGAAGGGGCCAAGGATGATCCGCGCATCGCCTTCCAATATGCCCGCGTGCTCGAACTGGCAGGCGAGGAGGACAAGGCCAAGGCGCTCTATGAGCAGGCCGCGAAGGCCGGGCACGCCGGAGCCATCGTGAACCATGGCTTCTATCTGGAGGAAACCGACCCGCAGGCCGCGCTGAAGGCCTATGAGGAGGCTGCAGCCGCAGGCAACGCCGTCGGGCTCTACAATGCCGGCACTGCCTGGAAGGATGGGCTCGGAACCACCCCCGATGCCGTAAAGGCCATCGACTATCTCACCAGGGCCGGCGAGAAGGGCTACATGTTGGCCTTCTACAATCTCGCCGTCATCCAGGACGAGGGCCAGCTGGTCCCGCGCGACATGGAAAAGGCCGTGCCGCTTTACCGCAAGGCCATCGACGCGGGCATTGTCGACGCCATGTTCAATCTCGCCATGGTGCTGGAAAAGGGCGACGGCGTCCCCGCCGACAAGGACGAGGCCATCCGCCTCTTCCAGATGGCCGCAGACGCGGGCGACGACGAGGCCCGCGAGAATGTCGAGCGCCTCAAGGCGGGAAAGTGAGGGCACAGGCGCCGGGCTGATGGTCATGGCGCCCGCCTTGCCATCTCAGAACAAGAAATACCGCTGCGCCATGGGCAGCACGGTCGCCGGTTCGCAGGTCAGAAGTTCGCCGTTGGCGCGCACTTCGTAGGTCTCCGGGTCCACCGTGATCGACGGCATGAAGTCGTTCAGCTTCATGGCCGCCTTGCCGATGCCGCCGCGCGTGTTCTCCACCGCCACCAGATGCTTGGCGACGCCAAGCTTGTGGGCAAGCCCGTCATCGATGGCCGCCTGGCTGACGAAGGTGACGGAGGAATTGGTGCGCGCCTTGCCGAAGGCTCCGAACATCGGGCGCATGTGCACCGGCTGCGGCGTCGGGATGGAGGCGTTGGGATCACCCATCGGCGCGGCGGCAATCGAGCCGCCGATCAGCACCATGTCCGGCTTCACGCCGAAGAAGGCCGGTGACCATAGCACCAGGTCGGCGCGCTTGCCCACCTCCACCGAGCCGATTTCGCGGCTCATGCCGTGCGCGATGGCCGGGTTGATCGTGTATTTGGCGATGTAGCGGCGCACCCGGTAATTGTCGTTGTCGCCGCTCTCCTCGGGCAGCCGCCCGCGCTGGCGCTTCATCTTGTCGGCGGTCTGCCAGGTGCGGATGATCACCTCGCCGATGCGGCCCATGGCCTGGCTGTCCGACGAGATGATGGAGAAGGCGCCCATGTCGTGCAGGATGTCCTCCGCCGCGATGGTCTCCTTGCGGATGCGGCTCTCGGCAAAGGCGATGTCCTCGGGGATCGAGGCGTCGAGATGGTGGCAGACCATCAGCATGTCGAGATGCTCGGCGATGGTGTTGACCGTGTAGGGCCGCGTCGGGTTGGTGGAGGACGGGATGACGTTCGGTTCGCCCACCACCTTGATGATGTCCGGCGCATGCCCTCCGCCCGCCCCTTCCGTGTGGAAGGCATGGATGGTGCGGCCCTTCATCGCCGCAACGGAATTCTCCACAAAGCCGCTCTCGTTCAGCGTGTCGGTGTGGATCATCACCTGCACGTCGAAATCATCGGCGACCGACAGGCAGCAATCGATGGCGGCCGGTGTCGTGCCCCAGTCCTCGTGCAGCTTCAGCGCCGAGGCGCCTCCCTTGATCATCTCGACAAGCGCGCCCGGCAGCGACGCGTTGCCCTTGCCGGCAAAGGCGAGGTTCATCGGAAAGGCATCCGCCGCCTCGATCATGCGGGCGATGTGCCACGGGCCGGGCGTGCAGGTCGTCGCCAGCGTGCCATGCGCCGGGCCGGTGCCGCCGCCCAGCATGCAGGTCAGCCCGCTCATCAGCGCTTCCTCGATCTGCTGCGGGCAGATGAAATGGATATGCGCGTCGAACCCGCCGGCCGTCAGGATCTTGCCTTCCCCGGCAATCGCCTCCGTGCCCGGGCCGACAATGATGGTGACGCCCGGCTGCGTATCCGGATTGCCGGCCTTGCCGATGGCGGCGATGCGCCCGTCGCGCAGGCCCACATCCGCCTTGTAGATGCCCGTGTGGTCAACGATCAGCGCATTGGTGATGACGGTGTCTACCGCGCCTTCCGCCCGCGTCGTCTGGGCCTGTCCCATGCCGTCGCGGATCACCTTGCCGCCGCCGAATTTCACCTCCTCGCCATAGGTGGTGAAATCCTTCTCCACCTCGATGAAAAGCGCGGTGTCGGCAAGCCGCACCTTGTCGCCGGTGGTCGGGCCGTACATGGCGGCATAGGTGGCGCGGGAGATTTTTGCGGGCATGGTGTCCTCTCAGCGTCCGGATTCGTCAAAAAGGGTGGAAAGCTCGGCAATGCGCTTTTGTGTCATGTCCGCCTTGCAGGCGGCGCCGAGCATCGGCTGCATGCTGCCGCCCAGCGCTTCGTAACTCTCAAGCTCGCATTGCCGGTCACGGAACTCGATCCAGGCGCGCTGGGCAGCGCGCAAGGCCTTCTCATTTGTCGGCACGTTCCGATCCCTGAAGAAATCCGCCATGTCGGCGTCGCGGCGCTTGGCCTCGGCGACCAGCTTCGGCCACAGCGCGTTCAGTTCGGCATCCGTCTTGTCGAAGTCCTCACCGGCGCAGACCGTCAGGCCTGATTGCGGCAGGTCATCGCGCCTTGAGCAATCGAATTCCTGTGCGGTCGCAGGCGCTGACACAAGAAGCGCCGCTCCAAGGAACGTCAGGGCGAGGGGCCGGATCAAAGCTTCCCCATGATCTTCTGGTTGAACCCGTACACCGTACGGCCGCCGGAAAGCGGCACCAGCGTCACGTCGCGCGTCTGGCCCGGCTCGAAGCGTACGGCGGTGCCCGCCGCAATGTCGAGCCGCATGCCGCGCGCCTTGTCCCGGTCAAACGAGAGGCCGGGATTGGTCTCGAAGAAATGGTAGTGGCTGCCCACCTGAACCGGCCGGTCGCCAGTGTTGGAAACCGCGATCGTCACGGTGGCAGCGCCGCTGTTGAGTTCGATGTCGCCCGCCGGCGTGATCACTTCACCGGGAATCATGACCGGTCCTTCCGCTTGCGGCTGGCCATCAGCCGGGGCAGCGCCATGACGGCGGCGCCAAGACCGGCAATGAGGAGGGCGGTTCCGGCAAGGCCCCAGTCGGCATGCGGATGGGCATGCGGCGCAAGCGCCTCGTGGGCAAATGCGGGAACCGCCGTGGCGAGCAGGGCGAGAGCAGCGGGGATGGGGCGCTTCACTTGGATTTCTCCTTGGCTGGTTTGGTCTTGCGGCTGGAGGCTGGTTGCTTCGTGCGCCCTTCGGCGCGTGCCTTGGCGGCGGTGATTTCCGCTTCGAGGCGTTCGGCTGCGCGGTCGAAGCGCGCTTCGAGGTCAGGGGCGACGCCGCGGCAGACTGCGACGACCCGCCGCGCCCATTTGAGGTAGCGTTCGTTTCCGGCCAGATCGAACCGGTTGGCCGGAAGCCCGATCAGCTCCTCCACGTTGGAGACCTTGTCGGCGAGCTTCAGCAGCTTCACGCGCGGTCCGCAATTCAGCGTGTGGGTCACTTGCCGTTCGCGCCGGGCCTTGCCTTTCAGCCCGTCCGGATCGGTCACATCGGCCACGAGGGACGCGACTGGAGCACCAAACAGTGCGACGATGTCGTCATGGGTGAACGCCGTTTCCTCCACCACGTCATGCAGCCATGCGGCAGCCACCAACTCGCCATCCTCGGGGCGGGCGGCAGCACAATGGGCGGCCACTTCCGCCAGGTGGTTGGCATAGGGCTCGCCGGAATCCTTGCGGCGGCCATCGGCATGCGCCATCAGCGCGAAATTGGCCGCCCGCGAGACAAGGTCGAGGCTATGAAACCCGCCGGTCGCCGCCGGCGCGGCTGCCTTCCTGTTCCAGATCATGGAGGGTTCTCCCGCTTCGTCTGCCATGAACCTACCGGATCGGCTCGTGCACGGTCACCAGCTTGGTGCCGTCCGGGAAGGTGGCCTCCACCTGCACATCATGGATCATCTCGGCCACACCCTCCATCACCTGCGCGCGCGTGATGACATGGGCCCCGGCCTCCATCAGTTCGGCAACCGGACGGCCATCGCGGGCACCTTCCACCACGAAATCGGTGATGAGCGCGATGGCTTCGGGATGGTTGAGCTTCACGCCGCGTTCAAGCCTGCGCCGGGCAACCATGGCAGCCATGGAAACCAGCAGCTTGTCCTTTTCGCGCGGTGTCAGGATCATGGTTTGTCTCTCCCGTCAGAATGACCACATTTTGGGCAGTCTTGCCTGCCCGGTGAGCAGGTCAAGCGCCGGTACCAGGGCCTTGCGCAAGCTGTAGCCGTCTCTCGCCGCAAACCTCGCAAGAAGCTTGCCAGATGTTCCCACATGCCAGAAGGATGCGCCGGCACGCACGCCGTCATGACCGGCGATGAGCGCGCGCAGACGGTCAGGATGAAGCCCGGCACCGGCATCCACGAACAGCACCGTGGCAACTGCGATTCCGCCGCCGGTGACGGCAGGCAGGGCCAGTGCGGCCGAGACGTCACCGTCCACGCGAAGGTCTTCGCCGTGGATGAGGCGCCCGCCCTGCCGGATGCGCCAGCGGTCGGCCAGAACGGCCTCGCGCACTGTTTCGCCGCGCGCCTGCCGCCCGAAGATGACCGCTTCGACAGCCAGCAGCGAGGCATCCGGCGCGAGGTCAGCTTCCAGGTTCCGCGATAATTGCGCCCGGTCGAACAGGATGGTTTCCTGCGGCAGCCAGTTGAGCCGCGCGCCTTCCGCTGCCTCCAGCGACACGCGCACCTGCGCCATGCCGCCGGATGACTTGTAGACCTTCTCGCAGGCCTGCGTCGTCAGCGTCAGCGTTGCGCCCGGCCCGGCCCGCGCGCTCCAGTCCAACCGGTCGCCGCCGGTCAGGCCACCGGCCGTGTTGATGATGACGGCTTCCAGATCGTCGCGTCCGGCATGGCGCGGCACGCGGATTTTCGCCGCCCCCTGCTGGTAGAACGTGTCCAGCCGCGTACGGCCGAGATGGTGACGCACCGCGATGCGGCCTTCGCCCGCTGCCCGCTGCATCCGCTCTTCCGCCAACATCACCTGGTTCATGCGCCCGCCTGATTTGCCTGCAGCCAGAGTTGCAAGCCGCGCGCCGCTTGTCGAGGCCGAAAGCCTCAACCGGCGAGGACGAGATCGGCGGGACGGGATCCCGCAGCCACGCGGCGAGCATTGGGAATGTCGTTGGCCTGCGCCCGCGCCCGCGCCGCCTGCGCGTCGTGGCCGTGATCAAGCCAGCGCTGCACCAGCCGCCGCTCCAGTTCCCGTTCGGGTACTTCCAGAAAGACCGTCATGTCGAAGTGACGCGCAAGGTCGCGCCAGCCCGGCTCGTCAAGCAGCAGATAATTGCCCTCCACGATCCGGATGCGGGCTGAAGCCGTCACCCGCGCGGCCCCGGCGCGTGCCAGGTCGAGGGTACGGTCGAACACGGGGATCACCACGTCATCCTCTTGTGCCAGCCGTGCCAGCAACGCGTCGAACCCGGCAAGGTCGAAGGTTTCGGGCGCTCCCTTGCGGGCGCGCAAGCCGAGCCGGTCCAGCTCATCATTGTCGAGATGGAAGCCGTCCATCGGTACGATGGCGGTATCAGATCCCCTGCCGGCAAGGGCACCGGCCAGCGTTTTGGCAAGCGTCGATTTCCCGGCTCCGGGCGGGCCTGCAACGGCCAAGGTAAAGCGGCTGCGCGAGGATGCCCGCGCGATCACCTCGGCGGCGAGCGCATCCGGGGTCATCCGAGCCACCGCGCATAGTCGGAAACGAGCAGGCGGGCGGGGGCCTCATCTTCCTCCACGGTGGTGAAGCGGGCGACCGGATCGGCGAAGATATTGTCGGTCTCGTCGTCATTGACGGTCGAGACCTCGCCGATCAGCACGTTCTTGTCTTCCGCCCAGAAGGCATGCCAGACGCCCGGCATAAGCGTGACGCTTTCCCCCGGCGCTAGCCGCAGGATGCCGCCCGGCGAAAACTCCCGCAGGATGCCGTCGCTCGGCACCGTGACCTTCGCTTCCCGGTCGGGCGACCCGTCCGGTGCACTGGCAAAAAGCTTGATGGAAAGCGTGCCGCCACCCCGGTTGATGATGTCCTCGGCCTTGATGGCATGCCGGTGCATCGGGGCGAGCTGGTCGCGCCGCGAGATCATGATCTTTTCCGCATAGAGCATGCCGCGCCCGCAGGCGAGGTCGGCGGCCCGCCCGTTGCGCACCGTGAAGAGGAAGAGGCCGGTCCTGGCAAAATCGCCGCGCCCGTAATCCGTGACATCCCAGCCGAGCCGGGCATCCACGATGCCGGAAAGTTCGGCCCTGCGCGACACCATGGTCTCAGGCGTCAGCGCGGCAAAGGGCGGAAGCACATAGCCGAAGGAGCGGATGAAAGCCTCTCCTTCGGCCAGAATTGCGTTGATGGCGCTGCGCTTCATGCGGCCATGGCGTCCTGTGGCGGTTCCTTCGCCCCGGTCATGAAGGCCACGGCATCCGACATGGTGTAGTCCTTCGGATTGATGACACAAAGCCGTTTGCCAAGCCGGTGGATATGGATGCGGTCGGCCACCTCGAAGACATGCGGCATGTTGTGACTGATCAGCACGATCGGCAGGCCGCGCGATTTCACGTCCTGGATCAGTTCCAGCACGCGACGGCTTTCCTTGACGCCGAGCGCTGCCGTCGGCTCGTCCATGATCACGACCTTGGAACCGAAGGCGGCTGCGCGCGCCACCGCGACGCCCTGCCGCTGCCCGCCCGACAGCGTCTCCACTGCCTGGTTGATGTTCTGGATGGTCATCAGGCCCAGTTCAGTCAGCTTCTCGCGGGCAATGCGTTCCATCGCCTTGTGGTCAAGCATCTTGAACCATTTCCCGAGTGGCCCGTCGCGGCGGATTTCGCGGCCCATGAACAGGTTGTCGGTGATCGACAGGGCCGGCGAAAGCGCAAGGTTCTGGTACACCGTCTCGATGCCGGCCTCGCGCGCTTCCATCGGCGAAGCGAAGGAAACGGGCGCTCCGTCTAGCCGGATTTCGCCCTCGTCCAGTTGCACGGCCCCGGAAATGGCCTTGATGAGCGAGGACTTGCCGGCACCGTTGTCACCGATCACGGCGAGGATTTCGCCGGGATAGAGATCGAAATCGGCATGGTCGAGGGCGGTGACGCGGCCGTAGCGCTTGACGAGGTTGCGGCCGGTGAGAATGGGCGCTTGTGTCATGATGCGATCTTCCTGATCCACTGGTCGATGGCGACGGCGAGAATGATGAGCCAGCCGATGGCGAAAACCTGCCAGAGCACATCGACCCCGGCCATGCGCAGGCCCGACTGGAACACACCGACGATCAGCGCGCCGATGAGCGGGCCCATGATGGAGCCGCGACCGCCGAAGAGCGAGATGCCGCCGATCACCACGGCCGTGATGGATTGCAGGTTGCCCTCGTAGAAGCTCTGCGGCGAGACCGAGCCGACGCGCCCGATCGAGGCCCAGGCGCCGATGGCGCAGATGAGACCGGCAAGCGCATAGACCGCCAGCAGTGTCCGGTCGGTGCGGATGCCCGAGAGTTCGGCGGCATCCTTGTCATCGCCGATGGCGTAGACGTGGCGGCCGAAAGCGGTGCGATTGAGCAGGTACCAGAGTGCCGTGAAGATCAGCACCATCAGCAGCGAGCCGTAGGTGATCTGCGCCTTGCCGATGCTCATGGCGATGCCGAAGAATTTGAGCAGCGGCGCATTGGCATCGAGGTCCTGGCTGCGGATCGACTGGGCACCCGAGAGCCAGAGGTTGAGTGCGAAGAAGATGTTCCAGGTTCCCAGCGTCACGATAAAGGGCGGCAGCTTCAGCCGGGTGACCAGCAGGCCGTTGAAGGCACCTGCGGCCGTGCCGCCGGCAACGCCGACCAGGATGGCAATGAGGCTCGGTACGCCCATGTAGACCGCCAGATTGCCCATGATGACCGACATCAGGACCATGATCGCCGCGACGGAGAGGTCGATACCGGCGGTCAGCACGATCAGGCTCTGGGCTGCGGCGAGGATGCCGATGATCGAAACCTGCTGGAGGATCAGCGACAGGTTGAAGGCGGAGAAGAAGCGCCCGCCCGCAATCAGGCCGAAGATGATGACGCTGGCGGCCAGGACGATGACCGGCACCATGGTGGGATAGGCATGCAGGAAGTGCTGCAGGCGCTCCAGGCCTGTCTTGCCGCGCTGCTCGAAGCTCGCGACATTTTCCTTGTGGCCATGCAGGACCTGTTCAAAATCCTGCCCGCCACCCTTCGCGGGTGCATCCGACATTCAAAATCCTCCCCTGGCACGTCCCGGCAAGGCGCGCACATTGGCTTCACTGTGGGTCTGGTCCGGGTGAAAGTCAAAACGGCCGGCTGTGGCAGCCGCTTGGGATTTCACCCCTTGAAGGAACCGGCGGGCACGTGGCCCGCCGGTCGGGCTCAGGGCGTCAGCCCCAGCACTTGCCGAGGCCGTCCTCGGAGGAGAGCGACGGGATTCCGTCCGCCGGCTGGTCAGTGATCAGCTCGACGCCGGTGTTGAAGAAGTCGAGGCCGGGCGTGTTTTCCGGCTTGGTGCCATTCTCGGCCCAGGCCTTGATCGCCTCGATGCCCTTCGAGGCCATCAGCAGCGGGAACTGCATGGAGGTGGCGCCGATCACCCCTTCCTTGACGTTCTTGACGCCCGGGCAGCCGCCATCGACCGAGACGATCAGCACGCCGTCGGTCTTGCCGGCAGCCTTGAGCGCCTCGTAGGCACCGGCTGCGGCCGGTTCGTTGATCGTGTAGACGACATTGACGCCCGGATCCTTCTGGAGGAGGTTTTCCATGGCCTTGCGGCCGCCTTCCTCGTTGCCGTTGGTCACGTCGTTGCCGACGATGCGGGCATCATCCTCGTCGCCCATCTTGGTGGGGTCCTTGATGTCGATTCCAAAACCCTTCAGGAAGCCGTTGTCACGCAGATAATCGACCGAGATCTGCGACGGGTTCAGGTCGAGAAGGGCGATCTTGGCGTCCTTGGCCTTGTCGCCGAGCTTGGCGGCAGCCCACTGGCCGATCAGTTCGCCGGCCTTGAAATTGTCGGTGGCGAAGGTGGCGTCGGCCACGTCGGCCGGCTCGAAGGGGGTGTCGAGCGCGATGACCAGCAGGCCGTTGTCGCGTGCCTGCTTGACGACCGGGGCGAGCGCCTTGGAGTCGGACGGGGTGATGAGGATGCCCTTGGCGCCCGAGGCAATGCAGCTTTCAACCGCAGCAATCTGGGTTTCCACGTCACCGTCGATCTTGCCGGCAAAGGTCTGCAGTTCGATGCCGTTGGCCTTTGCGCCTTCCTGAGCGCCTTCCTTCATTTTCACGAAGAAGGGGTTCGTGTCGGTCTTGGTGATCAGGCAGGCGCCGATACCGGCGGCCGATGCCGGAGCAGAAACGAGCGCACCGAGAGCCACGGCACCAGTGAGGGCAAGGGTGATTTGAGCGAGCTTTTTCACGGATTTTCCTCCCGTCGATTTGAAAGTTCAGCATGGAAGCTGGGGGCCGGTCCCGGTCCTCCCAGGGTTTGCCTTGACCTAAAGAAAGCGCGAACCGGAACCGTTTGTCAATAGATAAATCAATCTTATTTAATTATTGACAGCGAGCGGGTGGAAGCCCATTGTTTCCAGATGCCGGGCATGCGCAGAAGATGACGGCCATTGGAGGAAAACACGTGACCGATTCGAGCTTCACAGCACGCGAGGAAGACGCCCCCGGTCCGGACCGCTTTCATCGCGGCACGAACCAGTCCGGCATGCGTCAACTCAACGAGCGGCTCGTGTTGACCCTGCTGCGCCGGCTTGGCCCGATGCCCAAATCCGCCATCGCGCGGCTGACGGGCCTGTCGGCACAGACGGTCTCCGTCATCATGCGGGCGCTGGAAAGCGACGGCCTGCTCACCAAAGGTGATCCGGTGCGCGGCAAGGTCGGCCAGCCCTCCGTGCCCATGGCGCTCAACCCGGATGGCGCCTATTTTATCGGCCTGAAGCTCGGGCGCCGCTCCGCCGATGTCGTGCTGACCGGCTTCACCGGCACCGTGCTGGGCCAGGTCCGTCGCACCTATCCCTGGCCGGAACCGGACATGGTCCGCAGCTTCACTGTTTCGGCCATCGCGGAGCTGACGCAATCCCTCGCGCCGGAGCGCCGCCATCGCGTCAGCGGCCTCGGCATCGCCATGCCCTTCCAGATGTGGGAATGGACCGAGGCCATGGGTGCGCCGGAACCCGTCATCAATGCCTGGCGCCACGCCGACATCCGTTCGGACATCGCCGCGGCCACGGGCCTGCCGGTCTATTTGCAGAACGATGCGTCTGCTGCCTGCAACGCGGAGCTTGTCTTCGCGCCGGAAACCGCGCCGCGCGATTTCCTCTATTTCTACATCGGCTTCTTCGCCGGCGGCGGCGTCGTGCTCAATGGCGCGCTCTATGCCGGGTCCAGCGGCAATGCCGGCGCGCTGGGATCGATGCCCGTCACCCGCCGCGACGGGCAGCTCTGCCAGCTGATCGACGTGGCATCCTTGCGCACGCTGGAACGCGCCCTGGCCGCGGCCGGACAGGAAACCGCCTCTCTTTACGCGACTGCCGAGGGCTGGCAAATCGACGAGACGGCGCTTGAAGACTGGCTCGACAGTGCCGGGTTCGGCCTGGCCCAGGCCATCCTGGCGGCAGCAAGCGTGATCGATTTTCCCACAGCCATCATTGACGGCTGGATGCCCGGCCAGGTGCGCGAAAGGCTCGTCGCCTCGGCCCGGCGGCATCTGGAGAGGCTCAACCGTGCCGGCACGGAGCCGCTTGTCATCCGCGAAGGCCATGTCGGACCCAATGCGCGCGCACTCGGCGCGGCAACCCTCCCGCTCGCCGAACGCTTTCTCACCGGCCAGCCAGCGCCGGGCGGGGAGGCCTGACCATGTTGATCAACATTCCGCCGCTGCTCGGACCCGATTTCCTGCACGTGCTGCGCTCCATGGGCCATGGCGACGAGATCGCCCTGGTCGATGCCAACTATCCCGCTGCCGCCCATGGCCGGCGCGTCGTGCGTTGCGACGGTCTCGGCCTCATCGAGGTCGCCCGCGCGGTGCTGACGGTCATGCCGGTCGACGAGGATGTGGCGCATGCGATCTTTCGTCCGGCCTCAGGGCGCGACCCGCAGCGCCTGGAAGCCATGCATGGCGCGATCGACGGCCTGTGCGCGGCCATGGTGCCGGACCGCCCCGTGACCGGGCTTGCGGGCAATGCCTTCTATGATCGCGTTCGCGCCGCCTATGCTGTTGTGGCAACATCCGAACCGGCTCTCTATGCCAACATGATCATCAGAAAGGGAGTGATCCGGCCATGATCCTGTGTTGTGGGGAAGCGCTGATCGACATGCTGCCGCGCAACGGTGCGGGCGGCGAGGCTCTGTTCGCGCCCCATTGCGGTGGGGCGGTTTACAACACGGCCATCGCGCTCGGCCGCCTCGGCGCGCCGGCTGGTTTCCTTTCCGGCATCTCCACCGACATGTTCGGCGCAATGTTGATGGACGGTCTGGCCGCCTCGCGGGTGGAGGCGGATCATGTAGTCCGCTCGGACCGGCCGACCACGCTTGCCTTCGTTCAACTGGTCAACGGTCAGGCGAAATATGCCTTTTACGACGAGAACACCGCCGGGCGCATGCTGGCCCTCAGCGAAACGGGCATTATCGGCCCTGAGGTCAAGGCCCTGTTCTTTGGTGGCATCAGCCTCGCCGTCGATCCCTGCGGCAGCACCTATGAGGCGCTGATGCTGGCCAATGCGGCAGGCCGCCTGACCATGCTGGACCCCAACATCCGCCCCGGCTTCATCCGCGACGAGACGGCTTACCGGGCGCGCCTGTCGCGCATGATCGCAGCCGCAACCATCGTGAAGCTGTCGGACGAGGACTTGCACTGGCTGGAGGGACCGGGATTTGCCGGAGACCTTGCCCGCTCCCTCCTGTCGCGCGGCCCGAAGGTGGTGCTCGTGACGGGCGGGGAGGAGGGCGCCGCCGCCTGGTTTGCCGGCGGCGAAATCCATGTGCCGGCACGCCGTGTCGATGTCGTGGATACGGTCGGCGCCGGCGACACCTTCAATGCGGGGTTCCTGTCAGGCCTCGCCGCCCGGGACGCCTTGTCGCCGGCGGCGCTGGAGGAGATGGGCGAGGCGCTCATCCGCCCTGCGCTGGAGATGGGCGTCCACGCCGCAGCCGTGACCGTATCGCGCGCAGGCGCCAATCCGCCCTGGGCCTCCGAACTGGCGTGACGGCGTCAGGCTGCGGCTTGCGCCAGATGGCGGGCCACATCCGCCGGTGAAATGCGCAGCCGCGTGCCCCGGTTCTCGAACTTCCCGGCGGAATATTTGGCGATGGCGATCTCTTGCCAGAAGGGCAGGTACTGCGTCAGGAACGTGCCCTGCCGGTCCATGTCCTCCGGCATGTTCATGCGGACCAGCGTTTCATTGGCAACGATGACAATGACCCGCATGGCGCCGTTGCGCATGGCAAAGGCCTGACCGTCGAGCACTTCGGTGAAATTGGTTTCCGTGTGTTCAAGGGGCATGCTGCATCCTCCTGAAAAACGTCTGAGATGACTGATTTTCGCGCAGGAAGCTGACCGCAACCTTTATGCAAAGGGCGGCATTTTAACGGTCCGGCAGATTTCTCGTTGACCACATGCTTTTCAAGGACTTGGGCCCATGAAAAAAGCGCCCCGAAGGGCGCTTTCCAGAGAGACCGGGATGTTTGGGGCCGCTCAGGCCACCGCGCGGGCCAGCGCGCACTGGCTCCACAGGTCGCACAGCGCACCGGCCAGATGCTCGATGTCGGCATCCGAATGGTAGGGCGACGGCGTGATGCGCAGCCGCTCGGTGCCCTTGGCGACGGTCGGATAATTGATCGGCTGGACATAGATGCCGTAATTGTCGAGCAGGATGTCCGACAGCCACTTGCACTTGACCGGATCCTTCACCATCACAGGGATGATGTGGCTCGGGTTCATCATGTGGGGAATGCCGCGCGCATCCAGCGTCGCACGCACCTTGGCGACGCGCTCCTGATGGCGGGCGCGTTCCATCTGGCTCGCCTTGAGGTGACGGATCGAGGCACGTGCACCGGCGGCAAGCGCCGGCGGCAGGGCCGTGGTGAAGATGAAGCCCGAAGCAAACGAGCGCACGAAATCCACCAGCGCCGCCGTTCCGGTGATGTAACCGCCCATCACGCCGAAGGCCTTGCCGAGCGTACCCTCGATGACCGTGATGCGGTCCATCAGGCCTTCGCGCTCCGCGATGCCGCCGCCGCGCGGACCGTAGAGGCCGACCGCATGCACCTCGTCGAGATAGGTCATGGCGCCAAACTCGTCGGCGAGGTCGCAGATTTGCTTCATTGGGGAAATGTCGCCATCCATCGAGTAGACGCTCTCGAAGGCGATCATCTTCGGCGCCTTCGGGTCTGCGGCTTCCAGCTTGGCGCGCAGGTCGGCGACGTCATTGTGCTTCCAGATCACCTTTTCGCAGCGCGAGTGACGGATGCCCTCGATCATCGAGGCATGGTTCTTCTCGTCGGTGAAGCAGATGACGCCGGGAATCTTGTTGAGCAGGGTGCCGAGCGCCGCCCAGTTGGACACATAGCCCGAGGTGAAGAGCAGCGCGGCTTCCTTGCCGTGCAGGTCGGCCAGTTCCTGTTCGAGCAGCACGTGGTAGTGGTTGGTGCCCGAAATGTTGCGCGTGCCGCCGGCTCCCGCGCCACATTTTTCGATGGCTTCCTTCATGGCCTCGACCACGGCCGGATGCTGGCCCATGCCGAGATAATCGTTCGAGCACCAGACGGTGACATCGCGCACAGCGCCGCCATTGTGGCGGACAGCACGGGGGAACTGGCCCGCCTTGCGTTCCAGGTCGGCGAAGACACGGTAATTGCCTTCCTTCTTGAGGTCGGCCAGCCGCTCCTGGAAGAAGTTCTCGAAATCCATACTGTCCACTCCCGTCACCACATGCGGTTTTTTGCATGTGTCTTACAGCAATCACGCATCATTGGCCAGACTGCCGTGCTTAAACCAAACCGGGCCGCCATCATAGGCAGTCCGGCCCGTTGGGTGCATTTTGCGGGATAATAGGCGCCACGCCAACCCCGCTATGGTGCTACTATTTGTCATGGTTGGGCGAACAATCCTTGAGCGAGATCAAGTCGAGCCGAATTGTTGCATCCTGGTTGCAATTTTTTGCCGCTGGTTTGGCGCCCTCCGCTGGCGGGCGGAAGGCGCCGGGTTGCCTTGGTGCAAACAACCTGCCGCCTGAAAGCAGCGCACCGACAATAGCGGCGGCGTGTTCATTTCGCCATCAAAAGCGCTGCGTGACCCCGGATTTGCCCAAAAACAAAGCAGTCATATCTCATATGATTAAAAATTAGGCAAATCCACCGGATGCCCTTTTGTGCGCCATCAGACGGGGCCGGCCGTGGCAAGTGGCCGGATTCCCTTGATAAACGCCAGCACGCAGGGACGGCCGGAAAACTGGCATGGACGTTGCACACATCGTTGCGGTGCAAACAAACCTGTCGGAGTTACCATATGACCGTATCCAAGAAATCCGTGCTCGCCGGCTTTGCCGCCATGCTCGCCACCTCGGCCCTGTCCATCGGCGCCCATGCAGAAGACACAATCAAGGTCGGCATCCTGCATTCGCTGTCCGGTACCATGGCGATTTCCGAGACCACGCTGAAGGATGCCATGCTGATGCTGATCGACCAGCAGAACGCCAAGGGCGGCCTGCTCGGCAAGAAGCTCGAAGCCGTCGTCGTCGACCCGGCCTCCGACTGGCCGCTCTTCGCCGAAAAGGCCCGCGAGCTGATCGCCAAGGACAAGGTCGCCGCCGTGTTCGGTTGCTGGACCTCGGTGTCGCGCAAGTCCGTCCTGCCGGTCTTCAAGGAACTCGACAACATCCTCTTCTACCCCGTCCAGTATGAGGGCGAGGAGAGCGAGCGCAACGTGTTCTATACCGGTGCCGCTCCGAACCAGCAGGCCATCCCGGCCGTTGATTACCTGATGAAGGAAGAAGGCGTGGAGCGTTGGGTGCTGGCGGGCACCGACTACGTCTATCCGCGCACGACCAACAAGATCCTCGAAGCCTACCTCAAGGCCAAGGGTGTCGCTGCCGAAGACATCATGATCAACTACACGCCATTCGGTCACTCCGACTGGCAGACCATCGTCGCCGACATCAAGAAATTCGGCTCGGCCGGCAAGAAGACCGCCGTGGTCTCCACCATCAACGGCGATGCCAACGTTCCCTTCTACAAGGAGCTGGGCAATGCCGGCATCAAGGCCGAGGACATCCCGGTCGTTGCCTTCTCGGTGGGCGAGGAAGAACTCGCTGGCCTCGACACCGCTCCGCTCGTCGGCCACCTGGCCGCCTGGAACTACTTCCAGTCGATGGAATCCCCGGTCAATGCCGAATTCATCAAGGAATGGAAGGCCTATACCAAGAACGACAAGCGCGTGACCAACGACCCGATGGAAGCCCATTACATCGGCTTCAACATGTGGGTGAAGGCCGTCGAGAAGGCCGGCACCACCGATCCCGACAAGGTGATTGACGCCCTGCCGGGCACCGAAGTGCCGAACCTGACCGGCGGCACCTCGGTCATGCTGCCGAACCACCACATCACCAAGCCGGTGCTCGTCGGCGAAATCCAGGCCGACGGCCAGTTCGAGACGGTCTGGAAGACCGACGACCTGGTGCCGGGCGACGCATGGTCCGACTACCTGCCGGAATCCAAGCCGCTCAAGGCCGACTGGGTCGAGCTGAAGTGCGGCAACTACAACACCGAGACCAACAAGTGCCTCGGTGATGCCAAGTAAGATGTCCTCCCGGACATGACGGAAAGGCGGGCGGAGCGCGCTTCGCCCGCCTTTTCAACGCAGACCAACAACGGAACCGCCATGCGCCCCATCCGCCTTTTCCTTCTGTCCCTGCTGGTCGTCCTCACAAGTGCCCTCGGTGCCCGCGCGCAGGACGATACCGCGCTGCGTCAGGCGATCGCCGGTTTTGGCAGCGCCACCAACTTCAAGGAAATCGCCGCGGTGATCGACGGGCTGGCCGCGCTGGGTGATCCTCGCGCCGCACGTGCCCTCAATGCGCTCTCGGACGGTGAACTGGTGGTGCGCGGCTCCGACAATGGTGTCTTCATCGTGCGTGGTACCGCCGATCCGGCAACCCTGATCGATCCTCTGACCGGAGAGCCGGCCGGCGCGGAGCCGCAAGCCGCGCTGACCAAGGTGAAGATCAAGAATTCACTGCGCCGCGACATTCGCGATGCAGTGGGTGCACTCACACTCGCGGCAAAAGACCCGGCCGTGCGCATGCGCGCCGCCGAAACGCTGATCGCCAATCCCGACCCGTCCGCGCTGGAAAGCATCGAGGCCGCGCTTGCCGCCGAAACCGATGCAGCCGTCAGGGCCCGCATGGAAACCGCCCGCGCAGCCGCCATCCTTCTTTCGGACCGCGATGCCGCTGCCAAGGCTGAAGCCATCGATGCGGTGGCCGCCATTGGCAGCCGCGATGCCATGGGCCTCCTCACACAGTTCTCCGCTTCCGCCGGGGGCGAGCTGAAGGCGCGCGCCGATGCAGCCATCACGCGCATCAAGGATCGCCTTGCGCTCTGGAATGTTGGCCAGAATGCGCTGTACGGCCTGTCGCTCGGCTCCGTCCTGCTTCTCGCGGCCATCGGCCTAGCCATTACCTTCGGTGTCATGGGCGTCATCAACATGGCCCATGGCGAATTGGTGATGATCGGAGCCTACACCACCTTCGTGGTGCAGGAAGTCATCCGCAATTCCGCGCCCTGGCTGCTCGACTGGTCGCTGCTGATCGCCCTGCCGCTTGCCTTCCTCGTCTCCGGCGCGGTCGGCCTCGTCATGGAGCGCGGCATCATCCGCTTTCTCTACGGCCGCCCGCTGGAAACGCTGCTCGCCACCTGGGGCGTATCGCTGATCCTCCAGCAGGCGGTGCGCACCATCTTCGGCCCGACCAACCGCGAGGTCGCCAACCCCTCCTTCATGTCGGGTGCGGTTTCCATCGGCGAAATGTCGATGACCTGGAACCGGCTTTACATCATCGTCTTTGCGCTCGCTGTTTTCGCCGTGCTGCTCTGGGCGATCAACAAGACCTCGCTCGGCCTGAAGATGCGCGCCGTCACCCAGAACCGGCGCATGGCCTCGGCCATGGGCATCCGCACGCCATGGGTTGATGCGATGACCTTTGCGCTCGGTTCCGGCGTGGCGGGTCTGGCAGGCGTTGCGCTCTCGCAGATCGACAACGTCTCGCCCAACCTCGGCCAGGGCTACATCATCGACAGCTTCATGGTGGTGGTCTTTGGCGGCGTCGGAAACCTGTGGGGCACGCTGGTCGGCGCTCTCTCGCTCGGCATTGTCAACAAGTTCCTGGAGCCCTATGCGGGCGCCGTGCTCGGCAAGATCCTCGTGCTGGTCTTCATCATCATCTTCATCCAGAAGCGTCCCCGCGGCCTCTTCGCCCTCAAGGGAAGGTCCGTCGAAGCATGATCACCAAGCGCCTTTTCGCCAAGGGGTTCACCGCGCCCATCCTTGTGGCGATCGCCCTGATCCTTGCGGTCGCCGTGCTCGTGCCCGTGCTGAACCTTGCCCTGCCGGAAACCAGCCCCTTCCATGTGCCGAGCTACATCGTCGCGCTGACCGGCAAGTATCTCACCTATGCGCTGCTGGCACTGGCGCTGGACCTCGTTTGGGGATTTGCCGGCATCCTGTCGCTCGGACACGGCGCCTTCTTCGCGCTCGGCGGCTATGCCATGGGCATGTACCTGATGCGCCAGATCGGCGCGCGTGGCGTCTATGGCAACCCGGTCCTGCCCGACTTCATGGTCTTCCTGAACTGGAAGGAACTGCCCTGGTACTGGTACGGCTTCGACCAGTTCTGGTTTGCCGCCCTGATGGTCATCGCGGTGCCCGGCCTGCTTGCTTTCGTCTTCGGCTGGTTCGCCTTCCGCTCGCGCGTCACCGGTGTCTATCTTTCCATCATCACGCAGGCCATGACCTATGCCCTGCTGCTCGCCTTCTTCCGCAATGACATGGGCTTCGGCGGCAACAACGGCCTGACCGACTTCAAGGACATTCTTGGTTACAGCGTGCAGGCTGACACCACGCGCGCCGCGCTGTTCGCTGCCTCGGCCATCGCGCTGGCACTTGGCGTGGCGCTGACCGCTGCCATCACGGGCTCGCATTTCGGCAAGCTGCTGATCGCCGTGCGCGATGCCGAGCCGCGCACCCGCTTCCTCGGCTACAGGCCGGAAAAGGTGAAGCTCTTCGCCTTCGTCGTTTCCGCCATCATGGCCGGCATCGCCGGCGCGCTCTATGTGCCGCAGGTCGGCATCATCAATCCCGGCGAATTTGCCCCGGCCAACTCCATCGAGGTGGTGGTGTGGACGGCGGTCGGCGGGCGCGGCACCATCATTGGCCCGATCATCGGCGCGCTCACCGTCAATGCCGGCAAGAGCTGGTTCACCGGCGCCCTGCCAGACCTCTGGCTCTTTGCTCTCGGCGGTCTCTTCGTTGCCGTCACGCTGTTCCTGCCGCGCGGCATCGCCGGAACGGTGTCGCACGGCTGGGCGGCCATGAAGGCGCGGCGTGAAAGCGCGCGCGCCGAAGCCGGAACCGATGCCGATCTTGGCCCGGCACAGGCCGCGGGCGAGTGAGGGAGGACAGCATGACGAACCAGACCACGCCCCTGAAGCGCAACCCGGACGAACCGCTCGTCGTGCCGCATCCCTATGCGATGCGCGACGTGCAGGAGCAGGCTGCCGAGCCGGAAAGCGCTGATGTCGCCGCCCGCAAGGAAACCCTGCTCTATCTCGATGGCGTTTCGGTCGCCTTTGATGGCTTCAAGGCCATCAACAACCTGTCGCTGATCCTCAACAAGGGCGAGATGCGCGCCATTATCGGGCCGAACGGCGCCGGCAAGACCACCATGATGGACATCATTACCGGCAAGACCCGGCCTGATACCGGCCAGGTCTATTTCAACGGTGACGTGGACCTGACCAAGCATGACGAGGCCGATATCGCCACCATGGGCATCGGCCGCAAGTTCCAGAAGCCGACCGTCTTCGAGAGCCACACGGTGGAAGACAACCTTGCACTGGCGCTCGCCGGGCCGCGCACGGTGACGGGCACGCTGTTCGGCGATCCGGTCCGCACCAAGGCGGATCGCATCACAGAAATCCTCGACATCATCCGCCTGGCTGACCGCCGCCACGCGCTGGCTGCCAACCTGTCCCACGGCCAGAAGCAATGGCTGGAGATCGGCATGCTGCTGGCGCAGGACCCCAAGCTCCTGCTGGTGGATGAGCCGGTGGCCGGCATGACGGATGCCGAGACGGAAGAGACTGCGCGCCTTCTGCGCGACATCTCGAAGACCCATTCCGTCATCGTGGTGGAGCACGACATGCAGTTCGTCCGCGATCTCGGCGTGCGCGTCACCTGCCTGCACGAGGGTTCGGTGCTGTCGGAAGGCTCACTCGATCACGTTTCTTCTGACCAACGTGTCATCGAAGTCTATCTGGGGCGGTGAACCATGCTGACCGTTGAAAACGTATCCCTTCACTATGGCGCGGCGCAGGCGCTCCGCGGCGTCTCCATGGAGGTGAAGCCCGCGCGCATCACCTGTGTGCTGGGCCGCAACGGCGTCGGCAAGACCTCGCTCATGCGCGCCATCGTCGGCCATCACCGGCTGACCTCTGGCGAGATTTTGCTGGAAGGCAAGGCCTTCGGCAAGGCACCATCGTATGATCGCGCACGCGCCGGCATCGGCTTCGTGCCGCAGGGGCGCGAAGTGTTCCCGCTGTTGACCGTGCGCGAAAATCTCGAATCCGGCTATGCGCCGCTCGCCCGCAAGGACCGCTTCATCCCGGACCATGTTTTCGAACTGTTCCCGGTGCTCAAAGACATGCTGAACCGGCGCGGCGGCGACCTCTCGGGCGGCCAGCAGCAGCAACTGGCGATCGGCCGGGCGCTGGTGACACGGCCCAAGCTGCTCGTCCTCGACGAGCCGACCGAGGGCATCCAGCCGTCGATCATCAAGGATATCGGCCGCGCCATCCGCTTCCTGCGCGATAGCCAGGGCATGGCGATCCTGCTGGTGGAACAATATCTCGATTTCTGCCGCGAGCTGGCCGATGACGTCTACATCATGGATCGCGGCGAGGTGGTCCATTCCGGCGACGGTCCGTCACTCGACCAGCCCGAGGTGAGGGCCCACCTGACGGTGTGATCCGTCTCAACGGTCCCGCGACGCCCTTACCCCTGCAGCAAGCAACGCGGTGAACCGGTCAAGCTCTGCCTCCAGCTGGTCCTTCGGCAGGCCGATGAAGCGCTCCTCGATGGAAATGGCGACAATGCCGTGCACGGCGGCAAAGGCCGTGCGCGCGCGCAGGACGAGCTGTTCTTCGGAAAGCTCCGGCTCCATCATGGCGAGCGGCTCCACAATATGGCGGAACAGCACCGCATGTTCGGCCAGATGCCAGTCCGGCACGATGCGCCCTTCCGGCATGCGGTGCTCGAAAAGGGCGGCCCACAGCGCCCGGTTCTCCAGCGCGAAATGCAGGTAACCGCGCGCCAGAGCCCGCAGCCGCGCTTCGGGACTTGAGGCCGAGGCGGCAGCCTCACCCAGTGCTGCCCCCAGGGCGCCCAGCGTGATCGAATTGACATGCAGCACCAGCTCGTCGAGGTCCTGGAAGGCATTGTAGAGGCTGCCAAGCGCCACGCCCGCATCCGCCGTCACATCGCGCGCGCGCAGGCCCGCCAGCCCGTGCATGGAAATGCGCGTGCGCGCCGCCTCGATGAGTGCCGCCTTCACACCTTCACGCTTCTCCTCGCGTTTGCCGGCCATTAACCAGTTCCCTCATGTTTTGAACATCGTTCATTTTATATCTTGAACAATGTTCATTCCGTGATACATTCAAATCATGAACAACGTTCATATAAGGAATGACGCCCATGTTCAAGACCATCATCACCCTCTTTCGCGGCGCGACCCATGATGCCGAGGAAGCCTTTGCAGACCGCCACGCGCTCTCCATCCTGAACCAGCAGATGCGCGACAGCGCAGTGGCCGTGGAGCAGGCCCGCAAGGCCGTGGCGGTCGCCATGGCGCAGAACAGGCAGGAAGCCGACCAGTTCGACCGCCTCGTTGCCCGGATCGCCGATCTGGAGGCGCGCACCATCGCCGCCATCGAGCAGGAGAAGGAAGACCTCGCCCGCGAGGCCGCCGAGACCATCGCTCTCCTTGAGGCCGAGCGCGATGCCTCCGCCGAGGCGCAGAAGCAGTTCGCCGCCGAAATCGCCCGGCTGCGCGCCAATGTGCGCAATGCGGAAATGAAGCTGCGCGAATTGCAGCGCGGCCAGCGCATCGCCACCGCCACCGACAAGGCGCACAAGCTGCGCGAGGTCGCCCCGCAATCGGGCCTGTCGACCCTGCGTGAGGCCGAGGAAACGCTGCTGCGCCTGCGCACCCGCCAGAAGCAGATCGACCTGACCGATGCCGCCATGGCCGAGATGGATGCCTCCGGCAATCCTTCCGCCATCACCGAAAAGCTGGCCGAAGCCGGCTGCGGCACCCCGTTGAAGACTTCCGCCGACGACGTGCTGGCCCGCCTGAAAGCCGCCCGCACTGGCGGCGCCGCCTGATTGTCCCCGAACCCATCCAGACCTTTGAAAGGAACATCCCATGTCCGACAATTCGATCACCACCAAGAACACCAACTCCTGGGTCCTCTTCACCGTGGCTTCCTTCGTCGTGGCTGCCGCGATGATGGCCGGCGGCATCTTCTTCATGGAGGCGAGCTTTGCCGCCAAGGGCTTCTACGCCATGGCCGCGATCATGCTGGTGCACACCTCCATCACCATCACCAAGACGCTACGCGACACGGAAGAAAGCGAACGCCTGATCCACAAGATCGACGAGGCCCGCACCGAGAAGCTGCTGCGCGAGATCGGCCGCTCGGACGTTTAATTGCCAGCTAACCATAGGAAAGGAACGCCGCGCCGACACAACCGCAAGTTAATCAACCATGGCGATTGTGGCGGCCGGGTTTACAAGGGGAAGACCATGCAAAAGCACATGATGCTCTCGCGGCGTTTCGCACCGCTGTTCTGGACGCAATTCCTGTCCGCTTTCAACGACAATTTACTGAAGAACACGCTGGTGTTCCTCATTCTGTTCAAGCTGGCCGCCGATGACGCCGCCTCGCTCATCACACTGGCGGGCGCCATCTTCATCGCGCCCTTCCTGCTTCTCTCCGCCCTCGGCGGCGAAATGGCCGACCGGTTCGACAAGGCCGTCATGGCAGAGAAGCTGAAGCTGGCCGAAGTCGGCGCGGCAATCGTCGCCGTTGCCGGCATCGCACTGTCCTCCATCCCCGTTCTCATGACCGCGCTGTTCCTGTTCGGCGTGGTGTCGGCGCTGTTCGGCCCGGTGAAATACGGCATCCTGCCGGACCATCTGGAAAAGAAGGAACTGCCCCGCGCCAATGCCTGGGTCGAGGCGGCCACCTTCATTGCCATCCTTGCCGGCACCATTGTCGGCGGCATCGCGTCGACCGGCGGGGCATCCGTCTGGGTCTTCGGCCCGATGATGATGGGCTTCGCGCTCGCTTGCTGGATGGCCAGCCGCTACATCCCGAAAACCGGTTCCGGCGCGCCCGATCTCGTCATCGACCGCAACATCCTGCGCTCCACCTGGCGCCTTGTTTCGGAAGTTCGCCAGGACAGGCGTCTGTGGCGCACCGCCATCATGGTGTCGTGGTTCTGGCTCGCCGGTGCCATCGTCATGTCCGTTCTGCCGCCCATGGTGAAGGACGCCCTCGGCGGCAATGAAATGGCCGTCACTGCCTATCTCGCCGTCTTCGCCATTGCGGTCGCCATCGGCTCGGCCATCGCCGCCTGGATGTCGGCCGGCCGCATAGTGCTGCTGCCTGCTCCCGTCGGTACCGCGCTGATGGCACTCTTCGGCTTCGACCTTGCCCGCCTCGTCTGGGGGGCGGAGGCCACCGCCACCGCCGCCACGCTTGGCGAATTCTTTGCCCAGCCGGGCACCATACGCGTGGCCGTTGATCTGGCGGGCCTCGCAATTGCCAGTGCCTTCCTCGTTGTGCCCACCTTTTCGGCCCTTCAGGCCTGGGCCCCGGAAGACCGCCGTGCCCGTGTGGTCGCTGCTGCGAACGTGCTGTCGGCCGGTTTCATGACCGTCGGTGGTGGCCTCGTCGCCGCCATCCAGGGTTTTGGCGTCACGATTGCCGAAGTGATGCTCGGCCTCGCGGTCTTCAATCTTGCAGCGGCCTGGCTCATGCTGCGGCACCTGCCGACCAGCCCCTTCCGCGATTTCGTCTCCATCCTCTTCCGCGCGTTCATGCGCCTCGAGGTGGAGGGCCTCGACAATCTGAAGAAAGCCGGCGCGGCGCCGGTTCTGGCGCTGAACCACGTCTCCTTCCTCGACGGCCCGCTGGCGCTGGCCCTGACCGAGGAGGAGCCCGTCTTCGCCATCGACTACAACATCGCCAAGGCGTGGTGGGTAAAGCCCTTCCTGAAGCTGACGCGCGCCATGCCGCTGGACCCCTCCAAGCCCATGGCCACCCGCACGCTGATCAAGGCCGTGCAGGGCGGTGATCCGCTGGTCATCTTCCCCGAAGGCCGCATCACCGTCACCGGCGGGCTGATGAAGGTCTATGACGGTGCCGCCATGGTGGCCGACAAGACCGGCTCGTCGGTTGTGCCGATCCGCATTGACGGGCTGGAAAAGTCCTTCTTCTCCCGCCTGACCTCCAACCACGTGCGCCGCCGCTTTTTCCCCAAGGTGAAGGTGACGATCCTGGAGCCGGTCAGGCTGGCCGTCGATCCGGAGCTGAAGGGCCGCAAGCGCCGTGCCGCTGCCGGTGCTGCGCTCTACGAGGTGATGTCGGATCTCGTCTTCCGCACCACCTCTACCGATACCACGGTGCTGCAGCGCATCATCGACACGGCGCGCGACCGCGGCTTCGGCAGGCTCGCCGTCGAAGACCCGCTCACCGGCTCGCTCTCCTACGGCAAGCTGCTGACCGGTGCCGCTGTGCTGGGCGAGAAGTTCAAGGCGCTCTTCCCGCGCGAGGAGACGCTCGGTGTCATGCTGCCCAATGCCAACGGCACGGCCGCCACGGTGCTGGGTGTCATGTCGGCGGGCAAGGTGCCTGCCATGATCAACTTCACCGCCGGGGCAGCCAACATTCTTTCCGCCTGCAAGGGGGCAGAAGTGAAGACGGTGCTGACCTCGCGCGCCTTCGTGGAGCAGGCCAAGCTCGGGCCGGTGATCGCGGACATGCAGGACCATGTCGCCATCGTCTGGCTGGATGACCTGCGCGCCACCATCGGGATGAAGGACAAGATCATGGGCCTGATCCGCAAGGATACCCCGCGTGTGGCCCGCAAGGCCGATGACCGCGCCGTGATCCTCTTCACCTCCGGTTCCGAAGGCACGCCGAAGGGCGTAGTGCTCACCCACCGCAACATCCTGTCCAATGCCGTGCAGGCGGCCTCGCGTATCGATTTCCACGCGGGCGACAAGGTGTTCAACGTGTTGCCGGTCTTCCACTCCTTCGGCCTCACGGCAGGCACGGTGCTGCCGCTCATGTCCGGCGTGCCCGTCTATTTCTACCCCTCGCCGCTGCACTACCGCATCGTGCCGGAACTGGTCTATGCGTCCAACGCGACCATCATCTTCGGCACCGACACCTTCCTGTCGGGCTATGCGCGTACCGCACACCCCTATGACTTCCGCTCGGTGCGCTACTGCTTTGCCGGTGCGGAGCCGGTGAAGCCCTCCACCCGCACCACCTACATGGAAAAGTTCGGCCTGCGCGTGCTGGAAGGTTATGGCGTCACCGAGACGGCGCCGGTCATCTCCATCAATACGCCCATGTACAACCGCTCCGGCACGGTCGGAAAGATCATGCCCGGCATGGAGTACCGGCTGGAGCCAGTGCCGGGCGTGGATGAGGGCGGACGCCTCTTCGTGCGGGGCCCGAACGTCATGGCGGGCTATCTCCGCGCCGAAAATCCCGGCGTGCTGGAGCCTCTGGAAGGCGGCTGGCACGACACCGGCGATATCGTCACGATCGATGAGGAAGGCTTCGTTGCCATCCGGGGCCGCGCCAAGCGGTTTGCCAAGATCGGCGGCGAAATGGTCTCGCTGGCTGCCGTGGAGGCTTTGGCAGGCGACCTTTGGAAGGGCCAGCTCTCGGCTGTGGCCACCGTCAGGGACGAGCGCAAGGGCGAGAAGCTGGTGCTCTTCACCGACGCGCCGGAGGCCACCCGCGCCGAGTTCCTGGCCTTCGCCAAGCTCAACGGCGCCATGGACCTGATGGTCCCGGCCGAAGTGCGGGTGATCGCAAAAATGCCGGTGCTCGGCTCCGGCAAGATCGACTTCGTCACGGTCACGAAGATCGCGCGTGGCGAAATGCCTTCCGTCGCCAAGGCCGCCTGACGCAACCCGTCACAACCCTCTCCCGGCCTCCGGGGGAGGAGACGGAATTTCCGCTCACCCCTCGCTGGCCGGGGACTCCGCTTCTGCCGGTTTTTCCTCCGCAGGCACGTCGGCCGGCTTGGCAGCCGGGCGGCGGCGCGGTGTCCCGGCGCGCACCTTGACGATGCGCACACGCTTCACGCGGCGCGGGTCGGCGTCGAGCACGTGGAACTCGTAGCCGGGCACGGCCTGCACCACCTCGCCGCGCACCGGTACCCGGCCGAGCGTGTTGAAGATCATGCCGCCCACCGTGTCGACATCCTCGATGTGCTCGCCGACGGAAAAGGTGCCGCCGATGCGCTCGGCCAGATCGTCCAGCTCGGCGCGCGCATCCACGATGAAGATGCCGTCACCGGCTTCCGTGATCATCGGCTCGTCATCGTCGTGTTCGTCCTCGATGTCGCCGACCACCATTTCCACGATGTCTTCCAGCGAGACCAGCCCGTCCGTGCCGCCATATTCGTCGATCACCAACGCCATCTGGATGCGCGCTGCCTTCATGCGGGCCATCAGGTCCGAGGCGAGCATGGAGGGCGGCACGAAAAGCACGGGCCGGACGATGTTGAGCTCGGTCAGGGCCCTCGACAGGTCCACGCGTGACAGGTCGAAGCTTCCGGCCGGCCGTTCCGGCGCGCCGGGCTCCGCTGCCTTGCGCGAGCGCCGCTTCGGTGTGCGCGCGATCTTGGTGACATGGGCGAGCACGTCGCGGATGTGGATCATGCCGCGCGGATCATCCAGCGTCTCGGCATAGACGGGCAGGCGCGAATGGCCGGTCGATTCCAGCATCGCCATCAGCTCGCCCAGCGAAACGTTGATATCGATCGCGTTGATGTCGGCGCGAGGCACCATCACATCCTCCACGCGCAATTCGCGCAGCGCCAGGATGTTGTTGAGCATGGCGCGCTCTTCGGGCGAAAACGCGCTGCGGTCGCCCCCGTCATCGGCCAATGCGTCGGTCAGGTCGTCACGCAGGTTCGCGCCGCCGCGCGGCTTCCACGCCCCGCGCAGGCGCATCAGCAGGCCGCGCCGCCTTTCGCTGTCGCTTTGCGGACTGCCGGCAGTTTCGCTCTCACCGCCTGCTGCGGTCTCGGGGGAGGGCGCGCTTGGCCCGTTCGTCTCGTTCATTGTCTCAATCAGTCCCGGTAGGGATCGTCCACGCCAAGGCTCGCCAGGATGCGCGTTTCGAGCGCCTCCATCTCCTCGGCTTCTTCGTCAATCTCGTGATCATAGCCCAAAAGGTGAAGGAAACCATGAACCACGAGATGGGTGAGATGGTGATCGAAGGGCTTCAACTCAAGCGCGGCTTCGCGCTCCACCGTTTCATGGGCGATCACGATGTCGCCCAGCACCGGCGGCACCGGATAGCCCGGTGCCATGTCGAAGGCGGGAAAGGAGAGCACGTTGGTCGGCTTGTCCTGCGCCCGCCACTGCGCATTGAGCGCGCGGATCGCCTTGTCATCGGTGAACACCAGCGACAATTCGCTGGCTGACGCATCCTCGCCAAGCACATCGAGCGCAGCGCCGATAGCCCGGCGCACCAGCGCTTCCAGCATCTCCGGTTCAGGCCAGTGGCCGGCCTCCACGCTCATGTCGATGGCAGGCAGGGCCGTTTGGCCGGCCGGGCTCACGCGCCCTTGCCCTCCGTGCCATCCTCGCCATGCACACGCAGCGTGCGTTCCGCCCCGGCCTTGTCATAGGCCTTGACGATCTCGGCGACGAGGGGGTGGCGCACCACGTCCTTGTCGTTGAAGCGCACCTTGACGATGCCCGGCACGCCGTCGAGAACGCGCAGCGCCTCGACCAGCCCGGATCTGGTGTTCGGTGGCAGGTCGATCTGGCTCGGGTCGCCGGTGACGATCATGCGCGCACCTTCGCCGAGGCGCGTCAGGAACATCTTCATCTGCATCGAGGTGGTGTTCTGCGCCTCGTCGAGGATCACGGCGGAATGGGCGAGCGTGCGTCCGCGCATGAAGGCGAGCGGTGCGATCTCGATGACACCGGCGGTCAGCGCGCGCTCCACCTTGTCGGCGGGCATCATGTCGTAAAGCGCGTCATAGAGCGGGCGCAGGTAGGGATCGACCTTTTCCTTCATGTCCCCGGGCAGAAAGCCGAGCCGCTCTCCGGCCTCGACAGCCGGGCGCGACAGGATGATGCGCTCCACCTGGCCCCGCTCCAGCAGCATGGCGGCATGGGCGACGGCGAGATAGGTCTTGCCCGTGCCGGCCGGGCCGATGCCGAACACCAGTTCGGAGCGGTCCAGCGCCCGCATGTAGGCGTCCTGGTTGGGCGTTCGGGCAAAGATGGTGCGCTTGCGCGTGGCAATCTGGGCTGCCGCCATCTTGCCGCGCGTTTCCATGGTGGGAAGCTGGAGCTGGTCGTCGGCGGCAATCGCCATGCGGATCGCGCCTTCGACGTCGGATGCGGCGATCTCTGCGCCCTTCTGCAACAGGTCATAGAGGAAATCGAAGGTGCGCCGCGCCTGTTCTGCGGCGGCAGGCTCCCCCTTGATCGACAGCTTGTTGCCCTTGGAGCGGATATCCACCTTCAGCTTCTGTTCCACCAGCGCGACATTCTCGTCGAATTGTCCGAACAGGGCGGAGGCCAGCCGGTTGTTGTCGAAGGTCAGAACGATATGCGCCATGTCGGAGGCGCCTGCGGGGATCTGCTTCAGCTCGCTGGCAGCGGTCAATGCCATCTCCTCGGGTCAGGCGGGCGCGTGTTTCAACCATTCACCATGAAGGCTGTTCGTGCCCGCCTTCGTGATTCGCACCTTCACAATGTCACCGATTTCCCCGGCCATTTCATCAAGAATCACCGGCTGCAACCACGGAGAACGCCCTGTGATCTGGCCGGGGACGCGTCCCGGCTTTTCCAGCAGGATGTCCATCTCGCTGCCGATCAGCGCCGCGGCGAAATCCTGCTGCTGGCGGGTGACAAGCGCCTGCAAGGCGGCCAGCCGTTCCGACATGACCGCATCGGGAACATGATCCGGCAAGTCAGCTCCCGGCGTGCCGGGCCGTGGCGAGTACTTGAACGAGTAGGCCGCTGCATAGGTCACGTCGCCGATGAGCCGCATGGTCGCGTCGAAATCCGCATCACCTTCGCCGGGAAAGCCGACGATGAAATCGCCCGACAGCGCGATGTCGGCGCGCGCGGCGCGGATGCGGTCCACAAGACGGCGGTAATCGTCGCCCGTGTGCTTTCGGTTCATGGCCTTCAGGATGCGGTCGGAACCGGACTGCACAGGCAGATGCAGGTAGGGCATCAGCGCAGGCAAATCGCGGTGCGCGGCAATCAGCGCATCGTCCATGTCGCGCGGGTGGCTGGTCGTGTAGCGCAACCGGGCGATGCCGGGCACCTCGGCCAGCCGGAACAGCAGGCGGCCAAGCCCCCAAACCTGCCCGTCCGGGCCTTCGCCATGCCAGGCGTTGACGTTCTGGCCGAGCAGCGTCAGCTCGCGCACCCCGGCTTCAGCCAGCTGTTCGGCCTCGGCAACGATCTGCGCGACCGGACGCGATACTTCCGCGCCGCGCGTATAGGGTACCACACAGAAGGTGCAGAACTTGTCGCAGCCTTCCTGCACGGTGAGGAAGGCCGTGACGCCACGCGCCCGCGTCACCCTGGCGCTGGCCGGCGGCAGGTGGTCGAATTTGTCTTCCGCCGGAAAGTCCGTTTCCACGCTGCGCATTCCGGCCTGCGCCTGACGCACGAAATCGGGAATGCGGTGATAGGTCTGCGGCCCGGCAACGAGATCGACAGCAGGCTGGCGGCGCATGATCTCGCGTCCCTCGGCCTGCGCCACGCAACCGGTGACGCCGATGACGAGGTCCGAGCCTCCCGCCCGGCGATCTGCCTTCAGGTCCCGCAGGCGGCCAAGCTCGGAATAGATCTTTTCTGCCGCCCTTTCGCGGATATGGCAGGTATTGATCAGCACCAGATCGGCCTCGTCGGGCGAGGCGGCTTCCACATAGCCGTCGGCGGCCAGTGCATCGCTCATGCGCTGGCTGTCATACACGTTCATCTGGCAGCCATAGGTGCGGATGAACACCTTGCGCTGGCCGGTTCCGGTGGAAGTGTCTTGCGTCATGGGCGCGCTCATACTGCATCTTGGCGGCAAAATACAGGCGCAATGGCGGGTCTGTCAGACCGCCCTGTCATCCGGCGTGCCGCGCTGGGCAGAGACCATCATTGCATGCACGCGCGCTTCCAGCTCCCGTGTCACCGCCTTGCGGTCGGACCCGGCGGTGAAGGCCACCGGCTCGCCGATCACCACATCGACGTCGCGCGCGCCCGCCTTCACGATGTCGGGCAGGTGGGGGATGAGGTCCTGGTCGCCGATCCATGACACCCTGGCCTGCCCGGCGCGGCCCGCAGGCATGCCGTGGAACCGGTTGTAGGCCAGTGCCACCGGCTGGATGTGGACGACCCCGCCCGGCGTGTGGTCCACCGTGTCGCGGGCGGCCGCCAGCAGTGAGCTCTTGAAGGGCAGCAGCATGTTGCCGTCGCCCGTCGTGCCCTCGGCAAACAGGATGATGGCGTCGCCGCCGATCAGCCGGGCGGAAATCTCACCCGCCTGCTCGCGGCTTTTAAGCCGCTTTTCGCGCTCCACGAAGATGGTGCGCGATAGCCGGGCCAGCCAGTTGATGCCGGGCCAGGCTTGCATGTCGGACTTGGCCACGAAAGCCACCGGTCCAATGGAACCGAGCACGAGAATGTCGGTCCAGGAAACATGGTTGGCGACGAGCATCAGCGGTCGCGCCCTGGCAAGGCGGCCATGAATGTGGACACGAAAGCCGGTCATGCGGCTCATCACCCGGTGCCAGATGCGCGGTGCGATGGCCGCGATGCGTCCGCCCATGGCCAGCGCAATCCCGTGAAAGGGCAGGAGGACCAGCGTCAGTACCAGCATCACCGCGAGCGCGACGGCCAGGCGCAGGCGCCCCGCAACGGGCGGACCGGGCTGATCCAGCGCCTCATCTGTCATTTGAGGTCCATCCGCATGATGAGTGCGGCATTCTTCCCGCCGGCGGCCGCATCGTAATAGGCCTTGCGCTGGCCGACCTTGCGGAAGCCGAGGCGCCGGTAGAGAGCGATGGCCGGTTCATTGGTCTCGTCCACTTCAAGGAACAGGCTCTCGGCCCGCTCCGCATGCAGGTGGCGCAGCACGGCATCCATGAGCTTGCGTCCGAGCCCGCGGCGGCGATGCGCCCGCGCGACAGCAACGGTGAGGATTTCGGCCTCTCCGGCGGCAAGGCGCGCCAGAACAAAGCCGTCGGGGTTGGTGTCCCCGGCCCCCTCGCGGAAGGCACCGAAAGCGAACACGCCCTTCTGCTTGAGAAGCTCGGCAAACTCGCCATCCGTCCAGGGCCGCAGGAAATCCTCCCGATGCAGCCGGGCCAGCGCGCGTGCATGGGCGGGCGTCAGCGGCAGGATGGCATCGTCGCGCGAAAACAGCGGCAGCCAACCGATCCATGGCAGGAACCACCACATTGTCTCACCCCGCCTTTCTGGGCAGCACGAAGCCGCCCTGAGGCTTGGCATCGGGGGCGCGCAGATAGAGCGGCACAGGCTTGCCCACGGGCGGGCGCGACGCGGCAATGCGGGCAATGTCGCCGATGGCACCGGTGGCCGCTGTGACCGAACCTGCCAGTCCCGGCGCATTGCAGGCCGCGGCGACGGCCGTTGCCGCCGAACCGGAAATCACGATGTCCGGCGTGACGCGCCCGGCAATGGCCTCCATTTCGGTCAGATGTGGGGCCATGATCTCCAGCCCGGATGCGTCGTAGAGCGCGGCGTATACCGTCCCGCGTCCGGCGTCGATGACGGCCAGCACATCCTTGTCGGGGCGCAGGGTGCGTTCGCCTGCCGCCAGCGCCTCCAGCGTGTTCACGCCCACGGCCGGGACCGACAGCGCCAGAGCCAGCCCCCGCGCCGCCGAAACGCCGACCCGCACACCGGTAAACGAGCCGGGACCGACCGTCACGGCGATGCGGTCCAGATCACCATAGGCAATCCCGGCAGCCGCCATCGCCGCGTCGATCACATCCATCAATTGTTCGGCATGGCCCTTGCCGATATCGCGCACGCTCTCGCCGGTCACGATCGCCGCACGCGCGTCAAACACGCAGGCGGCGCACAGATTGGCGGCAGTGTCGATGGCGATCAGCTTCATGTCCAAGGCAGGTAGCCCAAAGGGGCGCAGGCGGCAAGACAGGTTGGTGCTGCCATTGGCCGCCGCCTCGACGGCACGTAATTGACAAGTGGCCTGTCAAATCAGACAGTCGGTCATGCGCCCGACTCGAGAACAGGACCTTGTCGTCCTTCTTTCCCTCATCCGCCTGCTACAGACCGATTTGCGCGCGGCCATGGATCGCCTGCATGCGCAAACCGGCACCACGGGGTCCGACCGCGCGCAGCTGGAACTGCTGGCCGATCACGGGCCGATGACGGTTCCGGGCCTCGCGCGCGAGCAGGATGTGACCCGCCAGCACGTGCAGGTCATTTGCGACGGGCTTCAGGCCAGGGGGCTGGTCGAGTGGCAGGACAATCCGGGGCACAAGCGCTCGCGTCTGGCGGCCATCACCAATGCGGGCTACAAGCTGATCGACCAGGCGCGCATGCGCGAAAGCCGCTGGCTGCTCGATCTGGCCGGCACTTTCTCCTCCTCAGGGCTGGAGGAGGCGCGCCGGACGCTGGAAGCATTGAGGCGGCGGCTCTGACAAGCCACCGCCCCTTGGGAAACAAATCGGCAGGTCCGGATGTCAGGCCGCTGCCATCTTGGCCTTCAGCTCCTGACGGCGGCGGTGCAGCACCGGCTCGGTATAGCCGTTGGGCTGCTTCACGCCCTCGAACACCAACTCGCAGGCGGCCTGGAACGCGACCGAATCGTCAAAGTGACCGGCCATCGGCATGTAGGCCGGGTCGCCCGCATTCTGGCGGTCCACGACGGCGGCCATTTCCTTCATCACGTCCAGCACCTGCTCACGGGTCACGACACCGTGGCGCAGCCAGTTGGCGATGTGCTGGGAGGAAATGCGCAGCGTTGCGCGATCTTCCATCAGCCCGATATCGTTGATGTCCGGCACCTTGGAGCAGCCGACGCCCTGGTCGACCCAGCGCACGACATAGCCCAGGATGCCCTGCGCATTGTTGCGCAGTTCGGCGCGCTTGTCCTCGTCGGTCCAGTTGGGACGGACGGCCACCGGCACCGACAGGATGTCGTCGAGGCTGGCACGCGGGCGGCTTTCCAGCTTTGCCTGCACCTCGGCGACATTGACCTTGTGATAATGCGTGGCGTGCAGCGTGGCAGCGGTCGGCGAGGGCACCCAGGCCGTGTTGGCGCCGGCCTTCGGATGACCGATCTTCTGTTCCAGCATGGCATGCATCAGGTCGGGCATGGCCCACATGCCCTTGCCGATCTGGGCATGGCCGCGCAGGCCGCATTCCAGCCCGATATCGACGTTCCAGTTCTCGTAGGCCTGGATCCAGGCAGCGGCCTTCATGTCGGCCTTGCGGATCATCGGGCCCGCTTCCATGGAAGTGTGCATCTCGTCACCGGTGCGGTCGAGGAAGCCGGTGTTGATGAAGACGACACGGGACTTGGCCGCGCGGATGCACTCCTTGAGGTTGACCGTGGTGCGGCGCTCCTCGTCCATGATGCCCATCTTGATCGTGTTGGGCGCCATGCCGAGCGCGGCTTCGGCGCGGCCGAACAGTTCCACCGCAAAGGCCACTTCCTCCGGCCCGTGCATCTTCGGCTTCACCACATACATGGAACCGGCGCGGCTGTTGGCGTGGCGGCCGTGCGGGCCGATGTCGTGCAGGGCAATCAGCGCCGTGACGAAGGCATCCATGATCCCTTCGGGGATTTCCGAGCCATCTTCGAGCAGGATGGCCGGATTGGTCATCAGGTGGCCGACATTGCGGATCAGCATGAGCGAGCGGCCATGCAGGCTGACCGAGTGCCCCCCCGCGCCGTCATATTCGCGATCCGGGTTGAGGCGGCGGGTGAAGGTCTTGCCGCCCTTGGCGACTTCTTCCGTCAGGTCGCCCTTCATCAGGCCGAGCCAGTTGGAATAAACCAGCGCCTTGTCCTCGGCATCGACGGCGGCAACCGAATCCTCGCAATCCATGATCGCGGTCAGGGCTGATTCCAGGACGATGTCGGCAATATGGGCCGGATCGGTCTTGCCGACGGGATGGTCGGCGTTGATCACGATCTCGACATGCATGCCATTCTTGACCAGCAGGACACCGGTCATCTCGGAATATCGGGCATGAAAGCCGACAAGCTGGCCCGGTTCCGCAAGGGTGGTGACGCGGCCATCCGCCAGCGTGACCTTGAGCGCATCGCCTTCATTGGCCAGACCGGACACATCGGTCCACGAGCCGTCCGCGAGTGGAGCGGAATGATCGAGAAAGCCGCGGCCCCAGGCGATGACGCGCGCGCCGCGTTCGGCATCGAAGCCGCCGGCCTTCGGCAGGTCGCCCAGAGCGTCCGTGCCGTAGAGCGCGTCATAGAGCGAGCCCCAGCGGGCATTGGCCGCGTTGAGGGCAAAGCGCGCGTTCATGATCGGCACGACAAGCTGCGGACCGGCCACCGAGGCGATTTCCGGATCGACATTCGTGGTATCCACGGAGAAGTCCGGACCTTCGGGAAGCAGATAGCCGATCTCCTTCAGGAAATCCTTGTAGGCACCCATATCGGAGGGCGCGCCGTTCTCGCGGTACCAGCCGTCGAGCTTCTCCTGCAACGCGTCACGCTTGGCCAGCAGCGCGCGGTTCGTCACCGCCAGTTCGTTGGCTGCGGCGCCGAAGGCGGCAAAGAAGGCATCCGCATTCACACCGGTGCCCGGAATGGCCTGCTCCACGATGAAGTCATGCAGGGCCTTGTCGATCTTCAGGCCGTTCTTCTCGACGCGTGCGGTCATGTCTGGTCCTCCGTTAAGGCGGTGTTCCGCCAAGGATGAAAGGGATTGTGGGCGTTCAACACCAAGCGCGCAAAGGCGTCAATCGTTCAAAATGGGAAAAACCTTTTCCGTTCGGGCAAAGGTCAGACGGCGATGCGCGGACGCCCGGCCGCCACCGCGCGCACACTTGCCGAAACGAAGAAGCGCTGGCCGTCGATTTCCGTGGCCTCGACCCTCTCGTCCAGCGTGACCTCGCAGGCATCCGCACCGGCTGCCGAGGCAAGGCTGGCAGCCGCCTCGCCCGCCATGGCGCGTGCCGCAGCAAGGGCATCCTCCTCACCGGCCATGTCGAGGCTTTGCGCCCCGCAGGATACCCGCAGGCGCATGTCTGGCAGGGGCGTCACGGTCGCCTCGGCGGACAAGCGGACCTGTCCGGCCACCGCTCCCACCGCATTGGCGACCCCGGCATGCTCCGGCACGATGAGCGGCTGGCCGGTGCGCGTCTCCATGCGCGCAAAATGCAGCCCGGCCGAGGCCCCGAGCCCGATCACCGGACGGTCAAGCCGGATCGAGGGCGACGCAAATCCCGCCGCACCATCGAGCACCATTTGACCCATCGGGCTTGCCATCAGGGCGGCTCCATCCAGCCCGTCAGAAAACAGGGCCGTTTCAAGCACGGTTTCGGCCGCGCGTCTTTGCACCGCATCGAGCACCGCCTGCGCCATCTCTTCGTTCGTGGATGCCAGTTCGCACCCGCCGCCATCCTTGCGCCGTGCCAGCAGGGCGGCACCGAGACGGGCGGCATCCGCGTCCCAGCCCGATTGCAGACCGATGGCATGGGCCGCATCGCTGGGCGTGAAGGCGCAAACATGCACCAGTCCGCGTGCGCGCAGGCGATCCAGCGCGGGGAGCTGTGCCTGTTGGGTGACAATGCCGGCGAGCGGCTTCGGGGCCTCGCCGAGAGTGTCGAGCAGGCGGGCTTCGGCGGCCGGCAGCCCATCGTGCTCACCGGCTTCCGCGCACCATGCGAAACGTCCTTCGAGACGATGCGGACGGGGCGCCGCAAGCTGGCGCTCCAGAACCGGGGTGACATCGGCGGGCCACAGATGTGCGGCAAGTGCCAGCGGCACAGCGCGGCGAGGTCCCAGCCGCATTCCGGCCTTCAGGCCGTCACCATCGAAAGCGACTTCCGAATCCCCGCCGAGACCGTAGGTGCGCATGGCGACGGCTTCCACCATGGTGCGCCAGCCGCCGACGGTCGCGCCGTCCGGGTCGAGACGCGGCGCGCCATTCTCCAGCAAGGCGATGTCGGTGGTCGTGCCGCCAATATCGGCGACGAAGGCATCGCGCACGCCGGTCAGCGCCTGCGCGCCCGCAAGGCTGGCCGCCGGACCCGACAGGATGGTCTCCACCGGTCTCGCGCGGGCAAAGCCGGCTGACACCAGCGCGCCATCGCCGCGCACCACCATCAGCGGCGCGGCAATGCCCTCTCGGGCGAGAAATGCTTCCATGGAGTCGAGCAGCCGTGCCAGCACCGGTACAAGGCGGGCGTTCAGCAGCGTGGTGAGCGCCCGGCGCGGGCCGCCGAGCCTTGACGACAGGTGATGCGAGCAGGTGACGGGCAGGCCGGTACGTTCCGAGATCAGGCGGGCCGCCGCCTGTTCATGCGCCGGGTTGCGCACCGCGAAATAGCCGGCGACCGCAACGCCGGAGACGCGGCCTTTCCAGCTGTCCAAAGCAGCGTCCAGCGCGGACAGGTCGAGCGGCGTCTCCTTGCCATAAATGTCGTGGCCGCCGGGGCAGAAGACGGCGGGATCGCCGCCGAGCGCCTTGTCAAGTCCGTCGCGGGCCAGGTCGGCCGGATCGAAGCCGATCATCACCAGCGCGGCAGGGGCATGAACGCCCTCCACCAGCGCATTGGTTGCCAGAGTGGTCGACATGGAGACCATCGCGATGGCCTCCGGTTTCACCCTGCCCTGCGCCAAGACCGTCCGCACGGCCGCGGCAATGCCATCGGAAAGGTCGTGGCGCGTGGTCAGTGCCTTGGCCGAGGCGAGCACGCCGTCACCCTCGCGCCACAGCACCGCGTCGGTGAAGGTTCCGCCGGTATCGATGCCAAGAAGGAGGGGGGAGGAGACGGTCATCTCTGGTTTTTGCGGCTTTCCGGCTTGCAGCGGGTCACATGATCTCGATCAAGGACGCATGTCAGGAAGGCGAATAAAGATCAATCTGGAATAAACCATTTGCGGATTTGCGCCATGCGCCTGACAACCCGGACCAATCTCGCCATGCGAACCTTGATGTTCTGCGCGATCAACGGCCCGCGCAATGTGCGCAAAAGCGAGATCGCGGCCTATTGCAATGCATCCGAAAACCACTTGGCACAGGTGATCCGGCTGCTCGGCCAGCGCGGATTCATCGACGCCATGCGCGGCCGCAATGGCGGCCTGAAACTGGCCCGCGAACCCGGCAAGATCAATGTCGGAGACGTGTTCCGCACCTTCGAGAGCGACCTGCCCTTTGCCGAGTGCTTCACCCGCGAGGAAAACCATTGCCCGTTGACCGATTGCTGCTGGCTGCGGCCCGCCCTCTACAAGGCGGTGGAAGCCTTCTACCATTCGCTCGACGAACTGACGCTGTCCGATCTGGTTGATGGCAACGCAAACCTCGACGCATTGCTGAACATGCGCCCGCAACGCAAGGCGTCCCGGCCTGCCCTGTGTGCCGTCAACACCATCCCGGCCTGATCCCGGATATGACCGCTTCCCCAGCCCCGGTTTACCCGGTCTTCAATCCTTTCGGCTAATATGCGCCTCCTGAACAGGGGACGCTTTGATGATCGGTGCGGGGTTGCGCGGCTTGGGCGCACAGCATTTCGACATTCGCATGAACACTGGTGGCGGCTATGTCACGCGCATTGTCGAGCGGCCCGGCTGCTGGATGGAGGCGCAGGCGTTGCAGGCGCTGTCGGCAGACCTGCGCTCGATCGCCTCGCGCACCCTGAAGGCCGGTGAACTGACCTATGGCGTCTTTTCCGGCGATGCGGAACGCATGAAACATTCCGTCATCACGGTCGTGGCACGCCGCGATACCGGCAAGCCCGTCGCCTTCAACGCGCTCGCCCTGATGGACCTCGACCTTGGCGGCAAGCGGCAGGAAGTGCTGCATCTGGGCCTCGTCATGGTGGACCCCGACGAGCGCAGCCAGGGCCTGTCCTGGATCCTCTACGGTCTCACCTGCATCCTGCTGTTTGTCCGCAACCAGCTGCGCCCGCTCTGGGTATCGAATGTCACGCAGGTTCCTGCCGTCGTCGGCATGGTCTCGGAAACCTTTTCCGGCGTCTATCCCGGCCCGCATGACGGGGCGAAACGCACGCTGCGCCATGTGCTGCTCGCCCGCCAGATCATGGCGCGCCACCGTCATGTCTTCGGTGTGGGCGAGGATGCCGGGTTTGACGAGAGCCGCTTCGTCATCACCAATGCCTATACGGGCGGATCGGACGACCTCAAGAAGACCTTCGAGGAAGCGCCAAAACACCGGCAGGCGGAATACAACGATTTTTGCGCCCGCGAGCTGGACTATGGCCGCGGCGACGATGTGCTCCAGCTCGGCCAGATGGACCTCGCCGCCGCGCGCGCCTACCTCACCGGCGCCGTGCCGCGCGGCTCGCTGGCAGGCCTTGCGCTGGCCGGTGGCCTCGTCGTGCTCCAGCGTCTTGCCCTTCCGCTGATCCACTGGTCCGACACGCGGCGCCAATGGTCGATCCTGAGGCCGTGGAAATCATGACATCCTTTACCTATGCCGAGATGACCACCCGCAACGCTGGTTTCGTGACGGCAGACGAGCAGGCGCGTCTGAAGGCCTCGACCGTCTTCGTCTGCGGCACCGGCGGCATGGGCGGATCGGCGATCCTTGCGCTGGCGCGTGCCGGCGTCGGCCGCCTCATCCTCGCCGACCTTGACGAGTTTGAAGTGTCAAATCTCAACCGTCAGGTCTTCTGCTTCACCGATACCGTCGGGCGCCACAAGGCGGAGGCGACCCGTGACATCTGCCTGACCATCAACCCGGAGATGGCGATCGAGGTGCTGCACGGTGACTGGCCGGAGCATGTCGAAAGACTGGTGGGTTCAAGTGCGATCACCATCAACGGCACCGACGATCTCGGCGCTTCGCTCCTGCTCTACCGGACGGCCCGCAAGCTCGGAAAGACCGTGATCGATGCCTATGCCTCGCCGCTGCCTTCCATCTATGTGACGAAGGCCGGGGACCCGATGCCGGAGGAGCGCCTCGGCTATCCGACCATCGGCACGGACTGGAACGCGCTGACGCCGGACCAGCGGGCCGAAGCCTTCCTGCGCGAGGCCGAACATGTCGTGCTGCATTCCTCCTCGCGTCACCATGTCGATCTGGAACTGGCCGGAGAGGTGGCGGCAGGCAAACGCTCGCGCATGTCCTTTGCGCCGATGGTCATCACCACCGGCATGCTGATGGGCTACGAGGCGATTGCCGCCTGTCTCGGCAAGCCCCATGGGGCGGACCATCGGGGCTGGTTCCTCAACCCCTACAAGGGAAGGGTAGAGCGCCCGCTCAACCCGCTGCTCGCCGCCCTGCTACGTCCGGTCGTGCGCCGCTTCCTGAAAAAATTGACGGGCGGAACCGCATGACCGCCCACGAGATTGCCGACACGCTGGTTTCCGCGGCAGCCCTCGCCGGCGTGTTCTTGCTGATGGGCACGATCCGCCGTCACGGCGCGTTCGATCCGCTGAACCGCCGTTTTCTCTTCGGCCTGTCCATGGTGGCGCTCTTGCTGGCAGGCCGGGTGCTGTTCTGGACGACCGGCATCGGCTTTTTCGACACGCTGACGCTGGTCGGCGCGGGCCTCATTCCGCTCGGTGTCCTGCTGCTGACCGAAGGCCTTTTGCGCCGTCACGCGCCGCGCCTTTTCAAATGGGCGGGGGCCGCCGGTTCCGTGCTTTTCACGCTGCTCGCCTTCCTGCCCGGCTGGCTGGCAGAGCCATGGCTCTCCTGGTCGCTCTTTTCCTACCAGCTGGCTGTCTTTCTCGGGGTCGGCTGGCTGGTGGTCACGCGTGACCGCGCCGCGCTGTCCAGTGCCGAAAACCGCATGGTGGAGCGCATTGCGCTCTCCCTCCTGCTCATCATCCCGGCCATGGCGACCGACTACCGGCTGGACCAGATCGCACTTCCAGTGCGGCTTGGTGGAATCGCCATCCTCTCCATGTGCTGGCTGTCGGTCGGGCTTGGCCGGACCCAGATGAGCCATGCCGACACGCTGCGTTCCTTTGCCGTGCTGTCGCTTTCTGCCGTAGGTGCCGGTCTTGCCATTGCCCTGATCGGGAACCTGGACCTCGCCCACACGGTGCAGGCCATGGCGCTTGCGCTCGCCGCAGCACTGCTCGCCGCCATCTACAATGATGCGCAGACGCTCCGTGTGGAAGAGCGCCGCGACAGCCTGATCCGGCATCTGGCCGAAGGTCCGATTGGCGATACGAAAACCTTCTTGCGTGGCCTGCAGGACCACGTTCTGGTGGAGGGCGCATTGATCCTGGATACGCCCGACCTTGCTGATTTCGACGGCTCCGTGCTCGCCCGGCTGTTTGCCGTGCGCCCGGTTTGCAGCCGGGATGATGTGACGGCGCGAAGCCGCCTCGGGGATGGCGAGAAGGAACAGCTGGCCTGGCTGTTTGAAAAGTATGACGCCACCCACGTGCTGCTTGCCGCAGAGCAGCCCTTCACCCTGGTCGCCTTGAACATGCCCTCGCTGTCCGCCTCGCCCGGCGCCGAAAGTGAATTGCTGGCCATGCAGCGCATGGCGCTCCTCATCTCGCGGCAGGAGGCCCGCGCATGATCGAACTCGTCGAACGCGACCTCGCCGGCTTCTTTGCCGCACCCTTCGAGGCCTATGGCCGGGACAGCCCCTATGTATCGCCGATGATGGCGGACCTGAAGCGCTTCCTGAGTGCAGGCGAAAACCCGCTCTTTGCCTCCGATGACGACTTCACCTTCTGGACCGCCATGCGCGATGGCCGGCCGCTTGGGCGCATCGTGGCGCATGTGCACCGCGCTTCCAATGCGCGTCATGGCTGGAACAAGGCGTGGTTCGGCTTTTTCGATTGCGCCAACGACCGCGAGGCCGCCCGCGCCTTGCTCGGCGCGGCAGAGAGTTGGGCGCATGCACGCGGTTTTGCCTCGCTCACCGGCAATTTCAACCTGACCGCCATGCAGCAGGCGGGCATCATGACGGAAGGGTTCGGCCATCCGCCCTACACCGACCAGATATGGGGTGCGCCGCATCTGCCGGCCCTGCTGGAGGCCAACGGTTTCTGCCGCACCTTCCCCATGACGACCTTCGAACTCGACATTTCCGCGATGGACCCGAGGGGCCTGACCGACCCGCGCGAGACGGAGGCGCTGCAGGCCGGCGGCTTCACCTTCGCGCCGGTGACGCGGGCCACGCTGGCCAGCCGTCTGGAGGATGCCCGGACCATCCTCAACATCTCCTTCACGGACAATCCCATGTTCGTGCCCGTGTCGAAGGAAGAGTTCGATTTTCAGGCCAGGGACATGAAGTGGATCCTCGACAAGCGCATATCTGCCGTCATGCAGAAGGATGGCAGGGCGGTGGGCGCGGTGATCGCCATTCCCGATCTCAATCCGCTGCTGAAGGCCGTCGGCTCGAAACCGGGCCTGACCCTGCCATGGCACTATCTGAAATACCGGCTGAACCGGAAGCGCGCGGTCGTCATCTTCCAGGGCGTGCTGCCGGACTATCAGGGCTTGGGGGTCAATCCGCTGATGCTGTCCCATATCCTGCGCGAGATGCGCAAGGCAGGATACGAGCAGGTTGGCGGGACATGGATCGCCGACGAGAACAAGGCAAGCCTGCGTCAGGCCGAAAAAGGCGGGGCCAAACCGCTTCATCGCCTCCATCTGTTTTCAAAGGAACTGGCATGAACTTCATGGATGCTGCCACCCTGATCAACATTGCCGTGGAGGCCAACCGCGCCCCCTCCGTTCACAACACGCAGCCGGCGCGCTGGCACCTGTCAAGTGACGGCGCGATCCTGCTGGCCTGCGACCTCTCCCGCGTCCTCGCGGCCGGCGATCCGCTTATGCGCGATGCGGGCCTGTCCTGCGGTGCGGCGGCCGAAGGGACGGTCATGGCGCTGGGGCGCCGCGGCGTCACTTGCGATGTGGAGGACCTGTGGGCAGCCCATGACACGCAAACGATTGCCGGGCACAGGCTGGTGGCCCGGATCGCGCCCTCCGGCCCCGGCTTCGAGGATGATCTGGAACGCTTTGCGGACCAGCGCTTCACCTGGCGGGACCGCTTCCGGCCCGCCGCAGAGCAGGCGCAGCGCCTGCTGGCGGAATGGGCGCGCGGCACCACCGACGTGACCGTCCTGCAGCAGCGCAGTGACGTGGCCTGGCTTGCCCGGCTCAACGACGAAACCTCGATGGGGTTCTTCCGCAACCGCGCCTTCCGGGACGAGCTGGTCAGCTGGATGCGCCTTGATCCGTCGGCGCCGGACTATTGGGCGGACGGCATGAACCGCGAGGCGATGCGCATGGGCGCGCTGACGGCGAGGGCCGCAGGCCTCCTGCTTGGCACGTCGCTGTTCGAGACGGTGGACGCGCTGGGTCTCGGCAAGGCGCTGACCGCCGAAAGCGCCCGGACACGCTCGGCAAGCGCCATTGCCCTGTTTCACCGCCCGCCGACCGAAAGTCCGGTACTCACGGGCCGCGCCTTCTACCGCTTCTGGCTCAACCTCACGCGTCTCGGCTATGCTGCCTGGCCGATGGCGGCACTTGCCGACAATCCTGAAAGCGCCGCCGCCATTCAGCAGCGGTTTGCCGTCGATCCGGAACGCCGCCTCGTCAATGTCCTGCGCTGCGGTGTCGCGCCGGCGGTTCCCGGCCGCAAGGCACGGCTGGAGGCTGAGCAGCTTGTGATCTGAGAGCGGCACGCGGGGTCGACACCCGCCACGGCGCCACTGCCATTTGGCGCGCGCGCGTGGCCCTGATACATCTTGCATCCATGATTCGCTGCGCGGGACAGGCGGAATGGAATCCATCGCGGGACGGATAATTCTTCTATGGGGCTGGCGCCGCATGGCCTTGGCATTCCTTGCCGGTGCCCTTGGCGTCCTCGCTCTTCCGCCCTTTGATTTTCCCGCCGTCTGTTTTGTCTCCTTCCCGGTTCTGGTCTGGCTTCTGGACGGCGCGGCGAGCGACGGGACCGGCGGATTCCTGCGCCGCCTCTGGCCTTCCTTCGTGACCGGCTGGTGGTTTGGTTTCGGATGGTTCGTCGCGGGCCTGTGGTGGGTGGGTCAGGCGCTGCTGGTCGAGGCCGGGGCCCATGCCTGGGCGATGCCCTTCGCAATTGTCGGCCTTCCCGCTGTGCTTGCACTCTTCTATGGCCTTGCTGCAGCGCTCGCCCGCATCGGCTGGCGTGATGATCTTGGCCGTATTCTCGCGCTCGCCGCAGCCTTCGGAGCTGCCGAATGGCTGCGCTCGGTCGCCTTCACCGGCTTTCCCTGGAATGCCGTGGGGTATGCGGCCGCGCCGGTGCCGCTGCTGATGCAATCGGTGAAGTGGACGGGCTTCTTTGGCCTCTGCGCGCTGGCCGTGTTCCTGTTTGCGCTGCCGGCGCTGGCCGGAGGCCGCAACTGGCGAAAGACCGGTGCACTGCTGGCGCTGCTGCTCGCCGCCGCCCATGGCGGCTACGGCTGGTGGGCCTTGCAGGCGCCGCCTTCCGGAACGCCGGCGCAGACCGTGGTTGTCCGCCTCGTCCAGCCCTCCATCGACCAGGCCGAAAAATGGGATGCAGCCCGGCGCGGCGAGATTTTCCGCACCTACCTCGACATGACGGCCAAGGCGCCCGAGGCCGGCAAGCCGGTTCCCCAGCTGATCATCTGGCCGGAAACCGCCGTACCCTGGCTCATCACCGAGCGCCCGGAGGTGCTGACCGCCATCGGCGAGGTGCTCGATGAAAACCAGATCCTGCTGACCGGTGCCGTCCGCTCGGAAGGCGAGGTCAAGACCGGCGATGCACGCTTCTACAATGCGCTTGTCGCGATCAACGGGGCGGGCGAGATCGCCGATGCCGCCGACAAGGTACATCTGGTGCCCTTCGGCGAATATTTGCCCTTTGCCCACGTATTCCGTCTGTTCGGCATCGAGAGCATTGTGGCAGGCCCGGGGTCCTTTTCGGCCGCGCCGTCACACAAGCTCCTGGAACTGCCCGGACTTCCGAAAATCCTGCCGCTGATCTGCTACGAGGTGATCTTCCCCGGCGAGGTTGCGCGAAGCGCCAGGGGCGCAGGCCTTGTCGTCAACTTGACCAACGACGCCTGGTATGGGGATACGCCCGGCCCCTACCAGCACCTGCGCGCCGCACAATTGCGGGCGGTCGAACTCGGCCTTCCCATGTTGCGTGCTGCCAACAACGGCATCAGCGCAGCCATTGATTCGAGGGGCCGGCTGCTGGACGCCCTCGCTCTGGATTCGGTTGCAGCCGTTGACATCGCCATAAATTTAGAAAATTCTGAAATGGAGGGAGGGGTGCAACCGCTGAACACAGTGTTCATCATACTGGCTTTGGGCCTTATGTCGCTCATTCTAGGTCTTTTTGGCCGGTATCGCGCGAATTGACAGGCCGAAGGGCGAAGGCTCATATTGCAACTTCTGACTGGTCGCGAAGTCGTGTGTTCATTCCATGGGGCAATGGAGGATGCATCGGCTGACCGGTCGGGAAACCACAACCGCAAAGCCGGGATACAACGGCGAGGGAAAGATGACAGAAAACAAGAAAAAACCGAACCCGATCGACATACACGTAGGCAGCCGCGTCCGGCTGCGCCGCAACATGCTCGGCATGAGCCAGGAAAAGCTCGGAGAAGCCCTTGGCATCACGTTCCAGCAAATCCAGAAATATGAAAAAGGCACCAACCGTGTCGGGGCAAGCCGCCTGCAGGCCATCGCCTCGGTTCTCCAGGTTCCGGTGTCCTTCTTTTTCGAGGATGCGCCGGGGCAGGATGCCGTGGCAGCCGGTGGCCTGGCGGAAGACAGTTCCACCTCTTATGTGGTGGACTTCCTGAATTCCGCCGAAGGGCTCCAGCTCAACAGGGCCTTTGTCAGGATCAACGACCCCAAGGTCCGCCGCAAGGTGATCGACCTTGTCAAGTCGTTGGGCGACGGCGACGAGGCCTGAGGACTATCTGCCGGACCGGTGTCCGGTCCGGCACCTCCTGTGGCTTTCGTACATGTTTCGGGAGTCTTGACCTGTTGCAGTGCAAAAAGTGCGCTTGCAATGGTTGACGAATCCTTGGCCGGTTGGCACAACCTCGCCGACTTTGATTGGCGCGGATCGATCCGCGCTGTGCAAGCGGGGAACCCGGCCAATGGCACGTGCGAACTACATCTTCACCAGCGAATCCGTCTCCGAGGGCCATCCTGACAAGGTGTGCGACCGCATCTCCGACGAGATCGTCGATCTGGTCTACAAGGAAGCGCGCAAGACCGGCGTGGACCCGTGGAACGTGCGTATCGCCTGCGAGACGCTGACCACCACCAACCGTGTCGTGATCGCCGGTGAAGTCCGTCTTCCCGCTTCGCTGATGAAAAAGGACAAGAACGGCCACGACGTCATCAACCCGTCGAAGTTCAAGTCCGCCGCCCGCCGTGCCATCCGCGACATCGGCTACGAGCAGGACGGTTTCCACTGGAAGACCGCAAAGATCGACGTGCTGCTGCACAGCCAGTCCGCCGACATCGCGCAGGGCGTCGACAGTGCTGCCGACAAGCAGGGCGAGGAAGGCGCGGGCGACCAGGGCATCATGTTTGGTTACGCCTGCAACGAGACGCCCGACCTGATGCCCGCTCCGATCTATTACAGCCACAAGATCCTTGAACTGCTCGCCGCTGCCCGCCACAAGGGCGAGGGCGATGCCGGCAAGCTCGGCCCCGATGCCAAGAGCCAGGTGACCGTGCGCTACGAAAACGGCAAGCCGGTTGAGGCAACTGCCATTGTTCTCTCCACCCAGCATCTCGATGCCTCGTGGGATTCCAAGAAGGTCCGCAAGGTCGTCGAACCGTTCATCCGCGAAGCGCTCGGCGACCTGAAGATCGCTGAGGATTGCAACTGGTATATCAACCCGACCGGCAAGTTCGTCATTGGCGGCCCGGATGGCGATGCCGGCCTGACCGGCCGCAAGATCATCGTGGACACCTACGGCGGTGCCGCGCCCCATGGCGGTGGCGCCTTTTCCGGCAAGGACACCACCAAGGTGGACCGTTCGGCCGCCTATGCCGCGCGCTACCTCGCCAAGAACGTGGTGGCCGCCGGTCTCGCCGACCGTTGCACCATCCAGCTCTCCTACGCCATCGGCGTCGCCCAGCCGCTGTCCATCTATGTTGACACGCACGGCACCGGCTCGGTTGACGAGGCTGTGCTGGAAAAGGCCATCGGCGAGGTGATGGACCTGTCGCCGACCGGCATCCGCAAGCATCTCGACCTGAACAAGCCGATCTACGCCAAGACGTCCGCTTACGGTCACTTCGGCCGCAAGGCAGGGCGCGACGGCTCCTTCTCCTGGGAGAAGACCGATCTCGTCAAGGCGCTGAAGGCTGCGGTCAAGGCTGCGGCCTGACAGGGCAATGACGGGGAAGCGCAGAAGCCGGTCGACGGAGGCCTTTTACGGGCGCCGCCACGGCAAGACCCTGCGTTCCCGCCAGTCCGCCAGCCTCGATTCCATCCTCGGCCGGCTGAACCTTGATCTCGCTTCGCCAGCGCCTTCCGATTTGATGACACTGTTCGATGCGCCGGTCGATGGCGTACGAATGGAAATCGGCTTCGGCGGCGGCGAGCACCTGCTGCACGAAACCGCCCGGTTCCCCGCCACCGGCTTCATCGGCGTGGAGCCTTTCGTGAACGGCATGGCCAAGATGACCATGGCGCTGGAGCAGGAACCACGCGCAAACCTTCGCCTTTACAATGACGACGCCACCCGCGTCCTTGACTGGCTGCCGCAAGCCTCGCTCGATGGCATCGACCTCTTTTATCCCGACCCTTGGCCGAAAAAGCGCCACTGGAAGCGCCGTTTCGTCAGCCCGGTCAATCTTGACCGCTTTGCCCGCGTGCTGAAGCCGGGCGCCAGATTCCGCTTCGCCTCCGACATCGACACCTATGTGAACTGGACGCTGCAGCACTGCCGTGCCCACCCCGCATTCGACTGGCAGGCCGCCGGTCCGGAAGACTGGGAGACGCCCTACGAGGCCTGGCCCGGCACCCGCTACGAGGCCAAGGCGATCCGCGAAGGCCGGACGCCAGCCTATCTGACGTTTGTGCGCGTGTGATACGCGCACGGCCTGTGTGCATGCACTTGCATTCCTGACGATTCCGGACTATACCGCCGTCAAATTCTTGGTCGTATGAGCGAGGGTGGGTCCAGCCGGTCCCGCTCTTTTTTGTTTCCTGACGCTCGGTTCGGCCGCCATCGGAGTGAGCCATTTGACGGACATGCAGGCCGAAACCGGCAATGAACCGCGCATCGTGACGGAGACGGGCGTTGACGCCCGCATTGCCGCCATCGTGGAGCCGGTCATCGTGGCGCTCGGCTTTCGTCTCGTCCGTGTGCGCCTGACCGGTCAGAACGGCCTGACGCTGCAGATCATGGCCGAGCGCCCCGATGGCACGATTACCGTCGAGGATTGCGAGGAGATCAGCCGCGCGGTCTCGCCGGCCCTCGATGTGGATGATCCGGTGGATGGCGCCTACCATCTGGAAATCTCCTCTCCGGGCATCGACCGGCCCATGGTGCGCAAGTCGGATTTTGCCGCCTGGGAAGGCCATCTGGTCAAGGTGGAGACGGCGGTGCTGGTCGGCGACCGCAAGCGCTTCCGCGGCACCATCGCGTCGGTGGGGCAGGACAGCTTCACGCTGATACGCGACCAGGCGAGCTACGGCGACGGGCCGGAAGTCGAAATCCCCTTCGATGCCGTGGATGACGCTCGTCTGGTGCTGACCGACGACCTCATCCGCGATGCCCTGCAGAAGGATCGCAAGGCCCGCAAGGCCGCCAAGAAGAATCGCGGCGCGGATGATACCGCCGCCGCCGGTGACGACAACGAGGATTGAACCGATCCGGGGACCGGTCGCGGCAATGCCGTCCGGCCCTTCCAAGGGAGAATGCCATGGCAATCAGTGCAAACAGGCTTGAGCTCATCCAGATCGCCGATGCGGTCGCGCGCGAAAAGTCCATCGACAAGCAGATCGTGATCCAGGCCATGGCCGATGCCATCGGCAAGGCCGCCCGCTCGCGCTACGGCCAGGACACCAACATCCGCGTCGACATCAACCCGAACACCGGCGAGATGAAGCTCCAGCGCCTGATGGATGTCGTCGAGCATGTCGAGGACTACGCCACGCAGATTTCGCTGGCCGACGCCAAGGCCCGCAACGCCGATGCCGAGGTGGGCGACCAGATCGGCGAGCAGCTTCCGCCGATGGATTTTGGCCGCATCGCCGCCCAGTCCGCCAAGCAGGTCATCGTGCAGAAGGTGCGCGAAGCCGAGCGCGACCGCCAGTTCGACGAATACAAGGGCCGTATCGGCGAGATCGTCAACGGCACCGTCAAGCGCGTGGAATACGGCAACGTGATCGTGGATCTCGGCCGTGGTGAAGCCATCATCCGCCGCGACGAGCTGATCCCCCGCGAAATCTACAAGTATGGCGACCGTGTCCGCGCCTATGTGCATGACGTGCGCCGCGAGCCGCGCGGCCCGCAGATTTTCCTGTCGCGCTCGCATCCGCAGTTCATGGCCAAGCTCTTCCAGATGGAAGTGCCGGAAATCTATGATGGCGTCATCGAGATCAAGTCGGTCGCCCGTGACCCCGGTTCGCGCGCCAAGATCGCCGTCATCAGCCGCGATTCCTCCATCGATCCGGTCGGCGCCTGCGTCGGCATGCGTGGCAGCCGCGTTCAGGCGGTGGTCGGTGAGCTTCAGGGCGAAAAGATCGACATCATCCCGTGGTCGCCCGATCCGGCCTCCTTCATCGTCAACGCGCTGCAGCCGGCGGAAGTCGCCAAGGTGGTGCTGGACGAGGATGCCGAGCGCATCGAAGTTGTGGTGCCGGACGAGCAGCTGAGCCTCGCCATCGGCCGCCGCGGCCAGAACGTTCGCCTTGCTTCGCAACTGACCGGCTGGGACATCGACATCCTAACGGAAGAGGAAGAGTCTTCCCGCCGCCAGCAGGAATTCGTCGAGCGCTCCAACCTCTTCATGGACGCCCTCAACGTCGACGAGATGGTCGGCCAGGTGCTGGCCTCCGAAGGCTTCACCTCGGTCGAGGAAGTCGCCTATGTCGATCTCGACGAGATCGCTTCCATCGACGGTTTCGACGAGGAAACGGCTCAGGAAATCCAGAACCGCGCCCGCGACCATCTGGAAGCCATCGAGGCCGAACTGGACGAGAAGCGCCGCGCGCTTGGCGTCGAGGATGAACTGCGCTCCGTGCCGGGCATGACGACCGCCATGATGGCTGCCGTCGGCGAGGATGGCGTGAAGACCGTCGAGGACTTCGCCGGCTATGCGGCTGACGATCTCGTCGGCTGGAAGGAGCGCAAGGACGGCCAGACGACGGTGCATGACGGCGTGTTCACGCCCTTCGGCACCACCCATGCGGAGGCCGAGGAAATGATCATGGCCGCCCGCCTCATGGTTGGTTGGGTCACCGAGGAAGACCTCGCCCAGGGCGGCGAAGACGCAGAAGCCGCTGAAGGGGCCCAGGATCAGGCGGAAGCCTGATCCATGGTCCGCGCACCAGGAGACGTGTTTGAAGGACATGGCCGACAGGACATGCATCGTCACCCGCGCCACGGGTGATTCAACCGGCCTGATCCGCTTCGTCGCGGGTCCGGACATGTCCGTCGTGCCCGATCTCAAGCACAAGCTCCCCGGCCGCGGTTGCTGGGTCACCGCCACCCGCGCCCATGTGGACAAGGCGGTGAAGAAGAAGCTGTTCCGCCGAGCGCTCAAGGCCGAGGTCATTGCTGATCCGGAACTGGGGGCGCTGGTGGATACGCTGATGGCGCGCGATGCGCTGGGTTCGCTCGGTCTCGCCCGCAAGGCGGGGCAGGTCGTCACCGGCTCGTCCAAGTGCGACATCGCCGTGCGCAGCGGTGAGGCGGCAGCCCTGCTGCATGCGCTGGAGGCCGCGCCCGATGGCGAGCGCAAGCTCGATCAGGCGCGCAGGGCGGTTGAATATGCGGGCGGTCCCGCTATAGAAGCCTTCAAACTCTTCTCCCATGCCGAATTGGGTTTGGCATTGGGGGGGCTAAATGTGATACATGCAGCCGTGCTCGGCGGGGATGCCGGCAAGGCCGCACTCAAGCGCGTTGTTGCATTGCGCAACTACCGGGGAAATCCCGGAACGGATATGGATGCGGCCGCTGCCGTCAAAACCAATGCGGCGGCTGCCGCGAAGGATGTGGAATGAGCGATAGCAAATCTGGTGACGACAAGACCCTTCACGTGCCGACGAAGAAGACGTTGACGCTGAAGCGGTCCGGCAACGAGCAGGGAACGGTGCGGCAGAACTTCAGCCACGGCCGCTCCAAGGCTGTTGTCGTCGAGACGAAGAAGCGCAAGTTCTCCATCCCGTCGGAGCGCGCACCCGAGGCACCGCCCGCCCGCCCGGCGGCTGCCCAGCCCGCGGCACCGGTTGCTCGCGCGCCGGAAGCGCCGCGCCCGGCTGCGCCCCAGCCGCGTCCGTCCGCCCCGTCTGTGGCGTCCGACCTCTCCAACTCGGAAATGGACGCCCGCCGCCGTGCGCTGGAAGATGCCCGCGAACGCGAGGCGGAAGATCGCGCCCGCGCCGAGGAAGACGCGCGCCGCCGCGCCGAGGAAGATGCCCGCCGCGCCAGGGAACGTGCCGAGGCCGAGAAGGCCGCTGCCGAAGAGGCCCGCCGCCTTCAGGTTGAGGCGGAAGCCGCCCAGGTGGCTGAGGAAAAGGGCCGCGTGAAGCGCGCGCCGGAAGCCGAAGCCGCCAAGCCGGTCAAGGCCGCGCGCGCCGAAGCCGAGGACGAAGGCGAAGACGACAAGGGCCGTGGCGGCGTGAAGCGCGGCGGTCCGGTCAAGCCCGAGGCTGCCGCCCCGCGTCCGCCCGCCCGCACCAAGGGCGACGAAGGCCGCCGTTCCGGCAAGCTGACGCTCAACCGTGCCCTCAACGAGGACGGTGAAAGCCGCGGCCGCTCGCTGTCGTCGATGCGCCGCCGGCAGGAAAAGTTCAAGCGTTCCCTGGTTCAGGAACCGCGCGAGAAGATTATCCGCGAGGTCGTGTTGCCGGAGACGATCTCCGTGCAGGAACTGGCCCAGCGCATGGCCGAGCGTGCCGTCGACGTCGTCAAGTTCATGATGAAGCAGGGCCAGATGATCAAGCCCGGCGACATCATCGATGCGGACACCGCCGAGCTGATTGCCTCGGAATTCGGTCACACGGTCAAGCGCGTCTCTGAGTCCGACGTCGAGGACGCGATCATGAATGTCGAGGACAAGGCGGCCGACCTGAAGTCGCGCCCGCCGGTCGTCACCATCATGGGCCACGTCGACCACGGCAAGACCTCGCTGCTTGATGCAATCCGCAATGCCAATGTGGTCTCCGGCGAAGCTGGCGGCATCACCCAGCACATCGGTGCCTATCAGGTCGAGAAGAACGGCCAGAAGATCACCTTCATCGACACGCCGGGCCACGCAGCCTTTACCGCCATGCGCGCCCGCGGCGCCAACATCACCGACATCGCCATCCTGGTGGTGGCGGCAGATGACAGCGTGATGCCGCAGACGATCGAGTCCATCAACCACGCCAAGGCGGCCGGTGTGCCGATCATCGTGGCGATCAACAAGATCGACAAGCCGGCGGCCGACGCCCAGAAGGTGCGCACCCAGCTTCTCCAGCACGAGGTCTTCGTGGAATCCATGGGCGGCGAAACCATGGACGTGGAAGTTTCCGCGCTCAAGGGCACCAACCTCGACGGCCTGCTGGAAGCCATCCTCCTCCAGTCGGAAGTGCTTGAGCTCAAGGCCAACCCCGACCGCCCCGCCGAGGGTGCCGTGGTGGAAGCCAAGCTCGACAAGGGTCGTGGCCCGGTCGCAACGGTGCTCGTGCAGAACGGTACCATCAGGACAGGCGACATCCTCGTGGCCGGCAATGAATGGGGCCGCGTGCGCGCCCTCGTTACCGATCGCGGCGAGCAGCTCAAGGAAGCCGGTCCCGCCATGCCGGTGGAAATCCTCGGCCTTCAGGGCACGCCGCAAGCCGGCGACACGTTCCACGTGGTCGAGAACGAGGCCAAGGCCCGCGAGATTTCCGAATACCGCCAGCGCAAGGCGCGCGAGAAGGCGGTTGCCCGCCAGGCCGGTTCGCGCGGCTCGCTGGAGCAGATGATGGCGCAGGCCCAGGCCAAGGAAATTGCCGAGTTCCCGCTGCTCATCAAGGGCGACGTGCAGGGCTCGGTGGAAGCCATTGCTGCCGCGCTCGACAAGCTTGGCACCGACGAGGTGCGTGCCCGCATCATCCATTCGGGTGCAGGCGCCATCACCGAGTCCGACATTTCGCTGGCCGAGGCCTCCAACGCCGCGATCATCGCCTTCAACGTGCGTGCCAACAAGCAGGCGCGTGAGGCGGCCGAGCAGTCGGGCATCGAGATCCGCTACTACAACATCATCTACAACCTCGTGGATGACGTGAAGGCGGCCATGTCGGGTCTGCTGTCGCCGGAGCGTCGCGAGACCTTCCTCGGCTATGCCGAAATCCTGGAGGTGTTCAACATCACCAAGGTCGGCAAGGTTGCCGGGTGCCGTGTCACGGAAGGCAAGGTGGAACGCGGCAACGGCGTGCGCCTGCTGCGCGACAACGTGGTCATCCACGAAGGCAAGCTCAAGACGCTCAAGCGCTTCAAGGACGAGGTCTCCGAAGTGCAGGGCGGCCAGGAATGCGGCATGGCCTTCGAGAATTACGAAGACATCCGCCAGGGCGACGTCATCGAATGCTTCCGCGTGGAGCAGGTGGCGCGCACGCTCTGATCACCGTAATCTGACGCTGAAACGGAAAGCCGGGGCTGTCGCAGGCACCCGGCTTTTTCATGCGGGAGGCGGGACGGGCGCGCGGCTGGAAAGCCACTGAACCCGATGATTGAGGGTGGCATTTCGCGCGCCCAGCACCTATATCGCCCATTGTTCCGTCCGGTCCGATCCCGGAAGGCGAGAAGAAAGAAAGACCATGTCCCGTTTTGAATCCGAAAAGGGCCCGTCGCAGCGCCAGCTGCGGGTGGGCGAGCAGGTGCGTCACGCGCTGGCCGAAGTGCTGCAGCGCGGCGAGGTGCGCGACCCGCTGATCGAGAAGACCGTGATCTCCGTCTCCGAGGTGCGCATGTCGCCGGACCTGAAGATCGCAACCGCCTATGTCGCGCCGCTCGGTGTCGCCGACGGCCAGCCCGTCATCAAGGCGCTCGCCGCCCATGCAAAGTTCATCCGCGGCCGGGTGTCGGGCGCGCTGCGCCAGATGAAATACATGCCCGAGTTCCGCTTCCGCCTCGATACGGCCTTCGACAATTTCCAGAAGATGGACGAACTGATGCGCCGCCCTGAAGTGGCGCGCGATCTCGACCACGACGACGAAGGCTCGGAAGACTGACATGGCACGCCAGCGCAAGAAGAAGGGCCGGAGCGTTTCCGGCTGGATCATCCTCGACAAGCCGGCCGGCATGGGCTCCACCCAGGCCGTCGCCAAGGTGAAGTGGCTCTACAATGCCCAAAAGGCAGGCCATGCCGGCACGCTGGACCCTTTGGCCTCAGGCATGCTGCCGATCGCGCTGGGCGACGCCACCAAGACCGTGCCCTATGTGATGGACGGCGCGAAGGTCTACACCTTCACGGTGACATGGGGCGAGGAGCGCGCAACCGACGATCTCGAAGGCGAGGTGACGAAGACCTCCGATGCGCGGCCCTCGCGCGCCGAGGTCGAGGCCATTCTTCCCGCCTATCTCGGCACGATCCTCCAGACCCCGCCGCAGTTCTCCGCCATCAAGATCGACGGTGAGCGGGCCTATGATATGGCGCGCGACGGCGAGGCGGTGGATATCCCGGCCCGTGAGGTGGAGATCTACACGCTCGACATCGTTGCGATGGACGAAAACGCCACCACCTTCGAGACCGAATGCGGCAAGGGCACCTATGTGCGCTCGCTCGCCCGCGACATGGGCCGCCAACTTGGCTGTTTCGGCCATGTCTCGATGTTGCGCCGCGAGGAAGTGTTTCCCTTCACAGCGGAAGATTTCGTGACGGTGGACGCGCTGGAAACCGCGCGCGGGGATGGCGGCGATGCGGAAAGCGGAACGGAGGACGGCGATCCGAAGGCACGCTTTGCAGCCATCGACGCACTCCTGATCGACACGGCCGCCGCGCTGGAGGACCTGCCCCATGTCGCGCTGAACGACGAGGCGGCCACCCGGGTGCGCCTCGGCAATCCGGTGATCGTGCGCGGCCGGGATGCGCCCGTCGAGGCTGACGAAGCCTATGTGACGGCGCGCGGCAAGCTGCTCGCCATCGGCTTCATCGAGGCCGGCCAGTTCAATCCGAGGCGCGTTTTTGCGGCGTGACAGGCTGCGGCAACGGCGCTGCTTTTCCCACTGGCGGAGCCCGTCGATTGCTGCAACAGTGCGGCCCGACCGATGCGAAAGACGGAGGCTCCGATGATCGGGAAGCGCGATTTCTACATTGACGGAAAGTGGGTGGCCCCGGACATGCCGAACGATCTCGACGTGATCGACCCGGCCACCGAGGAGCCCTGCGCCGTCATTTCGCTCGGTGCGAAGTCCGACGTGGACAAGGCCGTCGCCGCTGCCCGGCGCGCCTTCGCCACCTGGTCTGTGACGCCGCTGGAAGAGCGCGTGGCCCTGCTCGAAAAACTCAATGCCATCATGATCGCTCGCCTGCCCGAAATGGGTGAGGCGATCAGCCTGGAAATGGGCGCGCCCCGTGATCTGGCCGACAACGATCAGGCAGGCTCCGGCCCCTGGCACATGAAGGGCTTCCTCAAGGCCATCAAGACCTTTGAGTGGGAGTATGACTTCAACGACAAGGGTGAGCGCATCATCCGCGAGCCGGTCGGTGTCGTCGGCCTCATCACGCCGTGGAACTGGCCGATCAACCAGATCGCGCTGAAGGTTCTGCCCGCGCTGGCGACGGGCTGCACCTGCGTTCTGAAGCCGTCCGAAATCTCGCCGCTTTCGGCGCTGCTCTTCGCCGAAATGGTGGACGAGGCGGGCTTCCCGGCCGGCGTCTTCAACCTCGTCAATGGCGACGGGCCGGGCGTGGGCACGGCCATCTCGTCCCATCCCGACATCGAGATGGTGTCCTTCACCGGCTCGACGCGCGCGGGCGCGCTGATCACCAAGGCGGCAGCCGACACGGTCAAGCGCGTGACGCTGGAACTGGGCGGCAAGTCGCCCAACATCATCTTTGCCGACGCCGATCTGGCAAAGGCGGTAAAGAAGGGCGTCACCCATTGCATGGAAAACACCGGCCAGTCCTGCAACGCGCCGACGCGCATGATCGTCGAGCGCCCGGTCTATGACGAAGTTGTGGAGCTTGCCGTGCAATGCGGTGCCGAGGTCAAGGTCGGCAATCCGAAGGAGCGCGGCTCCCATATCGGCCCGCTGGTCAGCCAGATGCAGTTCGACAAGGTGCAGGGCCTCATCCAGAAAGGCATCGAGGAGGGCGCGCGCCTCGTGCTTGGCGGTCCGGGCCGCCCGGAAGGCTTCAACCGGGGCTACTTTGTACGCCCGACCATCTTTGCTGACGTGACCAACGACATGACCATCGCGCGCGAGGAAGTGTTCGGTCCGGTCCTCTCCATCATCCCCGTCGAGGACGAGGCGGAAGCCGTGAGCGTGGCGAATGACACGCCCTATGGCCTCGCCGCCTATATCCAGACCACGGACCCGGAGCGCGGCCGCCGCGTCGCCCGGCAATTGCGCGCCGGCATGGTGCGGCTGAACGGGCGCGGCCTGTCCGCCGGAACGCCTTTCGGCGGCTACAAGCAATCGGGCAACGGGCGCGAAGGCGGTATCTGGGGCCTGGAGGATTTCACCGAGGTGAAGATCGTCGCCGGTTGGCCGGCCTGACCGGAAGGGGCCGGAGGTGGCGCGCCACGGCAAAAAGAAGCGGTCCATCGTCACCCGCAGACGTACACCTGCAGGCGCGCCTCCGGGCACGCTGATCCATGATCCCGAGCGCGCGGGCGCCTCGCTTTCAATGATCACCTGGAGCACGGATGGTCTGGAGGAGACATCCCCGGCAACCCCTACCGCCATCCGTGCCGCCCTCAAGGCCGGTCAGCGCATCTGGGTTGATGTAGCGGGCACCGGCGATGCCGGGCTTGTCGCGGAGCTGGGCGATGTCTTCGGCATCGACCCGCTGGCGCTGGAAGATGTGATGAACCTCCACCAGCGCCCCAAGGCGGAAGAGTTCGACACCTTTGTCTTCGTGGTCCTGCATATGGTGGATGGCCGGGAAGCCGCCTCGCGCGAACAATTCTCGCTGCTCTTCTCGCGCAACTGGGTGCTGACCTTCCAGGAGACGCCGGGCGATTGCCTCGATCCGGTGCGTGATCGGCTGCGCCGCGGCAAGCCGCGCATCTGCGCCGGCGGGCCGGACTATCTGGCCTATGCGATCCTCGATGCAATCCTGGACGCCTATTTCCCGGTCGCAGAAAAGCTCGGCGACCGGCTGGAGACGCTGGAGGACGCGATCACGTTGAATCCGGCTCCCGCCGACATTGCCGAGCTTCATGCCGTCAAGCGCGACCTGCTGTCCGTCAAGCGCTCGCTCTGGCCGATGCGGGAGATGATGAGCGTGCTGCGGGACGGCGACATCGGGCTGGTCACCGACGAGACGCGGCGCTTCCTGCGCGATGTCCATGACCATGTCCTGCAACTGATCGACATCGTGGAGACCTACCGCGAACTCGCCTCGGGCCTGCTGGACCTCTACCTCTCCAGCCTGTCGAACCGCATGAACGAGGTGATGAAGGTGCTCACCATCATCTCCACCATCTTCATTCCGCTCTCGTTCCTCGCCGGTGTCTGGGGCATGAATTTCCACGATATGCCCGAGTTGCATGCGCATTGGGGCTATCCGGCGGCGCTTGGCTTCATGGCCGCGGTCGCGGTGACATTGCTTGCCGTCTTCCGCTGGCGCAAATGGTTATGACGCCCATCTTTTCAGCCGCATTGGCCTTGCCCGGTGCACTCCGGCTTCCCATATCGGACCGATAGCAAGCGAAAGCACCCTGACCGCGGAAAGGCCCCTCATGAATGCCCGCAGACTGATCGCGCCGATCAATGAATTCCTTGACAGCGAGACTTCCGGCGGGCTGGTTCTGATGGCGGCGGCAGCGCTGGCCATGATCATCGCCAACTCGCCGCTGCTTGGCGCCTATGAAGATGCGCTGCACGCCAAACTGCTTGGCATTTCCGTCCTGCACTGGATCAACGACGCGCTGATGGCGATCTTCTTTTTGCTCGTCGGTCTCGAAATCAAGCGCGAATTCCTGTTCGGCGAACTGTCCAGCTGGTCGCAGCGCATCCTGCCCGCGCTTGCGGCTGCCGGCGGCATGGCGGTTCCGGCACTGGTCTATGTCGCACTCAACAGCGGTCCCGATGGCGAGCTTGCCGGCTGGGCTGTCCCATCGGCCACCGACATTGCCTTTGCGCTCGGCATCATGGCGCTCCTTGGCCCGCGCGTACCGGCTTCGCTCAAGATTTTCCTCATGGCGCTTGCCATCATTGATGATCTCGGCGCCGTCGTCATCATTGCCGCATTCTATACCCACGAGATCCATCTCTGGGCGCTGGCGGCCAGCGCCGGGGTCACCATTGCGCTGATTGCGCTCAATCTTCTTGGTGTGAATCGTCTGTTGCCCTATCTCCTGCTTGGCGCTGCGCTTTGGTTCTTCATGCACGAATCGGGCGTGCACGCCACCATCGCAGGCGTGGTGCTGGCGCTGACCATTCCGGCCGATGGCGGCGAGCATTCGCCGCTGATGACGCTGGAGCATGCGCTCGCCAAGCCCGTCGCCTTCCTCATCGTGCCGCTGTTCGGCTTTGCCAATGCGGGCATTCCGCTCGCCGGCATGACCCTGGATGCGCTGCTGCATCCCATTACCATTGGCATCGCGGCGGGATTGTTTGTCGGCAAGCAGGTCGGAGTCTTCGTCGCCACCTGGGCGGCGACCGCTCTCAAACTTGCAGAACGGCCGGAAGGCGCGAACTGGGCGCAGATCTACGGCGTCAGCCTGTTGTGCGGCGTCGGCTTCACGATGAGCCTCTTCATCGGCTTCCTGGCCTTCCCGGAAGAGCCCGCCATGACCCAGGCGGTGAAGCTAGGCGTCCTGGCCGGATCGGTTGCTTCGGGTGTGCTGGGCGCGGCGCTGCTCGCCATGTCCGGTCCGCGCGCTGCGCCTGCGGGCGCCTGAGCCTTTCGGGCCGGCCGGAGGCGGGGCTTTCAGACACAGGGCTTTCAATTGTGCGAGAATTGGATTATACGCCCGCCATCTCGCGCAGTTGCGCCTGATATTCATGGCCCGCGCTGGACGGCATCCCGGCCCTGGGCGTCCCGATCTCCTCTTTCGAAAGGATGTACGATGTCGATTACCGCTGAACGCAAGCAGCAGCTCATCAAGGAATATGCCACCGCCGCCAATGACACCGGTTCGCCGGAAGTGCAGGTGGCCATCCTGACCGAGCGGATCAACAACCTGACCGAACACTTCAAGGGTCACAAGAAGGACAACCACTCCCGTCGTGGCCTCCTTGCCCTGGTGTCGCAGCGCCGCAGCCTCCTTGATTATCTCAAGGGCAAGGACGAGGCCCGCTACCAGACCCTGATCGGCAAGCTGGGCATCCGCCGCTAAGTCGAGACAGTTCCGGCCGGTGGTCCGCCATCGGCCGGTTTTTCGTGATTTGGGACCCGTTCAACGGGCCCACCCGTAGCTGCCGCGTCAGTGAAATACGCCGCAGCTTCGCCCATGGGACAGGTCATGGGGCAGGATTGCAGGATGCTCGCGCGGCCGGTGCCGTGCCTGAAACGAGCCTCCCGTTGTCTTGCCCGTGGCTCGTCCGCCAAGAGAACGCGAAACGCCGCCGCACCGGCTTCATGGGGGTGCGCGCCGTTTCACACGCAAAGGACAAGACATGTTTTCTGAACACAAGGTTGAAATCGAATGGGGCGGCCGCCCGCTGATCCTGGAAACGGGCAAGATCGCCCGCCAGGCAGACGGTGCCGTGCTTGCCACCTATGGCGAGACCGTGGTGCTGGCCACCGTCGTCTCCGCCAAGGAGCCGAAGCCCGGCCAGGATTTCTTCCCGCTCACCGTGAACTACCAGGAAAAGGCGTTTGCAGCCGGCAAGATCCCCGGCGGCTTCTTCAAGCGTGAAGGCCGCCCAAGCGAGAACGAGACGCTGGTCTCCCGCCTGATCGACCGCCCGATCCGCCCGCTCTTCGTGGACGGCTACAAGAACGACACGCAGGTGATCATCACCGTCGTGCAGCATGACCTCGAAAACAACCCGGACATCCTGTCCATGATCGCCGCCTCGGCCGCCCTCACGCTTTCCGGCGTGCCCTTCATGGGCCCGATCGGTGGCGCGCGCGTCGGCTATGTCGATGGCGAATTCGTGCTGAACCCGTCCATTGACGTGATGCCGGAAAGCAAGCTCGACCTCGTTGTCGCCGGCACCACCGAAGCCGTGCTGATGGTGGAATCGGAAGCCCAGGAGCTTCCCGAGGACATCATGCTCGGCGCCGTCATGTTCGGCCACAAGTCGTTCCAGCCGGTCATCGGCGCCATCATCAAGCTGGCCGAAGTGGCCGCCAAGGAGCCGCGCGACTTCCATCCCGAAAGCCTCGCCGATCTCGAAGCCGAGATGCTGAAGGTTGCCGAGAGCGACCTGCGCGACGCCTACAAGATCGTCGACAAGCAGAAGCGCTACGTGGCCGTTGATGCCGCCAAGGCCAAGGTGAAGGCCGCCTTCACGCCGGCCGAGGGCGAAGATGCCAAGTGGACCGGTGAGCAGATCGGTACGGTCTTCAAGTCGCTGCAGGCCAAGATCGTCCGCTGGAACATCCTCGACACCAAGAGCCGCATTGACGGCCGTGACCTGTCGACGGTGCGCAAGATCGTCTCGGAAGTCGGCATCCTGCCGCGCACGCACGGCTCGTCGCTGTTCACCCGCGGTGAGACGCAGGCCATCGTCGTTGCCACGCTCGGCACTGGCGAGGACGAACAGTTCGTCGACAGCCTGACGGGGACCTACAAGGAGCGCTTCATGCTCCATTACAACTTCCCGCCCTATTCGGTGGGCGAGACCGGCCGCATGGGTTCGCCCGGCCGCCGCGAAATCGGTCACGGCAAGCTGGCATGGCGCGCCATCCGCCCGATGCTGCCTGCCGCCGACCAGTTCCCCTACACGCTGCGCGTCGTCTCGGAGATCACCGAATCCAACGGTTCGTCCTCCATGGCCACCGTCTGCGGCACCTCGCTGGCGCTGATGGATGCCGGCGTTCCGCTGGCTGCCCCGGTTGCCGGCATCGCCATGGGCCTCATCAAGGAAGGCGACCGTTTCGCCGTCCTCTCCGACATTCTCGGTGACGAGGACCACCTTGGCGACATGGACTTCAAGGTCGCCGGCACCGCCAAGGGCATCACCTCGCTCCAGATGGACATCAAGATCGATGGCATCACCGAGGAGATCATGCAGGTTGCGCTCGGCCAGGCCAAGGACGGCCGCCTGCACATCCTGGGCGAAATGGCCAATGCCATCACCGAGGGCCGCTCGGAACTGGGCGAGTTCGCCCCGCGCATCGAAGTGATGAACATCCCGACCGACAAGATTCGCGACGTGATCGGTTCCGGCGGCAAGGTCATCCGCGAGATCGTGGAAAAGACCGGCGCCAAGATCAACATCGACGATGACGGCACGATCAAGATCGCCTCGTCCAACGCCAAGGAGATCGAGGCGGCCCGCAAGTGGATCCACTCCATCGTGGCCGAGCCGGAAGTGGGCGAGATCTACCAGGGCACGGTCGTCAAGACCGCCGACTTCGGTGCCTTCGTGAACTTCTTCGGCCCGCGTGACGGCCTCGTGCACATCTCGCAGCTCGCCGCCGACCGCGTTGCCAAGACGACGGACGTCGTCAAGGAAGGCGACAAGGTCTGGGTCAAGCTGATGGGCTTCGACGAGCGCGGCAAGGTCCGTCTCTCCATGAAGGTCGTCGACCAGGAGACCGGCCAGGAAATCGTCCGCGAGAAGCGCGAGAAGAACGACGACGCCGAATAACCGGCTCGTCACGGCCTGAAATGAATGCAGGCGCGGCTGGTCTCCAGCCGCGCCTTTTTCCTGAAAGGCAAAACCGCATATGAGCAGCGACAGCCTGAAAACCCTGTTCCACGCCTATTCCTCCGGCATGGTGGACCTGCCCGCCTCTGGCCGCTGGATCGTGGCAGGCATCGGTGCTGGTCTCGCGCTGCCACAGGGGTTTGGCGCATCACTCAAGCTGGTCCAGCCCTTCAAACCCGATCACGATGCGCTGGCCCGCTCCGGCTTCGATGTCACCCCCGTTTGGCCGGAAGCATCCGGTGAACGGTTTGACGGCGCGCTGATCCTTCTCGGCCGCCATCGCGGCCAGAATGAGAGCTGGCTATGGGAGGCTGTTTCCCGCCTGAAACCGGGCGCGCCGGTGGTTGTGGCGGGGGGCAAGACGGAAGGGGTCCAGAGCTTCGCCAAGCGCCTCAAGGCTGCCGGGCTCGAACTCGAAACGGCTGCCAAGCACCATGGCCTCGCCATGATGTTCCGCAGGCCCGATGACCGTGCCAGCGAGCACATCTTCCTGCCACCGGCGGAGGAAAATCTGGTCGAAGGACGGTTCCGTACGGCGCCGGGCATGTTTTCCCATGACCGGGTGGATGCGGGTTCGCGCCTGCTGGCCGGGCACCTCCCGGCCGATCTGAAGGGCAGGGCGGCAGATTTCTGTTCCGGATGGGGCTATCTCTCCGCCGAACTGACGGAGCGAGCACAGGGCATATCCTCTGTCGACCTGTTCGAAGCTGACCACGACGCGCTTGATGCCGCGCGCCAGAACCTTGCGGGCCTGGGCGGCAGGGTCTCCTTCCACTGGGCTGACCTTGCCCGCGAAAAGGTCGCGCGCGCCTATGACGTGATCGTCATGAACCCGCCCTTCCACACGGGCCGGGCTGCGGAGCCGGGCCTGGGGCAGGCGATCATCCGCACCGCGTCGGATGCCTGCAAGCCGGGTGGCACCCTGTTGCTGGTCGCAAACCGGCAACTGCCCTATGAGGCAGCGCTTTCAGCCGGCTTTCGCAAGGTGAGCATGGTGGCCGAGGACCGCACCTACAAGGTGATCCGCGCCACGCGCTGACAGGTCAGTGCAGCGTGCCCGCTGCCTTCTGGCTCTGGGATTCAGCAAGATTGGCCACCAGCGGAGCCGGCTTGCCGTAATAGTAACCCTGGACCGCATCGCAACCGGCCGCCCGCAGCAACACGGCCTGACGTTCCGTTTCCACGCCCTCGGCAAGCGTATGGGCGCCAAGCGCGCGCGACAGGCCGACGGATGGTCGAGACCACGGCGCCGGAATTGTCGTCGTTTTCCAGGCGGCTGACGAAGGACCGGTCGATCTTCAGCTTCTTGAAGGTGAAGTCCATCAGGTAGCTGAGGTTGGAATAGCCGGTGCCGAAATCGTCGATGGCGATGGACACGCCCATGTCGGACAGGTCCTTCAGCAGCTTGGCTGCCTTGGCCCGGTCATGGGTCATGGCCGTTTCAGTGATTTCCAGTTCGAGCCGGTGGGCGGGCAGGCCAGCTTCCGCCAGCGCGCTCGAAACCAACTCCACGAAATTGCCGGCCATGAACTGGGTCGGCGACAGGTTGATGGCCACGTAGGTGTCGTCGGGAAGCTTGACGCCATCCCGGCAACCGCGCCGCAAGACCCATTCGCCAAGCTGGACGATCATGCCCGATTCCTCGGCGACCGGCACAAATTCGGACGGCGGGATCATGCCGCGCTCGGGATGCCGCCAGCGAAGCAGCGCTTCATAGCCGACAATGCGACCGCTCGCCAGGTCAAGCTGCGGCTGGTAGTGCAGGTCGAAATCGCCACGGCGCATGGCAATGGACAATTCACCCTCGATCCACTGGCGATAGTCGGCCACGCGGCTCATTTCCGGATGGAAGATGGACCAGGTGCCGATGCCGGAAGCGCGCGCGCGTTGCAGCGCCAGGTTGGAGCGGCGCAACAGCACGATCGGATCGCGGCCGTCCTTGGGCATCGCCACGACGCCGGCCGAAAGGTTGACGGCCTGGGTGTGATTGGTCAGCTGGTAGGGCTCCATCATCGTGTCGAGCAGACCTTCTATCATGTCCTCGACAGAAGTGGTCATCAGCTCGTCGGGGATCAGGATCACGAACTCTCCGGCGCCCATGCGCCCGATTTCCACTTCGCCCGGAAACTGGTCTCGCAGCCGCTTGCCGAAGGCGCGGATCAGCTGGTCACCCTGCTGGTATCCGATGGCATCGTTGATCTGCTTGAAGCGGTCGATGTCGATGTCGAAGAGATAGACCGGCTTGCCGGTCTTCAGCACGCTGGCGGTGGCATCGGCGATCCGGCCGATCATGGCCACGCGTGTGTGGAAGCCGGTCAGCTTGTCCACGTTGGTCTCGCGGTTCACAAAAGCTTCCGATTCGTCCACGCCGGCAAAAAAGGACATGGCTGCAAGGCTTGCTGCAACGGCGCACAGGCCGCCAATCACGGCGCCGAAAACAGGCGGGGGCAATTCGCCCATCCCGTCCATCAGTCCGCTGCGCATGGCCCACAATCCGAGCAGCAGGCTGCCCAGGCCCGATGCAGCGATCGTGATGGCCCTGAACGTCCGTGACCGGCGCGGATTGTTGGTCGGAATCATGCGTGGTTCCCCTTTGTGGATACAATAGGGGAGCACGCGTTAAATATTTCGCCTGCTGATGTGGTTAGCGAAATCCTAAAATGCCGGCATCCGGCCAGACGTCAGGCCGGGTCGCGGCCGTCTTCCATGCGCTTCAGCTCTTCCATCGAAGGCATGGAAACGATGTTGTAACCCGAGTCCACATAATGGATTTCGCCGGTCACGCCCGACGACAGGTCGCTGAGCAGGTAGAGCGCGGAATTGCCGACTTCATGAATGTCCACCGTGCGGCGGAGCGGCGCATTGCGAGCCTGATAGTTGAACATGAACCGCGCATCCGCGATGCCCGCGCCCGCCAGTGTGCGCACCGGACCGGCGGAGATGGCGTTCACGCGAATGCCCTGCGGCCCGTAGTCGTTGGCCAGATAGCGCACCGACGCCTCAAGCCCCGCCTTGGCGACACCCATCACGTTGTAGTTGGGCATCACGCGGGTCGATCCCGCATAGGTCAGCGTGATCATGGAGCCGCCGTCGCGCATCAGCGCAGCGGCCTTGCGCGCGATTTCGGTAAACGAGAAGCACGAGATCACCATGGTCCGCACGAAGTTTTCGCGGCTGGTGTCTGCGTAAAGTCCCTTCAGCTCGTTGCGGTCGGAAAAGCCGATGGCATGGACGATGAAGTCCAGCTTGCCCCAGTCGGTGGCCAGCGTATCGAACACGCCGTCAACGCTGGCCGTGTCCTCCACATCGCAGGGCAGCAGGTGTTTTGCACCCACGGAATCGGCCAGCGGCTTCACGCGCTTGCCAAAGGCCTCACCCTGATAGGTGAAGGCCAGTTCAGCGCCCTGTTCTGCCAGTTTCTGGGCGATGCCCCAGGCGATCGAATGGTTGTTCGCGACGCCCATGATGAGCCCGCGCTTGCCCTGCATCAAAGCGGTCATGACCAGTCGCCTCAGCCGTTGTAGCGCTGGAAAACCAGCGTCGCATTGGTTCCGCCGAAGCCGAACGAATTGGACAGCGCCGTGTCAAAGGCGCCGTCGCGGCGGCTGGTGAGGATCGGCGCACCGGCAAATTCCGGGTCCATTTCCTGGATGTGGGCGCTCTCGGCCATGAAGTCGTTCTGCATCATCAGCAGGGAGTAGATGGTTTCCTGCACGCCCGCCGCACCCAGCGAATGGCCGGTCAGCGACTTGGTGGAGCCGATGAAGGGCATGTCCTCGCCGAAGACCGTGCGGATCGCGCCGATCTCCTTGCTGTCCCCCACCGGTGTGGAGGTGCCGTGCGTGTTGATATAGTCAACCTTGCCGTCCACGGTTGCCAGCGCCTGGCGCATGCAGCGGATGGCACCTTCGCCCGACGGCGCCACCATGTCGTAGCCGTCTGAAGTGGCGCCGTAACCGACCAGTTCGGCATAGATTTTCGCGCCGCGCGCCTTGGCGTGCTCCAGTTCTTCAAGCACGACGACGCCCGCGCCGCCGGCAATCACGAAGCCGTCGCGGTTCACGTCATAGGCGCGGGAGGCGGTGGACGGCGTGTCGTTGTACTTCGATGACATCGCGCCCATCGCGTCGAACAGGTTCGACATCGTCCAGTCGAGGTCTTCGTGACCGCCCGCAAACATCACATCCTGCTTGCCCCACTGGATCAGCTCGGCGGCATTGCCGATGCAGTGCGCCGAGGTGGAGCAGGCCGACGAAATGGAATAGTTCACGCCATGGATCTTGAACCAGGTGGCCAGCGTTGCCGAAGCCGTCGAACTCATGGCCTTCGGCACCGCAAACGGGCCAATGCGCTTCGGGCTGTTGTTCTTTTCGGTGATCGCGGCGGCATCCACGATGATGCGGGTCGATGCGCCGCCCGATCCCATCACGATACCGGTACGCTCATCGGAAATGTCGCTTTCCTCCAGCCCGGAATCGGCAATCGCCTGCAGCATCGCCACATGGTTCCACGACCCGCCTTCCGACAGGAAGCGCATGGCGCGGCGGTCCACCATTTCCGAGGTGTCGATGTCCGGGCGGCCCCAGACCTGGCAGCGGAAGCCGTGATCGGCGAAGTCCTGCGCCTTGGTGATGCCTGATTTCGCCTCGCGCAAGGAGGCGGTGACATCGCCCACATTGTTGCCGATGGACGATACGATACCGATGCCGGTTACAACCACGCGTCTCATGCTGCTTCCTCGCTGGATTGCGCGCTTACGCGCCCGCCTTTTCCTTCGACAGGCCGACCTTCAGGTCGGTTGCCGTGTAGATTTTCTCGCCGTCGGCCTTCAGCCAGCCATCGGCGATGCCAAGCACCAGACGGCCGCGCATCACGCGCTTGAAGTCGATGCCGTATTCCACAAGCTTGGTCTTGGGCGTCACCATGCCCTTGAACTTTACCTCACCCGTGGAGAGCGCCATGCCATAGCCCGGTTCGCCCAGCCAGCCGAGGAAGAAACCCGTCAGTTGCCACATGGCATCAAGGCCCAGGCAACCGGGCATGATTTCGTTGCCAATGAAATGGCAGGGGAAAAACCACAGGTCCGGCTTCACGTCCAGTTCGGCGCGGATGAAGCCCTTGCCATGCTCGCCGCCGTCTTCGGAAATCCCGGTGATGCGGTCGAACATCAGCATGGGCGGTGCGGGCAATTGCGCATTGCCGGGCCCGAAAAGCTCGCCACGGCCGCAGGCCAGCAGGTCCTCGTAATCGAAGCTCGTCTTGCGTTCGCTCATCGTGTCGTCCCGTCTTCCAGTATTCGCCCACTCCTAGCACGGATGGCAGCGGGCCGGAAACCGTCAGCGACGCGTCACCGGCCCATGACCAATCCGGCCCGCAAAGGGCCTCTTTGTCATAGACGACCTATAGGAAACCGAGCGAAACGGCAAAGCCTGTTTGCTTGGCCGTTCGGATTATGCGGAAAAAACAGGGCATTGCCGGCCCGATGCTCGGGACCGGGCGTGCCGCCGGTATCAATCCTCGATCTTTTCGCCGGGATAGACGCCCCACAATTGCGCCTGCTCCATCCAGCCCTTGTGGCCGGAGAAATTCACCCGGCACCAGTCACCGGTGCAGGACATCACCTCGCCCTGTGCACCCGGTTCGATGGAGGCGACGCGCTTGCTGTCAGCGCCCGGTTTGCTGCGCAGTGCCAGCATGCCATCGCTTCCCGCCTGCCACGGCGCGGCAACCGCGGTGCGCTTGCCCGACAGCAGCGACTGGAACACCCAGCCTTCCGTGCCTTCGGCATCGCGGATGCGCCGCCAGTTGTCGTATTCCTGGATGATCTCGATGGGCAGTCCCGGCCGCATGTAGGTCCAGTCGACCGAATAGTCGCGACCCGGTCCGACGCGCATGTTCACCTTGCCGGATTTCAGGCTGACGAAGCGTGGCAGCGGCAAACCGCTCGGGCCAACCACGGCCGCCTGGGCCTCGCCTGCTTGCGCACGGGGCAAACCGGTGCCCCCTGCCGTCATGATGACCAAAGCCGCCGCGGCAAGACCCGTGAAACGCATGAAACCCGTACCCGTTACGCTCGGGCCCTCACGCCTGCCTTTCCGGCATGCGCTTCTGGGCCGTTTTCCTTTGTCTTCAAACCTGCCGCTTGATACACAAGTCGCGGGACAGGCACGCTTTGCAGTTTGGCCCGTCTTGGTTAAAGAGGTCTCAATTTCAGCTCCGCAGCGCGAGGAAACGATGTCAGGCAAGAAGAAACCGCTCGTGGTTGTCACACGCAAACTCCCCGATGCGGTGGAAACGCGCATGCGTGAGCTCTTCGATACACGCCTGAACACCGAAGACCGTCCCATGACCCAGCCCGAATTGCTGGCCGCCATGAAGGATGCAGACGTGCTGGTCCCGACGATCACCGACCGCATCGATGCCGCGCTGATCGAGCAGGCCGGCCCGAACCTCAAACTGATCGCCAATTACGGCAACGGCGTCGACAACATCGAAGTGGCCGCCGCCGCCAGGCGCGGCATCTACGTGACCAACACGCCCAACGTCCTCAATGAGGACACCGCCGACATGACCATGGCGCTGATGCTGGCCGTGCCCCGCCGCCTTGTGGAAGGCGCCGATGTGCTCAAGGGCAATGCCCACTGGCAGGGCTGGTCACCCACCTGGATGCTGGGCCACCGCATCCACGGCAAGCGCCTCGGTATTGTCGGCATGGGCCGCATCGGCACGGCGGTTGCGCGCCGCGCCAAGGCCTTCGGCCTGTCGATCCACTATCACAACCGCCACCGTGTGGCCCCTTCCATCGAAACCGCGCTCGAAGCGACCTACTGGGACAGCCTCGACCAGATGCTCGCGCGCATGGACATCATCTCGGTCAACTGCCCTTCGACACCGGCCACTTTCCACCTGCTGTCTGCCCGCAGGCTGGAGCTGATGAAGCCCGGCGCCTATCTGGTCAACACCGCACGCGGCGAGATCATCGACAGCAATGCGCTGGCCGGTGCGCTGGAAAGCGGCCACCTGTCGGGTGCCGGTCTCGACGTGTTCGAGCATGAACCGGCGGTGGATTCCCGCCTGATGAAGCTCGTCGAAAAGGGCAAGCTCGTCGTCCTGCCGCATATGGGCTCGGCCACCATCGAAGGCCGCATCGACATGGGCGAGAAGGTCATCATCAACATCCGCACGCTGGCCGATGGCCACCGCCCGCCGGATCGCGTGCTGCCCTCGCAGATGTGAGGCGTCACGGGGCGGCGGTCAGTGTGCCGCCGCTTCCGGCTTGCACGGTCTTGCCCGCGAATTGCGGATGCTCCGCCGCATCCAGCCGCATTGCCATGGGAATTTCCCAGCCCATCTCGCGGGCTGTCAGCAGGCCGAGCAGCAGGATGGCATCCGGCCGGTCCATCACCAGCGCCGCCGGGGCCTTCCCGTTGTAGACCAGCTCCATCAGCACAGCCGAGGCAGACGACGAGCCGATCGTTCCCGGCAGGAACAGCACAGCGCCGGAAATGCAGGCGCCGTGCTCGGGATGACGCACATCAGCGATCAGCCCCGTCTTCGGGTCGACCCCGCCCCAGAAGCTCACTGGCGCAGACAGTACCAGTGCCGGACCTTCGCCCGACGCACCGGCAACAAGGATATCGCCTGTCAGCTCCATGGAACCCCCGGCAGGAAGGTGATCCGGCCCGTCACCGCGCTTTCCACGCAATCGGCGAGGGATCCGAAGACGACGCCGTAGCCCGTATTGCCGGGCGCATAATGGGCAAACTTGCCCGAATTGGTCATCAGCACGCCGTTGCCTGTCTCCGGGAGGATTGGCGTGACGACGACGCAGGTGTCTGCAACGACGATCACGCCCAAGGCCTCCAGCGCCTTGCGCCGCTCACCTCCCAACATGGCCAGCGAATGGCGCCCCGTGCAGGCGTAAAGCGGCACAGCCAGCCTTCGCCCGGCAATGAGCGTCTCCAGCATGCCCAACTCATCTGCGGACAAATGCGGGCTGCCAATGGCTACCGCGTCGATGCGTCTGTCAGGCGTCACCGTCGAAAGCGCGTTGCGGGCTTCCCGGAACGCCTTGGCATCAAGCCGGATCATCTCGCCGGGACGCGCGCCACCCAGGGCCGTTTCAGCGTCTGGCGCTTCCGGAGTCACGCCCGCCATGTGGAACAGGCCGACCGCGCCCGACGAAGCGGCCGCCGCACCGAAGGCCTTCAGCGCATCCTCGCCGGGGTGGCTGGAAACGCCTGTGATGACACCCACGCGCTCACCCGCCAGCCGCCCATACAGTGCGCCCAGCACCGGCCAGACCGACGCCTCCGCCTGCAGGGCGCCGGGCATGGCCGACAGGTCGAAGACGAAGGTGGCGCGGCGGTTTTCCGGCCGGTGCAGCCCGTAGTCCGGGGCGCGGCCGGAAATGGCGCACGCAATGTCGAGAAAGTCACCATAGCGGTTGGTGCGTGCGCCGAGCACCGAATTGCAGAACACGACCGCATTGCTCTCGCCCCAGGCGACATCCGTTCCGGCTTGCGGCCGGTGCCCTGCCTGGTAGGGCGCGCAGGTCCATGTCGGTTCGCAGCCAAGCGCGCGATAGGCCCGCATCATCCGCGCCGCCATGGCGCGGTCTTCGCCGTCCAGCCGTTGGCGCGAACAGCCGGTCAGGTCCAGCGCGCCGACATTGAGCGTCGCGCGCACTGCGGCCCTGCCGCCACCCTCCACCAGCCGCTCGGCGAACAGCGTGCCCGACGGGCCGTGATAGAGCGCGCCGTCAATATGGGCCGAGGCGACGGGGATGAGCCGCTGCGCACCCATCAGCCGCGCGGTTTCGGCGACAAGGCGCATGGCGATTGCCGCGGCCTCGCCCGCTTCGCCTGCCGCGATGGCCCGTTCCCGCTCTGTCAGATGCAGCGCCATCAGGCGCGCGGGCCCGCCCGGTAGCGGATTGTCTCGAAGCGCGCCGAAAGCGCGTCATAGAGCAGCAGGCGCCCGAGCAACGGCTCGCCGATGCCGGTGATGAGCTTGATTGCCTCCATGGCCTGCAGGGTGCCGATGACGCCGGTCAGCGCGCCCAGCACCCCGGCTTCGGCGCAGGCGGGCACCGCGCCGTCCGGCGGCGGGCAGGAAAGAGATCACGGTAGGACGGCCGAAGTATGTGCCGTCCGGCCGATTCGCATAGCGGCATCAGGACGGTCAGCGAACCGTCGAAGCGCCCGACCGCGCCCGTCACCAGCGGGATCTTCAGCGCAGCACAGCTATCGGCGGCCAGATACCGCGAAGGCGAAATTGTCCGATCCGTCCACCACCACATCATGGCCCGCCAGCAACTCTGCCGCATTGTCCGGGGTAAGCCGCACCGCATGGGGTTCCACCCGCACATGGGGGTTGATGCGTTTGATCGCACCGGCCACGCTCTCCACCTTCGGACGTCCGATTGACGCCGTATCGTGGATCACCTGGCGCTGGAGATTGGAAAGCGAAACGGCATCGTCATCAACGACCGAGAGCGTGCCGGCCCCGGCAGCGGCCAGATATTGCAGACGGGGGCGCACCAAGGCCGCCCGCACCGATCACCAGCGCGCGCGCGGCTTTCAGCCTCTGCTGGCCGGCACCGCCCACTTCCGGCAGCACGATGTGGCGGGCATAGCGCTTCAGTTCATCACTGGTCAGGGTCTGGTCCATGGCGCTCTTGTAGCCCCTTCACGCACCCTTGTCAGGCGGACTTTCCGGCGACACCGTTCCGGCGGAAACCCGGAAGAATTGTGTGCCCGGCCGGACAGCGCGGCAAACAGGCTCGCATCCGTTCCCGTCATGATCGCCTGACAGTTCAGGCTGTCGAGGATTTCAAACAGCGCCGCCCGCCGTCCGGAATCCAGATGCGCGGCAATCTCGTCCAGCAGAAGGATGGGCGCCATACCGGCCATCTCGCCGGTCAGGCGCGCATGGGAAAGCACCATGCCGGTCAGCAGCGCCTTCTGTTCACCGGTGGAACAGAGCGCGGCGGCCATCGCCTTGGGCCGGTGCCGCACGTCGAGATCGGAGCGATGCGGCCCGTCCAGCGTGCGCCCGGCAGCCCGGTCGCGCCAGCGGTTTTCTGCCAGGCTGCTGCGGTAATCCTCCTCAATGTCGACGGCGGCGCGCTGCCCGCATTGGTCCTCCAGCAGGCCGGTCAGAGCAATGTCGGCCTTGGGGAAGGGCGTGTCGTCCGGCAGGCGCTCGTTCATGGCAACGAGCAGCCGCACCATCTCGTGCGCGTGCCGCGGCAATGGCAGTTCCGTTTCCGCCATCTGGGCCTCGATGGCCTCGAACCAGCCGTCGTCGCGCCGGTCTTCCGAAAGCAGCCAGTTGCGCGCCCGCATGGCCTTCTCGAAATCCAGGGCCGGCGCCCATGCGCCGGGTCGATCGCCAGCACCATGCGGTCGAGGAAGCGCCGGCGATCACCCGCAGGTCCGGTGAAAAGCCCGTCCATCGCAGGGACGAGCCAGACGATGCGCAACCATTCCAGCAACTCTTCTTCGGCTCTTGGCAGGCCGCGCCGTTGATGCGGATGCGCCGCCCGCTTTCCGGGCCGCCCGGCAAGCCTCGGCGGTGCCCGTGCCGATCTCCGCCTCACCCAGCAGGCTGTCGATCATCCGCGTGGATGCCGAAGCCCTGCGTCCTCGCGCGCCACTGTGTCATAGGCGGCCCGGCGCATGCCCATCGCCGAGGCGTCAGGAAGGAAACGGCCTCCAGCAGGTTGGTCTTGCCCGCGCCGTTCTCGCCCGTCAGCACCACATGGGCCGGGCCGATATCCAGCGAAAGGCTTTCATAGTTGCGGAAGTCGGTCAGCCGGATGCGGCGAAGGCTGACGCGTGGCGGCGCGCCAGGAATCCGCGCTCATGCCGCCACTCCGGTCACACGCGCATCGGCATCAGGACGTAGAGCGCATCGGGATCGGCCGGATCGGAGATCAGCGTCGGCGACCCGGCGTCTGCCAGCATGAAGCGGGCTTCCGAACCGGACAGTTGGCCGGTCACGTCGAGCAGGTACTTGGCATTGAAGCCGATCTCGATCGGATCGGCCTCGTAGGCGGCGGCGACCTCTTCGGTCGCGGAACCGGAATCGGGATTATTGACCGTCAGCGTCACCTGCCCGCCCGCAATGGCGAGTTTCACTGCCCGCCCGCGCTCCGACGAAATCGTGGAAACGCGGTCGACCGCCTGCGCGAAGACGGCGCGGTCGATCATCATTTCCTTGTCGTTCCCGGTCGGGATGACGCGCTGGTAATCCGGGAAGGTCCCGTCGATCAGCTTGGAGGTCAGGATCACCGACCCGATGGTGAAGCGGATCTTCGTGTCGGAGAGCTCGGTCGTCACGGCGATGTCCGGATTGTCGACCAGCTTCTGGAGTTCGGCGACCGTCTTGCGCGGAATGATGACGCCCGGCATGCCTTCCGATCCGGCGGGGGCCTCCATCTCGGCGCGCGCCAGCCGGTGGCCGTCGGTCGCCACCGCGCGCAGCTTCAGACGGCCCGCCGCCTCGATGGCATGGAAATAGATGCCGTTGAGATAATAGCGGGTCTCCTCGGTGGAGATGGCGAATTGCGTCTTGTCGATGAGGCCCTTCAACGCCGCGGAATCGAGCCGGAAGATGTGGCTGAAGGAGCCGGCGGTCAGTTCCGGGAAGTCCGATTGCGGCAGGCATTGCAGGCGGAAGGACGACCGGCCGGATATCACCGACATCGAGGTGCCGTCCTCGTCCGTCTTCAGCATCACTTCCGAGCCGTCCGGCAGTTTGCGCACGATGTCGTAGAGCAGGTGTGCGGGCACGGTGGTGGCGCCGGCCTGGTCCACCTGCGCGGGCGTGGCCTCGGTGATTTCCAGGTCAAGGTCCGTCGCCTTCATTTCAAGGCTCTGGCCGTCGGTCTTCAGCAGCACATTGGACAGGATCGGGATCGTGTTTCGCCGCTCCACCACGCGATGGACGTGGTTGAGGGACTTCAGGAGGTTCGACCGTTCCAGCGTGACGCGCATTGGATTTCCCGCTCAATAAAGTGACAGCCCGGACAGCAAGGCACACCCAACCATCCGCGCGAGCCGGTCAAGGCTCGCAAGTCGTGCAAAAAGACAGGAAAACGGCTGCCAAGGCAAGCCCGCGCAAGGGTTTGCGCGGTGTGGATCAACAGAAAAGGGAGCGCACCCCGGGCCGTGGCCCGGCCCCCTCGCGAGGCGCGCTCCCGGTGGCAGGCTCGCGCCCGCCACGGCGTTCCTTCTCAGGCCCGCCGCTGTCAGGCCTGTTCGTTGATCAGGCGCTTGAGAAGCTCGATTTCCTGCGCCAGCGTGTTGTCGCCGCCCGTCAGGTCCTCGATCTTGCGCACCGCATGCAGCACCGTCGTGTGGTCGCGCCCGCCGAAACGCCGCCCGATCTCGGGCAGGGAGCGCGGGGTGAGAACCTTGGACAGGTACATCGCCACCTGGCGCGGCTTCACGATGGTCCGGGTGCGCCGGTTGGAGAGCAGCTCGCTCTTCGACACGTTGTAGTGCCGCGCCACGATGCGCTGGATGTCCTCGATGCGCACACGCTTCGGTTCGCCCGAGCGGTAGATGTGGCCGAGCAGCTCGTCTACGCGGTCCACCGACAGGTCGGGCTCGAAGGAGCGGCGGAAAAGCAGCTGGTTGAATGCCCCTTCCAGTTCGCGGCCGGACCCGGCCACCGTCTGTGCCACGTGGGAGAGAATGTCCTCGCTGATCTCGATGCCCGGATCATCGGCACGCGCCGCGTCAAGCCGGTTCTTCAGCATGGTCAGCCGCATTTCGTAATCCGGCTGGCCCATTTCCAGCGCGACGCCGCCGAGCAGGCGCGAGCGGACGCGTGGCTCCAGCGACTCCAGCTCCGTGGCAGGCCGGTCGGCGGCGATCACCACCTGCTTGGCGCTGTCGAGCAGCATGTTGATCAGGTGACAGAACTCGTTCTGGATCGTCTTGCCCTGCAGGAATTGCATGTCGTCGATGATCAGCAGGTCGATGTCACGCAACTGGTCCTTCAGCATCAGGGCCGAATTGTCACGGATGGCAGTGGCGAAACGCCACATGAAATATTCCGCCGTCAGGTAGACGACGCGCGACCCCGGTCGTGCGCGCAGCGCTTCGCTCGCAATCGCCTGCAGCAGGTGCGTCTTGCCGAGCCCGACGGAGGCATGGATGAAGAGCGGGTTGAAGCGCACCGCTCCGGAGCCGGACTCGGCAACCGTACGGCCGGCGGCAAGCGCGATGCGGTTGGCCGGACCTTCGACAAAATTGTCGAACGTGTAGCGGGCATCGAGCGGCGAGCCGAGAACCGACGGTTGGCTGGCTTTCTGCTGGGCAGCCGCGGGGCGGGGCGCCAGACGGTCGTTGGCCGGCACGGGAGCGGTGGAAGCCGCAGCCTGCGCCATGGCCGGTTTGACCAGGCGCTGCGTCTTGGCTGGGGCGGCCGCCATGGCCGGTTCCGAAACCGGGCGAAGCGGACGTGTCGCCGAGCGGACCACCAGGTCGAGACGCATCATCTCGGGAAATTCCTTGCGGCAAAGCTCGGTCACAAGGTCAATATAGTGGTTGTTGATCCACGAGCGCAGAAAAGCCGTCGGCACCGAAAGGCGGATTTCCGAGCGTGAAGCCTCCACCAGTTTCATGCGCCCGAACCAGCTTGAATAAACTTCCGTGCCGAGTTGCGCCTTGAGCTGCGCCCGAACCCGCTCGAAAGCGCTCTCTGCCTGACCGGCCCTCGCTGTCATGTCCTCGTTCCCCATCGCTGCCGGGACATGGTTGTAAGCCCCGTCAGCAGTCATTCTTGCTGCACCTTGCATCACTTCCGTGGTCCCTTCGTCCCATTAGGCAATCCGGCTTGCCGCCCGCATTGCCACCCTCGTAAACAGGCCGGCCGGATAACCGGCCTGCCACCCCTTCCACTGACGAGGCACAAGGATTCCTCTCCGGCGGCGCCGCATCGGCCGCCGGTTCCTCAGGCACTCGTCATCGTGATCCCTTCCGTTCGCAGCATGTGCCGGACCCGGCTTGTGGCTGGGCAGGAAAGGTATCCGCCGCAGACCCGGCCGGAGGCCGGTGCAGCAGTCGGTCCGGCCGGTTGACCGGCCGATCGAACAGGCGCACAAAACCACACATTGCATCGCTGCAATGCTGGAAAATCACCGCTGATGTTCAGGTTTTTTGGGCCGTTTGGCCCGTCCCCTTCGATGCTTGGAGACTACAAAAAACGCTGTGGAAAGGGCAAGGGCGGGGCTAACCCTTTTTTAACGAATCGGACACCGGAAAGGGCTTGACTCCCGCCACCGCCAACCGGTGCCCGGAAGAATCCCATTGGATTCAAGCCCTTTCCGCGAACGCTAAAAAACGGCGGCCGGCAAAGAAAAATTTTTATATTTTTCCCTTGACTCGCCTGCTGGTCGTTGTCCCGCAGCCTTGTGGGGAAAGTCTGTGGACAACCTCTCGCAAGTATATGATTTAAAAGGAATTTTTTTGGTATAAAGAAAAATGAATATCTGCCGCGGAACAGACCGGGAAAGGCGCCGTGGCCTTGCCGGCTAACGATTTCCGGAACCCTCACCCCATCGGAAATAGCTGATCAAAAAAGGAAAAACCCGGCGCATCTGCACCGGGTTCCTGAATGCTCGATCAATGACGCCTGAGGTGGCTCGTGGTCAGGCGAGGGCCTTCACGCGGGCGGCCAGGCGCGACACTTTGCGCGATGCCGTGTTCTTGTGCAGCACGCCCTTGGTGGCGGCACGCATCAGCTCCGGCTGGACGGCGGCGAAAGCAGCCGATGCGGCAGCCTTGTCACCGGAAGCGATGGCTTCCTCGACCTTGCGCACATAGGTGCGGACGCGCGAACGGCGAGCCTTGTTGACTGCGGTGCGCGCTGCGATCTTGCGCGTAGCCTTTTTGGCCGAGGTCGTGTTGGCCATGGATGCCTCTCTCAATCTTCTGTCTGAAGGCCCGTCCGCAGGCCGGAGCCTGTGGTGACGGGCGCGAAAAAACTTCGGGCGGCCATCGGGCCGCCGCAGTTGACGCGGCTTATAGTGCAGCTTTTCTGGCGCGTCAACGTCTGATCAGGGCCAATCGGAACTTTGCGTGAAGGCTGCTCAGCCGTTGCGGAAATTGGGCGCACGCTTTTCCAGAAACGCGCTCATGCCTTCCTTTTGGTCGTCGAGAGCGAACGTGGAGTGGAACACCCGGCGCTCGAACTGGAGACCCTCGGCGAGCGTCGTCTCGTAGGCCCGGTTGACCACTTCCTTCACCATCATGACGGCCGGCATGGAGAAGCCTGCGATCTTTTCGGCCGCCTTGACGGCTTCGTCGACGAGATCACCAACCGGCACGACCCGCGACACCAGTCCGGACCGCTCGGCCTCCTCGGCATCCATCATCCGGCCGGTCAGGCACATGTCCATCGCCTTGGACTTGCCGACAAAGCGGGTCAGGCGCTGGGAGCCACCCATGCCGGGAATGACACCGAGGGTGATTTCCGGCTGGCCGAACTTGGCATTGTCGCCGGCGATGATGAAATCGCACAGCATGGCCAGTTCGCAACCGCCGCCCAGCGCATAGCCGGCCACAGCTGCGATGACGGGCTTGCGGATGCGCTTGGCCCGGTCCCAGCCGGCGAACATGTCCATCGAGAACGTGTCCTTGAAGGTCAGAGGCTGCATGCCCTTGATGTCGGCGCCCGCCGCGAAGGCCTTTTCCGAGCCGGTCAGCACGACGGCACCGATCTTGGCGTCGGCATCGAAGGCTTCCAGCGCGGTGCAGACCTCGTCCATGACGGTCAGATTCAGCGCATTGAGCGCCTTGGGCCGGTTCAGCGTGATGAGGCCGACCTTGCCGCGTGTTTCGGTCAGGATCGTTTCATAGGCCATGGTGTCCTCCGAAGGGAAAAGCTGGGGCCCGGCACCGCGGCGCTGGGACCTTGTCAGCGCTTTTTAGTCAGCGCTGGCAGGCGGGGCAATAGAAAGTCGAACGGCCCGATTGCACAATCCGCCGGATCGCGTGGCGGCAGCCGGGCCTGGGGCAGGCATGGCCTTCCCGGTCATAGGCGGAAAAGGAGTGCTGGAAATAGCCAAGCGAGCCGTCCGCCTGCCGGTGATCGCGCAGCGACGAGCCGCCCGCCTCGATGGCTTCGGCAATGACGGACCGGATCGCATCGGCAAGGCGATCCGCAGCTTTCGCCGGTTTCCCGGTCCGCGTGGCCAGCGTTCCCGCGCTGCGCCGGGGAGACAGACGCGCGCGCCACAGCGCCTCGCAGACGTAGATGTTGCCGAGCCCGGCGATCAGCGACTGGTCGAGCAGAGCAGCCTTGAGCGGTGTGTGGCGGCCGGCCATCATCGCGGCAAGTTCCTCGCCGCCCAGCGCATTGCCCGTCGGCTCCAGCCCGAGGCCGCAGAGCGAGGGGTGCGCTGCCAGTTCCTCTTCCCGGGCCAGCAGCATGAAGCCGAAGCGGCGCGGGTCGTTGTAGGTGACGGTGAATCGCCCGTCGGGACGGTCGAGATGAAACACCACATGGTCGTGGCGGGCATCCCTGGACCGGTCGTGATGGAAGACACCGGGCACGCTGCTGCCGCCTTCAGCCTCGATGCGGAACGAGCCTGACATGCCCAGATGGGCGATCACGGCCTGTCCGTTGTCGAAATGGATCAGCAGGTATTTGGCCCGCCTCCCGAGCGCGGTGATGCGCGCGCCTTCGAGCGCATCGGCAAAGCCGGGGGCAAAGGGAAAGCGCAGATCGGCGCGGCGCAGTTCCAGCCGGGCGAGCCGCGCGCCCTCCATGACCGGCGCCAGCCCTCGCCGGACGGTCTCGACCTCGGGCAATTCAGGCATCGGCGGCCAACCGGCTGTAAAAGGATGCCCCGTGCGCGCCCGGCGCAAGGCCGAGATGCGCGGCAATCGTTTCGCCGATATCGGCGAAACTGGCGCGCAGCCCGCAATCGGCGCCCGACAGGCCCGGCCCGGTGCCGATGACCGCAACCCGCTCGCGTGTATGGTCCGTGCCGCGCCAGGTCGGGTCATTGCCATGGTCGGCGCTCAGGATGAAAAGGTCGCCCGGTTGCAGCAGGGCCAGCGCTTCCGGCAGGCGGCGGTCAAAGGCTTCCAGCGCCGCCGCATAGCCAGGCACATCGCGCCGGTGGCCGTATTCGCTGTCGAAATCGACGAAATTGGCAAAGACGAAATCGCCGTCGCCCGCTTCGCCCATGGCTGTCAGCGCCTCGTCGAACATGGCCATGTTGCCGGACGCCTTGCGCAGGCTGGAAATGCCGCGATGGGCAAAAATGTCGCCGATCTTGCCAACGGCGAGGCAGCGGTGACCGGAAGCCACCACCCGGTCGGGCAGGGTGGGCTCATGGGGCGGCACGGCGAGGTCCTTGCGGTGCGCTGCCGTTCTGACGAAGGTTTCCGGCGTCTCGCCAAGGAAGGGACGCGCGATGACCCGGCCGACATTCCATGTGTCGGCTTGCCGCCGGACGGCCGCGCACAGGTCGTAGAGCCTTTGCAGGCCGAAATGCTCCTCGTGGGCGGCTATCTGGATGACGGAATCGGCCGAGGTGTAAACGATCGGCTTTCCGCTGCGCAGATGCTCCAGCCCGAAATCGGCGAGAACCTGGGTTCCGGAATAATGCGCATTGCACAGCCAGCCATCCACACCGGCCTCCGCGAAGGCAGGCTCCAGCAGCGCGGCGGGAATGGAGTTTGGCGTGTCCGGGAAATAGCCCCAGTCGAAGAGAACCGGCACGCTCGCCATTTCCCAATGGCCGGATGGTGTGTCCTTGCCGCTGGAAACCTCCTGCGCTGCCGCGAAGAAGCCGTAAGTCCCGCCCTCCAGGCCGGGCGGAACCGTGCCGGTGGCAATGCGGCAAGCCTGCCCGAGGCCGAGCGCCACCATGTTGGGAACGGTGAGCGGCCCGCTGCGCAGACCCTTGCGCCCGCCGCGCCCGGCGGCGCATTCGGCGGCGATATGGCCGACCGTGTCGGAACCCATGTCGCCGAACCGCGCGGCATCGGCCGAGCCGCCGATGCCGACAGAATCCATGACGAAGAGAAAGGCGCGCTTCATCCTGTGCTCGTTCCCAGCTATGACGGCCATCATGTAGGCCCACACCTGCCTGTTGGCAATTCGGAAACCATGTTGCACCATGATCGCGGGCACGATCATGCGAGCCGCGGGGGCGGGACCGATGACATCACTCCTTCGCCGGATGCGCCGGCTTCTCGCAGGCACCCTGCTGGCCGCAACGGTGGCAGCCCCGGCTCTGGCGGACTGGCGCACCGACATCGGCACATTTCGTATCGGGCTGGTGTCGCCGTCCGGCGAGCGTGCCCTGCCGGGCTTGGAACTTGTTCGCGAAACCTTCTCCCAAACCCTGCGCATGCCGGTCGAAATCTTCGTGGCAAAGGACTATCCGGCCCTCGTCGATGCACAGGCATCCGGCCGCATCGAATATGCGGTCTACTCGGCTCTCGCCTATGCAGCCGCCGCGCGCCTTTGCGAGTGCGTCGAGCCTTTGGCAGCCCCGGTCGGGCAGGATGGCGCAACCGGCCTGCGCGCTGTGCTGCTGCTGCGCAGCGGCTTGCCCGGTGGCGAGGTGCCGGAAGTCGCCGTTGCAGCCGTCCAGCTATCGCTTGCCGGACCTGCAGCCTTTCTGGGCAAGGGGCCGGACGTTCCGAAATTCCGCCCCCGCGCGGTCGCGACGGCCGAGGAGGCCGAAGCGCTGTTTGCCGCCGGACAGGCCGACGGCATGGTCGGCTGGCTGGCCACGGATGCAGCAGGCGACAAGGACGCCTCTGGCACCGTCGCCCGGCTGGACGCGCTCGGGCAGGCCACAACGGCCCGGACGATTGCCTGGCGCGGTCCGGTGCTGGCTTTCGGTCCCCACGCGGTGCGCCGCTCGCTGGACCCGCAGGCCCGAAAGGCGCTTGCTGCCATGCTGACCGGCTTGGCCGCCACCAAGCCTGACGTGCTGGAAGCACTTTCGCCGCGCCACCCCGGCGGGTTCAGGCCTGTCGCCCCGATCGACTATGCGTCGGCCAGCGAAGCCTTGCAGGCGCTGCTCGAAGCGGAATGACCCGCCGCGGCCGGGCCGGGCGGGTCATCAAACGGTGGCGGGGAAGACCGTGAAGGCCGCCTCCCGCTGTTCTGTGAGGTCAGCAGTCGCCGCAGGGAATGGTGACACTCATGCGCGGCCGCAGATGGTAGGTTTCATCCATCGCGATATTGTCGAAGGCCGAGGTCAGGCCGAGGTTTGCCTTCTGCGAAGAGTTCCAGGTGAGCACCGGCTTGTAATCGAGCTTGGTCTCGACGCGGATCAGGAACGTATCGGCGATCAACAGCTTGGTCGGGATCGACGTGGTGATGTCGGTGTCCGGGGCCGTGTGGGCCGAGGTGGTGGTGCCGATGGCCTTGCGCGACCAGACGACCTTGGCGCGCGGGTTTGTCTTGTCGCTGGAGATCTGCACCGCCGTGATGTAGATCTGCGTGCTGGAGCGGTTGTAGGGCTGCATGGTGCCTTCGCCAAGACGCATGATCGCATCCAGGTCGGCCTTTGTGATCGTCTGGTTCTGGGTCACCAGGTCCGCCACGATGCTGGCCGTGCGGCCGACTTTCTTGTTGGCCTCGATGCCGAGCCCGATTTCCATCGTCATGAAGTACATGACGAGCAGTACCGGTGCGATGAAGGCGAACTCGATGGCCGCCACGCCCTTGTTGTCACGATGGAAGCGGACGATTTTCTGCAGCCATCCGGTCATCGGTTCACGCGTCTTTTGCATGGTGGTTCCCCTTGCGTCCTTGGCCGGATCAATCATCGAACGGTTCGTTGCGCCAGGTGATGGTCGAGAAGAGCAGCGTGTTGCCGTCCTTGAGGTTCGACATCGAAGAGCGCATGAGGTCGGTCATCACCGGCCAGCGATAGAAGACACGGAACATGTTGATGGTGAGCGAGCCGCCCGGATTGACATCGAAATCGGACGTGTCGATGTCCTTGTCGCTGGTCAGCTTGATGCGCACCTTGGAGGCTGCATCGAACGAGGCGAACTGGCGCAGGTCAACTTCGAGGCCGGGGCAGTTTGAGGCGACGATGATCGAAAGCTTGTCACAGACGAGCTTTTTCAACTTCACCTCGGTGATGTCGGCAGGACGCAACTGGCCGGTACGCAACTGGCGCGCAATCGTGTCGCCTGCATTGGCCATGATCTGCTGGCCGGCGAACGAAATGCTGCTTTCCAGAATGGCAAAGACGAGAAACGAGAAGGGAATGGCCAGCGCGGTGAATTCAATGGCGGTGCTGCCCTTGCGGTTTCCAATGAAACGCCGCAGCAAGCCGGCCCTGCCTGGCTTCTTTGCCGGATTTTTGCGTTCGCCGAACGCTTCGTGCCCTGTTTCACCCATGATCACACCCTTGTCCGTCCATCGGGATTTGGGGTGACTTTAGGGCAGACGGGTTGATATCCGGTTTTCTCGTTAGGTAAAGTTTCCCTAAAATATGGGAATTTGCCTGCTCTGGCACACGGCCCTTACGGTTTGGCCATGGCCTGGTCGGAAGCCTTCACTGCCTCGTTCTGGAACTCGGCTTCACAGAAGGGCGAACAGGACAGCGTCTGGACGTCCGAACGGCGATAGACGCGCACGGAATTGGTAAAGGTACGGCGCACACGCACCTGCTCATCAACGATCGGATTGCCCTCGGCATCGAGAATGACGAGGTTGGTCACACCGAAGCCCTTGCCGGTAAGCACGATGGTGGTGGAATCCTTCACCGACACATCCGCGATCTTCGGTTCGCCCACCACGACCGTGTCGGCCGGACGTGCCAGCTTCACGATCTTCGCCTGGTTCATGGAAACCTCGATGCCCGTATCCGCCTGCGCGGCAGGGGAAGCGCCGAATGCGGCCAGCCCGAGGCAGACGGCGAAGGCGGTGGTGCGGTTCATGGGTTTCACTCCGTGCGTGTTCCTGATGCCAGACATTGCACCGGAATGGTAAATGGCCGGTTAAGTGCGCATGCGGGTGGCCGGCAGCGTCCTTGCGCGAACTGCGCGCGCGATGAGGGTGCGCAGGCCGCAAGGCGTTCCAGCCGGATCACATGGAACGCGCGCGTACACGCGAGGGACCCGCGCAAGGCAGCGGCCGCCCTGGTCGCAAAACATTTACCAAATCTGACCGTTGGACCGGTTAACGTCCCGGAAACTGTCTTTCGTAACCCCTGCGAAAGGCGGCAGCGCTAGGGTGTCCCCATTCCGATCGGCACAGAAAGACGCCGACGGGTGCTGACAACAAAGGAGCTCTCAAATGTCGAAGATTGTTGCACGTTTCGCCAAAGACGAATCCGGCGCCACCGCCATCGAATACGGCCTGATTGCCGCCCTCATCGCCGTCGCCATCATGGCCGGTGCTGGCACGCTCGGCAACACGCTGAACAACAAGTTCTCGCAGATCGCCACCGACATCGGCTAATCGCCGGTCGCAAGCGCGACTGACTTTGGCGGGCCGCCCCTCGGGCGGCCCGTTTCCTTTTGCAGCTACGTGTTGCGCCACTGTTGCGGGCCGTCCTGTTCCGGGACGCGGCCACCGTGCGGGTTAAGGATCGCGAAACCCTTTCCCGTAACCTGCAGGCAACGCTTTCTGCCTATCCTGACTGTTACCGACCAGCACAAAGAGGCTGGCGTTTGCTGTCAACAACGGAGTTCACACATGTCCAGGATCATTGCACGTTTCGCCAAGGACGAGTCCGGCGCCACCGCCATCGAATATGGCCTGATCGCCGCGCTCATTTCGGTTGCCATCATGGCCGGTGCCGGCACGATTGGTAACACCCTGAACAACAAGTTCTCGTCCATCGCCACCGACATCGGCTGATCGCCGGTCGCTTGTGCTACAGACTTGCGCGGGCCGTCCCTCGGGGCGGCCCGTTTGCATTTCGTGCCGAAAGAACGGACGCAGCAGATAGCCATTCCTTAACCACAATCCCCGTTCCAGGCCGGTGACGATTTGGAAACCTTGTTTGCTAACCCGGATGCAAGGCCTTCGCGCTATCTTCATCGCATCCGATCGGCACAGAAAGAAGCCGACGGTCGCTGTCAACAAAGGAGCTCTCAAATGTCTAAGATCGTTGCACGTTTCGCCAAAGACGAATCCGGCGCCACCGCCATCGAATATGGCCTGATCGCCGCCCTCATCGCCGTTGCCATCATGGCCGGCGCCGGCACGCTCGGCAACGCGCTGAACAACAAGTTCTCGCAGATCGCCACCGACATCGGCTAATCGCCGGTCGCAGGTGCGACAGACTTCACGGGCCGTCCTTCGGGGCGGCCCGTTTCCTTTTGCGGTTTCACCAAAGATTAAGCCGCGCACGCTAGGGTCTTGCAACCACCGACAAGAAGGGCAGGCCGGACATGATTGAAGCCGCAATCCTCGTGATCTTTCCGTTTTGCATGGCGTTCGCCGCCGTATCCGACACCCTGTCGATGACCATCCAGAACCGCGTTTCCATCCTGCTCGTCGCAAGCTTTGCGGTGATTGCGCCACTGACCGGCATGCCCTGGATGGAATACGGACTGCACTTCGCCATCGCGGCAGCCGTGCTTGCCGTCACTTTCGGGCTCTTTGCCATCAACGCGATGGGCGGCGGCGATGCCAAGCTGCTCACCGGCGTTTCGCTGTGGATCGGGCTCAACATGCAGCTCATGGAATACATGGTGCTCTCCACCATCCTGGGCGGCTTCCTGACGCTTCTGGTTCTGAAGCTCCGCGCTTCGCCCATGGCGGTCTATGGCGGCCAGCTGGAATTTGTGCGCCGTATCGCCGATCCGGCCAAGGGCGTGCCTTACGGTATCGCGCTCGGCATTGCCGGTCTTTACATTTTCCCCGAAACGAAACTCGCTGTCTGGGCGCTGAACTCGATCGCGGGCGCCCACTGACCGGTCAGGGCCGGCAGGTTTTGCAGGCCGGGCCGACCGCCCGGCCTTTCGATTCTGGCGCAGGCGTGACCATTGCCGTAACGAAAAATTAGTCATGCCCTTAAGCTTCGCGTTAACCATAATTTGACGATTGCCCGCGCACATTGGCGACAAGTCAAAGGGTCACCGAGTGCGAGGTCCATGAAATGAAAACGTCCCAGCTGATTGTTCTGGGTGTCGCGGTTGCCGCAGACGGTGGCGCAGGCATCATTGCGAAGAACATGGCATCCGCACCGCCTCCGCCGGAGCAGGTCGTGGTGCAGGCGGCTCCGGCCGAGCCGGCGATCAAGCTTTCCGAGATCCTCGTTCTCAACAATGACATGGCCATTGGCGAACCGCTGGAAGACCAGCTGATGTGGCAGCCCTGGCCAACCGACACGCTGAACGAGGAATACATCACCCGCGAGGCTGAGCCCGACGCGATCGAAAAGCTCAAGGGCGTCGTGGTGCGCGTGGCGATGAGCAAGGGTGAGCCGGTCCGCAAGACGCGCCTTGTCGGCTTCGGCAAGAGCTTCATGTCCTCCATTCTTCCGGCCGGCAAGCGCGCCATCGCAACGCAGATTTCGGCCGACACGTCGGCGGGCGGCTTCATCCTGCCGAACGACTATGTGGACGTGATCATGACCCGGCGCGCCACCCAGAACGGCACGACCGGCGAAGGCTTCAAGACCGAAACCATCCTGAAGAACATCCGCGTGCTGGCCATCGACCAGACGATCCAGGAAGACGAGGAAGGCCGCAAGGTGAAGGTGGGCGAGACCGCCACGCTGGAACTGACCGCCCAGCAGGCCGAGATCATCACCGTCGCCCAGCAGATGGCCGACCGTCTCACGCTGGCGCTGCGCTCGGTCAAGGATGCCGAGGAAGAAATCACCGAGGAAGCTGACTACCTCGTGACCGCCGGCGGCGACCGGGCAGGCGTCGTGCGCATGATCAAGGGCGGCGAAGTGACCGAAGAGGCGACCAAGAAATGACAGGGCTGACCGACATGAACCGCACCCGACTGGTTTCCCGCAACGGGCTGGCCGCGACCTTCGCGCTCGCGCTCGCCGCCACCGCGCTCACGCCCGCCGTCCTGCAGGACCGTGCCGAGGCGGCCTCGACCCGCGTTTCGGCCAGCAAGGCGCAACAGCGCATCAAGCTCGGGCTCAACAAGTCGCTGGTCATCGACCTTCCGGCCGATGCCTATGACATTCTGGTGGCCAACCCGTCCGTCGCCGACGCGGTGACCCGCACGGCGCGGCGCGTCTACCTCTTCGGCAAGCAGGTCGGCGAGACCAACATCTTCGTCTTCGGTGCCAATGGTGAGCAGATCGCTTCTCTGGATCTGTCCATTGAGCGCGATGTGGCGGGGCTGGAGGAATATCTGAAGCGCTTCCTGCCGGATTCCGACATCAAGGTCGAGCTCATCAACGACAACGTGGTGCTGACCGGAACGATCTCCACGCCGCTGGACGCCCAGCGTGCCCAGCAGCTCGCGACCATCTTCGTCTCCGGTGGTGAAGCCACGACCGGCCAGTATGCGACAACGGCGACAGGCAGCGCCCAGAATACCGACGTTGCGATTTCCAATCCCGATTTCGAGCGCCGGACGTCGAAGATCGTCAATCTGCTCAAGATCATCGGCGAGGACCAGGTCACGTTGAAGGTCACGGTCGCGGAAGTCTCGCGCACAGTCATGAAGCAGCTCGGCATGAAGGCCTATGCCAGCGGCAATTCGCCGTCGCAGGGCATCACCTTCTCGGGCATCGCCGACAGCTTCTCCGGCCTCGGCAAACCGCTCACCAATGCGTCCAGCATGCTCACCGCATCGGTTGGTGCGGTGTCGCTCAGCTCCTACCTCAATGCGCTGGAACAGACCGGCGTGATGAAAACCCTGGCTGAGCCGACCCTGACAGCGGTTTCCGGCGAGCAGGCCCAGTTCCGGGTCGGCGGCGAGTTCAACTATGTCACCTCGCGTGAAAACGGCGACAGTGGCGGCGTCACCTACACGGTCTCCAAGATCGAGTATGGCATCGGGCTGGAGTTCCTGCCCACGGTGCTGTCGCCGGGCCGCATCTCGCTGAAAATCCGCACCACCGTGTCCGAGCCGACTTCGGAAGGCGCGGTATCGATGGGTGAATCCAACCTGATCTCGATCCGCAAGCGCCTCGCCGACACCACCGTGGAATTGCCCTCGGGCGGTTCCATGATGATTGCCGGCCTGATCCGTGACGATATCCGCCAGGCGGTCAACGGCATGCCGGGCCTGATGAAGATCCCGGTCCTCGGCATGCTCTTCCGCTCGCGTGATTTCGTGCGCAACGAGACCGAACTGGTGGTCATCGTGACGCCCTACCTCTCACGCCCGGTGGCCCGCAACGAGCTGGCCAAGCCGGATGACAATTTCAATGCGGCCAGCGACGCCGCAGGCATCTTCCTCGGCCGCGTGAACCGCGTCTACGGAACGATGAAGACCAACCGTCCGGACGGCCGCTACCACGGTGCCGTCGGCTTCATCTACAAGTGATCGGGGTATGAGTGTCATGGATATCGAAGCGCACAACAAAACCTCTGCCCGGACGCGCTGGGCTGCCCGCGCCGCCCTGCTTGCAGGTGCAGCGCTCCTCACGGCCTGCTCGGCGACCCAGCGCCACTCGGTGACCGTCGGGGCCGTGCCGGAAGACTACCGGACCAACCACCCGATCACCATCGCCGAACGCGAGGCCGTCTATGATGTGCCGGTGGCCGCCGATGCAACCGGGCTTTCGGACCTGCAGAAGCAAGCCGTGGCGGGCTTCATCGGCAACTATGACCAGACCACCGGCTCCGGCCTGAAGGTGATGGTCCCGGCCAATTCGCCCAACGCAGCCGCTGCCAACCGCGTGGCGGGCGATATCGTCCATGTGGTCTCGGGTGCCGGTGTGCCGGCTGGACGCATCATGACCTACACCTATGAGGCAGGGCCGGATGCCGCCAATGCGCCGGTACGGCTGGCCTATTCGCGCCTGACCGCGTCCACGGCCAAGTGCGGCCGCTGGGGGGATGACCTCGCCGAGAACACGGAGAACCGTCACTGGCAGAACTTCGGCTGCTCCTACCAGACGAACCTTGCCGCCCAGGTCGCCAATCCGGCCGATCTGCTCGGCCCGCGCAAGTCCGGCGAAATCGACGGCACCCGCCGCGCCACTGTGATTGATGACTTCGAGACCGGCAAACAGAGCTGGCGTGCAACAACCGATTACTGAGAACGGACTGGACAGGGACCATGAGCAATCTGGCATATGACGACGCGCAGTCCAGCTTCGAGACTTCGGCCCACGATGTCTCGGCTCTCCAGGCGATGCGCCCCATTCCGCGCATCTCCATCCATGCCTTCTGCGAAACCGAAGGTGTGGCCAAGCCGATCGAGCGCGCTGGCGATGATCGCCGCATGGCGCGTGCCCATGTGAAGGTGATGATGGGCGGCGTTCCGGCCGCCGTCGAATACTACGGCGCCAATCCGACGCCCAACCTGATCTTCGTGGAATCGCGACGCGCCCCCGCCGATCTGATGACCGAACTGGAATCGCTGGCCGAAGTCTGCGACCCCTCCACGCGGGTGGTCATTGTCGGCCACTACAATGATGTTGCGCTCTACCGCGAACTGATCCGCAATGGCATTGCCGAATATGTCGTCGCACCGGTCACGCTGGCCGATGTGATGGGCGTTGTCTCGGGCATCTTCGTGAACCCCGAAGCCGAGCCGCTGGGCAAGACGGTCGCCTTCGTCTCAGCCAAGGGCGGCGTCGGCTCCTCGACCATCGCGCACAACGTTTCCTGGGCAGTCTCCAACCTGTTCCACACCGAGACCGTTGTTGCCGACATGGACCTTCCCTTCGGCACCGCTAACATCAATTTCGACCAGGATCCGGCCCAGGGCATCGCCGAAGCCGTCTTCTCGCCAGAACGTGTCGACGAGGTCTACCTGGACCGCCTGCTGGCCAAGTGCTCCGAGCACCTGTCGCTGCTGGCGGCGCCCTCGACGCTGGACCGTGTCTATGACTTTGATGCCGACGCGTTCAATTCGGTCATCGAGACCATGCAGCGCTCCGCTCCCTTCATCGTTCTCGACGTCCCGCATGTGTGGAACGCCTGGACGCGGGACACGCTGGCCAAGGCCGACGAGATCGTGATCGTTGCGACGCCGGACCTGTCCAACCTGCGCAACACGAAAAACATCGTCGATACGCTGAAGCGCCTTCGGCCGAACGACCGGCCGCCGCACCTTGTCCTCAACCAGGTCGGCATGCCCAAGCGCCCGGAGATCGATCCGGCCGATTTTGCCGATCCGCTGGACCTGACACCCGTGGCGGTCATTCCCTTCGATCCGCAATTGTTCGGGAATGCCTCCAACAACGGGCGCATGCTGGGCGAGATGGATGCGAACCACGCCGTTTCACACACGATCAACGAATTGGCCCATATCCTGACCGGACGCATGGAAGTGAAGGAAAAGAAGACGAAGGGCCTTGGCAGCATCCTTGGCAAACTGGGCAAGAAAAAGAAGTAACCGGCAGCAACTGTAGCGCGGATTGGTAACGAGCATGTTTGGCAGAAGAGGCAATGAAGGTGGCGGACGCGGGGTGCCGGAATTCAGGCCGTCGCAACCCGCACAACCCGCAGCGGAGAGCCGTCCGGCCCCGGCAGCCCAGACGCGCGCCCAGGCGCAGCCGCAGCGCAAACCCGAACCGGTTGCCGCCCCGGCGCCCGAGCCGCGGCGCCAGCGGGAGCGCTCCGACACCTATTACGACACCAAGAGCCAGGTCTTCTCCGCGCTGATCGACACGATCGACCTGTCGCAGCTCGCCAAGCTGGACCAGGAAGCCGCGCGCGAGGAAATCCGCGATATTGTCAACGACATCATCGCGATCAAGAACTTTGCCATGTCGATCTCCGAGCAGGAAGAACTGCTCGAGGATATCTGCAATGACGTTCTGGGATATGGCCCGCTCGAGCCCTTGCTGGCGCGCGACGACATCGCCGACATCATGGTCAACGGCGCCCACAACGTCTACATCGAAGTCTCCGGCAAGACCGAGAAGACGCCGGTACGCTTCCGCGACAACCAGCAGCTTCTCAACATCTGCCAGCGCATCGTCAGCCAGGTCGGCCGCCGCGTGGACGAAAGCTCGCCCATCTGCGACGCCCGTCTCGCCGACGGTTCCCGTGTCAACGTCATCGCCCCGCCGCTCGCGATTGACGGCACCGCGCTCACCATCCGCAAATTCAAGAAGGACAAGCTGACGCTCGACCAGCTCGTCAAGTTCGGCGCGATTTCGCCGGAAGGTGCCGAGGTTCTCAAGATCATTGGCCGCGTGCGCTGCAACGTCATCATCTCCGGCGGTACCGGCTCGGGAAAGACGACGCTGCTCAACTGCCTGACCAACTACGTCGACAAGGACGAGCGCATCATCACCTGCGAGGACTCCGCGGAACTGCAGCTTCAGCAGCCCCACGTGGTGCGTCTGGAAACCCGCCCGCCAAACCTGGAAGGCGAGGGCCAGATCACCATGACGGACCTCGTCAAGAACTGCCTGCGTATGCGTCCCGAGCGCATCATCGTCGGCGAAGTGCGCGGACCGGAAGTGTTCGACTTGCTGCAGGCCATGAACACCGGCCACGACGGCTCGATGGGCACCATCCACGCCAACACGCCGCGCGAATGCCTCAACCGTATGGAATCCATGATCGCCATGGGCGGCTTCACCCTGCCGCAGAAGACAGTGCGCGAAATCATCACCGGCTCGGTCGATGTGATCATCCAGGCGGCCCGTCTGCGCGACGGTTCGCGCCGCATCACCCACATCACCGAGGTGATCGGCATGGAAGGCGAGATGATCACCACCCAGGACCTGATGCTCTACAACATCAAGGGCGAGGACGCGCACGGCAAGATCATCGGCGAGCACCGTTCGACCGGCATCGGCCGTCCGCATTTCTGGGATCGTGCCCGCTACTACGGTGAGGAATCGCGCCTGGCCAATGCGCTGGCGGCAATGGAATCCAAGGAAAAGGCCTGAGCGCCTGACGCATGAGAGTGACAGTCCATGTTCGGAATTGACATCACGGTCATAGCCATCATTGCCCTGGCGGGCGTTTCCGCCGGTGCGGTCGCCTATGCTCTGATGTTCAACAAGATCGAGAACGAGAAGACGTCGGGCCGCCGCCTGGAATCCGTCAAGAAATTCGAGACCGACCGCACGGTCGTCAAGGCCGCCCGCGACCGCAACCAGGAAGCCGCGCGCCGGCGCAAGAACATCCAGGATTCCATCAAGGAACTGGAAGAAAAGCAGAAGACCAACGCCGCGATCCAGAAACGGCCGCCGCTGAAGGTCCAGATCAAGCAGGCGGGCCTCTCCTTCGAGGTGAAGAAGTTCTACATGGTGTCGATCATTGTCGGCATCGCGGCAACGATTGGTGCAGCCTTTGCGGGCCTGCCCATGCCGCTGATCTCCGTTCCGGCGGTCTTCCTCATTTCCGCCTTCGGCCTGCCGCGCTGGTTCATCGCCTTCAAGCGCGGACGCCGGGTCGCCGCCTTCCTCAACGAGTTTCCCAACGCGCTCGACGTGATCGTGCGCGCCGTGAAGTCCGGCCTGCCGCTCAATGACGGCATCCGCCTGATCGCGTCTGAAGCGCAGGAACCGGTCAAGACCGAGTTCAAGCGCATCGTCGAGGCCCAGCAGATCGGCATGTCCATCACGGAAGCTTCGCTGCGCATGGTGGAAACCATGCCGTGCTCGGAAGCAGCCTTCTTCGGCATTGTCATCCAGATCCAGCAGCAGGCCGGTGGCAACCTCTCGGAAGCACTGGGCAACCTGTCGCGCGTGCTGCGTGACCGCAAGAAGATGAAGGCCAAGGTTCAGGCCCTTTCGATGGAAGCCAAGGCATCGGCCGCCATCATCGGCGCGCTGCCCTTCATCGTGGCCTTCCTCGTCTATCTGACCAGCCCCAACTACATCATGCCTCTCTTCACCACCTCGCAGGGCCACATGATCCTCGCCGTCTCCGGGATCTGGATGGCGATCGGCCTGTTCGTGATGAAGAAGATGATGAGCTTCGACGTTTGAGGTAAGACATGTCCACCGACCAGATCGCATCCTCAATCTTCGATCCCGCCTTCATCATCGCGCTGCTTGTCGGCGTGGCTGTCTTCGCCACCGTCTTCACGCTGATCCCGTCCTTCGGCGGCAACGAACTGAAAAGCCGCATGAAATCGGTCGCGCTGGAGCGTGACGAACTGCGCGCCAAGCAGCGTGCGCGCCTCGCCGCCGAAAGCGACAAGAAGCGGCGCGGACTGCGCGAGAAGGAAACCGGCCTGAAATCCATCGTCGACCGGCTCGACCTCAGGAAGGCGCTGGCCGACGACAAGACGGTCAACCAGCTGCGCATGGCCGGCTTCCGTGGCCAGAACCCGCTGACCAAGTTCCTCTTCTTCCGCCTCGTCCTGCCCTTCGTCGGCTTTGCCGGTATGGCGGTCTACATCTTCCTGCTCGGCGGCTTTGCCGACAAGCCGACCTTCATGAAGGTCTTCATCTGCATCCTGGCGGCCTATGGCGGCTTTTATGCGCCGATCATCTACGTCAACAACCTCGCCTCCAAGCGCAAGTTCGCCATCACCCGGGCCTGGCCCGATGCGCTCGACCTGCTGCTGATCTGCGTGGAATCGGGCATGTCGGTGGAAGCCGCCTTCCGCAAGGTGGCCGAGGAAATCGGCGCCCAGTCGGTTGACCTCGCCGAGGAATTCATCCTCACCAACGCCGAACTGTCCTTCCTTCAGGAACGCCGCCAGGCTTTCGAGAACCTTGCCGAGCGTACCGGCCTGGAATCGGTGAAAAGCGTGGCCCAGGCCCTCATCCAGGCCGAACGCTATGGCACGCCGGTGGCCCATGCGTTGCGCGTTCTCTCCGCCGAAAGCCGCGACCAGCGCATGAACGAGGCCGAGAAGAAGGCCGCCGCCCTGCCGCCCAAGCTCACCGTGCCGATGATCCTGTTCTTCCTGCCGGTGCTCTTCGCCGTCATCCTCGGCCCGGCCGGCATCAACATCTCGCAAAACGGCATCTTCGGCGGCAACTGACGCCGGGCTGACCGCACAGGGAACTTCGAACGCCCGCGCCTCAAGGTGCGGGCGCAGGCAATTCCTGGGGATCGTCATTACGGGCCGCCATGCGCCCGGGGAGACCGCCGGCCGCATGGCCCCGCCCCCGGCGCAACCGGCCGCGCCACGGTCGCATGCAGCCCCCGCCACATCTCTGCCGCCGTTTAATACTTATTATCGCGGTGCGGCATCTTGCCAGCCGCGCGCCATTGGCGTAGTCGGGACCGATCGAAATCCGACCGGATGACAGACCGCCTCACGGCGCCGTCTCCATGGCGCCGACAACCTCATGATGTTGGGATTGCCATGACCCTTTATGCAAATTACCAGGCCGAGATCGAAACCCGCAAGGAGCAGGGCCTCGCGCCCAAGCCCATCGATGATGGCGCGCTGGTTGCCGAGCTCATCGGGCTCATCAAGGATGCGGGCAATGCGGACCGCAAGGACGCATTGAACTTCTTCATCTACAACACCCTGCCGGGCACCACGAGCGCGGCCGGCGTGAAGGCGGAGTTCCTCAAGGAAATCATCGTAGGCAGCGTCACCGTTCCGGAAATCACCCCGGATTTCGCCTTTGAACTCCTGTCGCACATGAAGGGCGGCCCCTCGGTCAAGGTCCTGCTCGACATCGCGCTCGGTTCGGACGCCGCCAAGGCCGCCAAGGCCGGTGACGTGCTGAAGACCCAGGTCTTCCTCTATGATGCCGACATGAAGCGTCTGGCCGATGCCCATGCCGCCGGCAATGCCGTCGCGAAGGCCATTCTGGAGAGCTACGCCAAGGCCGAGTTCTTCACCAAGCTCCCCGACGTGGAAGACGAGATCGAGGTCGTCACCTACATCGCCGCCGAAGGCGACATTTCCACCGACCTTCTGTCGCCCGGCAACCAGGCCCACTCTCGCTCCGACCGCGAGTTGCACGGCCAGTGCATGATCTCGCCGGAAGCCCAGAAGGAAATCCTGGCGCTGAAGAACCAGCACCCCGGCAAGCGCGTGATGATGATCGCCGAAAAGGGCACGATGGGCGTCGGCTCCTCGCGCATGTCCGGCGTCAACAACGTGGCGCTGTGGACTGGCAAGCAGTCCAGCCCCTACGTGCCCTTCGTCAACTACGCCCCGGTCGTCGCGGGCACCAACGGCATCTCGCCGATCTTTGCGACCACCGTCGACGTGACGGGCGGCATCGGCATCAACCTGAAGAACTGGACCCGCAAGACGGGCGACGACGGCAAGCCGATCCTCAACAACGACGGCAACCCGGTTCTCGAACAGCAGTTCTCGGTCGAGACCGGCACGGTGCTGAAGATCGACGTGAAGAACAAGAAGCTGCGTGACGAAGCCGGCAAGGAACTGGTCGATGTCGCGGCTGCCTTCACGCCGCAGAAGCTGGAATTCATGAAGGCCGGCTCCTCCTACGCCATTGTCTTCGGCAAGAAGCTCCAGACATTCGCTGCCGAGACCCTCGGCATCGAGCCGACCCCGGTCTTCGCCCCGAACAAGGAAATCACCGTCGAGGGCCAGGGCCTCACGGCAGTGGAGAAGATCTTCAACCGCAACGCCGTCGGCGTCACGCCCGGCAAGGTGCTGCATGCCGGCTCCGACGTCCGCGTGAAGGTCAACATCGTCGGCTCGCAGGACACCACCGGCCTGATGACCGCCCAGGAACTGGAAGCCATGGCGGCCACCGTCATCTCTCCGCTCGTGGACGGTGCCTACCAGTCGGGCTGCCACACCGCTTCGGTCTGGGACAAGAAGGCGCAGGCCAACATCCCCAAGCTGATGGCCTTCATGAACAATTTCGGCCTCATCACCGCGCGTGACCCGAAGGGCGTCTATCACTCCATGACGGACGTGATCCACAAGGTGCTCAACGACATCACCGTGGATGACTGGGCCATCATCATCGGCGGTGACAGCCACACGCGCATGTCCAAGGGCGTGGCCTTCGGTGCCGACTCCGGCACGGTCGCGCTGGCGCTCGCCACGGGCGAGGCCACCATGCCGATCCCGCAATCGGTCAAGGTCACCTTCAAGGGCGCCATGAAGCCCTACATGGACTTCCGTGACGTGGTCCATGCCACCCAGGCGCAGATGCTCAAGCAGCATGGCGACAACGTCTTCCAGGGTCGCGTGATCGAAGTGCACATCGGCACGCTGCTGGCTGACCAGGCCTTCACCTTCACCGACTGGACAGCCGAGATGAAGGCCAAGGCCTCCATCTGCATTTCGCAGGACGAGACGCTGATCGAGTCGCTGGAAATCGCCAAGGCGCGCATCCAGATCATGATCGAAAAGGGCATGGAAAATGCCGCCGGCACGCTGCAGGGTCTGATCGACAAGGCCAATGCCCGCATCGCGGAAATCCGTTCGGGCGAGAAGCCGGCGCTGGCACCCGATGCCAACGCCAAATACTTCGCCGAGGTTGTCGTCGATCTCGACGCCATCGACGAACCGATGATCGCCGATCCGGACGTCAACAATGCCGACGTTTCCAAGCGCTACACGCACGACACGATCCGCCCGGTTTCCTACTACGGCGGCAACAAGAAGGTCGATCTCGGCTTCGTGGGCTCCTGCATGGTGCACAAGGGCGACATGAAGATCGTGGCCCAGATGCTGCGCAACATCGAGAAGTCCGAAGGCAAGGTCGAGTTCAAGGCGCCGCTCGTCGTCGCCGCGCCGACCTACAACATCATCGACGAGCTGAAGGCCGAGGGCGACTGGGAAATCCTCCAGAAGTATTCGGGCTTCGAGTTCGATGACAGCCACCCGAAGAATGCGGCGCGCACCCACTACGAAAACATCCTCTATCTGGAGCGTCCGGGCTGCAATCTCTGCATGGGCAACCAGGAAAAGGCGGAAAAGGGCGACACCGTTCTCGCCACCTCCACCCGTCTGTTCCAGGGCCGCGTGGTCGAGGACTCCGCCGAAAAGAAGGGCGAGTCGCTGCTCGCTTCCACGCCGGTCGTCGTGCTCTCGGCCATTCTCGGCCGTACGCCGAGCGCCGAGGAATACAAGGCAGCCGTGGACGGCATCGACCTGACCAAGTTCGCCCCGCCAAAGTCGGCGCTGGCCGGTTCGGCCTCGGTCCACTACTGACCGGCCTGTCACCGTTTTCCGAAACCCTCCGCGCTGGCGGAGGGTCCCGGAAGCGGGTTCTGAACAACGCAAAAAGGCGGCGAGGGATGCCTCGCCGCCTTTTTGGTTTCATGGCTCGGGAAGGGCAGGGCGCGCTGTGGCGGACCGGCCCGGTCCGTGCGAGGCCTCAGTTGGTCGCCTTCTTGTCCTTGTCGGCAAGCTTCGTCCAGGAATTCTGCTGGGCAAGGATGGAGCGCAGATAGGTCACGTTGGCCTGCGCCTGCGCCGGATCGAGTTCCTGCGCGGCGATCTGCTCGGCTTCCTGGAACCGGCCTTGCAGTCCGACGACGAGCGCAAGGTTCTGACGCACGCGGCTGTCTGAGCCTTGCGCGCTGGCGGCTTGCCGCAGATAGCGTTCCGCCGAGGCCAGATCGCCATTGATGACATAGCTCATGCCGAGGTTCGACAGCACGGACGGTTCACCTGGCTGGATCGTCAGCGCCTTGTTGTAGAGCGTGCGCGCATTGTCGGTCTGGCCCAGCTGGTCAAGGATTGCGGCTTCCGCCGAAACCAGCTTCCAGTCGGGATATTCCGGCGTCTGGGCGCGGCGGATGGCATCGAGCGCCTGCTCGAACTGTCCGGCTGCGGCCAGCGACTTGCCATAAGCTGCCAGCACTCCGCGGTCACTGGCATGATAGATGGCGGTCTTGCGCATCACGGCCAGCGCCTGATCGGTCTGGTTCCGCATCATCAGCACGCGGGCATAGGTGATTGCCGTGTCGCGGTTCTTCGGATCGCGCGCATAGGCCTGACCGAGCTTCTGGGAGGCTCCGGCCAGTTCCCCGGCATTCATCGAATCGATCGGCTTGGAAAGCGAGGGGGTGCTGATGGAACCGGTGGTGAGCCGCTTGTTGGCGCATCCGCTGACGCCGAGCGCCAGAACCGCCAGCGCCGCACCGGCCAGAAGGTTGCGCTTCCATCCCTTGCCTTGACTCATGACGTCACCTGCTCCGGCTTTTGCGCGCCGCCCGACGGCGGTTTGGCCTGTCGGGCCCGCGAACCTGTTTGCGGGCTTGTGGTGCAAATCGCTTTGCGGCCCTTCCTCCTGAGCAATAATCTGTTAACCCTAACGGATCGTTAAAATCGCCCGGCCAAGCGGCCGGAAGCATTCCGGAAATGTGCCCATGCCCGTCACGCTCGTTGCCGACAAACTGCCCCGCGCGCGCGCCGTTCACTGCGTAAAAAAAGCTGCCCTCGCGGAGGCCGGTCTGGACGCTCCGGCGCTCAACTGGGCGAAGGCCAACGGCTTTGAGGGGGCGGCGGGCGAGGTCCTGCTGGTGCCGGGCGCAGATGGCGGCGTGACATCCGCCTTGCTGGGCGTCGGTGACGGCACGGGCGGTTTTGCGCCGCTTGTCACCGGCAAGCTGGCCGCTGCCCTGCCGGAAGGGGACTGGACCTTTGCCATCGCGCCTGAAGCGTCCGCGCTTGCCTGCCTCGGTCTCGTGCTGGGCGGCTACCGGTTCACGCGCTACGGCAAGAAGGCAACGAAGGCGATCCGCTTCGAGGCGCCGCAAGGTGTTGATGTGGCATCGGTCATGCGCCGCGCCGAAGCGGTCGCGCTCACCCGCGATCTGGTCAACACACCTGCCAACGACATGGGCCCGGACGATCTGGAGCGCGCCGCGCGCGATCTGGCGCAAAAGCATGGCGCAACCGTTGATGTGACCAGTGGCGACGACCTGCTTGCGGCCAGACTGCCCATGATCCACGCGGTCGGCCGCGCGGCGGAACAGGCGCCGCGCCTCATCGACATGCGCTGGGGCCGTGAGGACGCACCAAAGGTGACGCTGGTCGGCAAGGGCGTCTGTTTCGACACGGGCGGCCTCGACATCAAGCCCCCAAGCTCCATGCTGCTGATGAAGAAGGACATGGGCGGCGCGGCCAATGTCTTGGGTCTGGCCGCGCTGTTGATGGGGAATGGTGAGGATATCCGTCTGCGGGTCCTGATCCCGGCCGTTGAAAATTCCATAGCAGGCAATGCCTTCCGTCCGGGCGACGTGCTGCCAAGCCGCAAGGGCCTGACGGTGGAGATCGGCAACACCGATGCCGAGGGCCGTCTGGTGCTGGCGGATGCGCTGACTCTGGCCAGCGAGGAGGGGCCCGACCTCCTCATCGACATGGCGACGCTGACTGGCGCGGCGCGTGTCGCGCTCGGCCCCGACCTGCCGCCGTTCTTCACTGCGGACGAGGCGCTGGCTGCTGCCATTGCGGAGGCCTCGGCAGCCGAGGCCGATCCGCTCTGGCGCCTGCCGCTCTGGGCCGATTACGCGGCAAACCTTTCCTCGAAATGCGCCGACATCAACAATGTCACGACCGACGGATTTGCCGGTGCGGTGACGGCCGCGCTGTTCCTGCAAAAATTTGTCGGTGAGGGCATTGCCTGGGCACATTTCGATGTCTTCGCATGGAATCCGCAGGCTCGGGCCCATGGGCCGGCGGGCGGCGAGGCGCAAGCAATCCGCGCGCTGGAAGCCGTGATCACCGGCCGTTTTGGAGGGACTGGCCAACGCTCGCAAAAATGATACGCTTCCGAAATGAACGGAGGCCGTTGTATGAGCATCCACTTGCGGCCCGCACAGGCCTTGCGTCTGTGGCAGGGCGTGGCCTTGAAGGAAGCGGCCGGCGGACACCCGGACCTGTCGTTCCGGCAGGCTGCCATCCTGCTGACGATCTATCTTGACCCGCCGCCCCACACGGTGCGCGGGCTGGCGGAGAAGCTCAACGTGACGAAGCCCGTCATCACCCGCGCGCTTGATACCATGGGTGCGCTGAAACTGGTCTCGCGCCACCGCGACCCGCGCGACAAGCGCAACGTACTGATCCGCCGCACGGTCGAGGGAGCGCTGTTCGTTGAACGTTTCGGCGACCGCATCATTGCCGAGGCCGGAGATCTGCCGCTGTGACCATGCCGAACCCGCGCCTTCATGCTGTCCGTCCCGATCTTGCCGATGCCCGTCTCAAGGGAAAGGTGGAGGCATCCCGCTTTGTCGAAGGCAAGCCCATGCGCGTGAGAGCGCCGGTGCTGGACCTGAAATCAGCGCCGCGTCCCGATGCCGGTCTCGATACACAATTCCTCTTGGGCGAGCGCGTGCTTGTCTTCGAGGAGGCCGAAGGTTGGGCCTGGATACAAGGCGAGCGCGACGGGTATGTCGGCTATGTCGGTTCAGACGGCCTGACCGCCGATGACCTCGATCCCGATCATCATGTGATCGCACCGCGCAGCTTTCTCTATCCCGGCCCGGACATGAAGCTTCCGGTCTGCGGCAGCCTCTCCATGGGATGCCGGTTCCGGTCCGCCGGTGCGGCGGAAACCCGCGGCACCGCCTACCTGCAACTGGAAGGTGGAACGTGGATGGTTGCCGGACATGCCGCGCCGCTGGATGCCCATGCCCCCGACTTTGTTGCTGTCGCCGAAACCCTTCTCCACACGCCCTATCTCTGGGGCGGAACCAGCGCACACGGGATCGATTGCTCCGGGCTCGTGCAGCTCTCCATGCGCATGTGCGGAACCGACGTTCTGCGCGATACATCCATGCAGGAAAGCTCCATCGGCCATCCTGTCACGCGCGACGGGCTCAAGCGCGGCGATCTGGTCTTCTGGAAGGGCCATGTCGGCATCATGCGCGATCCCGATACGCTGATCCATGCCAACGGGGCCTCGATGATGGTGTCGCTGGAACCGCTGGAGGTGGCCATTGCACGGATCGGCTATCTTTACGGCGAGCCGACGGGCTACCGCCGTCCATGACTGGCAAGCAGGCTTGCCAGCTTGTTGGCGGTGTTCCAGTTGCGGCCGGTCGCAGCCACACTGAGTGCCTTTTCGATCACCGCCAACGTCAGCTTGGAATCGGCAATCCCGTCAGGATAGGTCGCATAGAGGTGGCGCCCGATGAGGCGAACGGACTCCCGGCCCTTGAGGGCTTCGGCCATCCGGTTTTCCGCGAGGCCATCCGGTTGGCTCTTCAGCGAATAGACCAGCAACCTTGACGGAAAGCCTTCCGCGAAATCCGGAAACGGATTGGCCGCGAGCATGGCGTCCCATTCGGCCGCATCGCGAAGGAAGAACGTTGTCTTGAGGCCGAAATGCGTCTGTGCCCGTTCAGCCAACTGTGTTTCAAGGTCCTCCGGATCATGGCAACCTGCAACGAACACGACATTGCCGGTCGCCAGATAGGTCTTCGGTTTGGCGAGGCCAAGCTCGGTGAACATCGCGGCGAGATCCGCCATCGGCACCTTGCCGGTTCCGCCGACATTGACCGCGCGCAGCAAGGCGAGACACATTGTCATGGTTCAGTATCCCGCTTGTGGATCGATCACGTGTTGAAGCGGCAGGCCTGCCCGGTGCCGGGCGATCTGGCGCATCACATGATGCACCACATTCTCACGTTTTGACCATGCCGCCACATGCGGGGTGATAACGAGGTTGGGCGCAGCCCATAGCAGACTGTCTTGTGGCAAAGGCTCGTCTGAAAACACGTCCAGCGAGGCGCTCTTCAATGTACCGTCGGTAAGGCAGGCGGCAATGTCGGCATCAATCTGCGTCTTGCCGCGCCCGGCATTGATGTAGACGGGACCGCCCAGCGCACCATTGCGGCGCAGCTTCATCAACAAGGCGCGCGTGACGAGACCCTCGGTTTCCGCCGTGCGCGGCAGCAGAGAGACCAGCATGTCCGTCTCGCTAAGAAATGCATCGAGTTCTCCCGGTCCGGCGAAGCAGCGAACGCCCGCGATGGCTTTGCGTGACCTGCTCCAGCCGATGACGTTGAAGCCCATGGCACGAAGCCTTTCCGCAGCATGCTGCCCGAGCACACCGAAACCCATGATTCCGACCGCCACATCGTCGGCGCCCGGCTGGTTCAACGGACGCCACTCCCGCCTGCCTTGCTGGGCGCTGTAGGCCAGGTGCTGGCGCAGGTGGAGCAGGCATTGCAGCACGATCCATTCGCCCATCCGGGCCGTCAGGTCGTCGTTGACATAGCGCACCACCGGCACATCGGGGAGCGCAACGCCGGATCGGGTAATGTGATCGACGCCCGCACCAAGTGAGAAGATCGCCCTGACATTCGGGATCGCAGGGAACAGTGCGGCATCGGGCGACCAGACGATGGCGTATTCCGCTTCACGGATGCGCGGGTCCGGGCGCTTGGGATCGCACCAGACCGGAACTTCGTCCGGATACTGTTCGGCGAAGACCGGCAGCCAGTCTTCCGCCCGGTCGCCGCCGATTGCCAGCAGGATCGGCCTGTTCATGGCCGGTAGAGCCCGCTGGCACGCTGCCGGCCGAACCAGTTCAGCGCCATCAGCAGGAAGCCGTTGTACATCGTGTTGCCATCGAGCGCGGCGAGCGCCTCGGCTACGGGAACCGCGACAGGCCGGATGTCCTCATCATCATCCTCACCGGCGACGGCCGACAGCTGCGAACTGTCGGCCTCGGCAAGAAACAGCGAGGAAAATTCGGTGGTGATGCCGGGTGATGCCATGAAGTCGAAGCAGTGGGCAAGGCTGGAGGGCACAAGGCCCGTTTCCTCGCGCATTTCGCGCGCGGCTGCCAGCGCTGCATCCTCACCGGCCTCCACGCCACCGGCAACGATCTCCAGCATCGAGCCCATGCCGGTTGCCAGATGCGCCGCAGGCCTGAACTGGCGGATCAGCACGAGGCTGTCGGCCTTGCGGTCCCAGATGAGCACGGCCGCCACGTGCGCGCCTTCATGGATGTCGCGGGTGAGGAGATTGCTCCATGCGCCGTCATGGCAGCGATGGCGAAGCCTGTGGCGCACCATCCGGCGAAACCCGGTGCTGAGAACCTCCGGCTCCGCGAATTCTGTTTCCAGCCTCTGGTCTGCAAGCGGCTCGGTCACTGGCTGACCACCCCCGCCGGTGCGGTTTCGATATTGAAGGCCGCCGCGATCAGCGCCTTGGTGTAATCGGTCTGCGGGTTCTCGAAGATCTGCTCCGATGGGCCATATTCCACCACCTGCCCGTTGCGCATGACGATCACGTCATTGGCGAGCGCACGCACCACCTTCAGGTCATGGCTGATGAAGAGATAGGCCAGATCGTGCTTTTTCTGGAGGTCGCGCAACAGGTCCACCACCTGCGCCTGTACGCTCATGTCGAGCGCCGAGGTCGGCTCGTCCAGCATCACGAAACGCGGGTTCAGCACCATGGCGCGCGCAATGGCAATGCGCTGGCGCTGACCGCCGGAGAACTCGTGCGGATAGCGGTGGCGGCTTTCCGGATTCAACCCCACTTCCTCCAACACGGAGACGACGCGGGCATCCCGCTCCTCCCGCGACAGGCCGGGGAAGTGGATCGCCATACCCTCTTCGATGATCTCCGAGATCGACATGCGTGGCGACAGCGAGCCGAACGGGTCCTGGAAGACGATCTGCAATTCCTTGCGCAAGGGGCGCATGTCCTTGAAGGAATAGCCGTCGATGGAGTGGCCCTCGAACCCGATCTTGCCCGTTGACGAGATCATCCGCGCCAGCGCCAGTCCGAGCGTCGTCTTGCCGGAACCGGACTCGCCCACCACGCCGAGCGTCTGGCCTGCCTTCACCGTCACGTCGATGCCGTCCACCGCCTTCACATGATCGACGGTCTTGCGGAAGAAGCCTTCCTTTATGGGGAACCAGACCTTCACGTCGCGGCCTTCCATGACCACGCGCGCTGACGGGTCGGCGGCTGGCGGCCGCCCCTTGGGCTCGGCGGAAAGGAGGTGCCGGGTGTATTCATGCTGCGGGTTGGCAAAAATCTCCGCTGTCGGCCCCATCTCCACGATGCGGCCCTTTGTCATCACACAGACCCGGTCGGCAATCTTGCGCACAATGCCGAGGTCGTGGGTGATGAACAGCATCGACATGGCGCGCTCGGCCTTAAGCTTGCCCAGCAATTCGAGGATTTGCGCCTGCACCGTGACGTCGAGCGCCGTGGTCGGCTCGTCGGCGATCAGCAGCTTCGGTTCGTTGGCAAGCGCCATGGCGATCATCACGCGCTGGCGTTGCCCGCCGGACATCTGGTGCGGATAGGAACCGAGCCGCTTTTCCGGCTCGCGGATGCCGACCTGGTGGAGCAAGTCGAGGACGCGGCGCCGTGCCGCCGCATCGTCCATGCGCTGGTGCAGCTTCAACACCTCGCCGATCTGCTTTTCGATGGTATGGAGCGGATTGAGCGAGGTCATCGGCTCCTGGAAGATCATGGAAATGTCATTGCCGCGCACCCGCCTGAGGTCGCGCTCGTCATGGTCCAGCAGGTTTTCGCCATTGAACAGGATCTGGCCGGATGGATGGCTGGCCGCCGGATAGGGCAGCAGTTTCAGCACGGACAGCGCCGAGACAGACTTGCCGGAACCGGATTCTCCCACCAGCGCGACGGTTTCACCGGGCATGATGTCAAAGGAGATGTGGTCGACCGCCAGCAGGTCCTGCCCGCCGGAGCGGAAGGCGACCGACAGGTCCTTCACCTGGAGAAGGGGCTGCTCACTCATTTGAACGTCTTCCTCGGATCAAAGGCATCGCGCGTCGCCTCTCCGACAAAGATCAGCAGCGACAGCATGATGGAGATGACGAGGAAGCCCGTGATGCCGAGCCAGGGCGCCTGCAGGTTCTTCTTGCCCTGCGCCAGCAATTCGCCGAGCGACGCTGAGCCGGGCGGCAGGCCGAGACCGAGGAAGTCGAGCGAGGTCAGCGACGAGATGGAGCCGTTCAGGATGAAGGGCAGGAAGGTCAGCGTCGCCACCATGGCGTTCGGCAGCAGATGGCGGAACATGATGGTGCGGTTGCCGACGCCGAGCGCGCGCGCCGCATTCACATATTCAAAATTGCGCGCCCTGAGAAACTCGGCCCGCACCACGCCGACAAAAGCCACCCACGAGAACAGCAGCATGATCGACAGCAGGATCCAGAAGCCCGGCGGCAGCACCGACGCGATGATGAGGATCAGGTAGAGCACCGGGATGGCCGACCAGATTTCGATGAAGCGCTGGAAGATCAGGTCGAGCCAGCCGCCGTAGTAGCCTTGCACCGCGCCCGCCCCGATGCCGATGACGGCGGAAAACAGGGTCAGGATCAGCCCGAACAGCACGGAGATGCGGAAGCCGTAGATCACGCGGGCGAGCACATCGCGCGCCTGGTCGTCGGTGCCGAGCCAGTTCCAGTTGCCGATGGTGCAATTCTGGTCGTCGACGCCTGCCGGATAGCGCTGGCAGCGTTCCTCTGGCGAGTACATCCAGGACGGCTTGGAGGGTGCGGCCTGCGGAATGTCGCGGTTGACCGTGCGATAATCGTAGCGCACCGGCGGCCAGAGCATCCAGCCGTTTGCCTTGATCTCGTCCTGGATCACCGGGTCGCGATAGTCGGTGACGGCATAGAAGCCACCGAACTTTTCCTCCGGATAGTCGACAAAGACCGGCGCCAGGATCTCGCCCTTGTAGGAGACAAGAATCGGCCGGTCATTTGCGATGAACTCGGAAGCCATCGACAGGAAGAACAGGACCAGGAAGATCCACAATGACCAGTAGCCGCGCCGGTTCGCCTTGAAGTTCTCCCAGCGGCGCTGGTTCAGTGGCGACAGGAAGGGGCGCTTCGCCGGTGCGGCTGCCGGCGCTGCATCATGGACGCTCGCCATCAGACATCCCTCCGCTCGAAGTCGATGCGCGGATCGATCCAGGTATAGGTCAGGTCCGACACGAGGTTGATGAGCAGGCCGAGCAGCGAGAAAATGTAGAGGTTGGCGAAGACCACCGGGTAATCGCGGTCCAGCACCGCCTTGTAGCCGAGCAGGCCCAGACCATCGAGCGAGAAAATCTGCTCGATCAGCAGCGAGCCGGTGAAGAAGGCACCGATAAAGGCACCAGGAAAGCCCGCAATGATGATCAGCATGGCGTTGCGGAAGACATGGCCGTAAAGCACCTGCCCTTCGGTCAGGCCCTTTGCCCGCGCGGTCACCACATATTGCTTCTTGATCTCGTCCAGGAAGGAATTCTTGGTCAGCAGCGTCGTCGTGGCAAAGGCCGACAGCACCATGGCGGTCAGCGGCAGCGTCAGGTGCCAGAAATAGTCGGGCGCAACCTCGGTGACGCAGCTTCCAGGGTCAAACACCGGATTGAAGCGGAACGGGAACCCGGCGGCAAAGCCTTCCCACGTCACCGGCGCGCAGACCATGCCATTGAGGTTATCCGACAGAAGTCCGCGCAGCGGGAACAGGTCCCAGAAGGACCCGCCTGCAAACAGCACGATCAGCAGCACGGCAAACAGGAAGCCCGGAATGGCATAACCGACGATGATGATGCCGGAGGTCCAGACGTCAAAGGCCGAGCCGTCCTTGACCGCCTTGCGGATGCCGAGCGGAATGGAGATGCCGTAGGAAATCAACGTGATCCACAGGCCAAGCGAGATGGAAACCGGCATCTTTTCCAGGATCAGGTCCAGCACGCCGATGGAGCGGAAATAGCTTTCGCCGAAATCGAAGCGCGCATAGTTCCACAACATCAGGCCGAAGCGCTCGTACCACGGCTTGTCGAAGCCGAACTGCTTTTCCAGGCTCTTGATGAATTCCGGATCGAGACCCTGTGCGCCACGGTATTTCGAGGACAGGTCGCCGCCTGCCGTCTCGAAATTCTGGCCCTGCTGCACATCGGATGAATTGCCGGAGATGCGGTCGGTCGCGTCGCCACCCTGTCCGGTCAGCTTGGCGATCACCTGCTCCACCGGGCCGCCGGGCGCAAACTGGATCACGGCAAAGGAAATCGCCATGATGCCGAACAGCGTCGGGATCATCAGCAGCAGGCGCCTGAGAATATAGGCACCCATCAGACGCGGTCCCCCGTTCTCACCCCGTGTCCGGTCTCAAGCCTTGCCAATCGCCTTCGCCTTTTTCTCGTCGAACCACCACAGCCGCTCCACCGGAAAGCCGTAGTCAGGTTTCGGCTCGTCAAAGCCGAACATGTCCCAGAACGCCGCGCGGTGATTCGCAGCATGCCAATTTGGAATCCAGTCTCGCCGCGCGCGCAAGACCCGATCCAGAACGCGGATGGCCACGATCAGCTCTTGGCGGCTGGAAACGGCACCGATCCGGTCGAGAAGGGCATCCACCGCCGGGCTGTCCGTTCCGGGCAGGTTGCGTGTGCCGGTAGCCTTCGCCGCATCCGACGAAAACACCAGCCGCAGGTTTTCCCGCGTCGGCGTCGCGCCGTGATTGGCGGCCGTACCCACCATGTCGAAATCATAGTCCCGCAGCCGGATCTCGAATTGCGCGGCATCGACAAGCCGGCTCGAGGCATCGAAGCCGATGGTCCGCAGGTTCTCGATAAAGGGCTGGTTTACCCGCACGAACACCTCGTCACGGACAAGGATTTCCAGCGTCAGCGTCTGGCCGGCAGGGTTGACGAGCAGACCGCCGGGACCGCGCCCGTATCCGGCTTCCTTGAGGAGGCGCGACGCCTCGCGCAGCAGCTTGCGGTCGCGCCCCGACCCGTCCGAGACCGGCTGGGTGATCGCCTCGCCGAAGGCGGCCTCGGGAATCTGGCCGCGCAGCGGCTCCATGATGGCAAGTTCGTCCGCTGACGGCTGCCCCGTGGCTTCAAAGTCCGATCCGGTGAACAGTGATTGCGACCGCTCATAGGAGCCGTAGAACATCTTCTCCCGCGTCCACTCGAAATCGAAGCACAGGCCGATGGCCTCCCGCACGCGCGCGTCCCTCAAATGCTCCCGGCGCCAGTTGAGCGCCCAGGCCTGCATCGAGGCATATTTCTCGGAAGGAAAGGTTCGCTTGATCACCTTGCCCTCGTTCAGCGCCGGGAACTCATATTCGGTCGCCCAGGTCTTTGAGGTGAATTCCTGCCGGTAGGTGGTGATGCCCTTCTTGAATGCCTCGAAGGCGGCCTGCCGGTCGCGGTAATAGTCGATGCGGATGCGGCCGAAATGATTGAGGCCCCGGTTCACCGGTAGATCGGCGCCCCAATAATCCGCCACGCGCTCATACTCGACGAAAAGGCCGGATTTCGCCCCAGCCACCCGGTAGGGGCCAGAGCCGGTGGGGGCGATCATCCGCGACCCGTCAAAGGGAACCGTGTCGAAGAACGCCTTCTGGAGAACGGGGAAGGCCGCCACCGTCAGGATCGCGCGGTCGGACTGCTTGCCCGAAAAGACGAGATCGACGGTCAACGGATCAACGGCAATCACCTCGTCCAGTTCGTTCAACGGCTGCGACAGCGAGGGATGGGCTTCAGGCGTCTTGAAGGTCATGTAGGTGAAGGCCACGTCCTGCGCCGTCACCGGCGTACCGTCATGCCAGCGGGCAGCGTCCCGTAGCTTGAAGCGATAAGTCTTGCGGTCCGGCAGGATGGTGACGCTTTCAGCCAGCAGGCCGTAGAGGGAATCCGGCTCGTCCAGCGCTGCTACCATCAGGCTGTCATGACACAGCTCCATGCGCATCGGTGCTGTACCGCGCAGCACGAAGCTGTTCAGCGTGTCGAAGGTCTGGGCACCCTGGTTGAAGGCCCAGTCGGGCGGAGAAAAGTTGAACGTCCCGCCGACGGGCGCTTCAGGGTTCGCGTAGTCGAAACGGGTAAAGTCAGACGGATACTTGACCGGACCGAAGGCGGAGAGGGCGTGCAGCGGCTGGTTTTCCGGCAGCGCCGCCAGTCCGGGCCGGGGCAGAAAGGGCGCGGCCAGCGCGGCGGCCCCAAGGCCGAGAAACCCGCGCCGCGTCGTCAGCAACGGACCGCTCATCCCTTTTCCTTGGCCACGTGCGCGGCCTTCGCCTCGTCCCACCACCAGACGGTCGGAAAGCCGACCGAATATTCCGGCAGCGGATCGGGATGTCCGAACCGGTCCCAGACCACGATACGGTCATAGGGATAGTACCATTGCGGAATGACGTAGTGGTGGTGCAGCAGCGCACGGTCCAGCGCCCGCGTTGCGGCCACCAGCGTGTCGCGGTCACCCGCGAAGATCACCTCGTCGATCAGCCCGTCGATGCCCTCGTCGGCAATGCCTGCGAAGTTGCGTGAGCCCGGTTGGTCCCTGGACACCGAACCCCAGAAATAGCGCTGCTCGTTGCCCGGTGACAGCGACTGGCCCCAGACGGCCGTGACCATGTCGTAGTCGAACTCACGCAGGCGGCGCACATAGGTCGAGGTCTCGACCGCACGGTAGGTCATGTTCACGCCGATCTTGTCGAGATTGGCCTTCCACGGCAGTTCGGCCCGCCCGCCATCGGTGTTCCAGTCCAGAAGCTCGAAGGTGAAGGGCTCGCCGGTCTTGGTGTCCACCATCTGGCGGCCGCGTAACTCGTAGCCCGCCTCCTTGAAGAGCCGCACCGCCTCACGCAAATTGGCCCTGAGCTTGGTGTCGTCACCGGCCACCGGATTGGTGAATTCCTCGGTGAAAACCGTTGCAGGCAGCTTGTCGCGGTATTTTTCGAGGATTTCCAGTTCCTCGCCCTGGGGCAGGCCGGACGATGCCAGTTCCGTTCCAGAAAAATAGCTGTTGGCCCGAAAATACATGTCGAACAGCACGGTGCGGTTCGTCGTCTCGAAATCAAAGGCGAAGTTGAGCGCGCGGCGCACGCGCGGATCCTGGAACTTTGCGCGCCGCATGTTCGGCACGAAGGCCTGCATGGCGCCCGACGCCTTGTCCTCGTGCAGTTCGAGCTTCACCAGTCCTTTGGCGCGCGCCGGGAACCGGTCAGGCTCATATTGCGTCTTCCAGTTCTTGGCTGAATTCTCGGCGCGGTAGTCATAGGCGTCCGCCTTCAGTGCCTCCACCATCACCGAGCCGTCGCGGTAATACTCGTATTCGATCGCATCGAAATTGTTCTGGCCGATGTTCACATTGAGTTTCTCGCCCCAGTAGTCCCCCACCCGTTCGTAGCGCACCGAGCGCCCGTTGACCGCTGAGGCGATGCGGTAAGGTCCGGAACCGAGCGGATATTCCAGCGAGCTTTCGGCGATGTTCCGCTGCTCGCCCTTGTCGTTCTTGCCTTCCCACCAGTGTTTGGGCAGCACCGTCAACTGGCCCATGATGTGCGGCAGTTCGCGGTTGCCGCGCACATTGAAGACGAAGGTCACCTCGTTATCGCCGGTCTTCTCGGCCTTCACCGTGTTGCGGTAGTAGAACTTGACCTGCGGATTGAGCTCGGTCTGCTGGGTGAAGCTCCAGATCACATCGTCTACGGTCACGGGCTCGCCGTCATGCCATCGCGCCTTGGGGTTCATGCGGAACGAAACCCAGGAAAAATCCGCCGGATAGCGGATGGCCTCGGCCAGCAGGCCGTATTCGGCCGAGATGTTCAATTCGTCGAGCGACGACGTCATCAGCGTCTCGAAAACGAGGCCGGTACCGGTCGCCACCTCACCCTTGGGCGGAATCGGGTTGAAGCTGTCGAACGATCCCTGGTCGGCGAGGCGAACGCGCCCGCCCTTCGGCGCCGCTGCGTTCACATAGCCGAACTGGGCGAAGCCTTCCGGATATTTCGGCGTGCCGGTCAGCGCAGTGGAATGGTGCCAGGTCTCGGCCTCGCGCGCTGCCTGGTCAGGGACCTGCGGATTGTCCACCGGCACTTCCTGCGCATGGGCCATCCGAAGGGCCAGCGGCGCCAGCGCCGCCGATGTCAGGAAGGCGCGCCGGTTGAGTGTGAAATCCGGGAAAGGCATCGGCAGGTCTCCATTGTCTTGGTGCCGGATGCGGCCCGGCATGCCCCAAGTTATGGCTTTTTGCGGCGAATGAAAGATTGCGGCGATGCCAAAGCCGTGAACGCCAACAAAAAAGCCGGACTTGCGCCCGGCTTTGATGATCTGGGTGAAGAGGCCGTTTATTCAGGCTTCTTTTCCTCTGCCGCCGGTGCGGCGGGCGCGGCTTCCGCCGGCTTCTCTTCGGCGGCCGGTGCAGCGGCTTCAGCCGACGGCAGGGCAGCCGGGCTGTCGGCCTGGGTGCGCAGGTAGGCGATCAGTGCCGCGCGCTCCTCAGCCTTCTTGAGGCCGGCGAAGCCCATGGCCGTGCCTTTCACCAGGCCCTTGGGCGAGGTGATGAACTTGTTCAGATGCTCGTAGTCCCAGACCGTGCCGCCATTGGCAAATTCCTTGATCGGAGCCGAGTAGCCGAAGCCTTCATGGCTGGCGACCGGACGGTTCACGATGTTCCAGAGGTTCGGGCCGACCTTGTTGGCGCCGCCATTTTCCACCGTATGGCAGGAAGCGCACTTCTTGAAGACCTTCTCGCCCTCGGCGGCATCGGCGGCAGCGATCATCGGGCCGATCGGCGCTTCGGCCGTTTCGCCCTTGTCGCCGGCTTCCGCAGTCGTTTCCTCGGCAACGGCTATGACGAAGCCTTCCTTCTCGGGGGCCGGGCTGTCGAAGATGGCATCGGAGGCAATGGCCAGCGAAAACACCACGAAGACGGTGGCCAGAAGGCCGCCGATGATCTTGTTGAGTTCAAAAGAGTCCATGATGCAAAGGCTCCTGCAATCGTTTCCCGTCCGGCGTGCCGTGCATATGTGCAAGGCACACGTCTTCCCTCCACCGGCGGGCCGGTTCAAGTCGCGCGGAAACTATGTCTTTTGCGTCCGCCTTGCAACACATATAAGACGCCAATCGTCTGAGACTTCTTGCCACTTTGGCTTAATTGCGCGTGGAGCCGTCTGTCCCATGAATTGCCTTGTCCTCATCCCCGCGCGCATGGCCTCCACGCGCCTGCCCGGCAAGCCGCTGGCCGGCATTGCCGGTGCCCCGATGATCGTGCAGGTCGCCCGCCGCGCTGCCGCGGCAGCGATTGGCCGGGTGGTGGTGGCGACCGATTCCCCGGAGGTGCTGGAGGCCGTTACTGCGGCCGGCCACGAGGCGGTGATGACGCGTGGCGACCATGAATCCGGCTCCGACCGCATCTTCGAGGCGCTTCAGACGCTTGACCCGGACGCCAAGGTGGACGTGGTGGTCAACGTGCAGGGTGACCTGCCGACGATCGACGCGGACACGATTCGCGCCGCGCTTCTCCCTCTGGAGAACGAGGCCGTCGACATTGCGACGCTGACAGTCGAAATCCGCCGTGCGGAAGAGCGTGGCAACCCCAACGTGGTGAAGGTGGTCGGCTCGCCGCTGTCGCCCACGCGCCTGCGCGCGCTCTATTTCACCCGTGCCACCGCGCCCCATGGCGACGGTCCGCTCTATCACCACATCGGGCTATATGCCTATCGCCGCGCCGCGCTGGAGCGCTTTGTAGGCCTCGGCCCTTCGGTTCTGGAAGCCCGGGAGAAGCTGGAACAGTTGCGCGCGCTGGAAGCCGGCATGCGCATCGACGTGGAAATCGTTGACACCGTGCCGCTGGGCGTTGATACGCCGGAAGACCTTGAGCGCGCCCGCGCGATCCTGTCGGGAGAGAACCACTGATGGCCGAAAAGACCAACCGCATCGCCTTCCAGGGCGAACCTGGCGCCAACTCCGACACCGCCTGCCGCAACATGTTCCCGGGCATGGAGCCGTTGCCGTGCCCGACCTTCGAGGATGCCTTCAATGCGGTGGAGACCGGCAAGGCCGACCTCGCCATGATCCCCATCGAGAACACGATTGCGGGGCGCGTCGCCGACATCCATCACCTGCTACCCGAGAGCCGCCTGCACATTGTCGGCGAGTATTTCCTGCCGATCCATTTCCAGCTGATGGTTCTGCCTGGCACCAAGATCACCGACATCAAGGCCGTTCACAGCCATATCCACGCACTCGGCCAGTGCCGCAAGATCGTGCGCAAGCACCGCTGGAAGGCGGAGGTGGCCGGCGACACGGCGGGCGCGGCCCGTCTGGTGCGCGATCTCGGCGACAAGGCCAATGCCGCTTTTGCGCCGCGCCTTGCGGCCGAACTCTATGGCCTGGAAATCATCGCCGAGGACGTCGAGGACGCCGAGAACAATGTCACCCGCTTCGTGGTGCTTTCGCGTGACAAGGTGATCCCGGCGCGTGACAGTGCCGAGGAACTGGTGATGACCACCTTCGTCTTCCGGGTGCGTAACCTGCCGGCCGCCCTCTACAAGGCCATGGGCGGCTTCGCCACCAACGGCGTCAACATGACGAAGCTGGAAAGCTACCAGACCGGCGGCAAGTTCTACGCAACCCAATTCTATGCCGATATCGAGGGTCACCCGGACGATCGCAACGTTGCCCGCGCCCTGGAGGAACTCGATTTCTTCTCGCGCGACGTCCGCATCCTCGGCGTCTACCGCGCCCATCCGTTCCGTGAAGTCCAGAAGGAAGAAGCGCGCGGGGAGTAGGGCAGGCGGGTCACCCCGCCTCCACCCAATCGCCGATCAGCCGGGCGGCGATGGCACGCGAGGGCGGGCAGGCGGGAAGGTCTGGATTGCCGACCGGGCGCGTGCGCATCTCGGCCACCTCGGCGCGCGTGAACCAGCGGCAATCTTCCAGTTCGGGGATCGACCGGTCGATCTCGAAGCTGATGGCCTCGGCATAGCAGCCGATCATCAGCGAGTGCGGATAGGGCCACGGCTGGCTGGCATGATAGGCGACGCGGCCGACGCGGATTCCGGATTCCTCGAAGACCTCGCGGCGCACCGTGTTCTCGATGGTCTCTCCCGGCTCCACAAAGCCTGCCAGCGTCGAATACATGCCCGGCGGGAAATGCGCGCTGCGCCCCAGCAGGCAGCGGTCGCCGTCGACCGCCAGCATGATCGCCACTGGATCGGTGCGCGGGAATTGCTCGGTCTTGCAGGAGGGGCAGACCCGCTTGACGCCGCCGCCACCCATGGCCGATGGCGCGCCGCAGCGCCCGCAGAACCGGTTTGCCTCATGCCAGGCGAGCAGCGCGGCGCCCTGCGCCAGCGCGCCTTCATCGGCATGACTGAGCAGACGCTGGATATAGGCCGATCGGAAATCGACGGCCTTGACCGTTTCGGGCAGGGCTTCAGCCTCCGTTCGCGACGGCACAGCCAGCACAGGCACGCCATCCTCGTGGCCAAGCAGGACCGCGCCCGCCATGTCGGCGCCAAGTTCCGATGCCGTGGCCCGGTCGTGTACGCCCTCCAGCCCGTCCCGGCCCGCAACCATGTAGATGCGCCCCGCGCGCACCACGATCAGCCGTGCACGGCTGTCGTCCAGCGCCCGCCCGGCACAATCATCGCTGCGGTTTTCCGATTGCCGGTCAAGGATGTTGCCGGCATAGCCCACGCGGCTGCTGGGCTCCGGCCCATCGCTGAATAATGGAAAGGTCATGACGTGTCCGCTTGTCTGGAAGGGTCGGAGGAAGAAATCAGACGCCCGCCAGGGCCTTCTTGATCTTGTCGGTGAAGGCGTGGCGGTCTTCCTTGCGCCATGGCTCGCGCTCGCCGTGACCCCAGACCGGCTTTGGCCAGTTGGCATCGCCTTCATCCCGCGCGACGACATGGAAATGGAGCTGGCGCACCACGTTGCCGAGCGCACCGGAATTGATTTTCAGGCAGCCGGTAACCCGCTTCAGCGCCGCGGCAACCTGATTGCTTTCGAAGGTCAGAAGCGCCTGGTCCATCGGCGACAGGTCGTGTACTTCCTCGATGCCGGACCGCTGGGGAATGAGAATCAGCCACGGCCAGCGGGCATCGTCCATCAGGCGCAATTCGCAAAGGCCCAGCCACATCATCGGGTGAGTGTCATGCTCCAGCCGCGCGTCCAGCTCAAAACCCGCCTTGGTCCGTGGCAGCATCAACATCCCGTCCGCCTCATGTTATTTGAGACATGGTGTCTCAATCGGCCGCGCTTGTCTCGCAAATTGTTGCTGCCGCCGGAAATAAGCGGCAGCGGGCCCGAATCCACGGTCGCGGCCCTTGCTTTTATGGACCCGATTGACGATATGGGGGCCGGGAGGTTGGTGGTGGACGAGCCCCTCGCCAACCGGGTCAGGTCCGGAAGGAAGCAGCCCCAACGAGTTTCGGCACGGGTCATCGTGCCAGCCTCCCACCTTTCCCGCATTGTCCTGCTGGCATGACGGCGCTCCATTGACCGGACGCGCAGGCGCCTGCAAGAATTGCCGGGAAAGTGAAGGAAGGGCAGCGCGATGAATGACACGACCGGCACCGGGGCGACAGGCGTGGCAGCGCCCGCTCCCTATCGCGTGCTGGCGCGCAAATACCGCCCGAAGGATTTCACCGACCTGATCGGCCAGGAGCCGATGGTGCGCACCCTCACCAACGCCTTCAATTCCGGCCGCATTGCCCAAGCCTGGATGCTGACCGGCGTGCGCGGGGTCGGCAAGACGACCACGGCGCGCATCCTGGCACGCGGGCTGAACTACGAGACCGACACGATCAGCCAGCCCTCCATCGATCTCACCGAACCGGGCCGCCACTGCCAGGCGATCATGGAAGGCCGCCATGTCGACGTGATCGAGATGGACGCCGCCTCTCACACCGGCATCGACGACATCCGCGAGATCATCGACCAGGTGCGCTATGTTCCCTCGGTCGCCCGCTACAAGGTCTTCATCATCGACGAGGTGCACATGCTCTCCACGCAGGCCTTCAACGGCCTGTTGAAGACGCTGGAAGAACCGCCGCCCCATGTGAAGTTCATCTTCGCCACCACCGAGATCCGCAAGGTGCCGATCACCGTGCTGTCGCGCTGCCAGCGCTTTGACCTGCGCCGTGTCGATGCCCATGCGCTGACCGGCCACCTGGCGCGCATCGCGGGTCTGGAAGGCGTGACGGTTCAGGATGAAGCGCTGGCGATGATCGCGCGCGCGGCGGAAGGCTCGGTGCGCGACAGCCTGTCAATCCTCGATCAGGCGATAGCCCATGGCAGCGGCACGGTGACGGCCGACGCGGTACGCACCATGCTGGGATTGGCCGACCGCGCCCGTGTGATTGACCTGTTTGAGCAGGTGATGCGGGGCGATTTGCCGGGCGCACTCGCCGAATTGCGCCGCCAGTATGATGCCGGCGCCGATCCGGTGGTGGTGCTGACCGACATGGCTGAGTTCAACCATCTGGTCACCCGCCTCAAGTTCGTGCCCGATGCCGCAGACGATGCCTCGCTGAGTCAGGACGAGCGCATACGCGGCCTCGATTTTGCGGGCCGGCTCTCCGTGCGCGTCCTGTCGCGTTCGTGGCAGATGCTCCTGAAAGGCATCGAGGAGGTGCGCGGTGCCGCGCGTCCCGTATCGGCCGCCGAGATGGTGCTGATCCGCATGGCCCATGCCGCGGACCTGCCGACGCTGGATGAGGCGATCCGCAGGTTGGAAGAGGGCGGGCCGCAAACCGCGGCACCGGGCAATGGCGCACCGCGTGGCAACGGAAATGGCGGTGCAACCGCGTCCCTGCCGCCCGCCGTGTCGCAGGCCGCAGCCACCGCCATTCAGGGCAATGGCCCGGCCATGCGGCTGGTCCGCAGCGAACCTTCCGGGGCGCCAGCGCCCCGTGTGGGCGAGGTGCAGACGGAACCGGCTACCGCGCCCGATGCGGTTCCGGTGCGCTCGCTCGAAGACATTGCCTCGCTGGCTGACAAGCATCGCGACATGCCCTTCAAGGTGACGATGAAGCGCTGCATGCGCCTCGTCTCCATCGAACCGGGCCACCTGTCTGTTTCGCTGACGCCGGATGCGCCGCCCTCCCTGCCCGCCGACACGATGCGGCGGCTGACCGACTGGACCGGACGGCGCTGGATGGTGTCTCTGTCGCGCGAGGAGGGCGGGGCAACGCTGGCGGAGGTGGAGGACGAGCAGCGCGAAACCATGTTCGCCGATGCGCGGTCCGACCCGGCCGTCGCGGCGATCCTGCAAAAATTCCCCGGCGCGCGTGTTGTCGATGTGCGCCTGCCGGAAACGGCGGCCGAAATGCCCGGCGACGAGGGCATGCCGGTGGCCGCCATCGATGAGGATGACGACGAGCTTTGATGCCGTCTCGATGAACGGAGAATGACGATGAAAGACCTGATGGGCCTGATGAGCAAGGCCGAGGAAATGCAGGCCAAGATGCAGGCCATGCAGGAGGAAATGGCGGCGATGACAGCCGATGGCCAGTCCGGTGGCGGCCTTGTGACCGTCACGCTCTCCGGCCAGGGTCATATGGCCGGACTGAAGATCGACCCGTCGCTCTTCAAGGAAGATGATGTGGAAATTCTTGAGGATCTGGTCCTCGCCGCCCACAACGAGGCGAAGACCAAGATGGAGCAGGCCATGGCGGAAAAGACCAAGGCACTGACCGCAGGCCTGCCGATCCCGCCCGGCATGAAGCTGCCGTTCTGATCCGGGGTCCCGGCCCTAGGCGAGCAGGCGCTCCATCAGCACCGCGGGGAAGGCGGCTTCGCCGATCATCACGGTGACATCCTGCTGTTTGGCGAAGCCGTGGCGGGCGTAAAAACCTTCCGCCGCCAGGCTGGAGAAACATTGCAGCCGCGACACCCCGGCAGCCCGCGCCTCGGCCACGCAGCGCTCCAGGATCGCCCCGCCCACGCCCTTGCCCATCATGCCGGGCCGCGTGGCGAAATGGCGGATATGGCCGGTGCCTGAGGACAGCGCACCGGTGCCAGGCGTTGCCACGCTCCAGCCGCCGCATCCGGCGGCAACAGAACCGGCAAAGGCCACAAGATAACGCCCGGAGGAGAGCAGCGCCGGGTCAATGCGCAGCATCGCGGGCAACGCATTTTCCAGCACCTCGGCATCGTACCAGCCGGGATAGACGGTCGCGTAGCAATCCGCGATCAGGTCTTCCAGAAGGCTCCGGTCGGCCTCGCCTGCGGGCCGGATGGCGACAATCGGCATGTCCATGGTCCCTGCACTCCACGCTGTTTGCATGAGCATCGCCAAACATGGTTAGCAAAGGGTAACCGCGCCGTCTGGTCCTGTTCCGGGTTTCGGTCTATCCCTTGGCCATGAGCAAGCGAATCGCCGGACCCGAGATCGAAAAGCTGATCCAGCTGCTGGCCAAGGTGCCGGGTCTGGGGCCGCGCTCGGCACGCCGCGCCGCCCTCCACCTGATCAAGAAGAAGGACCAGCTGATGGGCCCGCTCGCCCAGGCCATGGCGGAGGCGCACCAGAAAGTGGGCACCTGCTCCACCTGCGGCAATGTCGATACGGTCGATCCCTGCAACATCTGCGCCGATCCGCGCCGCGACGGAGCAACCATCATCGTCGTCGAGGATGTCGCCGATCTCTGGGCACTCGAGCGCGCCGGCGTGATGAGTGCCGCGCGCTACCATGTGCTCGGCGGCACGCTGTCCCCGCTCGACGGCATTGGTCCGGACGATTTGAACATTGCCGGCCTGATTGACCGCGTGGCTGCAGGCGGCGTCAGCGAGATCATCCTGGCGGTCAACGCCACGGTGGAGGGCCAGACGACGGCCCATTACATCACCGACCGCCTGTCGGGTTTCGAAGTCCGGGTGACCCGTCTGGCCCACGGCGTGCCGGTCGGCGGCGAACTGGACTATCTGGACGACGGCACGCTGGCCGCCGCCCTGAAAAGCCGGACGGCTTTTTGATCCGGCCGGAAAGCCAAGCAAAGGAGCCATCATGACCCCCTTGCCCCTCATTCTGCGCTGTTTGGGATTTGCCGTCCTGATATGCGCGGCTGTGCCCGCCCATGCGGACAAGGCGCGCGTCGAGACGCTCTATCAGGACTGGCTGCAAAATGATCTCTATCCGCAGGCAGCAAAACGCGGCGTCACCGCGCAGACATTCCGGCAAGCCTTTCGCAATATCCGGCTGAACTGGAAACTGCCCGATCTCGTGCCGCCGGGCGAGAAAGCAAAAACGCCGAAGAAACAGCATCAGGCTGAATTCGGCTCGCCTTCGAAGTATTTCGGCTCCAGCATCGTCGGTGCGGCCGCCAAGGGTGGGCGTGCACGCGCCAACCGTATGGCCGGAACGCTCTCGGCCATCGAACTGGCCCACGGTGTGCCCGGCCGCATCCTGCTGGCGATCTGGGGCCGGGAAAGCGGCTTTGGGGCGGCGAAAATCCCGTACAACGCCTTCGAGGTATTGGGAACGAAGGCCTTCATGTCCACCCGCAAGGAGATGTTCACCGAGGAGGTGCTCTCTGCCTTGGTGATGGTCGAGAAGGGCTTGGCACGGCCGGAGCAGATGAAAAGTTCCTGGGCGGGCGCGCTTGGCCAGCCGCAATTCATGCCCTCCTCCTACCTGAAACACGCCGCCGACGGCGATGGTGACCGCCGCGCGGACATCTGGACGTCCGAGGCCGACACGCTGGCCTCCATCGCCAATTACCTGAACCACTATGGCTGGCAGAAGGGGCGCGACTGGGGCTTCGAAGTCGCCGTTCCCTCAGGCGTCTCCTGCACGCTGGAAGGCCCGGATCAGGGCAAGACCTTCGCGCAATGGGCAGCGCTCGGTGTCCGGCGCATCACCGGCAAGGATTTTCCCGCCTCCGAAATGCGCGGGCAGGGCTTTTTAATGATGCCGGCCGGGCGCAACGGACCGGCCTTTCTCGTGACGCCGAACTTCTATGTCATCAAGGAATACAACGAGAGCGATCTCTACGCGCTCTTTGTCGGCCATGTTGGCGACCGCATCCAGTGGAATGCGGGTGACTTTGTCACCCCGTGGCAGCCGCAGGACAAGATGTGGCGCTCTGACATTGCCGCCCTGCAGCGGACACTGGAAAGGCAGGGCCATGATGTCGGCGGTGCCGATGGTCTGCCGGGTTACAAGACGCGCCGTTCCATCGGCCGCTGGCAGGAAGCAAATGGCCGCGCGGCCACGTGCTTCCCGGATTCAGGATTGCTGAAAGCCATCCGCTGAACATGGCCGGAACGGGGGCGCCGGACAGGCCCGCACTGCCATGACCAGCGTTTTTCAGGCGCAGTTTCGGCAGAAGGGCGTGGCGGGCAGAAGTTCCAGCCGTTCTTCGGAAATCTCTTCGCCGCACTTGACGCAGGTGCCGTATGTGCCGGCCTCGATCCTGTCGAGCGCCGCATCGATACGCTTCAGCTCAAGCAGGCCCTGGTTGCCGAGGCTTTCCAGCACTTCATCGCCTTCCCGTTCGGTCGCGCGCTCCTCGATATCGGGATTGGCCGGGGCGTCGAGGTCATGCTCGATTTCCTCAAGGCGCTCGTTCAGTTCCGCCTGACGCTTCAAAAGCTTGGACTTGTAGTGGTTCACGTTGAGCATGAAGTCTTTTCCTCTGGATGTTTCCCCGGCTTTGGAAGCCAGCTTGCATGGAAACCTAGCCGCCCGCAACGCTCGTCATCTTGATTTCCATCAACTGCGCTCACTCTTCCCCGGCCAGCCGCAACCGTGGACGGCCCTGCGACGGCAGGTCTGCGGAGCCGGCTCCAGTCACGCCGTCGCGCTGAAAATCCATCGCCCCGATGCGTGCGCCGCGCCGCGCGATCTTTGAGGCGGAGACGACGATCTGGTCGATATCGCTGCCTGCCTGCGCGAAATGCCCTTGCAGCCTGGCAACGCGTTCGTTCAGTCGGGTTACGTCGGTGATGATGTCCGCGACTTCCGCCTGGATGAGATGGGCCTGCTCGCGCATCCGCGCATCCTTGAGGATCGCCTGCACCACTTGCACCGAAAGCATGAGAAGCGATGGCGAGACGATGACCACGCGCGCCTTGTGCGCCCGGTGCACGAGCGCCTCGAAATTCTCGTGGATCTCGCTGAAGACGGACTCGGATGGCACAAACATGAAAGCCGTGTCCTGCGTCTCGCCGGCGATGAGATATTTTTGCGAGATGTCGCGGATATGCACCTCGATGTCCCGCCGGAAGCGCTGGCGGGCGATGCGCGCGGCGTCCTCGCTCTCCGCATTGCGGATCGCGTTCCATGCTTCCAGCGGAAATTTTGCGTCTACCACCAGCTTCGGCGCATCATTGGGCATGTGGATCAGGCAGTCCGGCCGGCTTCCGTTCGACAGAGTGGCCTGGAAGGCATAGGCGCCCTGCGGCAGGGCATCGGCGATGATCGCTTCCATCCGGCCTTGGCCGAACGCGCCGCGCGTCTGCTTGTTGGACAGGATCGACTGCAACTCCACCACTTGTCCGGCCAGCGCCTGGATGTTGCCTTGCGCGGTGTCGATCACGGCGAGGCGTTCCTGCAACCGGGCGAGATTTTCATGGGTCGAGCGGGTCTGTTCGGCAAGCGACTGGCCGAGCCGCCCGGCCATGCCGTCAAGCCGGGCGTGGAGCGTCTGGTTCATTTCCTCGTGCCGCGAGGCAAAGACATCGGCCAGTGCACCGACACGCCCGGCGAGCTCGGACTGCACGGCCACCAGCGCTTCGACATGGCGCGCCTGGCCAGCCGCGGCGAAGTCCCGCTGGAGTGCTGCCCTGCGCAGGGCCAGCCAGAACGCCAGCAAAACGGCAAGTGCGGCACCCGCCAGCACATGCCACGCCAGAATTGTCATGCTGCCGAGGTGGCCGACGGGCTGGACGAGAAGGTCGAAAGTGTTCTCCATACCGGACCCATACCAGAAGCGACGGCAGGTATAAAGAACAAAAAAGGAACAACTTGCGCTGCGTTGACGCTGCGTCTGCGAAGGATTATGTGGCAGGCATGACCATACGCCCCCTTGTTCTCCTGCCCGATCCCCTTCTGCGCACGGTGTCGAAGCCGCTCGAGCGCATTGATGACGGCGTCCGCAAATTCGCCGCCGACATGCTGGAGACCATGTATGACGCGCCGGGGATCGGCCTCGCAGCGATCCAGGTGGGTGAGCCGCTACGCATGCTGACGATCGACCTGTCGAAGGAAGACGAGGCGCGAAGCCCCCATGTCTTCATCAATCCGGAAATCGTGGCCACCGGTGACGAGGCTTCGGTCTACGAGGAAGGCTGCCTGTCGATCCCGGATTATTATGCCGAGGTGGAGCGGCCTGCCCGGATCACCGTGAACTATCTCGACCTCGACGGACGGCCGCAGACCATCACCACCGACGGGCTGATGGCCACCTGCCTCCAGCACGAGATCGACCATCTGAACGGCGTGCTCTTCATCGACCACATTTCCCGGCTCAAACGCGAAATGGTCGTCAAGAAATTCCGCAAGCTTGCCAAGGAGCGCGGCGGTACCCGCAGCCTCGTGGGTTGATACGCGCTTGACCGCATGCCGGTCTTCCGCTTCAAGCCGGGTCAGCGATCCGAAACGCGACGGAGCACGCATGAGCCTTCGTATCATCTTCATGGGAACGCCGGATTTTTCCGTGCCGGTGCTGGAAGCCCTGCATGCGGCGGGACATGAGATTGCCGCCGTCTATTCGCAGCCGCCGCGTAAGGCCGGCCGGCGTGGTCTGGAGGTCACCCCGTCACCGGTCCACAAGGCAGCGGAGCGCCTGGGGCTGGAGGTGCGCACGCCTGTTTCGCTCAAGGGTGAGGCGGAGCAGCAGGCCTTCCGCGCGCTGGAAGCTGATGTGGCCGTGGTGGTCGCCTACGGCCTGCTTCTGCCGAAAGCCATTCTCGAAGCCACCCGGCTCGGCTGTTTCAACGGCCATGCCTCGGCGCTTCCACGCTGGCGCGGCGCGGCACCCATCCAGCGCGCGATCATGGCCGGTGACACGCAGACGGCCATGATGATCATGAAAATGGACGAGGGCCTTGATACCGGCCCGGTTGCCATGACAGCGCCCATCGGCATTTCCGGTTCTATGACGGCCGGTGCGCTGCATGACCGCCTGTCGCAGGCGGGAGCAGACCTTATGGTGCAGGCCATCGCGGCACTGGAAGCCGGAACGCTGACCTTGACACCGCAGCCCGAGGAAGGCGTCACCTACGCCAGGAAGATCGACAAGGCGGAAACCCGCATCGACTGGTCGCGCCCGGCCCGCGATGTGCACAACGCAATCCGCGGCCTGTCACCCTTCCCCGGCGCATGGTGCGAGATGGAATTTGGCGGCAGGCGCGAGCGGGTCAAGGTGCTGGAAAGCGAGGTCGCGGCTGGCGAAGCTGCGCCCGGCACCGTGCTGGATGAACGCCTCACGATTGCCTGCGGCTCTGGCGCGGTGCGCCTGATGCGGCTCCAGAAGGCCGGCGGCAAGCCGCTGGGAGCGGTTGATTTCCTGCGCGGCAATCCGGTTGAAGCCGGAACCGTGCTGCCGGTGGCGGGAGCCTGAGCCGTGCCGCGCTACCGCATGCTGGTCGAATATGACGGCTCGCCCTACAAGGGCTGGCAGCGCCAGACCAATGGCCACACAGTGCAGGCCGCCATCAGGCGGCGATTGCCCGGTTCGCCCGTGAGGAGGTAACGCTCAGGTGGCGGGCCGCACCGACACAGGCGTTCACGCCACTGGCCAGGTTTCCACGCCGATCTCACAGGCGCTGGGCGCCCTTCAAGTTCCAGGAAGCGGTCAATGCCATGCTGCGCGAGGCTGGCGAGGCGGTTTCGGTCCTTGATGTTGTCGAGGTGGACACAGGCTTTCACGCCCGTTTCTCGGCAATCCGCCGCCACTACCACTACCGCATCATCAATCGCCGCCCGCCGCTGGCGCTGGAGCGTGAACGCGCCTGGTGGGTGAAGAAGGGCGTGCTCGATGTGGACGCCATGCGCGAAGCCGCAACCGTCTTCCTCGGCACCCATGATTTCACCACTTTCCGCGCTGCACAGTGCCAGGCCAGGAGCCCGGTCAAGACCATGGAAACATTCACCGTGGAGCGTGACGGCGACGGGATCTCGCTGCGTTGCTCGGCGCGCTCCTTCCTGCACAATCAGGTACGCTCCATGGTGGGGTCGCTGAAGCTGGTGGGAGAAGGGCGCTGGTCGAGGGCCGATCTTCAAGCCGCGCTGGATGCCCGCGACCATCAGGCCTGCGGTGCGCTGGCCCCGCCTCACGGGCTCTACCTCACGCAGGTGGACTACGGCTGAAGGGTCAGGCCGAGCACCTGCAGTGCGGCCACATTCGTCATCACCGAGAGCACGATCACAACCGCGAAGACAAGGCTGGCCTGCGCCGCATCGCGGCCGAACACGGCCCATGCCAGCCGCCAGCCAAGGATGAGCGAGAAAACGATGGCCGCGAATTGCAGCGCCGCGCCCAACTCACCGCCATTGCCACCGAGGCCGCCGAGCAGGGCAGGGGGCACGATCAGCCAGGCAAGCAGCGCGCTGCCCCAGTTGCTGGCAATCACATAGGCCGCAAAGCGGTCGCGGATGTTCATTGTTCCGGCGCTCGCGGCCAGCAGGATGATCGGCACGATCCACACCAGCAGGTCTGAAACGGCAAGCCGCGCGACCAGCGATCCGGTGCCGGCGGCACCGGATCGTTCAGGGCCACGTTGCCCGACACCCAGCTTGCGGCAAGCGCGGGCAAGGCAACCAGCAGCGACCAGAAAGACCGCCAGAACCCTTCCGCCGAAAGGTCCATCTGGGAAAGGGCCTCATCGGCCGGTCACCATCACCCGCCAGGCGGCTGAGAGATGACGCAGGAAATAATCGGGCGAGGGCAGCACGGTCAGGCGGCTGCCTTGGTTGCAAACCAGCCGGCGATGAAGTGCTGGTAGATGCGTGTCAGCGTCTCCAGGTCCGAGAGCGGCACGCGTTCGTCGACCATATGCATCGTCTGCCCGACAAGACCGAATTCCACGACCGGGCAATAGTCCTTGATGAAGCGGGCATCCGACGTGCCGCCGGAGGTGGAAAGCGCAGGTCTTCGCCCTGCCACCGCCTCGACGGCATCTGACAGCGTGGCGGTCAGCGCCTCGTCATGGGTCAGGAACACATGGCTCGGCCGGTCGGCCCACTCGATCTCGAAGGTCGCCGCCGTATCCTTGCCGGGGCGCAGGGCAAAATCCTCTGCCGCCCGGTCCAGCCGGTTGTGGATCTCCGCCATCACGCTTTCGGCCGTCCATGTGTCGTTGAAGCGGATGTTGAAGCTCGCGATGGCCTTGGCCGGAATGACATTGGTGGCCGCGTTGCCAACGTCGATCGACGTCACCTCAAGATTGGAGGGTTGGAAATCCGCCGTGCCCGCATCGAAGGGTGGGGCCATCAGGGCCGCCGTCAGCGCCACGATGCTGCGCACCGGATTGTCGGCCAGATGCGGATAGGCTGCATGGCCCTGCCTGCCGGTGACGGTGATCTTGCCGGAAACAGAGCCGCGGCGGCCGATCTTGATCATGTCGCCCAGCGCATCCGGGTTGGTCGGCTCGCCGACAAGGCAGGCATCCCAGTGCTCGCCCTTTCTGGCCGCCCATTCCAGCAGCTTCACCGTGCCGTTGATCGCCGGGCCTTCCTCGTCGCCGGTAATGAGGAAGGAGACAGAACCGGCCGGTGCGCCGTGTTCTGCCACGTGGCGGGCATAGGCGGCGGCAAAACAGGCGATGCCACCCTTCATGTCCACCGCACCGCGCCCGCACATGATGCCGTCACGAATCTCCGCCGAGAAGGGCCCGGCGGACCATGCGGCTTCGTCGCCTACCGGCACCACGTCGGTGTGACCGGCAAACATCAGGTGCGGGCCGTCCGTGCCGGTCCTTGCGTAGAGGTTTTCGATGTCCGGTGTGCCGGAATCGGAAAAGACGGGACGCTGCACGGCAAAGCCCTGCCGCCCCAGAAGCTGCTCCAGATAGCCGAGCGCCCCGCCCTCGGCGGGTGTGACGGAGGGGCAGGCAATGAGGCCGGCAAGGATGGCAGCGGGATCGGTGATTTGGGTCATGATCCGTGACTAGCCCAAGGCGCGTGCCTTGTCATCTGCCGGACGCCTCACCGGCCCCTTGATGTCATGAAGCCGCGGGGCAGCGACCCGGCCAGCACGGTGAATACCAGGAACAGGAGAAAGAAGACGAGGAAAACATGTCCGGAGAACGAGCCGTGCGCCATCACATCAGCCATCATCATGCCGAGGCTCGCCGCCGGAACGACAAGCCAGGAGAGCGGTGCGCCGATGTCCTCAAGGCGTGATGCGGTCTCGCGGAAATAGACGAAGGAGAAAAACAGGCCGACAGCCACGGCACCTGCGGCGAGCGCGGCCATGACCGGCAGCGAACGGCCTCCCTCCATTCCGTTGGTCAGGTCGGCGGCCCAGACGCCAAGAGGTATCAGGATCGTCAGTGGCGCAGGAAGACCGCCGACCAGAAACACGATCCGCCAGGAATAGTCGGCACGGCCACGCGTTTTGCAGGCATCTCCGGCAACAGTCAGGTCCATCGCTCAGCCAGCCTTGCGTGTGCGTTTCAGGGGCTGGCTCTCCTCATGAATGAGCATGATCTTCTGCCAGATCTTGCGCGACAGGTTGGTGCCAAGCGCTTCAACATCGTTGACTGCATTGACCACTTCCATGTCGGGCAGGGTCTGGGCATAGAGTGCGGCGAACTTGCCGGTCAGCGACAGCATCTCCGAACAATAGTCGAGATAGCGTTTCAGCTCGAAAGCGCTCATGGGCCGCGCGGGGGAGGAGCCGGTGGCAACAAAACCCTGCGAGAAGACCGCCGGGTCCTTGGTGAGTTGGTGCATGTCGATGATGTGGATGAGCGAACGCAGTTTGTGCAGGCCCTGAAGCACTTTCTTGCGCTTTTGCCGGCTTTCCAGGCCCATCAGGGCAACGATGCCCGCGCCGGTCAGAACCAGCGTATTGAACAGCGCGTCCACACCCTGCAACACGTCGAAGGTGCCGGTCTCGATCCGGTCAAAGCGGAGAGTCCGGGCCACGAAGAAGAGCGTGATGGCGCCGAGCAGGATTCCGGCCCAGGTCATCGAGCGCCAGAACCAGTCATCCTTCTCGATGGCAGCAGCCTCGGCGCTAATCGTCCGCCCTGTCTCGGCAAGCTCGGCCGCCACTGTTCGCAACCCGGATTCCGGAAAGCGCTCGCCGATGCGCTTTTCCAGCGTGTCGGCGGTTTTCAGGATCAGGTCGGGATCAAGTCTCGAGTAAGGCATGGCCATAGTCTGCCATCAAAGCCTTGAAAAAGGCTTGCCTGCCTTGCGCTTCAGGCCTGACGCGAATTGGTGCTTGCGCCGAAGGCATTTGGCCCCGGATGGCCGGGTATGAAACAGAAAGCGATGAAGGCGACAACCGAGACCAGCGGCAAAATCATCAGGATGCCCATGATGGTCGGCTGGCCAAAATCATGGGCGCGCTTGGCCGCCAGCGCAAAGCTCAGCCACAAGCTGGCGACGCATCCCAGCAGGAACACGCCGGCCCAGAAGGTCTCGCCCGCCGTGTCCTTGCCCGAAGATCCTGCCAGATAGAGGAACAGCGTCAGGATGACGGCCATCAGCAGCATGGCCAGAAAGAAGGGCAGGCGGCCAAGCCGCCCGCGCGTGCTGGTGTAAAGCCAGAGGAAGGTGCTCAGGTCCGTGTCAGGCAACGGGTCCGGTCCCCCTTGTCTGCGTGATCGTGAACCCGGACGCCCCGCAGATCAATCGCGCAGCAATTCGTTGATCGAGGTCTTGGAACGCGTGCGCTCGTCGACCTTCTTCACGATCACGGCGCAATAGAGGCTGGGGCCGATGTTCTGTCCGGGCAGATTTTTGCCGGGCATCGAGCCGGACACGACCACGGAATAGGGCGGAACCTCGCCCATGTGGATTTCGCCGGTCTCGCGATCAACGATCTTGGTGGATTTGCCGATATAGACGCCCATGCCGAGCACGGCACCCTCACGCACGATGCAGCCTTCCACCACTTCCGAACGTGCGCCGATGAAGCAATTGTCCTCGATGATGGTCGGTCCGGCCTGCAGCGGTTCCAGCACGCCGCCAATTCCGACACCGCCCGACAGGTGCACGTTCTTGCCGATCTGCGCGCAGGAGCCGACCGTCGCCCAGGTATCGACCATCGTGCCCTCGTCCACATAGGCACCGAGGTTAACGAAGGAAGGCATCAGCACCACGCCCTTGCCGATGAAGGCCGAGCGGCGAACGATGCAGTTGGGCACGGCGCGGAACCCGGCCTGCTCGAACTCGTGGGCGCGCCAGGCATCGAACTTGGACGGCACCTTGTCCCACCAGGTCGCATCGCCCGGACCGCCCTTGATGATGTCCATCGGGTTCAGACGGAAGGACAGCAGCACCGCCTTCTTCAGCCACTGGTGCACGGTCCACTGGCCGTCGCTGCCGCGGCTGGCCACGCGCGCTTCGCCACGGTCCAGCAGGTTCAGTGCCGTTTCCACCGCATCGCGCACTTCCCCGCGCGTGGAAGTGGAAATGCCTTCGCGCTCCTCGAACGCCTTCTCGATGACGGTCTCCAGGGCGGAAAGATCGGACTTCGGCATGAAAAGGGCTCCACAAGAACACTGCGTTAAGTTTCGGGCCGTTAGACTGGCTCCGGGGATCGCGCGGAAACTATGCGAAGGGCCCGTGGGGGTCAATCGCCTGTGCGTCATCGCATGGCCGCATCACGCTACGGGACTGGGAATCATGACGCCTGAAGACAAGAGCAGCTGGACGCCATTGCCGCATTCCGGTGATGATGTGAAGCGCGCGAGGGCAGTACCGGAGACGCCGCAGACGCGCGCGCCCGCATACAGGCTTGCCTGGACCGACCAGGATTTCATGACGCACCGCGACCTGCGCGCCGTGCGCCTGCAACTCGAATTGCTCAAGCCCGAAATGATGCTGACCGAGCGCGGCATCCGGTCCACGGTCATCATGTTTGGCGGTGCGCGTATTCCCGAGCCGGGCGGCGCTGCCTGGGCTGCCAAGAACGAGGTACAGAAGGCCAACCTTCTTGAAAACGCCAAATATTACGAGGAAGCACGCAAGTTTGCCCGCCTCTGTTCGCAGGAATCGGCCAAGTCGCGCTATCGCGAATTTGTCGTCGTCACCGGTGGCGGGCCCGGTGTCATGGAGGCAGGAAACCGCGGCGCGCAGGACGTCGGCGCCCCCTCCATCGGGTTGAACATCGTGCTGCCGCACGAGCAGGCCCCCAACGAATATGTCACGCCGGACCTCTGCTTCAATTTCCACTACTTTGCCATCCGCAAGATGCATTTCATCATGCGGGCCAAGGCCGTCTCGGTTTTCCCCGGCGGCTTCGGCACCATGGACGAGCTGTTCGAGACGCTGACGCTGATCCAGACCGGCCGCATGGAGCGCGTCCCGATCCTGCTTTTCGGCAAGGCCTTCTGGGAAGGCGCAATCAATCTGGAATTCCTGGCCGAACAGGGCACCATCTCGCCAGACGACCCCGACCTGATCACCTTTGTCGATACGGCCGACGAGGCCTGGTCGGCCATCGCAGCCTTCTACGGGCTCTGATCAGAACCGGGCAGAGTGGTTCACCTGCGGCGAATTGCCTTTTCCTGCAGCCATGCTTTCCATGGCGGCGGTTTGGGTTTATGGCCAAGGGCCATGAGCAGACGCGGCCCTTCCTTCATGGACAGACTGCGCCGCGACGGACCGGCCTTCGCCATCCTCGCGGCCTTCGCCATCCTGACGGCCTTCCTTCAGCCTCTGGCGGAAGCCAGGGCGGCCGGAACGCCCTATGCGGGCGTCATCTGCTCCACCTATGGCACGCAGAAGGCCGGCCCGGACGGCACACCCACAGCGCCTGCGGCAGCGGACGACTGCCCCTTCTGCCTTGCCATGTCGGGTGGTTTCGCCCTGCTTGTCCCGGCGGAGCCGTTGGTCCGCGTGCCGCGCCGCATCGCCTCACCGGTGCATCATGCCACGCTTGCCGCCATGTTGCCCGGACAGGCCGTCAATCGGGCGCAGCCGATCCGCGGGCCACCTGTCCTCTCCTGATCCTCGCAAAATTTGCCAATCACGGCGCGTCGGCACGCGGGAAAATGTGCGCGCGCCCATCAGGAGAAGATCATGAAGTTTCCGTTCGCACGGATGGCTGTGGCCATCGTCCTCACTCTTTCAACCGCAATAGCCGCACCGCTTCTGATGCCTGCCGAAGCCGGTGCCACTGACATGGCCATGGTTAAGGCCGGTGATCTTGAGATCAGCGGTTATTGGGCACGCGCCATGCTGCCCGCACAACCCGCCGCCGGCGGGTTTCTGACCGTCACCAACACCGGTAAGGACGACGACCGGCTGGTGGCCGTCGAGACCCCGCGTGCCGGGCGTTCCGAAATCCACGAAATGGCTGTGATCGACAATGTCATGAAGATGCGCCAGCTCGCAGACGGCCTCGCCGTTCCGGCCGGCTCCACGGTGGAATTGAAGCCCGGCGGCTATCACCTGATGTTCCTTCAGGTGGCCGAACGCTTCGAGGAGGGCCAGGCCGTGCCTGTCGTCCTGACCTTCGAGAAGGCCGGCAAGGTCGAGCTCACCCTGCCCGTCAAGACCCTGGAACAGGGCAGGATGATGATGGACCACGGCTCCATGGATCACTCGAAGATGGATCAGGGCAACAAGCCGAAGCAATAGGCCGCAAGTCCGCTCATGGCCGGGCGCGCGCGGCCCCTGCCGCCGCGCCTGGCCTCGCTAGAACCCTGCAAGGATCGCGTTCAGGAAACCCGCCAGATCGTCGGTCACGTGATCGACAGTGCCCTCTTCCGCGCTGTCCCGTTCCCAGACCTCGGAAAAGACCGGCTCGAAATTGCGCGGCACGACGAGCACGGTTTTCATGCCCATGGCCTTGGGCTCCGTCAGGTTGCGCGCCAGATCCTCGAACATCGCCGCCCGCCTCCCGTCGATACGGTGCAGGGCAGCAAACTTGTCATAGGTTTCGCGGGCCGGTTTCGGCACGAGGCCGGCTGCGACAATGTCGAAAATCTCGTCGAAATGGTCGAGAATCCCGAGCTGCCGCGCGGTGCGCTCGGCATGGCCGCGATCCCCGTTGGTGAAGATGAACTTCCGGCCGGGAAGCTGCCGGATCGCCTCGCCCAGCGCCGGGTCCGGATCGAGCCACGAATAGTCGATGTCGTGCACCTTTTGCAGAAAGTCGTCCGGGTCGATGCCGAAACGCACCATCAGCCCGTTCAGCGTCGTTCCGTAGTCGCGGTAAAAATCCTTCTGGACCTTGCGCGCCTCATCGCGCGGCAATTGCAGCAGGGCCGAGACATAATCGGTCATCCGCACATCGATCTGGGCGAACAGGTTTGCGTGATGGGGATAAAGTGTGTTGTCGAGGTCGAAGACCCATTGGCGGACATGGGCAAAGTCGTTGGGCGAAACATTGTCTGTCATGGCGGGATCATTGCACCGCAAAACAGCGTGGTCCAACGAAAACAGGCGGACGTGGTCCGCAAGGTGCTCCCGCCAGCCCGCAGGGGTTCCGGCTCCCACAGGTTGTCAAAATCAACGGTTGTAACCTTAAGATATTTGCAAGCTTCCTGCTGTAAGCATGACCGAAGCAGGGAGTATCAATAAGATGTCCAAGAAATCCCGGAAATTCGTGCTCAGCCTCGTCTATGGCTGCTGCTTCTTCTTCATCCCCAGCTATTTTTACCTGGTCATCCATGGCCGGACCGACATGCACACACCGGTCCAGGCTGCGTTCCTCATTCCGGCTATCGTGGCCTTTGTCGTCAGCTACGCCGTATCGCTGCGCAACCATGAGCTCAACCAGGCGCTTGCCGATCTGGACAGCGCCAACCGGCAGCTGGCGCGCGCTTACGAGATGCTCCAGAAGAAATCGAACACCGATTCCATGACGGGCATGCTGAACCGCGAGGCCTTCTTCGAGGCTCTGGAGAAGCTGCGGCGCAAGAGTGATGCCGGCGCCATGCTGATCGTCGATGCCGACCACTTCAAGGCCATCAACGACAATTACGGCCATCTGACCGGCGACGAGGCCCTGCTGGCCATCACCGATGCCATCGTCAAGTCTGTCCGCGATTGCGACATCCTCGGCCGTATCGGCGGTGAGGAATTCGCCGTCTACCTCGCCGGCGCCAATCCCGTCGATGCCCATGCCGTGGCAGAACGCATCCGGGCTGCGGTCGCAGCGCTTCATTTCGAGCCGCGTGCCAATGTTGTCCGGGCCCTGTCGGTGTCCATCGGAGGCACGCTGGTCAAGCCTGGTGCCTCGATCTCGGAGATGATGCGGGAAGCCGACGGGCGCCTGTATGAAGCCAAGAATGCGGGCCGCAACCGGGTCGTGATGCCCCAACGCCTCGATCTGGCTGCTTGAGCGCGCGTTCCATCCAATTTGATTGGAATTTTCCCTTCCGGGTTACCCCGGCCTTAATCGTCGCGTGCAATGATCCGTTTGTCGTGTATGGCAGGCGGGCGTCCGGGCGGATGAACAGAACCCTTTCCATGACCTTGGCCATTTGTGCCTATCCCTGCTTCGGCGCTGCGGCGTCCGAAGCACAGGAAGTCGTGTCCCGCGCTGGTCCCGATTGGACACCGTGGCTGCTGACCGGCTTCATGACAGCGATTGCCATCGGTCAGGCAATCGTCGGCATGCGCCGGCGAACCTGTCTTGCTGAACAGGTCCGGCACCTGCGTGAAGAAAACGCCCGGCTGCGCAAACGTGCCGATGTCGATCCCATGACGGGCTTCCTGAACCGCGATGCCTTCCTGAATCGCCTTGCCGGCAGACGCCGCCGGTGTGATGCCGGGGCCCTGCTTGTCATCGACGCCGATCATTTCAAGCAGGTCAACGACCGCTATGGCCACCAGGCCGGCGATGAGGCGCTGATGGCAATGGCCACCGCCATGCGCGGATCGGTGCGCGAGGATGATCTTCTCGGGCGGATCGGCGGCGAGGAGTTTGCCATCCTTCTGGCCGGGGCGACCGCGCAGGATGCGCTTCTCATTGCCGAACGGATCCGCTGTGCCGTGGAGGCTGTCCGCTTCGAGCCCGCCGATGGCATCCGCCACAGGCTTACGGTTTCCGTGGGTGGGGTGTCGCACCATCCCGGTGATGACATCGCCGGCTGGATGCATGCTGCCGATACCTGCCTTTACCAAGCGAAATCTGGCGGCCGGAACCTTGTCGTGATCGATGGTGGCAGGCAGGCTGCGGCCTGACGCGATCCCCTGCGCTTGCGCGGTTGCAGTTGCCACCTGTAAGGAGGGTCTCCAGTCAGGGGAGCTCTCGTGGATCTCTGGATCGCCATCACCATCACCTCGGCATTTCTGCAGAACATCCGGTCCGGCCTGCAAAAGCATCTCAAGGGCGCGATGGGCACGACGGGCGCAACCTTCGTGCGTTTCGGCTTCGGCGCGCCGGTCGCCCTGCTGCTGCTGGCCGCGATCCTGTGGTGGAAGCAGGCGCCGCTTCCACAGTTTTCATGGACCTTCGCCCTGTGGGTGGCCGTCGCGGCCGGGGCGCAGATTGCCGCGCAGGCCCTGCTGGTCCACCTTTTTGCGTTCCGGAATTTCGCCGTCGGCAGCGCCTACTCGCGCACCGAGCCGGTGCAGGCCGGCATTTTCGGTCTGCTGTTTCTGGGAGACCGGATGACGGCAGGCGCGGTTGCAGCCATCGTGCTTTCAGTCCTCGGCGTCATGCTCATCTCCGTCGCGCGGGGTCCGGTGACGCCGCGCGCGCTGGTCACCTCGCTTGTCACGCCCACTGCGTTGACGGGCCTCGCCTCCGGCACGCTCTTTGGTGTGGCGGCGGTGGCATACCGCGCCGCTTCGCTGACGCTGGGCCAAACCATGCAAAGGCCGGATTTCATGGTGCAGGCCGCAACGGTGCTGGTTTGTGCCATCCTGCTGCAAAGTTTCGTCATGCTGGTCTGGATGCTGTTGCGCGATCCCGCCGAACTGAAGCGCATCCGCGCCGCATGGAAGCCGTCACTGCTGACCGGCATCGCCGGCGCGCTGGCCTCCTTCGGCTGGTTCGCAGCCATGACGCTGCAGCAGGCCGCCATGGTCAAGGCACTGGCGCAGATCGAGATGCTCTTCACCTTCGCCACGACGGTTTTTGTGTTCCGCGAACCGGTCAACAGGCTTGAAATCATCGGCTGCACATTGATTGTCGCGGGAATTGCGGTTCTGCTGCTCACGCGCCTTTCGTGAATTGCAAAACTGTCCCCCTTAGCCAATTCTTCATGGCTGGATGCTAGCGTGACCCGTAATCAATGGCGGTGCGGTCCATGACGAGATTGGCTCGGCGTTTCTCTCGAAGGCAATTTGTGCGGTGCCTGCTGTCCCTCGTTTTCCTTTGGAAGACCGGGGGCCGGGCCGAAGCACGCGAGGACGCCAGGGAGGGAACCGTTCTCGTCGGCGGATGGCTGCTCAAGAAGAGTGACCTGCCGTGATTTTCCCTGACATTGAGGCCTATCGCGCCTCCGGCTTTGTGCCTGAGGTTTGTGTCATCGGGTCCGGCCCGGCCGGAATGTCGATCACCTTGCAGCTTGCAAAGGCCGGGATACCGGTGGTCATGCTGGAGGCCGGCAGCGAGGACGTGACCGAGGAAAGCCAGGATTTCTATCGTGGCACTGTCGATGGCGACCCCTATTTCGATCTGGACGTGACCCGCATTCGCCTGCTCGGCGGCTGCTCCAACCATTGGGCGGGCTGGTGCCGCGAACTCGATCCCCATGATTTCGAGCAACGCGACTGGATCCCCAATTCCGGCTGGCCGATCACGCGCCAAGATCTGGAGCCGTTTTTCGATACTGCCCGCGACATGCTCGACCTGGTACCGTTCCGCCCGAACGTCCCGGTCTCCGACGACATCGACTGGGTGCAACTGATCAAGAGTCCGGCGGTCCATGTCGGCCAGAAGTACCGTTCCTTCCTGACGGAATCGCCCCATGTGGCACTGGTTCTGGAAACCATGGTGACCGATCTGGAAGGCGACGGAACGCGGGTGTCCGCCGCAAACCTCTGGTCACGCGGCAAACCGGCCGGGTCGCTTGCGGTCGAACGCTTTGCCGTCTGCACCGGAGGGCTGGAAAATTCACGCCTTCTCTTGTGGTCCAATGAGAAGACCAATGGGGCGGTCGTGCCGCAGGCCCGCGCGCTTGGCCGCTACTGGATGGAACATCCGCAATTCGAGCCTGCCGTCGCCCTGCTGTTCGATGAAAGTGTTTTCGAGTGGGACACCAGCGGGGAGGCCTTTTTCTCCCCGTCTCCCGCCGCCATGCAGCGGCTGGGCATCATGAATTTCGGCGTGCGCCTGATCCGGACGCCCTATAGCGGCGTCAAGCGGCTTGTCGCGGATCTTGCCTGTTATGCGCCCTCCATGTCGGAATGGGTCGCAGACGGGTTTGGCGCCCACCTGCGCTGTGCGGCGCAGATCTACCTTGGCTGGGAGCAGTCGCCGGTCGAAACCAATCGCATCACGCTCGATGCCGCAAACCGCGACGCCGCAGGCGTGCCGCGGCTGGTACTTCATTGGAAAAAGGGCGCACTGGAACGCAAGACCATGGCCGATGGGCTGACGCTGTTTGGCGAGACGCTTGCGCACAAGAATCTCGGACGTCTGCGTTTCGAGGACTGGGTGACCCGAAACGAGGATTATCCGGTCGATCAGGAACTGGCAGGCCACCACCATATGGGAGGTACCCGCATGGGGTCCGATCCCGCGACAAGCGTGGTGGATGCCAATTGCAAGGTGCATGGCATGGCGAACCTGTGGGTCGGCGGCTCGTCCGTCTTCACCACCTCAGGCCAGTGCAACCCGACCACAACGCTGACGACCATCGCCCATCGCCTCGGCGATCACCTGGCACGCAGCATCAAGGGCTGAGGTTCTAGGCGCGATACGTCGCCATCCCCCTGTCTCCCGTCTTGCGCAAATCAGGCCGGCCGGCCCATGCCCGCGACCATGCCAGTTACGCGCCGGAATGTTTGTCCCTCTTGACTTTCGCATTCAATCAATCAATTGATTGAGACATGACCAACGATACTGTCCGTGACGACAATCCCCGGCGCCGCGAAATCGCATTGGCCGCACGCGCGCTGATCGCCGAGCACGGCTTTGAAGGGCTGCGCACGCGTGATATCGCGGCCCGCGTCGGCATCAATATCGCCACCCTGCATTATCACGTGCCGGGCAAGGCCGCGCTGGTGGAACTGCTGGCCAGCAGCCTGCGCGATGAGTTCATTGCCGTGAAGGACCGTCACCCGGAGGTCACGAGAACCCCGCGTGAGCGCCTGCGTCAGGAACTGGACGACTACATCCACATCCGTCGCGACAAGCCGCAGGTCCATCAGGCCATGGGCGAACTGATGATCCGGGCCAAGCGCGACCCTTCGGTGGAAGCCATCATGCGGCCGCTGACCGCCCATTGGCATGCATGCCTCGCTGGAATTTTCACCGAAGGTGCGGCAGACGGAAGTTTTCGCTCGGGATGTGATCCGCAGGCCGCCGCCAGTATCGTCATTGGTGCGCTGACATGGCGCGGACGCAGTGTCGCAGCCCCGGAAGTCGCCATCGAGGCGATTGCCGATGAACTCATGAATGCCTTTGCCGTTTTGACATGACCGGCCCGGTCCGGCCGGCACCGGTCCCGATTTGGAAGATACGAGATGAGCCTGAAAGATGACACAACCATGCCGGACGCGACCGATCCGGCTGCCGGCCGGTGGATCGCCATGGCCACTCTTCTGGTTGCCAGTTTCATGAACATGATCGACGTGACAATCGTCAACGTCGCCGTACCCTCGCTCCAGCACGCCTTCAACGCGACCGCCAGCCAGATCGAATGGGTGGTCGCAGCCTACACCATGACCTTCGCGGTCTGCCTGCTGCCCTTCGGGCGGATGGGCGACATCTACGGCCGCCGGAAAGTGTTCTTGGCAGGCGTGATCCTCTTCACGCTGGCATCTGCGCTCTGCGGCATGGCGCATTCCATGCCCATGCTCATCCTGTCGCGCGTGGTGCAGGGCGTCGGCGGTGCCATGATGGTGCCGCAGACGCTCGCCATCGCGCAGGTGCTCTTTGCGCCGCATGAGCGCGCGGCCGCCTTCTCGCTCTTCGGCCTGACGGCGGGCCTTGCCTCCGTTTCCGGCCCGGTTCTGGGCGGGTTCCTCATCGATAGCGACATCGCCGGCATGGGTTGGCGGCCGATCTTCCTCGTCAACATTCCCATCGGGGTCATCGCGGTCCTTGGCGCATTGCGCTTCATTCCGGACCTCTCTGGCGACCGGAACCTGCGAACCGATCCGGCCGGAATCCTTCTGGCGGGGATCACGGTCTTCCTGCTTCTGTTCCCGCTGATCGAGGGCCGTGAATTTGGCTGGCCGGTCTGGATTTTTGTCATGCTGGCGATGAGCATTCCGGCCGCATGGGCCTTCGTGACTTGGGAACACAGGCAGGAACAGGCGGGCGCGCCGCAGCTTCTGCCCGTCCAACTGCTCCGCAACCGGAATTTTGTCCTTGGCACGGCACTCAGCACGGTGCTGTTCTCGGGCATTCCCGGCTTCTTCCTCGTGCTGGCCATCTATCTCCAGGTCGGCAACGGCTTGACGCCCCTGCAGTCGGGCCTCACCACCATGCCCTTCTCCATCGGCGTGCTGATTGCCTCGATCATCTCCGGGCGCATCGGCATGAAATGGCCACGCCGCCGCATTTCGGCCGGCGCCGTCCTGCTCATCATCGCCATGGTCTGGGTGCGCTGGGCGGCCGGTTCGATGGGCGCCGATTTCGATCGCATCCGCTTTGCCCTCCCGCTGCTGGCCGGGGGTATCGGGCTGGGCATCGCCATTTCGCCGATGTTCCAGACGGTGCTGTCCAACGTGCCGCCGCGCGATGCCGGCTCCGGCTCCGGCGCTTTGCAGGCCTTCCAGCAGGCCGGCGGCGCACTGGGCGTGGCATTGGTCGGCCAGATCTTCTTTTCCGAAATCACCAGCCGCATGACGGCGGGGGAGAAGGGTGCGCCGGTCTTCGCTTCCGCGCTGAGCGACGCCATGCTCTACAACATCATCGCTTTCGCACTCATTGCCGTTCTGGTGCGCCTGTTGCCCAAGCCCGCCCAGCGTCCCCAGGGCGCAATGCAGGCGCCGCCGGTCGAGGCCTGAACAAAAAGGCCGGACAAAACCCGGCCTTTCAGCTTGAGATGTTCGAGACGGATGCCTCAGGGCACGATCAGCGTGCCCGCGCCGTGTTCGGTGAAGAGCTCCAGCAGCACGGCATGGGCTGTCTTGCCGTTGAGGATGACGACGCCCTTCACCCCGCGTTCGATCGCCTCGATGCAGGTCTCCACCTTGGGGATCATGCCGCCTGAAATGGTACCGTCGGCGATCAGCGCCTTGGCATCGGCAACCGTCAGCTCGTCGATCAACTGGCCGGTCTTGTCGAGCACGCCCGGGACATCGGTCAGGAACAGCAGGCGGGTCGCTTCCACCGCACCGGCAATCGCACCGGCAAAGGTGTCGGCATTGATGTTGTAGGTGTGGCCATCACGGCCGGGAGCGACCGGCGCCAGAACCGGGATCATCTCGGAATGCGCGAGCAGGTCCAGAAGTGTGCGGTCAACCTCTGCCGGTTCGCCGACAAAGCCGAGATCGAGGATGCGCTCGATATTGCTGTCGGGGTCGCGCATGGTCTTGTTGGCCTTTTCGGCGAAGACCATGTTGCCGTCCTTGCCGCAGAGGCCAATGGCCCATTCGCCCTCGGCATTGATCATGCGCACGATGTCCTTGTTGATGGAGCCAGCCAGCACCATCTCGACAATTTCCACTGTCTTGGCATCGGTGACGCGAAGCCCGCCCTCGAACTTGCTCTCGATCCCCATCTTGGTGAGCATCGCGCCAATCTGCGGGCCGCCGCCATGCACGACGATCGGGTTCACACCCGATTGCTTGAGCAGGGCGATGTCGCGCGCAAAGGCTTGGCCCAGTTCGGCATTGCCCATGGCGTGCCCGCCATATTTCACCACCACCGTCTTGTTCTCGTAACGCTGCATGTAGGGCAGGGCTTCCGAAAGCAGGCTCGCCTGCAGTTCGGCAGTGTTCATCGGCGTGGTCTCGGCCATGGATCAAGGCTCCGTTGGATGGGCATGCGCGCGCTTGATAGCGTGAAACCCGCTGCCACGAAAGGCCGGAAAAAGCCCTGTGGTCACCCATTGCAACGTCTTGCCGCCGCCCTAGAATGTCAGCCATGGCTTCGCCTGATGACATCACAAAACTGATCGTGCGCTGCGGCATCAGGGACCGCGCCGCGTTCGACGCGCTTTACCGCGCCGTCAGTGCGAAACTTTTCGGCATTTGCTATCGTATATTGAACGACCGGGCAGAAGCGGAGGAAGCGCTGCAGGAAGTCTTCGTGCGCATCTGGACGAAGTCCGACCGCTTTGCCGCCTCCGATCTCAGCCCGGTTTCGTGGCTTGCCGCCATCGCGCGCAACCATTGCATCGACCGGCTGCGCAGCCGCAAGGCTCCGGCACGGGACATCGACGAGGCTTATGATCTCGCTGACGACGGCCCCTCTCCGGAGCAGTCCGCCGAACTGGCAAGCGAAGGACGCCGGATCGACGCATGCATGGAGGAGCTTGAGGGCGACAAGGCCTTGGCCGTCCGTCGGGCCTATGTGCTTGGCGACAGCTATGAGGAACTGGCAGGACGCTTCGGCGTGCCGGTCAACACCATGCGAACCTGGCTGCGGCGCAGCCTCATGAAGCTGAGAGAGTGTCTGGAGCGATGAATACGGCGCAAGGCAACACACCAGGACCGGAAGGCGACGACCTGCTCGCCGCCGAGTATGTCCTCGGCGTGCTTCCCGGTGCCGAGCGCGCCATGCTTGTCACGCGCATGAAGCGCGAGCCGGAGTTGGAACGTCTCGTGGAGGCCTGGCAGGCCCGCCTGTCACCCATGGACGAGGCCTATGGCGAAATGCCGGTGCCGGAGTCCGTCAAGCAGGCGCTGGACCGGCGTCTCTTCACGCCAACGCCGCCGCAGGCTGCCGCACGCACCCCGCTTTGGAGCAATCTCGCCTTCTGGCGCACCACAGCCATTGCCGCGCTTGGAGCCCTGGCCGTGGCCTTGGTGGTGCCTGCGGGTCTTGTCCCGCCGCCGTCGTCTCCTGCCCATGCGCTCGCCGCCTCGCTGGCTTCGGAAAGCTCGCCTGTCCGCTACATTGCGCTTTACGATACCGGCGAGCAGGCCCTGCGCCTCAGCCATCTGGCGGGACAACGCGTCAGCGGGCATGATTTTGAGCTCTGGCTGATCGAGGGCGGCAATGCGCCCGTGTCGCTCGGCGTCATCCCGGACGGCAAGGCGATCACGCTGACCCTGTCGGCCGAAATCGTGCGCAAGCTTGCGCAAGGCGCGGCGCTGGCAATTTCTGACGAGCCGAAGGGCGGATCGCCGACCGGCGCGCCGACAGGTTCGGTTCTCGCGGCTGGCGAAATTTCCGAAATCTGATTTTTTTGGCGCACAGGTGAAACTTTCCGGCATGCCGCCTCGTGACTGCTCCCGACCCCACAGACGCGGGTTTTGAAAAATGGGAGACTTGTCATGAACATCAAATCTGTTGCCGCCGCACTCGGCCTCACCGTTGCTTTCGCCACCGTTGCCTTCGCCGAAAACCCGATGGTGGGTGGTGCGGCGATGTATGAGACCAAGAACATCGTGGAAAATGCGGTCAACTCGAAGGACCACACCACGCTGGTCGCTGCGGTACAGGCCGCTGGTCTCGTCGAGACGCTGCAGGGCGACGGCCCCTTCACGGTGTTTGCGCCGACCAACGATGCCTTCGCCAAGCTGCCGGCAGGCACCGTTGACACGCTGCTCAAGCCGGAAAACAAGGACCAGCTCACCAAGATCCTGACCTGTCACGTGGTGGCGGCCAATGCCATGTCGGATGCCATTTCCAAGATGGTCGCCGATGACAAGGGCATGCACCCTGTCAAGACCGTGGGCGGCTGCGAGTTCACCGCCATGGAAAAGGACGGCAAGATCATGATCAAGGACGGCCAGGGCAATGTTGCCACGGTGACGATCGCTGACGTCAAGCAGAAGAATGGCGTGATCCACGTGATCGACACGGTTCTGCTGCCCGCCAGCTGACCCGCCGGCTGCCTGTGACGGCCGCAGGACCGTCACGGCAAGTTGTCCGCCGCGTGACCCGAACGTGACCCCTTCCGTCTGGCGCGCGGCGGACATTGCCCCATATTGGTGCCAGTCTAAACCGGGAGAGAATCCATGAACCGCAGATCGCTCATGTTCGGCGCCGCGGCCTCCGCTGCCATCGCGGCCATCTGGTCGGCGCGGGGTGGCAGGCATTCCATCGCCGCGCGAGCCGAGGCTTTCGAGATCGTGAAGACCGACGCCGAATGGCGCGCAATCCTGACGCCGGACGAATATGCCGTGCTGCGCGAGGAGGCCACGGAAAGAGCCTTCACCAGCCCGCTCAACGACGAGAAGCGGACCGGCAACTTCACCTGCGCAGGCTGCGACCTGGCGCTTTACCCCTCCAGCACCAAGTTCGACAGCGGAACCGGCTGGCCGAGCTTCTGGGAGCCGCTGCCTGACGCCGTGCGCACCAGGACCGACTACAAGCTGCTGCTGCCGCGCACCGAGGTCCATTGCCGCCGTTGCGGCGGTCACTTGGGCCATGTCTTCGATGACGGCCCGAAGCCGACCGGCAAGCGCCATTGCATCAATGGCATCGCGCTGGATTTCGTGCCGGAAGAAAACGCGAGTTGAACGGGATACGCCCGCCGGCCTGTCGGCTGGCGGGCGTCCACGCGGTCGCACCTTCGGATGGGGGTCACCCGGCGCGCTTGCGTCCCGTGATCATTGACCGGACGAGGTTTTCGCTGTGTTCGATCGAAGCGAGGATCACGCCAGCAACGTGCAGCACGATCAGCCCCAGCGTCAGGTAAACCGTTGCCTCGTGCAGTTCCTCCACCCACTTCACACCCCAGAACATGTCGGTTGTCATGGCATAGCCCGAGCCCGAAATGACGATCAGCATGGTGAGCAGGGCCAGCACCATGGCTCCACCCGCCGGATTGTGCCCGATGTAGCGCCGGGCCTTCATGGCAAGGCTGTCCATGAGGAAGCGGAAGATGGTGCCAGGCCGGTGAACGAAGTCGCGGAAGCGCGCATGGGCAGGTCCGGCGAAGCCCCAGACAATCCGTGCCGCGACAAGTCCGGCAATCACATAGCCGGCAAGTTCGTGCGGTTTCTGCCACTCGTCTCCGGTGGCAAAGGCGAAGGCGAACAGTGCGACGAGCGACCAATGAAAGAGGCGGACGAAGCCGTCCCATACACGGATGCTGCCAGGGTCGGAGGGGGAGGGGTCTAATGTGCCGGTGGCATCTGGAGTCAGGTTCGTCATGGTCGGTGCCTCTGTCTGTGCGGAATGGGTGGCGGCAGGAGGGGCATCCTGCCGCCTGGCCGGTCATCAATCCTTGGTCTTGACCTCGACGGTCTCGCCGGTGACCGGGTTCATGAGGACTTCGGCCTTCGCGCCCTTGGCGTCGATGCCGTAAACTTCGTAGCAGCCGTCCTCGACCTTCACCTGGCGGACCTCATAGCCGGCCTCGGTGGCCTTGGCCTTGATGGCATCCTCGGTCATCCAGTCCGACTTCGGCGCATTGCCGCAGCTCGCGGACTCGTCGGAGGCGAAAGCCGGAGCGGCAGACAGGGTGGCGATTGCGGCGAACATGGCGAGCGGGATCAATTTCATGGCGGGTTCCTTTCGTGTTTCGGTCGGGAGGTTGTTGACCGTGGAAACCTTTTCCCACCATCGTGATGACAGGCTGCTGATGCCGGCGTTCAGCAGTTTGTCATCTCGGGAGGTTCATCTGGGTGATATGCGCGCAAAGCTTTCTGCCTATGGATTGGTGACATTTGCCTGCCTGGTCCTGGCAGCGCCGGCGCATGCCGACCGGAAGGACGGCGACCGGGAGCGCGATGACGAGAAATCGGAACGCGTCTACGAGATGCGGGAAAAGGGCGAGATCCTCCCTCTTGCGCAAATCCTTGCCGAGGTGCGCAAGAGCCATCCCGGCAAGCTGCTGAAGACGGAATTTGGGGAGGTTGACGGCATCGTGATCTACGAATTCTACATCCTGCAGCAGGGCGGACATGTCGTGGAAGTCGGCTACGACGCGCGCACCGGCCGCAAGCTTTCCGAAAAGAAGGAAGACTGAGCATGCGTATTCTGCTCGTCGAGGATGATCCGCGCATCGCCGGCGAAGTGAAATCGACCTTGTTGGCTTCCGGGTACCTGGTTGATGCTGAAACCGACGGCGATGAAGCCTGGTTTCTGGGCGATACGGAGGATTACGCCGCCGTGATCCTCGACCTCGGCCTGCCGTCCATGGACGGGCTGTCAATTCTCAAGCGCTGGCGCGCCAATGGGCGGTCCGTGCCCGTTCTGGTTCTGACTGCGCGCGGCAGCTGGTCCGAGCGTGTCGAGGGGATCGACGCCGGCGCCGATGATTATCTGCCAAAACCCTTCCGCATGGAGGAATTGCTGGCGCGCCTGCGTGCCATCCTGCGCCGCTCGGCCGGAAACGCAATGCCTGTGCTGGAGATCGGGGCGGTCGCGGTCGACCCGCGCCAGATGCGGGTCAGCCGCAACGGCGTGCCGGTGAACCTGACGCCGCAGGAGTACCGGCTGGTCTCCTACCTCTTTCACCATGCCGGGCGCGTTGTACCCCAGCAGGAACTGGCCGAGCACCTGCAATCGGAACACTATGAGCGCGAATCCAATGCCGTCGAGGTGCTGGTCGGGCGCGTGCGCCGCAAGCTTGGAAGCGGGCTGATCGAGACCCGCCGGGGTTTCGGCTACGTGGTCGCACCCGCATGAGATGGTTTGGCTCGCTGCGGCTGCGCATGCTGGTCTTTGCCATGGCTGGCATTCTCGCCGCCCTCGCAATCGCCGGCATGGGGCTTGGCGCCCTGTTTGAACGGCATCTGGAGCGGCGGCTGGCGCAGGAACTGGATGGCCAGATCGACCGCCTGGCTGGCAATCTCCGGGTCAGGGAGGACGGCGTACTTGGCTTGGCCGAAACCCTTGATGAACAGCAGTTCTCACGCGTCTTTTCAGGACACTATTGGCAGGTGCGCGACGAGCAGTCCGGCGCGCTGTTGCGCTCACCATCCCTGTGGGACAGCGCTTTGGCCACCCCCATGGACGCGCTTGTCCCCGGCGAGGTGCACGAACACCAGATCGAGGGTCCGGATGGCGATCCGCTGATCCTTCGCGAGTCGATCTTTCTCGTGAGCCACGAGGGGAAGGATCATGCCGCGCGCATTTCGGCCGCCATGTCCCGGCAGGCAGGCCGCGAACTCACGCTGGGCTTTGCACGTGACATGGTGCCAGCTCTCGGTCTGCTGGCTGCCGTTCTCCTGGTGGGGGCCTGGTTTCAGGTCAGCGCCGGCCTGGCGCCGGTCGGCAAGCTCAGCGCCAGGGTCAAGGACATCCGCGAGGGGCGGACCCGGCATCTCGAAAACCCTGCCGCAAACGAGGTTCAGCCACTGGTCGACGAGCTGAATACCCTGTTGCAGCAGCAGCGCGAGGATATCGGTCGCGCCCGTGACAGGGCTGCCGACCTCGCCCACGGACTGAAGACGCCGCTCACGGCATTGGCCGCCGACGTAGCCGCGCTGCGCCGGCTCGGGCACGAGCGCATTGCCGGATCCGTCGAGGAGGTGGCCGACCAGATGGCGCGGACCGTGGAGCGCGAGCTCGCCCGGTCGCGCCTGCGCAATTCGGCAACCGGCGAACCGATTGTCCTTGCCTCCAATGCCCGCGCAATCATCCGGACCTTGTCACGCACACCGGCCGGAGAGCGCATGACCTACACGATCAAGGGCGACGAAGCAGTGGCCGCCCGTGCCAATGCCGATGATGTCAATGACATCCTTGGCAACCTGCTTGAGAATGCGGCGCGCCACGCCACCTCGGCCGTTGTGGTGGAGCTGTCATCGCACGACGGCAAGGCCGTGACCTGCATCCGCGATGACGGACCGGGCGGGGATCTCGAATCCATGGCGCGTCTGTCGCAGCGTGGCATGCGCAGCGACCGCAAGGGCGGTTCGGCCGGACTTGGCCTGGCGATCGTCAGCGATATCGCCGGTGCCTATGGAGCGCAACCGGAATTCGGGGTCGCGCCGGAAGGTGGCCTCGCCGTGACCATCCGTCTGCCGCTTGCGCTCAGCCCTGCGTCGCGGTGAAGATCGCCTGCCGCAACACGTCCAGCCCTGCGCCCTTTTCCGAGGATGTCGAAAGCACTTCGGGGAAGGCGGCCGGCCGCTTGAAGACCTTGGTGGCCGTTTCGCGGATGAGTTTCTCCACCGCCGGCGGTTTGATCTTGTCGGTCTTGGTCAGCACGATCTGGTAGGAAACGGCAGCCTTGTCGAGCAGCGCCAGCACGTCCTCGTCGATCTTCTTGATGCCGTGGCGCGAGTCGATCAGCACGTAGACGCGTTTCAGCGTCACCCGCCCGCGCAGATAGTCGAAGACCAGTTCCGTCCAGCGGTCGACCAGGTCCTTCGGCGCCTGCGCGAAGCCGTAGCCCGGCATGTCGACCAGCGCCATCGGCGGCAGGTCATCCTTCTCGCCTGAAAACCCCTCCGGGACAAAATAGTTCAGTTCCTGCGTCCGCCCCGGCGTGTTGGACGTGCGCGCGAGCCCCTTCTGGCCGATCAGCGCATTGATCAGCGAGGATTTGCCGACATTGGAGCGCCCGGCAAAGGCAATCTCGGCAGGGCCTTCCGGCGGCAGGAACTTCATCGCCGGAACGCCACGGATGAAAATCCAGGGCCGGGTGAACAGGCTGCGCGCGGCCGGGGTGATGACGGGTGCTTCGTTCTCGCTCATGGACGTGGCATCGGCTGCATGCAGCGCAAAGTCAAGCCCGATGCCCCGGGCCATCTTCGCCCGGATGACCCGGCGGCTTGGGGCTCAGCAAAAAGGCTCCGGTGCGGGCGCACCGGAGCCTTTCGCATGGAGTGACGGTTGCCCGGCGCTATTCGGCCGGTTTCTTGCGGCCAAACAGGCCCCTGAGATTGTCCCAGAGCTCGATCTTGGCGCCCTGGCGCTTCATGATCACGGCCTGCTGAATGATCGACAGCGTGTTGTTCCACGCCCAGTAGATGATCAGGCCGGCCGGGAAGGTGGCCATCATGAAGGTGAACAGCACCGGCATCCAGGTGAAGATCATCGCCTGTGTCGGATCCGGCGGGGTCGGGTTCATGCGCATCTGCAGGAACATCGTGATGCCCATGATGAGCGGCCAGACGCCGATCATCAGGAACTGCGGCACATCGTAGGGCAGCAGGCCAAACAGGTTGAACAGCGATGTCGGGTCCGGCGCGGCAAGGTCGTGGATCCAGCCGTAGAAGGGTGTGTGCCGCATCTCGATGGTGACGTAGAGCACCTTGTAGAGCGAGAAGAAGACCGGGATTTGCAGCAGCACCGGCCAGCATCCGGCCACCGGATTGATCTTTTCGGTCTTGTAGAGCGCCATCATCTCCTGCTGCTGGCGCATCTTGTCATCCGCGTATTTCTCGCGGATTTCCATCATCTTGGGCTGCACCTTCTTCATGTTGGCCATTGACGCATAGGACTTGTTCGCCAGAGGGAAGAACAGCGCCTTGACGATGACTGTGGTGGCAAGGATGGCCAGACCGAAATTGCCGAGCAGCTTGAACAGGTTGTCGATCAGCCAGAACATCGGCTTGGTGATGAACCAGAACCAGCCCCAGTCGATCATCAGGTCAAACTGGCGGATCGAGTACTGGTCCTTGTAGGCAGCGATGGTGTCGACAACCTTGGCGCCCGCAAAGACCAGTGCCTTGCTGGTGACCTGACCGTTGGCGGGCACCGCAATCGGGTCCGTCAGGTAATCCGTCTGGTAGTGTCCGCGGCCCTCTTCGACATAGGTGAAACGCGGCTGGAAGGCGACACCGGCCTGCGGCACGAGGGCGACCGCCCAATACTTGTCGGTCATGCCAAGCCAGCCGTCGGCGGACTTGCCGGGTACGGCCCGCTTGTCTTCCTCGATCTTGGTGTAGGTGATCTCCTGCAGGCCTTCCTCGCCCGTCACGCCGAGCAGGCCTTCATGCAGCACGTAGATGCTTTTGGTATGCGGCTTCTCGAAGCGCGTCACGCGGCCATAGGCCTGCACGTTGACGGCCTCGCCCGAGGCATTGGCGATCGTGTCGGCAAAGGAGAACATGGAGCGTTCGTCCACGCTGATGACACGTGTGAAGGTCAGGCCCTTGTCATTGGTGAAGGTCAGCGTCACCGGCGTCGAGGGCGTCAGCACCTGGCTGGCATCAGCCTGCCAGACAGTCGTGGGTCCGGGCACGGAACCCGCTTCAGCAGTTCCGGCATAGCCGAGTTCCGCGAAATAGCCCTTTGGAGACTCTGAAGGGTTGAGCAGGCGGATTTGCGGAGAGGTCTTGTCGACGGTCTCGTGATAGTCTTTCAGGATCAGGTCGTCGAGGCGGGCACCGGTCAGATTGATGCCGCCGGAAAGGGACGGCGTGTCGATGCGGATGCGCTGTGCTGCCGCCGTAGCGGGCTGGTCGCCGCCGGGCGTTGTTGCGGCACCTGGCGCGCCCGGTGTCTCCGACACCGAAGGCGTCTGCATGGCGGGCTGGGTTTTCGCTGCCTGTTCCTCAGCCGCGATGCGCGTGGCTGCCTTCTGCGCCTCGATGCGCGGGTTCATGTAGAACACCTGCCAAAGCGTCAGGATCAGCACCGAAAGCGCGATCGTGATGAAGAAGTTACGATTGTTTTCCATGAGAACTGGTTCCGCCAATTCGCCGGGTGAGTTCGGCAGCGAGCGATGAAAACGATGTGGACAGAACGTCATTCCGCCCGACGATGACATAGTCGTGTCCCGGCTGCATGGCGTCTGCGGCGTAGACCCGCAGCGCCTCCTTCAGCCGGCGGCGTATGCGGTTGCGCTTCACGGCATTGCCCTGCTTGGAGGTCACCGTGAAGCCCGCCCGCGGCACGCCCTGGTCTTGCCGGTCCAGCACTTCAAGCAGGAAAAGCCGCCCGCGGCGTTTTTCTCCGCGACGGACGGCCAGGAATTCGGCGCGCTTGCGCAGCCGCCCGTAGGGTGTCTTGTCCTGCCGGCCGGTCACCGGCTTGATGTCACGCGCTCAGACGGGCGCGGCCGCGATTGCGCCGAGCCGCGATGACCTTGCGGCCGCCCTTGGTGGCCATGCGGGAACGGAATCCGTGACGGCGCTTGCGAACGAGCTTGGAGGGTTGGTAGGTGCGCTTCATTTCTTTAATACCGCGGTGTGCGGCCCTTCTTGGATCTGATCATTGTCAGGAGCTGGTCCGGCAGGTTCCGGCCACACCAAGGTGGGCCGCGGCCTGATGGGTCCGGACTTGGCGCGGCTTATGGGGCAACCGGACCGCAATGTCAATCTTGACCGGCAACTGATCCGCGATGGTTCCTGCGCCACCGGCGTTCACGGGCAGGTGAGCGCGTGTTCAGTCAGGGTCAAGAGGCAGTGAGATCGGGCGCGAGGCGGTTGATTGCGCCGCAAGGAGCCGTCATCTGGTGAGGCATACCGGCAGACATTGGAATTCCCGCCGCTTTGCGGCAACAATGAAGGCGCTGAGGCTGATGGTTGAAACGATGACGACACCCGATCAACGGACAGGGCAAAGGTCCGGCGCGCTGCGCCGCTTCCTGCCGCTCGCCGCCGTGCTGGCAGGGCTCGCTGTCGGCTATGCGATGGGCCTGCACCATTACCTTTCGCTCGATTTCCTCGCCCGCAGCCGGGAAATGCTGACCTCTTATGTTGCGGCCAACTACGCGATGTCGCTTGCCGGCTTCTTCGTGGTCTATGTGCTGGCCGTCGCGTTTTCCTTCCCCGCCGCATCCATCCTGACGATTTTCGGCGGCTTCCTGTTCGGCTGGCTGACCGCCGGCATCACGGTTGCCTTCGCCGCCACCGCCGGCGCGACGCTGCTGTTCCTGGCAGCCCGTTCGGCCTTTGGCGATTTCCTGAAGGAGCGCGTCGGCGGTTTGGCTGCGCGTCTGGCGGACGGGTTCCGCGAGGATGCGTTCGGTTACCTGCTGGTCCTGCGCCTTGCGCCCTTCTTTCCCTTCTTTGCCGTCAACATCGCGCCGGCACTGTTCGGCGTGAAACTGCGCACCTATGTGGCGGCCACCTTCATCGGCATCCTGCCGGGTTGCTTCGCCTATGCCTGGCTGGGCCAGGGTCTGGAAAGCGTGCTCATCGCGGCGGCCAATGCCGGGACGAGCCTGTCAGTGAAGGATCTTGTCACGCCCCAGATCACCATCGCCTTTGCTGCCCTTGCCTGCGTCGCCCTCATACCCACCCTCATCAGGAAATGGCGCGGCCGCGCCACCTGATTCGTTCCAGCCACCGAGGATCCACACCATGTCCGACGTCCTGACACCCGACATCTGCGTCATCGGCGGAGGCTCCGGCGGGTTAACCGTGGCCGCCGCCGCCGCTGCTTTCGGCGTCGAAGTGGTGCTGGTGGAAAAGGGCAAGATGGGCGGCGATTGCCTGAACTATGGCTGCGTGCCCTCCAAGGCGCTGATTGCGGCGGCCAAACAGGCCGAGACCTTGCGCCATGGCGCCGCTTTCGGCATCGAGGATGCCGAACCCAAGGTGAATTTCAGTGCGGTCAACCGTCACGTCCACGAGGTTATTGCGGCCATCGCGCCCAACGATTCCGTCGAGCGCTTCACCGCTCTGGGCGTTCGCGTCATTCAGGCCGCCGCGCGCTTTGTCGACAAGCGCACGGTCGAGGCCGGGGGGCAGACCATCCGCGCTCGGCGTTTCGTCATCGCGACGGGATCGTCGCCCTTCGTGCCGCCGATACCGGGCCTCGATACGGTCAGCTACCTGACGAACGAGACGCTCTTCGATCAGACCCGCAAGCCCGGCCACCTGATCGTCATCGGCGGCGGTCCGATTGGCATGGAGATGGCGCAGGCTCATCGCCGCCTTGGCTGCGAGGTGACCGTGATCGAGGCCATGAAGGCGCTGGGCAAGGACGATCCCGAACTGGCTGCTGTCGTGCTGCGCCGCATGCGCGCAGAGGGCGTGACCATCCACGAAGGCGCCAAGGTCACCTCCGTCGAACCCCGTGGCAAGACGGGCGTTCGCGTCCATGTCGAGACAGAAGCCGGAAGTGAAGCGCTTGACGGCACGCACCTTCTTGTTGCCGTCGGCCGGCAGGTGAACACCGGCGGTCTCGGTCTGGATGCTGCCGGGATTGTCCACGACCGGCGCGGTATCAAGGTCGGCGCGGACCTGCGCACGGCAAACCGGCGCGTCTATGCCATCGGCGATGTGGCTGGCGGGCTGCAGTTCACCCACGTGGCGGGCTACCATGCCTCGACCATCCTGCGTCCGTTGCTGTTCCGCCTGCCTGCCAGGGTCAACGAGGCCATCATTCCCTGGGCGACCTACACCGATCCGGAACTCGCCCATGTCGGACTGGCCGAAGAGGCCGCCCGCAAGGCCCACGGTTCGATCCGCGTGCTGCGCTGGCCCTATTCGGAGAACGACCGGGCCGTGGCGGGCCGCAAGACCGAGGGTCTCATCAAGATGGTGACGGACGCCAAGGGGCACATTCTCGGTGTCTCTATCGCCGGCGCCAATGCAGGCGAGATGATCAACCTCTGGGCACTCGCCTTGTCGAAGAAGATGACTGTGCGTGATGCCGCGGGCTTCATCGCGCCCTATCCCACAATGAGTGAAATTGGAAAACGCGCCGCTGTCTCCTATTATGGTGACACGACGCGCAGCCCGTGGGTCCGCAGCCTGATCGGGTTTCTGCGCAAATTCGGCTGAGCCGGGGAGAAGGCATGCAGCGCGACCAAGGCATCCGGCCAGACGACGAAGCGGCTTCCACGGACG
>JACKJW010000004.1 GCA_020637755.1 Brucellaceae bacterium | reverse complement strand
CTTGGCCCGTCAGGGGTTTCAGCGCCTCGCCTACCCCTTCCCCGAAAGCCGAGACCGCATTTCCTGCGGCAAGTGCCTGCACCACCATGGCCAGCACGCCCTGCGGATCGTTTCCGGCGATAACGGCATGGCCACGCGGGCTGAGTGACAGGGCATTCGCTTCACCGGTCGGCCCCGGCAGGTCCGCCGGTCCCATGTCAAGCGCGGCTGCCGCCGCGACCGCGTCACCGGCCCGCCCGCGCAGTTGCTTGCGCAAATGCATCATCCGGTCGCCCCGCGCCGCCCATTGGGCGGCCGCCGCCGGTTCGGGACGGCGGATGGCCGCACCAGCCTCCGGCACCTGCGCGGCCACCGCTGCCGCATCGGCTCCGGATTTCCGGAACCGGCGCAAATAGTGCGGCCCGCCCGCCTTCGGCCCCGTGCCCGACAGCCCCTCGCCGCCGAACGGCTGGGACCCGACAATGGCGCCGATCTGGTTGCGGTTCACATAGATGTTGCCGGCATGCACCCGGTCGAGCACATGCTGCACCCGGTCGTCGATGCGTGTGTGCAGCCCGAAGGTCAGCCCGTAGCCGCGTGTATTGATATCCGCGATCACCTTGTCCATCTCGTGGGCCCGGAAGGTGGCCACATGGAGCACCGGCCCGAACACCTCTCGCTCCATCGCGCCGATGCCCCGGACGCGCAGCACGTGCGGCCCGACGAAACGCCCCCCCGCGGGCGCCTTGAGCCGCGCGATCAGCCGCCCCTCCTGCTCTGCCTTGGCGCAATAGGCCGTGATGGATGTCAGCGCCTCGGCGTCGATCACCGGCCCGACATCAGTGGCGAGCCTGAGCGGACCGCCAACCTCCAGCGCCTCCATGGCACCGGTCAGCATCTCCGTCACCTTCTCTGCCACATCCTCCTGCACATAGAGAATGCGCAGCGCCGAGCAGCGCTGTCCGGCACTCTGGAACGCTGACGCCACCGCGTCGCGCACCGCCTGCTCGGGAAGCGCTGTTGAATCGACGATCATGGCATTGAGGCCGCCCGTCTCGGCAATCAGCATGGCGTCCGGAGCCGCCGTTTCCGCCAGCTGCCGCTCGATGATACGCGCCACCTCGGTCGAGCCCGTAAAGCAGATGCCCGCGATTTCGGGCCGCGATGTCAGCAGCGCGCCAACCCTGCCGTCGCCCGGCACCAGATGCAGCACAGCGGCGGGAATGCCGGCCTCATGCAACAGGGCCACGGCGCGAGCGGCAATCAGCGGCGTCTGCTCGGCCGGCTTGGCAATGACGGCATTGCCGGTCGCAAGTGCCGCGGCAACCTGGCCGGTGAAGATGGCGAGCGGAAAGTTCCAAGGCGAAATGCAACCGATGACGCCACGCGCTTGCGTCCCGGCCGAGGCCTTGCCCGCCTCCGCCGCATAGTAGTGCAGGAAATCCACCGCCTCGCGCACTTCCGCAATGGCATCGGCCAGCGTCTTTCCGGCCTCGCGCGCGCACAGCATGTAAAACTCCGCCGCATGGGCCTCGAACAGCAGCGCAGCGGCTGAGAGTCGGTCTGCCCGTGCCTGTGCGCCCAGCGCCTCCCAGCCCGGCTGCGCGGCCAGCGCCGTTTCCATTGCGTCCGACACATCGGCCTCCGCTGCCTCGGCGACAGTTCCCACCACTTCGTCCGGATTGGCCGGATTGAGCACGTCCAGTGCTGTGCCAGAACGCGCCTCGCCTGAAATGACAGGCGCAGCCTGCCAGCGATACGGCGCGGCAAAGGGTGCTCGCTCCCTGTCCAGCGCGGCCAGATCAGCCGGATCGGTGAAGTCACGCCCGCGCGAATTGGCGCGCACCGGCCTGAAAATGTCAGCCGGGCGGCGGATCGCAAGATTCGGCTCGCCACCGCCTGCAAGGGCTGCGGCCACCGGGTCGCGCGCAATCTCCTCCGGCGGCACGTCCTCATCGACGATCTGGTGGACGAAGGAAGAATTGGCCCCGTTTTCCAGCAGGCGGCGCACCAGATAGGCAAGCAGGTCGGAGTGCTGACCGACCGGCGCATAGATGCGGCAGCGCGTACCTTCCTCCACCCGCACCGCCTCGTGCAGCGCCTCGCCCATGCCGTGCAGGCGCTGAAACTCGAAACAGTCACGATCCGGCGCCATCGCAAGGATGGCGGCAGCCGTATGCGCGTTGTGCGTGGCAAATTGCGGATAGATGCGGTCCGTCATGGAGAACAACTTGCGCGCGCAGGCCAGATAGGACAGGTCCGTATGCGCCTTGCGCGTGAAGACCGGATAGCCGGGCAGGCCCATCACCTGTGCGCGCTTGATTTCCGTGTCCCAGTAGGCGCCCTTGACGAGCCGCACCATGATGCGGCGGTCGAGCGTCCCGGCCAGCGCATGCAGCCAGTCCAGCACGAAGGGCGCGCGGGGCCCGTAGGCCTGCACCACCACACCGAACCCGTCCCAGCCTGCCAGCGACGGATCGGCCAGCACCGCGGCGATCACGTCAAGCGAGAGGTCGAGCCGGTCGACCTCCTCGGCATCGATGTTGAGGCCCATGCGCCCGTCCTTCGCCGCCTGCGCCAGCTTCAGCAGGCGCTCCGCCATCACCGGCACCACCGTGTCGCGCTTGGCCACCTCGTAGCGCGGGTGCAATGCGGAAAGCTTCACCGAAATCCCGGGGTTGCGGCGAATATCGGAATCGTTGGACGAACGCGCCAGCGCGGCAATCGCCTTGGCATAGGCCTCAAAATAGCGCTGCGCATCGCCATGGGTGCGCGCGGCCTCGCCCAGCATGTCATAGGAATAGAGGTAGCCCCTGGCCGCCATGTCGCCGCCGCGCTTCACCGCCTCGTCGATGCTCCGCCCCAGCACGAACTGTTCGCCCATCTCGCGCATGGCGGCTGCGACCGCACGCCGGATGACAGGCTCGCCGAGCCGGCGCACCATGGCATGCAACGTGCCTTCGATGCCGCGCTCCTCCTCGTCGTCCAGCACCCGGCCCGTCAGCATCAGCGCCCAGGTGGAAGCATTGACCATCACCGAGGAGGACGAGCCCGAATGGGACGCCCAGTCATGGGGCGTGATCTTGTCGCGGATCAGCTCATCCATCGTGGAGGCATCCGGCACGCGCAGCAGCGCCTCGGCCAGGCACATCAGTGCCACCCCCTCGCCCGTCGACAGGCCGTACTCGGCCAGAAAACTCTCCATCATGGTCGGGGCAGACGCGCTACGCACCGCGCGCACCAGTCCGGCGGCGCGGTGCGAGATCGCGGCACGCGCTGCTTCGTCCAGCGCCGCCGTCTGGGCAAGCCGCGTCACGGCTTCCGGTTCATCGGCATAGAGATGCGCGCGCATGGCGTCGCGGATTGCAGATAGAGTGATGGCGGACATGGGTGCCTCCGGGGATCAGATACACCATGATAACACCATCATGCAGTTCATATGGTTTGTGGTATCAACAATTTTGGTCTATTCGTCTTTTCATATGTGCGATCATGGCCTGATCGGACTGCAAGGGAGGCTCACTTGGACCAACTGGACCGCATTGACCGGACGATCCTGAAAATACTGGCCCGCGACGGGCGCATTTCCATGGCCGCGCTTGCCGAACAGGCGGGTCTGTCCAAGACGCCGGTACAGGCGCGCGTGAAGCGTCTGGAACAGGAGGGGTTCATTCGCGGCTATGTCGCGCTTGTCGATGCCGAGCGCATGGGCCACGGCCACATCGCCTTCGTGCAGGTCTCCCTGTCCGACACCCGCAGCCATGCGCTGGGTGCCTTCAACCGGGCGGTCCAGTCCGTTTCCGAAATCGAGCAATGCCACATGATCGCCGGCAGCTTCGATTACCTGCTGAAGGTGCGCACGACCGACATCGCAGCCTACCGCGAGGTGCTTGGCGAGCGGATTTCATCCCTGCCCCATGTCGCCAAGACCTCCACCTTCGTCGCCATGGAAACGGTCAAGGAGCGGTAGGCAAACGGCACGCGCCCGCACCGGATACTTCAAATGCCCGGGCCGGAATCCGTTCGTGCCGCTTCAGTTGCCCACCCGTGAACGCAGGAACATCTCTGACGGCCGAGAGGGGACCGGGCTTACAGCCCCAGCCCGCCGATGCAGACATATTTGGTGTCGAGATAATCCTCGATGCCCTGGTGACCGCCTTCCTTGCCAAGACCTGATTCCTTCAGGCCGCCGAAGGGTGCTTCCACCGTGGTAATGATGCCTTCATTGACACCGACGAGGCCATATTTCAGCCCCTCCATCACGCGGAACGCGCGGCCCATATCGGCGGTGTAGAAATAGCAGGCCAGCCCGTATTCGGTGTCGTTGGCCATGGCGATGGCGTCTTCTTCCTTCGTGAAGCGGTAGACCGGCGCGACCGGGCCGAAAATCTCGTCGCGCATGAACTTCATCTGCGGCGTCGCGTCGGCGATCACGGTGGGGCAGAAGAACGTGCCGCCAAGTTCATGGCGCTGGCCGCCCGCAACCACGCGTCCGCCCTTGGCCTTGGCGTCGGCGATGAAGTCTTCGACCTTCTCCACCGCGCCCATGTCGATCAGCGGACCCTGGTTCACGCCGTCCTCGGTGCCAGGGCCAACCTTCAGCTTGTTCGTGGCCGCTGCAAGCTTTTCCACAAAAGCATCATAGATGCCGTCCTGCACGAAGAAGCGGTTGGTGCACACGCAGGTCTGGCCCGAATTGCGGTATTTCGCGGCGATCGCGCCTTCCACGGCGCGGTCGATGTCGGCATCGTCGAAGATGATGAAAGGTGCGTTTCCGCCCAGTTCCATCGACACCTTCTTCACCGTTCTGGCGGCCTGCTGGAGCAAGGTCTTGCCCACTTCCGTGGAGCCGGTGAAGGTGATCTTGCGCACCAGCGGGCTGTCGCAGATGGCGCCGGAAATCTCGGCCGCCGAACCGGTGACGACATTGACGACGCCCTTCGGGAAGCCAGCCTCCTCGGCCAGCACGCCCCAGGCAAGGCCGGAATAGGGTGTGGCGGTGGCGGGTTTCACCACGGCAGTACAGCCGGCTGCCAGCGCCGGGCCGATCTTGCGCGCCAGCATGGAGGACGGGAAGTTCCACGGCGTGATGGCCGCGATGACCCCGGTCGGTTCCTTGGTGACGAGGATGCGCCGGTCGGCCCACGGCGACGGCACGATGTCGCCATAGACCCGGCGGCCCTCCTCGGCAAACCACAGCACGTAGGCCGCCGACATGCCCACCTCGCCCTTGGCTTCCGCCAGCGGCTTGCCCTGTTCCATGGTCAGCAACTCGGCCAGAGCCTGCTGGTTGTCCATGATGACGTCATGGAGCCTGCGCAGCAACTGCGAACGATGCAGCGCCGAGGTCTTGCGCCAGGACAGGAAGGCATCCTGGGCGGCGGCGATGGCGCGCAGCGTTTCGGCCCCGCCCGAGCGTGGAACAGAGCCGATGGTCTCGCCGGTTGCAGGATTGGTGACCTCGATCACCTTGCCGGAATCGGCCTGCACCCATTCGCCGCCGATCAGGTTGGCTTCCCGAAGGAACCGCTTTGCATCCGTTGCCATCGTGTTTTCTCCCTATGCGCATCTGCGCCCTTGTCTGGCGGGCCTGCCCGCGTCGGGAGGAAACATGCTTCAAAGGCGGCGCGGCTTCAAGCCGGATACTTCACCAATTAAGTTCATATATCTGAATTTTCAGGAAAAAACGGCTTGTGCGACACTGTACCAGAAGGCCGTGGTCAGCGCCGCCAGCAGGGTTGCCAGCGTCATTGTGTTGGCGGCAAGTGCCTGCCCCGTGCCAAAACGCGTGGCGATCAGATAGGAATTCACGCCCGCAGGAAGCGACGCCGCCGTTACCGCCACGATGGCCACGTGATCCGGCAGCCCGAACAACAGGGCGAAGCAGAGCGCCGACGCCGGCATGAGTGCCAGCTTGATCGCCGAGAGCGCCAGCGCCGGGCCGATATGTCCCTTCAAGCCATAATCGTTCAAGGACATGCCCATGGCAAAAAGTGCGAGCGGACCTGCGACGGCTGCCAGCGAATCGGCCATCCGGCCGAAGGGTCCGGCAAGAGGCAAGCCGGTGAACCGGAAGGCCAGCCCCGCCACGATGCCGATGATGAGCGGATTTTCCGCAAGCTTGCGGATTATATCCGCAAGGATTGCAGCCGCCGCCCGCCTTTCCGTCCCGACATCGGCCCGCTGGAACAATACGATTGACGCCGTCATCATCACGGGCAGGTGCACCGCCACGATCAGTGACAGGATCTCGAAGCCCTGCTGGCCTTCAAGGCTGAGCACCAGCGGCACCCCCAGCAGCACCAGATTGGAAAACGCCGATGATACGCCCGCCACGACACCGGCCCGGCGGTCACGCCCGAACACAACCCGGATGGTGAGATGCCCGGCAGCCCAGGCGACGATCACCGCGCAGAAATAGGCCGCCCAGAGCCGCAGTGGCGAGGCGCCCGAAAAATCGGCCTTCACCATGGTCTTGAACAGAAGCACGGGAACGGCGATCGAGATGGCAAAATCCGCCAACCCCTCACCGGTGCCGCTTTTCAGCAGCCGCAGGCGTCCAGCGAGCCAGCCAACGCCGATCAGACCGAAGACATAGAGGATGGTTTGCAGCGTTTCTTCCATCATCCGGCTCTATAGGCCAAGGAATGCTCCGGCAAGCAGATAGAGCGTGGCGTGACGGCGGGCTTTGTCTCCGCGCGGTTTGGCTTGTTGCTACCCGGCAAAAAACTGCCCCTGCCCTTTTCCCGGCGCAAAAAACCGGTTAATGCCAGCCAACGATATTTTCCGAACCATCAAGAGGACTCTCCCCGTGTCATCCACTTTCGACAAGGTTGCCGACATCATCGCCGAGACCAGCGAGATCGAGCGCGACACGATCACGCCGGAAAGCCACACGATTGACGATCTGGGCATCGACAGCCTGGACTTCCTCGACATCGTGTTCGCCATCGACAAGGAATTCGGCATCAAGATCCCGCTGGAAACCTGGACCCAGGAAGTCAACGACGGCAAGGTTTCCACCGACGAATACTTCGTCATGAAGAACCTCTGCGCCAAGATCGACGCCCTCGTCGCTGCCAAGCAGGCCTGACGGCACGTCAATATCCGGCAAGCCTTCCGGGAGCCAGCACCAGCCATGAGCCCGCGCGACGCAGTCATCACCGGCATCGGCCTCGTCTCCTGCCTCGGCGAAGGTGCGGCCCCGCACCGCGCTGCCCTGGAGGCGGGCCCGTCGGCCCCCGTCATCGATACCGAAAGCTTTGCGCCTTACGCCGTGCATCCGCTGCCGGAGATCGACTGGAGCCTGCAGATCCCCAAGCGCGGCGACCAGCGCCAGATGGAAACCTGGCAACGCATTGGCACCTATGTGGCCGGTCTGGCGCTCGCAGATGCGGGCATGAAGGATGACGAGGCGCTGTGCGCCACGATGGACATGATCGTCGCGGCTGGCGGCGGCGAGCGCGACGAAGCCGCCGACAGCCTGATCGTGGAGGCAGCCGGCAGCCGCAACGACCGCGATGTGCTGCTGAACGAGAAGCTGACGACCGAGCTGCGCCCCACGCTGTTCCTCGCGCAATTGTCCAACCTGCTGGCGGGCAACATCTCCATCGTCCACAAGGTGACGGGATCGTCGCGCACCTTCATGGGCGAGGAAGGCTCTGGCGTCTCGGCGGTGGATACGGCGGTGGCCCGCATCCGCTCCGGCCAGTCGACCCACGCTCTCGTCGGCGCTTCGTTCAATTCCGAACATCCCGACATGCTGCTCGCCTACGAGCTGGGCGGCTACCTGCACCGCGCGCCCTGGGCGCCGGTCTGGAACCGCGATGGCGCGGACGGTGGCGGCGTCATCCTCGGCTCCGGCGGGGCATTTCTGGTGATTGAATCGCGCGAACACGCCGAGCAGCGCGGTGCCCATATCTATGCGGTTCTGGGTGACGTGAAATCCGGCCGCGCACGGCGCGCCAAGGGCGGATTGCAGGACGATATCCGCGCCATGGCCGAAGCCGCCGCCCCGGATGCCTCGCTCGTCATGTCGGCAGCCTCCGGCGTGCCGGACGTGACGGCGGCCGAGGCATCAGCGCTTGCCGGCAAGCCGCTGCGCGCCTTTTCCTCGCTCACCGGCAATTTCAAGGAAGCACAATTCCCCTTCGCCATTGCGCTGGCCGCGCTTGCCGTTGATGGCGGGATCACGGTCAAGCCGCTGACCCAGGGCGAAGCGGAAGCCTCCAGCCCGGCTGACACCGTGCTGGCAACGGCCATCGGATTCATTTCGGGCGAAGGCATGGTCGCCGTCTCGAAGGCCTGACAGGAGAACGCATCATGAAGTTCACCGACAGTTTCGGCCGTCCCATTGTCGCCGTCACCGGTATCGGCATGGTCACATCGCTGGGCGCCGGGCGCGAGGCCAATTGGCAGGCCCTGTCGTCGGGACAGTCCGGCATCCGCGAGATCACCCGCTTTCCCATCGCTGAACTGAAGACGCGCATTTCCGGCATGGTGGACTTCCTCGATTCCTCCAGCAAGGGCCCCGTCGCCCTGACCCAAGAGCTGGCCGAAACCTCCGCGCTGGAGGCCATCCGCCAGTCCGGGCTGAAGGAAGACGATTTCGGCGGCCCGCTGGTGCTCGCTGCCCCGCCGGTGGAAACCGAATGGAAGGCGCGCTTTGAACTGGCCGCCGCCGGCGGCAGCGACGGCACGCCCTACCAGCGCATGCTTGCCGCAGCCCGTGCCGGCAAGCGCCCCGACCTCTTCTCGCGCGCCATGTTCGGCACCATCGCCGATGCATTGGCTGACCGGTTCGGCACACGTGGCCTGCCGATTACGCTCTCGACCGCCTGCGCCTCGGGCGCGACGGCCATCCAGTGCGGCGTCGAGGCGATCCGCCGCGGCGAGGCAGACCGCGCACTGGCCATCGGCGCCGACGGATCGGCCACCGCTGAGGCGCTCATCCGCTTCTCGCTGCTTTCGGCCCTGTCCACCCAGAACGAGGACCCGCAGAAGGCCTCCAAGCCTTTCTCGAAGGACCGTGACGGCTTCGTGCTGGCCGAAGGTTCCGCTGCCCTCGTGCTGGAATCACTGGAAAGCGCGACAGCGCGCGGTGCCGAAGTGCTCGGCATCATGCTGGGCTGCGGTGAAAAGGCCGACGATTTCCACCGCACCCGCTCCAAGCCGGATGCCTCGCCCGCCATCGGCGCCGTGCGCGCCGCGCTGGCCGACGCGGGAATGGAAGGCCGCACGGTGGACTATGTGAACGCCCACGGCACCTCGACGCCGGAAAACGACAAGATGGAATGGCTGGCGCTCTCCACCGTTTTCGGCGACGCGATGAAGTCGATTCCGGTCTCCTCCAACAAGTCGATGATCGGTCACACCCTGTCAGCCGCCGGTGCCATCGAGGCCGCCGTCTCGTTGCTGACCATGCGCGAGGGTTTCGTGCCCCCAACCATCAACCACGACCAGCCGGACCCGGCCATCGAGGTGGATTGCGTGCCGAACACGGGCCGCAGTGCCGATGTTTCCACCGTCCTGTCGAACTCCTTCGGCTTTGGCGGCCAGAACACCTGCCTTGTCATGGGCCGTGAACCGGTCTAGACGCCTTGCCTGACACATTTTTCTGGATGACGGGCGGCAGCACGCCTGTCTCCGGCTGCCTGCATCCGGGCAGCCGTGACCCGGAACGGACAGACGGACGGAACCCATGCGCGCATTGCAACTCGTCGAGGACCGCAAACTCGAGATCGTGGACCTTGCGCCACCGCCCGCGCCCGGTCCCGGCGAAGTGACGCTGAAGATCGCCGTTGTCGCACTGAACCATATCGATGTCTGGGGCTGGCGCGGCATGGCCTTTGCAAAGCGCAAGATGCCGCTCGTCATCGGCGCGGAAGCCTCCGGCGTGGTCGAGGCCATCGGCCCCGGCGTTTCCAACGTACTGCCTGGCCAGCTCGTTTCCATCTATGGCGCCCGCACCTGCGGCCATTGCCGTCATTGCCGCGCGGGCCGCGACAACCTGTGCGAACACGTCTCCGGCGTGCATGGCTTCCATCTTGACGGCTTCGCGCAGGAAAAGATGAACTTGCCGGCGCGCCTGCTGGTCCCTGCCCCGCCCGGCGTGACGGATATCGGTGCGGCGCTCGCCCCCGTCACCTTCGGCACCGTGGAGCACATGCTCTTCGACAATGCGAAGCTGGAACCCGGTGAGACCATTCTCGTCCATGCCGGCGGCTCTGGCATCGGCACGGCCGCGATCCAGCTTGCCAGGAAGATGGGGTGCACGGTCATCACCACCGTCGGCTCCGACGAGAAGATCGAACGAGCCAAGGCGCTCGGTGCCGATCACGTCATCAATTACCGCTCCGACCGCTTTGAAGGCGTGGTTCGCAAGATCACGAAGAAAAAGGGCGTTGACGTGGTCTTCGAGCATGTCGGTGCCGATACCTGGGCCGGCTCGATGCTCTGCCTGAAGCGGGGCGGCCGCCTCGTGACCTGCGGCTCCACCTCCGGAGTCTCGACCTCGATGAACCTGATGCAGCTCTTCCAGCAGCAACTGAAGATCCTCGGCTCCTTCGGCTGCCGCATGGAGAACATGGCCGATGCCATGCAGAAGATGGCGCGCGGCCTGGCCGAACCGGTCATCGACACCGAATGCGGCTTCGAGGATATCGGCGTGGCGCTGAAGCGCATGGAAACACGCGACGTCTTCGGCAAGATCATCCTGCGCGTGAACTGAGCGCGGCCGGCTGATGTCCACCAGCCTTACACCCCGCCAACGCATGGTGTACCGGGCCGTCAAGGCGGCCAAGACGGTGGAATACTGGGTGACCGCACGCCTCACGCTGGGCCTGCTCTGGCTCGTTGCCCGCCTGCCCGCCGAAGGGTCGATGCACCTGCTGGAGCGACTGGCACACCGTTTCGGCCCGCTCTCCAGCCGCCACAAGGTGGCCCTGCGCAATCTGGAACTGGCCTTCCCGGACATGAATCAGGCCGGGCGCGAGGCCATCGCCCGCGACATGTGGGGCAACATGGCCCGTCTTATGGGCGAATATGTCTTCCTCGACCGCATTTTCGACTATGACCCGGCACGGCCCGGCGAAGGCCGCGTGGAAGTGAATGGAGTCGAGATTTTCCAGCGCCTGCTGGAACGCAAGGGCCGGCCTGCCATCTTCTTTACCGCCCATATGGGCAATTTCGAGCTGCTTCCGGTCGCCGCGGCCACTTACGGGCTGGAGGTGACCGCGCTGTTCCGCCCGCCGAACAATCCCTTCCTCGCCCGCCGCCTGCTTGGCGCGCGGCGCACGGCCATGGGCCATCTCGTTCCCTCGCGTGCCGGTGCCTCCATTGCGCTGGCCCGGGTACTGGAGGATGGCGGCAATGCCGGCATGCTGGTGGACCAGCACTTCAAGCGCGGCACCTACACCGAGTTCTTCGGCCGTCCCTGCTCCACCTCCCCGCTGCTGGCCAAGCTTGCCCGTAATTTCGATTGCGACGTCTACCCCGCGCGCTGCCTGCGTCTGCCCGGCGGCCGCTTCCAGCTGACCCTGTTCGAGCCGCTCGACCTGCCGCGCACGCCCGCCGGCCGGATCGACGCCGACGCGCTGACCCAGCAAATCACCTCGGTTGTCGAGGACTGGGTGCGCGCCGACCCCGGTCAATGGATGTGGTTCCACAAGCGCTGGAAAGGCGGCAGGGGCGCCCTGCGCCGCAAGCAGAAGCGTGAGGCCAGGGCGTCCACACAACCTGTCTGACGCGCAGGTTGCATACGCGGGCAAATTGTAATTTTTGGTTGTTTGTCATCCTTGTTGCAACCCATGCGACAAGGACCAAACCATGTCTGTCCCGCCAAAACCGGTGCCCGCCCAGCCGGTTCCCGTCATCCTCGCCAGCCACCCGCTGAAACGTTTCTGGCCGCGCTCCTCGCCCGAGCGGCCGTGGTGTTTCCGGCGCGGAACCGGGGCCCATTCACCGGTTGAGCGCCTGATCGAGGCCTTTTGCGCTGACAAGCGCTTTGCGCCACCCCTCCTCGTCTGCTCCGAACTGGCCGTGCGCGCGGCCTGTGAACAGACCTCCACATGGCGGGAGCGCGGCGTGAAAGTGCTGGCAGTTCCGGCCGACACGCGCAACGGCACAGCCGCCGCACTGGCCGCGCTGGAGCTGGCGGCGCTCAACAACCGCCGCGGCCTGCTCTTCGTGCCCGCCACCATGGTCGCCGGGGACGGCAGTGACCTGTCTGCCTTCCTGGCCGAAAGCATCGCCTCGCTCGAAGATCCCCACGCCGCGCTGGTCCAGACCCGGGCCGCCCAGCCGGGCGACGCCGGTCCCGCATTTGCGACCGGGCGCAGCCTGTCGCGCGGGCGGTTCCACACCGTGGGCGATATCCGGATTCTCGGAGATGGCGAAAGCGCGCCGGCCGAAGCCGGGCCGTTGCAGGTGCCGGTCGGCTCCTTCTATTGTCCCGCGCCGGTCTTCATGGATGCGCTGCGCGATGCGGCGCCGGTGCTGCTCAAATCCGCCGTCAATGCGCTGCAACTGGCCGACCGGGTCGGCGCCGTGGTCCATCCCCATTCCGGCTTCCTGTCGCTGATGACCGGCTACTCGGCTGCTGATTTCCTGATTGCCGGGCGCACGCGCATCCTGCTCCAGCCCGTGGGCGGCAGGCTTCGTTCGCTGAATGGCTGGGCCGATGTTGATCCGTCAGGCGACAATGGTGCAAGCCCGCTGCCGATCCACGCCGCCGGCCTTGGCCCCTGCCGCGTGATCCAGGGGTCCGGCGGTGTCTTCATCGCCGCCAAGGGGTACGAAGCGCAGGCCGAGCACCATTTTCCCGCGCCCGGCCAGACCGAGACCGGCCGCACACCGAAGCTCCGGACGCGCAACTGGGGCGCCGAGCAATTGGTGGAGGAAGACTACGGCATCAAGATCATGCGCCTTGAGGTCGATCCGGGTGGAGTGCTGCCGCCCGAATGCCACTTCCGGCGCAGGGAAACCTGGTCGGTCAGTTCCGGTCAGGCCATCGCCAAGATCGACCAGCGGATCGTCAAGCTGCTCCCAGGCGACCACGTCACGCTCGAACCGGGCATGATCCATTCATTGCGCAATGCGGCCAACGAGGTGCTCGTGCTCTACGAGACACGCATCGGGAGCTATCTGGAGGACGACGACCGGGTGCGCATTCAGCCGCCTGCTGCCGGGCGCAGCTCCGCCGCAGGGCCATGAGCCGCCGGCAATGCGAACACACTGCGGAAAAAGTCAAAGGCCGCGCGGCACGAGCAGCGGCGCGCGGCCTTGAGCCCACATGGGACATGAAACAGCAGCAGCGAAGGCGTGCCGCCGTTCCGTCAGTTGGAAATGATGATCCGCGTGTTCTGCGCACCGACCTGCTTCACCATCGAGAACAGCTCGCGCGCGTTGGCAGGATGCAGGCGCACGCAGCCATGCGATGCCGGACGGCCGAGCGCCTTCACCGAACCGGTTCCGTGAATGGCATAGCCGCCGCGGAAGAAGATCGAATAGGGCATCGGCGACATGTCGTATTTGCGCGAATGCCACATGGTGTGCATGCGGGTCGGCCGGTAGGTGCCGCGCGGCGTATGGTATCCGCTGCGCGCCGTCGAAACCTTCCACGTGCCAACCACAAAGCCGTGCTTCTTCACGGTCATGGTCTGGGAAGAAATGTCGATATGGGCGACAAGACTGGCCGCAAGGCTTCCTGCCGTGGTGCCCATCATCATCATGAGCGCCGCAAACAGCGGCACAAAAAGCTTTTTCATGGTTCTGATCCCTCTCGCTTCTGGCACAATCACATTAGGTGACAGTATTTTACCGGACAGTGAAATCCATTACACAATCCGGTGATCTGTGACGGATTCAACTTCGATTTGCTTGTTAGGGTTACCCGTTTACAACGTCCTGCCCGTTCCGAAGGCATTTGCAGCCCCCTGCGGCAGCATTGGGCACCCAGCTTAACCCCCGAGCCAAGCCCTTGCCAAGCCTGGCGAAGCGCCTTCAAATGCGCACCATGACCGACGCCCTGCGCAAAGCCGTGGAAGCCCGCCGCGATGATCTCGTGGCCCTGACCCGCGATCTCATCCGCTTTCCGACCGTCAACCCGCCGGGTGAGGCCTACCGGCCCTGCGCCGAATTTGTCGGCCGGCAAATGGAAAGCCGCGGCTTCGCCGTGGAGTACATCCGCGCCGAGGGCAGCCCCGGCGACACCGAGCAATATCCCCGCGTCAATGTCGTCGCCCGGCGCGAGGGCGACCGCCCCGGCCCCACCGTCCATTTCAATTCGCACATCGATGTGGTGGAAGCCGGCAACGGCTGGACGGTCGATCCCTTCGAGGGGGTGGTGAAGGACGGCCGCGTCTATGGCCGTGGCGCCTGCGACATGAAGGGCGGGCTTGCCGCCTCCATCGTTGCGGTGGACGCGTTCCTCTCAATTCACCCGGATTTCCCCGGTGCGATCGAGATTTCCGGCACGGTGGACGAGGAATCCGGCGGGTTTGGCGGCGTAGCCTACCTCGCACGGAAGGGCTATTTTTCCAGCCCCCGCGTCGATCACGTCATCATTCCGGAACCGCTCAACAAGGACCGCATCTGCCTCGGCCATCGCGGTGTCTGGTGGGCCGAGATCGAGACCAGGGGCGAGATCGCCCATGGCTCCATGCCCTTCCTTGGCGATTGCGCCGTGCGCCACATGGGCGCGGTGCTGGAGGCCTTCGAGCAGGACCTCTTCCCCGCCCTCGACACCAAGCAGACGCGCATGCCGGTGGTGCCGGAGGGCGCGCGCCGCTCAACCATGAACATCAATTCCATCCATGGTGGCCAGACTGACGACTATTCCGGCCTGCCCTCCCCCAACGTGCCCGACCGCTGCCGCCTGACCATCGACCGCCGCTTCCTGCTGGAAGAAGATATCGCGCAGGTGAAATCGGAAGTGATCTCGATCCTGGAGCGGCTGAAGCGCGAGCGGCCAAAATTCGATTTCTCCATCCGCGACATCATGGAGGTGCTGCCTCTGATGACGGAACGCGACGCGCCGGTGGTGCAGGCAGTCACGCAAGCCATCCGCGAGGTGTTCGGCAAGGAACCGGATTACGTGATCTCGCCCGGAACCTATGACCAGAAGCACATGGCGCGCATCGGCCATCTGCATGACGCCATCGCCTATGGTCCCGGCATCCTCGACCTGGCCCACAAGCCCGACGAGTGGGTGGGCATCGAGGACATGGTGGAATCGGCCACCGTCATGGCCATTGGCTTGCGCCGCCTTCTCTTCGGCAGGTCCTCATGAGCGCGCCCGCCACGAAGGCCGGTTTGCTGCTGACAGCGCCTGCCGTTGCTGGTTAACTGCATCAAATCCCGCACCACAAGCGGGCCATCCAAGGGGAGAAAGACATGAACCGCTCCGTCAGGAAGTTGACCATCGCCGCAGCCGGCCTTCTGGCTCTCGCAGCCAGCACATCGGCCTATGCCGCCCGCAGCGATCTCGTGCTCGGCATCGTTCTGGAACCGCCGCATCTGGACCCGACCGCCGGTGCTGCTGCGGCCATTGACGAGGTGGTTTATGCCAATGTCTTCGAGGGCCTGACCCGTATCGGCGCCAATGGCGAGGTGCTCCCGGCACTGGCCGAAAGCTGGGACGTTTCGGAAGACGGCAAGACCTACACTTTCAAGCTGCGCACCGGCGCGAAATTCCATGACGGCACCGATTTCGAGGCAACCGACGTCGTCTTCTCGCTGGACCGCGCGCGTGCCGAAAATTCCACCAACGCACAGAAGGGCCTGTTTGCCGCCATCGACACCGTCGAGGCCGTCGATCCGGCAACCGTGAAGGTGACCCTGAAGAACCCGCAGGGCTCCTTCCTCTACAACATGGGCTGGGGCGACGCCGTGATCGTGGCGCCGGAATCGGCTGAGACCAACAAGGAAAAGCCCGTCGGCACCGGCCCGTTCAAGTTCGGAAACTGGGCCAAGGGTTCCGCAATCTCCATCGTCAGGAATGACGCCTACTGGGGTGAGCCGGTGGTGCTCGACAAGGCCGAATTCCGCATCGTGCCCGATGCCGCCGCCGCCGTTCCCGCCCTGCTATCCGGTGATGTGCAGGCCTTCCCCCAGTTTCCTGCCGGCGACGCGCTGCCACAGGTCGAGGCCGATCCGCGCTTCAAGGTGGTGATCGGCGCAACCGAGGGCGAGACGATCCTGTCGACCAACAACAAGAAGCCGCCATTCGACGACCTCCGCGTCCGTCAGGCCATCGCCCACACGCTCGACCGTGCGGCCATCATCCAGGCCGCATCGTCCGGCAACGGCGTGCCCATCGGTTCGCATTTCTCACCTGCCAACGCCGCCTATGAGGACCTGACCGGCACCTATCCGCACGATATTGCAAAGGCAAAGGAACTGCTGAAGGAGGCTGGCCACGAAAACGGCTTCAAGGCCACGCTGAAGCTGCCGCCCGCACCCTATGCTCGCGACGGCGGCCCTGTGATTGCCTCGCAGTTGCGCGAGATCGGCATCGACCTGGAAATCATCCAGGTGGAATGGCCGCAATGGCTGGAGCAGGTCTTCAAGGGCAAGGACTACGACCTGACGATCGTCTCCCACACGGAGCCGAACGACATCGACATCTATGCCCGCAAGGACTATTACTTCCAGTACGACAATCCGGACTTCGACAAGGTGATCGCGGCGCTCGACACAGAAGCCGATCAGGAAAAGCGCAACGCGCTCTACAAGCAGGCGCAGGAAATCCTGGCGAAGGATGCCGTCAACGGCTTCCTGTTCGAGCTGCCGAAAGCCGGTGTCTGGGACGCCAGGATCGAGGGCCTGTGGGAGAACTCGCCGATCCAGGCCAACGACCTGACCAAGGTGAAGTGGACCGAGTGAGCCCGGAACAACCCTGCGGTCTCCCCTGTGACATGGGGAGACCGTCATGATCCGCTACTTCCTCAAGCGCCTGCTGATCGGCGCGGCGACGCTCCTTTTCGCCTCGCTGGTCGTCTTCGCGGTCATGCAGGTGGTGCCCGGCGATCCCGCGCGCCTGATGCTGGGCATGAACGCCTCCGAGGATGCGGTGGCGGCCCTGCGCGAACAGATGGGCCTGAACCTGCCGCCGTTGACGCGCTATTTTGGCTGGCTCACGGATTTCGCTTCCGGAAACTTCGGAAAATCCTACACCTATTCCGTGCCCGTCATCGACCTCGTGGCTGAACGCCTCGTCGTCTCGTTGCCGCTGGCGCTGATCTCACTCGCTCTGTCGGCGGCCATCGCCATTCCTGTCGGGCTATTCGCGGCTGCAAGGCGCGGACGAATGGGCGACACCCTGTCCATGGGGGCGGCTCAGGTGGGTGTCGCCGTGCCGAATTTCTGGCTCGCCCTCATCCTGATCTACCTCTTCGCCGTCTGGCTGCGCCTTGTGCCTGCCGGTGGTTTTCCTGGCTGGAAGGCAGGCGTCTGGCCGGGCCTGAAGGCGCTGATCCTTCCCTCCGTTGCACTGGCCCTGCCGCAGGCCGCCATCCTGGCACGCGTCACCCGTTCGGCGTTGGTGGAGGTGCTCGGCGAAGACTACATCCGCACCGCGCGCGCCAAGGGCCTGCCGCGCTCCACCGTGCTGTGGCGCCATGCACTGCGCAATGCCATGATCCCGGTGCTGACCATTTTGGGCCTCCAATTCGCCTTCCTGCTGGCCGGCACCATCATCATCGAAAACGTGTTCTACCTGCCCGGCCTCGGCCGCCTGCTCTTCCAGGCCATTTCCCAGCGCGACCTGATTGTCGTGCAGTCGGTCATCATGCTTCTGGTCGCCGCCATCATCGCCATCAACGTGCTGGTTGACCTTTCCTATGCCGCGGTCGACCCGCGCCTGAGGACACGGCAATGACGGACGGCGTGATCGCGGACGAGACGGAAAGCCTGCGCGCGCTCCTTGCCAAGGCCTTCGCCAACCGCTCCTTCAGGATCGGCGCCGCAATCACCGCGCTGATCACTCTCATGGCGCTCGTCTCCTTCGTCTGGACGCCTTATGACGTGGCCTACCTGCCGGTCACCAACCGCATGCAGCCGCCGTCGGCCGCCTACTGGTTCGGCACCGACCATTTCGGCCGCGACATCTTCTCCATGATCATGGTCGGTGCGCGCAATTCCATCGCCGTTGCCTTTGTCGCCGTTGCCATCGGCATTGGCCTTGGCGTGCCGCTCGGCTGCTGGGCGGCGGCGCGCGGCGGCTGGGTGGACGAGGTGCTGATGCGCGCGCAGGATGTCGTCTTCGCCTTCCCCTCCCTGCTTTCCGCCGTCATGATCACCGCTGTCTTCGGCCCTGGTGCCGTCAATGCGATCATTGCCATCGGCATTTTCAACATTCCCGTCTTTGCCCGCGTGGCCCGCGCGGGTGCGCTCTCCATCTGGCCGCGCGAATATGTGCTGGCAGCGCGCACCTGCGGCAAGAATGCCCGCCAGATCACAATGGAGCACATCCTGCCCAACATCATGAGCATGTTGCTCGTGCAGGGCACCATCCAGTTCGCGCTCGGCATCTTGGCCGAGGCAGCGCTCTCCTATGTCGGCTTCGGCGCCCAGCCGCCCATGCCGAGCTGGGGCCGCATGCTGTTCGATGCCCAGACCCGCATGGTGATCGCGCCGCATCTGACGCTGTTTCCGGGCCTCGCCATCGTGATCACCGTGTTGGGGCTGAACCTTCTCGGCGATGGCTTGCGCGACGTGCTCGACCCGAAACTGCGGCGCGAACGCTGATGACGGATCGCGGCACCCTTCTGGACGTCAGGAACCTGTCGCTGTCGATCGGCGGAAGGCCCATTCTGAAAGACATCAGCTTCGCCATGCGGCCCGGCGAAGTGATGGGGCTGGTCGGCGAAAGCGGCTCGGGCAAATCGATGACGGCTCTCTCGATCATGCAATTGCTGCCCCATTCCGCCGTCACCTCCGGCACGATCCAGTTTGACGGAACAGACATCCTGACCCGCAGCGAAGACGAGATGTGCGCGCTGCGCGGCGACGACATCGGCATGGTGTTCCAGGAACCGATGACCGCACTGAACCCGGTCAAGACCATCGGCGAACAGGTGGCCGAAGGCATCCGCTGGCACACCGGCTGCCCGCGCGCCGAAGCGCTTGAAAGAACCCGCGCCATCCTCGACCGTGTCGGCCTGCCCGAAAGCCGCTTTCCGCTGTCACGCTATCCCCATGAACTCTCCGGCGGCCAGCGCCAGCGCGTCGTCATCGCCATTGCCTGCGCACTGAAACCGCGCCTGCTGATCGCCGATGAACCGACCACCGCGCTGGATGTGGTGCTTCAGGCGCAAATCCTCGACCTGTTGCGCGAGTTGGTTCGCGAGAACGCCATGGGCCTGCTGCTCATCAGCCATGATCTCGCCGTGGTCACCGACATGGCCGACCACATCACCATCCTGCGTGCGGGCGAAGTGATGGAGCAGGGCGAGACGGCATCCACGCTGAAGCACCAGCGCCATCCCTACACGCGCCAGCTGGCGGAAGCCTCGATGCATGTGCCGGCCCGGCCGATTGCGTCCTTGCGTCCCGGTGCAGGGCCGGACGCCACCCCCCTCCTCTCGGTGGAAAATGTCACCAAGGATTATCCGGGCCGACGCACATCGCTTTTCGCAAGGCCGCAGCCGTTCCGCGCCGTTGATGGCGTCAGCTTCACCATGCAGCCCGGCCATTCCGTCGCGCTGGTCGGGCGCTCGGGCTGCGGAAAATCCACGCTGGCGCGCATGATCCTAGCGCTCGACAGACCAACCGGCGGCGCGATCCGTCTCGACGGCGAGGACCTGGCCCATCTGGATGAGGATGCGCTGCGCCCCCTGCGGCGGCGCATGCAGGTCGTCTTTCAGGACCCCTACGGCTCCTTCAACCCGCGCCACAAGGTGCGCCGCCTTGTCGCCGAGCCGCTGCACCTGCTGGATGACAAGCCCTCGTCCGCTGAAACGCGTGAGCGCGTGGCGCAGGCGCTGGCCGATGTCGGCATGCCGGCCGATGCGATGGACCGCTATCCGCACGAATTTTCCGGTGGCCAGCGCCAGCGCATCTCCATTGCCCGCGCCATCATCACACACCCGGAACTGATCGTCGCCGACGAACCGGTTTCTGCCCTCGACGTCTCCATCCGCGCGCAGGTTCTCGATCTTTTCGCCGAACTGAACGGCAGGCTGAACCTTGCTTACCTGTTCATCACCCATGACCTCCATGTCGCCCGCGCCATCACGGATGACGTGCTGGTGATGCATGAAGGGCGGATCGTGGAGCGCGGGCGCACCGATGACGTGCTCGACAGCCCGAAGGACGCGGCAACGCGTGCGCTTGTTGCCGCCACGCCGGACCTTGGCAAGGCAATCCAGCGGCGGCTGTCACGGCAACGGGACTGAGCGGCACATCAGCCCTTGCCGGTGGGCGGATCCTCGTTGAGCAGCGCGATGGTGCGGCGGATCAGCGCTGCCTCGCGCTCATCGAGATTGTTGTCGGCGCGCGCGATCTCTTCCATGTGGCGGACCAGCGAGGCCTTGCGCTCGAAGGGCAGCGCGCGGAAGATGTCGGCGGCCTGCCGCGCCGAGGTCTCGTAGCCGAAATCCTGGAGGTAGCGCACGACCTTGGAAAAGGAGACCGGGCCGATGCCGAAGGCCTCGTGCGCGATGCGCTTGATGGCATCCAGTTCCACCTGCTCGACCTTGCCGTCGGCCAGCACCACGCGGAACAGCAGCAGCAATTCTGCCGTCAGCGCGGGATCATGCACCACCCGCTCCACGCTTTCATCCACGTCGAACAAATCGCGCAATCTTGCCACGAACGATTCAAGCATCGACCCCTCCATGCTATCGGCCATCCGCGATGGTAACGGCAAATTTCCCTTGCGCAAGCGGTGCACGCTCAGGCAAAGCGGCCCGTCAACCGGATGACGCCATGATCGACCTGACGCTCGACCTTGTCCTGCTGCTTGCGGCCGCCGCCTTCGTGGCAGGCTTCATCGATGCAATTGCCGGGGGCGGTGGCCTAATCACTGTGCCCGCCCTGCTGGTTGCGGGCTTCGATCCCGTCGTGGCGCTCGGCACCAACAAGCTGCAAAGCCTGTTCGGTTCCGGCTCGGCAACGCTGAGCTATGCCGCCAAGGGCCATGTGGATGTGCTGACGCAGTGGAAGCCCGCGCTTGGTGCCTTTCTCGGCGCGGTGCTGGGCGCGGCGCTCGCCACCATCCTTCCCGCATGGGTGCTGAAGGCGCTGCTGCCTGTGCTCCTGGTGGCGATCGCCCTCCATTTCGCCTTCAAACCCTCCCTTGACGACATGGACCGGGCACGCCGCATGAGCCCCTTCTTGTTCACTCTAACCGTGGTGCCGCTGATCGGCCTCTACGACGGCGTCTTCGGGCCCGGCACCGGCTCCTTCTTCATGCTCGCCTTCGTGACACTGGCAGGCTACGGCGTGCTGAAGGCGACGGCTCACACCAAACTCCTGAATTTCGCCTCCAATCTCGGCGGCTTTGCCGCCTTCGCCACCTTTGGCGTGGTTGCCTGGAAGGCGGGCCTTGTGATGGGTGCTGCCCAGTTTTCCGGTGCGCAGCTGGGTGCCCGCCTCGCCATGCGCGGCGGTGCCCGCATCATCAAGCCGCTCCTCGTCATCACCTGCACGGCGCTCGCCATCCGCCTCATGGCCGATCCCGGCAATCCCTGGCGCATGCTGGCCGGCTTCTGATCATTCCACTTTTTTGCACAACCGTTGTGCGCCCATGCAGTCACCTCGACGGCATTGCGTGCACCCCGTGCTGGTTTAAGGTGAAGCCAACAATCAAAAGCCGGGGAAACGCCATGAGCATGGAACACCAGTTCGACCTGAACGAGGATCAGCGCGCGATCCAGGAAATGGCCGAGGCCTTCGCGGCCGACCGCGTCGCGCCATACGCGCTGGAATGGGACAAGGCGCGCCACTTTCCCGCCGACGTCATCCGCGAGACCGGCCCGCTCGGCCTTGGCGGCATCTATGTGCGCGAGGATGTCGGCGGCTCGGCGCTGACCCGCCTGGACGCGGTGCTGGTGTTCGAGGCGCTGGCAGCCGCCTGCCCGGCCTTCTCCTCCTTCATCTCCATCCACAACATGGCCGCCTGGATGATCGACCGGTTCGGCTCGGACGAACTGCGCAGCAAATTTCTCCCGCGCCTGACCTCGATGGAGCTGCTGGCCGGTTACTGCCTCACGGAACCCGGCTCCGGCTCGGATGCCGCCGCGCTGAAAACACGCGCGACACGCAGCGGCGGCAATGGCAGCGACTACGTGCTGAACGGCACCAAGCAGTTCATTTCCGGCGCGGGCGCCAACGATGTCTATGTTGTGATGGCGCGCACGGGCGATGATGGCCCCGGCGGCATCTCCACATTCGTGGTGGAAAAGGACACGCCCGGCCTCTCCTTCGGCGCACCGGAGAGCAAGATGGGCTGGCACATGCAGCCGACCGCCCAGGTGATCTTCGATGATTGCCGCGTCCCGGCCGAGAACATCGTCAATGACGAGGGCATGGGCTTCAAGATCGCCATGGCTGGCCTGGATGGTGGCCGCCTCAACATTGCCGCCTGTTCACTCGGCGGCGCATCGTCGGCAGTCGCCAAGGCCGTGCAATATGCCGGTGAGCGCAAGGCCTTCGGCAAGGCCATCAGCCAGTTCCAGGCGCTCCAGTTCAAGCTGGCCGACATGGAAATCGAACTGTTCGCGGCCCGGCAACTGCTTTATTCCGCCGCGTCACGCCTTGACCGCAAGACGCCTGATGCGTCGAAATGGTCGGCCATGGCCAAGCGTTTCGTCACCGACGCAGGCTTCCAGATCGCCAATGACGCCTTGCAGATCCATGGTGGCTACGGATACCTGCACGACTACGGCATGGAGAAGCTGGTGCGCGACCTGCGCGTCCACCAGATTCTTGAAGGCACCAACGAAATCATGCGCATGATCGTCGCCCGTCACATGATCGGGCGGTGAGTTTCCGGAGGAGGAACAGCCAATGACCACCATCGCTTTCATCGGCCTGGGCAACATGGGCAATCCCATGGCAGCCAATCTGGTCAGGGCCGGACACACCGTCCAGGGCTTTGACCTCATGCCCGAAAACCTGAAGGTCGCGCGCGACAACGGCGTGACCGTCATGGCCAGCGCCGTGGCTGCCGTGAAGGACGCCGACGTCATCGTCACCATGCTGCCGGCAGGCAAGCACGTCATCGCGGTCTATGAAGACATCGCTGGCGCGGCAGACCGTGCCGCCCTCTTCATCGACAGCTCCACCATCGACGTGGAATCGGCCCGCAAGGCCCATGCGATCTGCCAGGCCGCCGGCATGCAATCGGTCGACGCGCCGGTTTCCGGTGGCGTCGGCGGTGCAGCGGCGGCGACCCTCACCTTCATGTGCGGCGGCACGGAAGCGGACTTCAAGCGCGCCGAACCCTATCTGGCGGCCATGGGCAAGAAGATCGTCCATTGCGGCGATGCGGGCAACGGACAGGCCGCCAAGATCTGCAACAACATGATCCTCGGCATTTCCATGATCGCCGTTTCGGAAGGCTTTGCGCTGGCCGAGAAGCTCGGCCTCTCCCATCAGGCCCTCTTCGACGTGGCCTCCACCTCGTCCGGCCAGTGCTGGTCGCTCACCACCTATTGCCCGGTGCCCGGCCCCGTGCCCACCTCGCCCGCCAACAACGGCTACAAGCCCGGCTTTGCCGCAGCCCTCATGCTGAAGGACCTGAAGCTTTCACAGGAAGCCGCCCAGGCCGCCGGGGCAGCCACACCGCTCGGCGCACAGGCCGCCCAGCTCTATGCCCTGTTCGCCGGCTCAGGCCACGCGGGCGACGACTTTTCCGGCATCGTCAATTTCCTGCGCGGAAATCCGGCTTCGTGACCGCAGAAAAATGCCGGATTTAGATTTGCTTAAGTCCTCGCTAACCGGGCGGTAACGATACGGCGCTAGAACGGAGGAAGAGGCGGACGCGAACTGCCTCTGTGCTCCGGATCAGGTACTGCGTACCGGAGCGCCGCGTATCCCTTGGCTGTGTCTGTTGGCCGGGCGCCATGCGTATGATTGGCAAAGCCGCGTTCTTCCGGGTGCCGGACGAGCGCGGTTTTTGCATTCAGGCGATGCTCTTATTAGTTGCATAATGTCTGTTTATGCAACTATGATGCCTCTCGTGATTCACACGGAGGTTTTCATGCGCGCAGCCGTTGCCCTTGCCCTCACCCTTCTGCTGGCGCCCCTTGCGGCGGCAGCCGGTGACACGGATCCGCAGGAAGCCGGTCTGCGCGGCATTGTCCGCTCGAAGGCCCGGCTGGAACTGACCACCAGCCTGGCGGTGCCGGTGGCAACCGTCGGCTTTCGCGCAGGCAGCCGCTTTGCCAAGGATGACCTCCTGATCGCCTTCGAATGCGAGCGGCTGAAGGCCGAGCACCGCGCGGCACAGGCGGGCGCGCGCGCCGCCGATGTGGAATATGGCCAGAAGGCACAGCTACGCAAATACGGAGCGGCGGGCCGGGGTGAGGTCGAGCTGGCTGCTGCGGGGTCCGCCCGCAGCCATGCCGAGCTCGATCTTGCCGCCGTACGCCTGACCGACTGCGAAATCCGCGCCCCGTTTGACGGCCGCGTGGTCGAAACCGGGGTCGATGCCCACGAGATGCCGCAGGCCGGAACACCGCTGATGATCGTGGTTGATGACACCAATCTGGAGATCGATCTTGTTGCTCCTTCCAACTGGCTTGGCTGGCTGCGCAATGGCGCAACCTTCACCTTCACCATCGACGAGACCGGCCAAAGCCATCAGGCCCATGTCACCGCCATTGGAGCCGAGGTAGACGCCGTCAGCCAGACCGTGCGCCTCACCGGCGAATTCGTGGAACGCAACGCGGCCATCCTGCCGGGCATGAGCGGCTCGGCGGATTTTGCTGCCGCCGTACCCACCGCCTCGATCCGCAAGATTGGCGAGGCCCGCGCCGAATGAACGCTCCGCTGCCACGTCAGCCCGTCTTTCGAGCCGCGCCCCAGGCAAAACCTGCGCAGCGTGCGCAGCCGGGCGCGGCCATCCCATCTGCAGGCAATGCGCCGCGCCCGCCGGACCGTCTGGCCATCCTGCTGGAACTTGAGGGCGAGCTCCGCCTTGCGCGCTCGCGCGATGCCATCGGCCATTTCATTGCCAATGAGACACGGCGCCTGCTGCCCGCACTCGCCATGGTGCATATCTTCCTGAAGCAACAGGGCGCACACCGTTTCCGCCTCACCCATGCCACCGGAATCACCGCGCCGGACGCGCGTGCACCGGCCATCGTTGCGCTGGAGGCGCTTGTCGCATCCGTTGCCTCCGCCAACAGCGATGCAACGCGGCCCTTCATCGTGCAGACCCCGGAGGCGCAAGACCCGGCGAAAGGAACATTCACCGCAGCCCGCCTGGCGCTCGCCGACGGGCGCACCGGCGGATGGATGCTGCTCTGGTCGGCAACGCCGCCCGCGGCGGGTGACCTGCTGGTCCTCGAACGCCTGACCGGTGCCTATGGCCACGCGCTCAGCCTCTACGCGCCCTCGCCGCGCGCCGGTCTCCTGCACCAGCACCGCAACCGGTTGACTGCCGGCGGCGTTCTGCTCGCTGCCCTGGCCATGCTCATCCCGGTTCCCCTCTCCGCGCTGGCCCCGGCCGAGGTGGTGTCGCGTGAACCCTTCGTGATCGCCGCACCGCTGGATGGCGTGATCCGCGACGTGCCCGTCGAGCCGAACAGCGCGGTGAAGGAAGGTCAGGTTCTCCTCGATTACGACGCCACCGAACTGGCCGGACGCCGGGAGACGGCAGCCCGCGCACTCGATGTTGCCGCAGCGCGCGAAAGGCGCGCGCGTCAGGGCGCCTTTTCCTCCGTCGACATGCGCCATGAACTGGCCATCGCCGGGGCCGAACGCCGCGTCGCCGAAGCCGAACTGGCCGAGGCTGATGACCGCCTGTCGCGCGCGACCGTGCGTGCGCCAAGGCCCGGAACGGTGATCTTCTCGCGCCGCGACGACTGGATCGGCAAACCGGTCGGCACGGGCGAGCGCATCATGCAGATCGCCGTGCCGGGACAGGTGCACCTGCGCATCGAACTGGCAACCGGCGATGCCGGCGCGCTGGACGGTAAAGGCCGCGTCCGTTTCTTTGCCGATCAGGACCCGCTGAACCCGGTGGCCGCAAATGTGACGAATGCCGCCCATCTCGCCGAAACCACACCCGACAACAGGCTCGTTTACATGGTCCATGCCGATCTCGGCAAAGACGACGAGGCGCGCCTCAGGACCGGTCTTCGCGGCACCGCACAGGTGCTCGGCCCGAATGTCAGCCTCGGCTTTTACCTGTTTCGTCGCCCCATCGCGGCGCTCCGCCAGAGGCTTGGCCTGTGACCGCGATTGCCACGCACGGCCTTGCACCTGGCCTCGCAACGGGTGACCCACCTCCGCCCCTGCCGGCCCTGCGCACCGACATCCGCATCCATGAGGCGCCTCCATCGGCTGGCGGCAGCCCGGCCTGGCTGATCGAGGACCCGCTGCGCAAGCGCTTCTTCCGGCTGGGAGAAGCCGCCTTCCGGTTGCTCTCGGTCTGGCAGCCCGGCCCGCCTGAAAATCTGTCTGCCGCCCATGCCGCGCGCTATGGCACCAGCCCCGACGCCACCGACATTTCCGCCATGGCCACCTTTCTGGCGAGGGGCGAATTGCTGGTGCCGCCGCCCGGCGCATGGAGGGAAAAGGCCATGCAAAGCGCTGCCGGACGGCAGTCGCCGCTGGTGCGGCTGATACACTCCTATCTGTTTTTCCGCGTTCCGCTGGTGCGTCCGCAGCGCTTCCTCGATGCCGCATGGCCCCATGTCCGGCCACTCTTCAGCGGGGGCTTCGTGTGGATCTGCATATGTGTGGCAATGCTCGGCCTTTGGCTTGCCGGACGGCAATGGGATGTCTTCGTCCACACCTTCATGGATTTTCTGTCCTTTGAAGGGGCGCTCACCTATGGCGCCAGCCTCGTGGTCATCAAGTCGCTGCATGAACTGGGCCATGCCTTCCTGTCGCGCAAATACGGTGCCCATGTCCCGACCATCGGCGTTGCCTTCATCGTCCTCATGCCGATCCTTTATACCGACACGACCGACGGCTGGCGCCTGCCGCGCCGCCAGCGCCTGATGATCGATGCCGGTGGCGTCATGGTCGAACTGGCCATCGCCGCCTTTGCCACACTGGCCTGGGCCCTGCTGGAGGACGGAGCGCTGCGCAGCATCTGCTTTGCCGCCGCCACGCTCTCCTGGGTGATGAGCCTTGCCGTCAACCTCAATCCACTGATGCGGTTCGACGGCTATTACCTCTTCGCCGACCTGCTCGACGTGCACAATTTGCAGGATCGCGGCTTTGCGCTCGCGCGCTGGCGCATGCGTGAAATCCTTTTCGGCCTTGGCGATCCACCACCCGAACCGCTTGCCACCCGTACCGCGTGGATCATGACCCTGCATGCCTGGACGACATGGGTCTACCGCTTCTTCCTGTTCCTCGGCATCGCACTGCTTGTCTACCACTTTACGGTCAAGCTGCTCGGCATCGTGCTCCTTGCCGTCGAGATCGGCTATTTCATCGCCCTGCCGATCTGGCGTGAGGTGAAGCAATGGGCCAGGCGCCGCGAAGACCTGCGCTGGAACCGCCAGACATTGCGCACAGCCCTTCTGTTCGCCCTGCTCGCCGCCGGCGTGCTCCTGCCCTGGAAGCGCGACATCCACGCTCCCGGGCTGATGCGCGCGGGCACGGTGCAGCCGGTCCATCCCCCGGCCCCTGCGATGATCCGCGAAGTCTTGGCCAAGGGCGGCGAGATCGTGCGTGAAGGACAATTGCTCTACCGCCTCGAAGCGCCGCAGCTTGCCCTGAAACGCCAGGCCGCACTCCAGCGGCTCAATCTGGCCGAGGCCCGGCTTGCCCGCCTCGCCGCCGATGCGCGCGACCTGTCGGAACGCCGGGTGATCGAGAATGAACGCCGCTCCGCCACCGCCGAACTGGCAACGCTGGACGCATTGGCAAAGGCGCTGGAGATCCGCGCACCGTCATCCGGCCGTCTCGCCAATGCTGATCCGCTGCTGCATCCCGGCCAATGGGTTTCCACCCGCACGCGCCTCTCCGTAATCACCTCCAACGGACCGCCCTCGGTAGCAGCCCTTGTGCCGGAGGAAGCAGCTGCCCGCCTGCATGCCGGTGCTACGGGCCGCTTCATCCCCGCAGAACCGGAAATGCAGGCGGTGCCGGTCACGCTCACCGCCCTCGCCCATGATCCGGTGACCGCCCTGCCAGGCCCCGCCCTCGACGCGGCCCATGGCGGGCCGGTGCAGACGGCGCGCCAGCCCGACGGCACCACCCGGATGGTCAGGAGCTGGTACGCCGCGAAACTGGAAATTGACCCGGACACTCCCGCCCCGCGCACGGAAGTGGCTGGAACTGTCGTGCTTGAGGGCGAAGCACACTCGTTGGCCGGCCGCTTCCTGCGCCGTGCCTTCGCGGTCCTCATCCGCGAAAGCGGATTTTAGAAATGCCCGCGAAAGCCGGCCTCCAGGACAGCCGCAACAGCAGGTTCGGGACGGGACAGTGCTGGTGCCGGATGCTGTCAGCCTTTGCGCAGCCGGTCGAAATTGCTGCGTACGGTGCGCGAAGCCGGTCTCAGCGCCTCATTTCCGGCCTTCACCACACTGCCGGCGACCAGACCGCCGGGATGTCTGCCGCGCATGACAGAGGGCCAGAACTCGATGACGGATCGCATCATCGATGCGTGCATGGCAACCGTCCCCTGGAAACCGGCCAGCACCTTCTCATTCACTGCGCGGTTGGCTTCCGGCCGCGTGATGGAACCGTGTGCCGCCTCGGCCAGCAGCACCGGCATGCGCATGGCGATCACCATGGGCGTCAGCATCAGGTCGCGCGCGGGCGCGCCACCTGTCAGCTTCACGGTCGGAGAAGATGTGCGCGAACGTGGTTTGGTCATTGAAACCATCCTGTCAGAGGAATGTCAGCCTTCCGGAATACTATTCCTGGGCGCGCAGCTCCTCCGCAGCGCGATCAAGTGCCATTATAATGCGTTCCATCGCCAAGTCGATGGTGTCTTTCGTCCAGATCAGCGGCGGCGACAGGATCATCGTGTCACCGACGGCGCGCAGCATCATTCCCCCGGCAATTGCCTGATCGCGCACCGTCACACCGGCTGCGCCGCCACCGGGGAAGCGCCGGCGCGTTTCCTTGTCGGCAACGATCTCGATCGCCCCCATGAGGCCGACAGAGCGCACTTCACCGACAATCGGGTGCGGCGCGATTCGCGCGGCCATCTGAGCGGCGAAATAGGGCCCGGTCTCGTCGCGCACCCGCTGCACCAGCCCTTCGCGCTCGATGAGCTCGAGGTTCTTCAGCGCCACCGCACAGGCCACCGGATGGCCGGAATAGGTATAGCCGTGATAAAACTCACCGCCCTTGTCGACCAGCGTTTTTGCGATCCGGTCGCCGACCAGCAGGGCCGATAGCGGCACATAGCCCGACGTCAGGGCCTTGGCCGTGGTGATCGTGTCGGGCTCCAGCCCGAAAGTCTGGGCCGCAAACCAGTTTCCGGTGCGCCCGTAGCCGGTGATGACCTCGTCCAGCATCAACAGCACGTCATGCTTGCGGCAGATGCGCTGGATTTCCGGCCAGTAGCTGTCCGGCGCCACCTTGACACCGCCTGCCCCCATCACCGGCTCTCCGATGAAGGCCGCCACCTTGCTCCGATGCCGGTGCTCCAGGGATCGCCGTTTCGTCCGCCCATGCGGCGCGCAACGGTGAAATCGCGGCATCTCGCTCGCCGCCCAGCGCTTCAGCGCCGAAGGCAAGGGCGGCATGGCATGGCCAATGCCGGGAACCGGCGCGCTTTCTTGGGCGCCATGGCACCCATGTGCCGAGCGCGGTGCCGGGCCACGGTCCGAGCCGGTGATAGCCATCTGGGCGCGAAATGATGATCCTGCTTATGAAGGCTTGCCTTGAACGGGCGGGCAGCATCATGGCCCATGCGGAGCGCCGCGTTGCTCGCATGACACCGGACCGATCCGGCGCACACCTGATGCCAAGCTTGGCGGCGCGATCTCGGCAAGCCATCTGCGCTGCAGCGCGCACCGGCGGCTGGTTCCGCAGCGGAAGACGGAATTGTAATAGGGCCTCGCCCCAACCATCTGCGCGAAGGCTGCTTCTGGGCCACCTTCGTCGCGGCTGCCGGCCTGACGTTCTTGCCCTGCGCAAAGCCCAGCCATGCCGTTCGAGGATCTCGTTACCCTCGCTGTCGCGGATGAAGGCGCCCTTGGCCGATACGATCATGCGGCTGCCGGCAGCGCGCAGGTCCTTGTGATCGGTGAAGGGATGGAGGTGATGGGCAGCGTCGATATCCTGCAGCTGGCGCAGGGAAAAATTGTTGTACGTCAAGGCGATGTCTCCTGATCCTGAATCAGTCCGGCAAGGCGGACGGGCGGGCGCGGGTCAGGAGGAATGCGGCGGCGAATAGCCGATGCGCGCGCACAGCAGCAGCAGTTCGGAATGGAGCGTGCGAGAGGTCGTCTTCACAGTCATGCCCGCGACGATAGCCGCAGGCAGAAGGGTTGGGAAGCATTAATGCCGCGGCCACGCCGGACCAGCGGCACCTGTGGACAAGCCACCCTGCGCTCAGCCGCCCGCCAGGGCGTTCAGCGGACGGGCGGCCGAGCCGGGACGGATGAACTCCTTCCAGACATAGCCGCGCTTGCCCTTGTAGGTGATTTCGCACCAGCCCTTGCAGCCCGCGAGCCCAACCTCAGCCTTGGCCGGGACAACCATGACGACCGCAGCCTTGCTGGAGCCGGAAGTCCGCATGTTGACCGCCTGTGTGATGGTCGCCATTCGCTTGGGCTGCGCCTTTTTGGCCGGAGCGGCCGTATCGCGCAGGGTCCTCGCCGCTTCAGCCTCAAGCTGGACCGTCGGGTCGGCGGAATCATCGCCTGGATCAGCCAATGCGAGCGCCGTTTCGGCGGGCGCAGCCTGCTCCTCCGTGCCGCTGGCAGCGATCTTCTCGCGCAGCACAGCGAGTGCCTTGTTGCGCGTGACCGGCGGTTCGCCGCTCCAGCGCGGATCGCCGGGTGCCGGGACAGTGGGCGCAGCCGCAATCGTCATCGTCTTGACCGGCTTTGGCTGCAGCGCGGAATTGACATCAAAGGCTGGCTCTGCCGGGGTTTCGGCCGTCTTCGCCAAGACCGGTGAAGCCTGCGCAGGGACCGGCTCAGGGACCGTGGAACCGGGCGCGGACGCCTGCTCCCGCTCTGCGGCGGGAAGAACGTCATCCTCACGCGCAGCCGCGGGAAGAATGCCATCATTGCCCGCCACCTCGTCCGGCCTGGCCGTTTCGGCCGGCGTGGCAATGGAAGCGACAATCTCCTGCGCTTGGCCGGCGGATGCGTCGAGCAGCTTGGGATTGGATACCGCGTTGGTATAGACGATCACCGCGACGGCACCAGCCATCGCAGACGCGAAGCCGAGCCCGACCATGGCGGCGATGCGGGGCCTGTTGGAACGTGGTGTCAGCGGCCGCAGAATCGGCTGTTGCCGGTTGTCGGATGACGGGTTGATACCCATGCGCGAAACCTCCTTCTGCCGGACAAGCCGTGCCGCCCGGATCGTGCTCCCCTCCGTCCTGATAACCCTCTTTTGCCAGCAGAATGTGGCATGGGCATGCCCTCAACGTGGCACACAGCGGATCATTTGACGGCCTCAAAAGCCCGCAACGGCAGCCGATGACGCCATGAATGGTTGGTTCCAGGCTTGGGTTTCCTTGTAAAAAAACGACATGAATGTCGCAAAAAATCATCGTTGCGGTTGATTTTCGTATCTCGCGCCCTAGCCTAGGACCGTTGCCAGGCAGTCCAGGCCAACGGCGCGGCCTCCCGGCTGCCGCTCGGCCTGGCGGCACATTCAAGACCGGCTTTGTTGGAAGCCGGGCCGGAGCAGCTTGTTCAGCACGGGCCAGACCGGGAAAACCGCAACATGCTGTATGACTGGGAGGTCATTTCATGAAGAAGCTTCTTGCTTCCACCCTCATCGCCGCAGGTTCTGTCCTTGCACTGGCTTCCGCCTCGTCGGCAGCAGAATGCGGCAAGGTCACCATTGCCAACATGAACTGGCAGTCGGCCGAGGTTCTGGCGCAGATCGACAATGTCATCCTGAAGGAAGGTTATGGCTGCAAGGTCGAACTGGTTCCAGGCGACACCATGCCGACGCTGACATCCATGATGGAAAAGGGTGAGCCGGACGTGGCGCCGGAAGCCTGGATCAATGCCGTGCGCGAACCCCTCGACAAGGCTGTCGCCGAAGGCAAGCTCGTCTACGCTGCCGAATCCCTTTCGGACGGTGGTGAGGAAGGATGGTGGATCCCGAAATACGTCGCGGAGGCCAATCCGGACATCAAGACGATTGATGATGCGCTGAAGCATCCCGAACTGTTCCCCGCCCCCGAAGACCCCGGCAAGGGCGCGGTCCACAATTGCCCCTCGGGCTGGAACTGCCAGATTTCCACCGGCAATTTCTTCAAGGCGCACAAGGCTGCCGAAAAGGGCTTCGATCTGATCGACACCGGCTCTGCGGCGGGCCTCGACGGCTCCATCGCCAAGGCCTATGAGCGCAAGCAGGGCTGGCTTGGCTACTACTGGGCACCCACCTCCATTCTCGGCAAGTACGACATGGTGAAGCTTGGCTTCAATGCGGAGCATGACAAGGAGGAATGGGACAAGTGCACCTCCCAGCTGGATTGCGCCGAGCCGAAGAAGAACGCCTGGCCCAGCTCCGATGTCTATACGGTCGTCACGAAATCCTTTGCCGATCGCGCCGGACCCGCACTGGACTATCTGAAGGCCCGCTCCTGGCCCAATTCCACGGTCAACAAGCTTCTGGCCTGGATGAGCGACAACCAGGCAACCGGCGAAGAAGGCGCAACGCACTTCCTGAAGACCTCGCCCGACGTCTGGACCAAATGGGTTTCCCCGGAAGCCGCCGAAAAGGTCAAGGCATCCATGAAATGATCAGCCGCTGGGCCGGAACCATGCTGTTGCCGGCCCCTGCCTTGCTCCGCCGCCCCAAACCGGGCTGCGGGGCGCGAAGACTTAAACTGGCCACTCCATGACGCATTTGCGCCGTTGCATTGACGCGAAAAATGGCCCCATCCCGCTAGGGAAACTGCAACGCTTTTCTCGCCGGCATGACGTGTGCCGGGGCATGCCGGCAGACAGCCGGACCGCAGCGGGACGGGGCAGCGCACGCCCGCTTCGGAGACAATCGGGAACATTGCGCCTTGGATGGGAGTCCGACTGATGAAGAAATTGATCGCCACGGCAGCTTTTGCCACCGGCCTCATGGGCCTGGCCACCACGGCCGGCCATGCCGAATGCGGGACAGTGACCATTGCCAACATGAACTGGCAATCGGCCGAAGTGCTCGCCAACATCGACAAGCTGATTCTCTCGAAGGGCTATGGCTGCGACGCCCAGCTCGTGACCGGCGACACCATGCCGACCTTCACCGCCATGAACGAGAAGGGTGAGCCGGACATCGCCCCGGAACTGTGGATCAACGCCGTGCGCGAGCCGCTGAAGCAGGCCACCGACGAAGGCCGCCTGATCGTCACGACGCAGGCACTGGCCGACGGTGGCGTCGAGGGCTGGTGGATCCCGAAATACCTCGCCGACGCGCATCCCGAGATCAAGACGTTTGACGATGCGCTTGCCCATCCCGAACTGTTCCCGGCGCCGGAAGACCCCGCCAAGGGCGCCGTGCACAATTGCCCGTCGGGCTGGCAGTGCCAGATCACCACGAAGCAGATGTTCACCGCTTTCGAGGGCGAGAAGAAGAACTTCGTTCTGGTGGACACCGGTTCGGCCGCAGGTCTCGACGGCTCCATCGCCAAGGCTTATGAACGCAAGGAAGGCTGGCTCGGCTACTATTGGGCGCCGACCTCCATCCTCGGCAAGTACGACATGGTGCGGCTCTCCGAGGGCGTCGAGCATGACAAGGCCGAATGGGACCGTTGCACGGGCGTCGACACCTGCCCCGACCCGAAGAAGAATGCCTGGACAGCAGCCGACGTCTACACCGTCGTGACCAAGCAACTGGCGGAAAAATCGTCGGATGCGCTCGGCTACGCAAAGGCGCGCAACTGGAAGAACGACACCGTCAACAAGCTGCTGGCCTGGATGACCGACAACCAGGCCGATGGCGAGGAAGGCGCGGAATACTTCCTGAAGAACAATGAGGATGTGTGGACCCCCTGGGTCTCCGCCGAGGCTGCCGAAAAGATCAAGGCCTCGCTGAAATAACGAAAGCAAGGGAGGCGGGACCGGTTCCCGCCTCCTTCGTTTCATGGTGCCCCATGGTGTCTGCGGATACCGGCCGGAGCGCACGTGATTGAACCGGAATGAAAGAGAAAAAGGGGGATCGGGATGGACTGGCTGACGACCTTTCCGCATCTCGACGACGAGCTGCTCAGGGCCTTGAAGAAATCGATCGACAGTGGCTTCCGCGACTTCACGCGTGCCTACGGCGATACGATCGAACTGTTCTTTGAACCGGTGAAATGGTTCCTGATCCATGTCGAACGGTTCATGACAGGAATGCCCTGGCCACTGATCCTGCTCCTGATCGGCGGCCTTGTCTGGTTCGGCAGCCGCTCATGGAAGATCACCATCGGCTCGGTGGTCACCCTCCTGCTGATCGGGTTCTTCGACATGTGGGACGACACCATGAAGACGATCTCCATGACCTTCGTCTGCACGGTCCTGTCCATCATCATTGGCATCCCGATCGGCATCGCCATGTCACGCTCCAACCGCGTGCAGGCCGTCATCAACCCGATCCTCGACGTCATGCAGACCATGCCGAGCTTCGTCTATCTGATCCCGGTCGTCATGCTCCTTGGCATCGGCAAGGTGCCGGGCCTGCTGGCCGTGGTGATCTACGCCATTCCGCCGATGATCCGGCTCACCAATCTCGGTATCCGGCTTGTCGACAAGGACGTGCTGGAAGCTGCCGATGCGTTCGGGTCCTCCAACTGGCAGAAGTTGAAGAACGTGCAGATGCCGCTCGCCCTGCCCACCATCATGGCAGGGATCAACCAGACCATCATGATGGCGCTCGCGATGGTCGTCGTCGCCTCGATGATCGGCGTACAGGGCCTCGGCCAGCCGGTGCTGAAAGCCATCGCCAACCAGTATTTCACCCTTGGCGTCTTCAACGGCCTTGCCATTGTCGGCATCGCCATCATCTTCGACCGGGCCAGCCAGGCCTTCGGCAAGCGCCTCCAGAAGCATCAGGAGGTCGTCCATGGCTGAGCAGGGAATCCCGATCGAGGTCCGCAACCTCTACAAGATCTTCGGCCCGCAACCGGAGAAATATGTCGAAGCCGTCAAGGCCGGCATGACCAAGGCCGAGCTCAACGAGCAGCACGGCCATGTGCTCGGCCTGAAAGACATCAACATCGAAATGCCGGCGGGCGGCATCCAGGTCGTCATGGGCCTGTCTGGCTCCGGCAAGTCAACGCTGATTCGCCACATCAACCGCCTCATCGACCCGACGGCCGGCGAGATGCTGGTCGGCGGCGAGGACGTGGTGAAGATGAACCACGAGCAACTGCGCCAGTTTCGCCGCCACAAGACGGCGATGGTGTTCCAGAAATTCGCGCTCCTGCCCCATCGCACCGTGCTGGACAACACGGTCTACGGTCTGGAAATCCAGGGCGTGCCGCGCGCAAGGCAGGAAGAGGAAGCGCGCCGCTGGATCGACCGCGTCGGCCTGTCCGGTTTCGAGGCGAGCTACCCCAACCAGCTCTCCGGAGGCATGCAGCAGCGTGTGGGCCTGGCCCGAGCGCTCACCAATGACGCACCAATCCTGCTGATGGACGAGGCCTTTTCCGCCCTCGATCCGCTGATCCGCATGGACATGCAGACCGTCCTGCTCGACCTGCAAAAGGAAATCCGCAAGACCATCGTCTTCATCACCCATGACCTCGATGAGGCCCTGCGTCTCGGTGACAAGATCGCCATCCTGCGCGATGGCGAGATCATCCAGCAGGGCACCGGCCAGCAGATCGTGCTGAAACCTGCCGATGACTACATCGCCAGCTTCGTCAAGGAAGTGAACCGGGGCCGCGTGATTCTTGCCCGCACCGTCATGGCTCCGCTCGACGGTGCCGCACCGCAAGGCCCGGCCATCGGCCGGGAAACCGTGCTGGAGGAAGTGGCCAAGGCGATGACCGATGCTTCCGTCTCCACGGCCCACGTGGTGGACGAAGCCGGCACGCCGGTCGGAACGCTCAATTTCCACGATGTCATCGCGGCCATGGTGACCCCGGCCTCCCACAAGGCGGCCTGACCGGGGCACACGAACCGGGCCGCTGCATGTGAACCCGCACTTGGCGCCCTGCCCTCACCGGCGGGTGTCGGCTTTTCGGCAAGTCCCCAAGACAGGCACGGCCTGTGCTATGCAAGCCTATCGGGATCGGCTGAGGGCCTTGTCATGTTGTGGTTTCTGGTCAAGTGCGCGGTGTCGGGTGTCATCATCGGCCTGGCATCCGAGGTTTCAAGGCGCAATCCGGGCTTTGGCGCGCTGATTGCCTCGCTGCCGCTGATCTCCATCCTCACCATGATCTGGATCTGGCGTGACACCGGGAACGTGATCCGCATCGCCGACCACGCCTCCGCGACCCTGTGGCTGGTCCTGCCGTCCCTGCCGATGTTCGCGCTGGTCCCTTGGATGCTGCGCTCCGGCTACGGGTTCTGGCTCTCGCTGGCAAGCGGCTCTCTCCTGACAATCCTGCTCTATACGGCCGCCGTTTGGCTGGCGGAACGCATCGGACTGTCCATGTGACACGTCACCGCCTTGCATCGACATAAAGATTTCTTTATATCGTTATTCAATTTCCGATTTCCTGACAGGACCGATCCCATGACCGACGCCCTTTCCGCCCTTCTGGCCGAAAAGCCCGTTCTGCTTGCCGATGGCGCCACCGGCACCAACCTCTTCGCCATGGGTCTGGAATCGGGCGACGCGCCGGAATATTGGAATGCCGATCATCCCGATCGCATCACCAAGCTGCACCAGGACTTTGTCGATGCCGGATCCGACATCATCCTCACCAACACCTTCGGCGGCACACGCCATCGCCTGAAGCTGCACAATGGCCAGGACCGCGTGCACGAGCTCAACATGAAGGGCGCGCAGATCGCCCGTGCCGTCGCCGACAAGGCCCCGCGCAAGGTGATCGTGGCCGGTTCGGTCGGCCCGACAGGTGAGCTGCTCCAGCCCTTGGGTGCGCTGACCTATGACGACGCCGTGTCCGCCTTTGCTGAGCAGATGCAGGGCCTGAAGGACGGCGGCGTCGATGTCGCATGGATCGAGACCATGAGCGCGCCCGATGAAATCCGCGCAGCAGCAGCCGCTGCCGTCAAGGTCGGCCTGCCCTATGTCTACACCGGCTCGTTCGACACAGCCGGACGCACCATGATGGGCCTGCACCCGAAAGACATCCACCATGTGGCCGACGATGCCGGATCGCGCCCGGTCGCGGTCGGTGCCAATTGCGGCGTGGGTGCTTCCGACATGCTGTCGACCCTGCTCGACATGTCAGGCGCGGACCCGGACGCCGCCATCGTCGTGAAAGCCAATTGCGGCCTGCCGGAGTTCAAGGGCACAGAGATTGTCTATTCCGGCACGCCGGACCTGATGGCCGATTATGCCCGCCTCGCCATGGATGCCGGTGCGCGCATCATCGGCGGCTGCTGCGGCACGCGCTGTGAGCATCTGGCCGCCATGCGCGAGGCCATCGACACCCACGCCAGGGCATCCCGCCCGACCATCGCCGAGATCGTGGAGCGCGTCGGCCCGATGAAGAACAAGTCCGCCGATGAAAGCGGCGCGGGCAGCGACGGCGCCACGCGCGAGCGCCGGGGAAGCCGCCGCCGGGGCTGAGCGGCCCCGGCCGGAATGAATCACCGCATGGAAAAACGCCGGCAAGGCATTGCCGGCGTTTTGTTTTCAGACGGCCCAGCGGCGTGTCATGCCGCGGTCCCTGACGAACGCTGTGACCGGCTGCACGGCATCGGCCGCCGGGTCATTCATCGGACGCGGTCAGCGCATCGATCTCCGCACGCGCCTTGCGCAGGATGTCACGCACCGCGTCCACCTGCGCGCTGTCCCACGCCTCGGCACGCAGCCTGTCCTTGAGGACGGACCGCAGCGCGCGCATCTCCTGGATCACGGAGGCGCTGCCCGCGCGTCCCGCAAATTCGCTCATCTGCTCATGGATACGCGCAAGCTCCGCGGCATTGTCTTCGAGGTAGGCGCGTCCCTCATCAGTGATGGAGAAGAGACGCTTGTTGCCGTCCTTTTCCGAGGTGACGAGATCAGCTTCCTCCAGCATCTGGAGCATCGGATAGATCGCGCCGGGGCTGGGGCTGTAGGCTCCCAGGAACGTCGTTTCCAGCGCCTTGATGATATCGTAGCCATGGCGCGGTTCCTCCGCAATCAGTCCGAGAACGACAAGGCGCAAGGCGCCGGGATCGAACATGCGCGGGCCGCGCCCGCCGCCGAAGGGTCCGCCGCGATGACGCCCGAACGGCCCGCCGCGCCCTTCCCCGCCTGCCCGCCCGCGCGGACCGCGGCCCGATCCGCCGCCAATCATTTCCCAATGGGACCGGCATCCGCCGGCGGCATGTTTGAACATGACCATCTCCTGTTTCCGATTATTGATATATCCATGCAACGATATATCTTTCACAATGCTATATCGTGCAAAAGATATATCGTTCAAGGGAGGGGCAGATTTTTTTCGCTGGCGGCGGCACCCGCATGGCAAAAGGCCGGGTCTGCGACAGCGCAGAACCGGCCCCAGGCAGGCACGTTGCGGGTTGGTTTGCCTGGCTGTGCTGATCGGCACGCCCTATTTCAGCTGCGGCACGTCGGAAAATTCACGCAGCGGCGTGTTCCCGCAAAGAATTCGCACAGACTTGTAGGTCTCAAACCCGCGCATGATGATGCTGACAGATTGAGTGGACAGGACCTGCGCCACGGTCTCCGCGCCGGGAGAGCGCACCTGAAGCCACACGGTCTGGATGGGTGGGATTGAACGCGTGATCGGGCCTTCAACCAGCCTCACATCATAGCCCGGCGTCGGCAGGGTCACAGTCCCGCGCACATGCAGCATCAGCTTGCGGTTCGAAAAGGGAGTCGGGGCCAACCAGGCCTGCCAGTCCTGCGAAGAAACGACCGGGCATTTTGCCCCGGCGCCCATGGCCGCAGGCGCAGCGCCCAACAGTGTGGCGGCAGCCGTCAGCGCGAAAAGCTGCCGTCCTGGAAGGGTCATTGCACCAGGTCCTTGAACTGGGCCAGCGGCGTTTCGCCATCCATCACGCGGATGGCGCGGTAGGCCGGCAGTGCGGGCAGACGGAGCGAAACCTTGTGATAGATCAGCGCCTGCCCGGCCCGGCCATCGGGCGCCGTCTTGCGCAGCTGGATCAACAGCGCCGGCGGCTCGGAGCGTGTCATGATCCCCTCCTCCAGCCAGACCTTCCAGCCGGTGGACATGGCCCAGTAGCCCCCTGTGATCTCCAGCAGCGTTCCACCATCATCGCCTTTGATGAGGCGGGCCGCCCATTCCGGCCTTTGGGGCGCAAACGGACTGGTAGCGGAAGCCGGGAAGGCCAGCAGGGCGGCGAACCCCGCCCCTGCGGCCAGAAATCTGCGTCGGTTGAGCCTGTTGGTCATCTCTGTCTCCTGCCCGCGTTGCCGCAGGCCAAATCCCTTGAGGGCGCGGACAGGCGGCAGAGCCCTCGCCGCCTGTCCGCCATTGCCGGTTCACTTGCCGTCGAGCGACTTGGCAAGCTGCACCAGCCGGAGAAACTCCGAACGGTAGCCGAAGGGGTCGGCGCCCCGCGCACCGGCGGCCAGTGTGGCGATCGCATCCCAGCCCGTATCGGCGACCTGCGATGTCTTGCGCAGCTTCTGCGCAAAGCCCGCCACCGCCACCGAGAACCGCACATCATCCGATGCAGCATCAAGCGACGCCAGCTCATTGGCCCTTGTCACCGGTGTCGTCATCAGTTCCGACGTCTCGCTGTCCGGCTTCTTGAAGCGCATCTTCAGGAAGGCATATTCGCCGTCGGACGCTGTCTGCGAAGCAGCCTTGTCCGGCGCCTTCTGATAGCGCAGGTCGTCGATCTGCTGCGCCGGGCTTCCCTTTGGCGTGATCTCGTAGATCGCCGTCACCGAATGGCCGGAGCCGATGTCGCCGGCATCCTTCTTGTCGTCGTTGAAATCCTCCCGGGCGAGTGCCCGCGTCTCGTAGCCGACAAGGCGGTATTCGCTGACGGTCTCGGGATTGAATTCCACCTGGATCTTCACATCCTTGGCGATGGTGAACAGCGTCGAGGTCGCCTCCTGCACCAGCGTCTTCTGGGCTTCGTTCAGGGTGTCGATATAGGCCGCCGTACCATTGCCGTTCTGCGCCAGAACCTGCATGAGCTGGTCATTGTAGTTGCCGCGCCCGAAGCCGAAGACGGAGAGGAAAATCCCCTTCCCGCGCTTGGCTTCGATCATGGTTTTCAGCTCCTCGTCAGAAGTCTGGCCGACATTGAAATCACCGTCGGTGGCCAGCATGACGCGGTTGACCCCACCCTTGACGAAATTCTCTTCCGCCAGCTGGTAGGCCGTGTTGATACCCGCCGCACCCGCCGTCGAGCCGCCGGCACCCAGCGCATCGATCGCCGCAAGGATCGCGCTCTTGTCGGACGCCTTGGTGGGCTTCAGGGCGACGCCCGCCTGCCCGGCATAGGTGACGATCGACACTGTGTCATTGGCGTCAAGCTTGTCGAGCAACAGACGGAACGAAGTCTTGAGCAGCGGCAGCTTGTCGGAATCGTTCATCGAACCGGACACGTCGACGAGGAAGACGAGATTGGCCTGCGGCCGTGCCTCCGGCTTCACGTCAAAACCCTTGATGGCGATGTGCATCAGCTTGCGGTGCGCGTTCCACGGCGACGGCACCACCGTCACGGTCGGCTTGAAGGGCTGTTCGGCACTGTCGGCCACCGGCCAGTCATAGGGAAAGTAATTGACGAACTCTTCCACGCGAACCGATTCCGGATCAGGCAGTTGCCCGCGATTGAGCATGTTGCGCGTCAGCGCATAGGACGCCGTATCCACATCGATGGAAAAGGTCGAGACCGGGGTTTCAAGCACCGCGCGCACCGGGTTGGTGCTGAACTCCTCGACACGGTCGCGATTCTCCAGCTGCTGCAACACCGGCTGGTCGGCCGCTTGCGGCAAGCTGCCAAGCGCCGTCATGCCGGTCTGGGCCATCTTGCGGGCCACCACGGTGCGCTGCTCTTCGGCACGGCGCGCACCCAGATTGACCACGTCTTCGAGTTTGAAGTTCTGCTTCGTGACCTGATTGGACGTCGGAGCTGGCGCCGGTGCCGGCACGGCTGCGGGCGCCTGTCGGGCCGCCATTTCGGGCTCGGCCGGTTTCGAAGCGTCCGCCACTTCATTCATGGACAGCGTGCCGGCAGGGCTCTTGTCCTTGGCCCTCCCATCCTTCTTCAGTTCGCCGATCTCGACTGTCTTCAGCGGCGCGGTGTCCATCATGTGCCAGGTCAGCCAGCCGCCGATCGGCAGCACCAGAATGGCGGCGGCAACGGGTCCGGCAAGTGTCTTGGGGGTCATCAGTCTGCTCCATGCATCGGTTGCGATGGAGATCAGACGGCTGCTGTTGGCTGATCCTTGGGGCCGCGATGAAATTTTTCTCCGCACAGGGGTTTCAGCCGCATCGAAGGCATCCATGGCCGCGATCAGCGCGGCCTCGCGCGCTTCCTCACGCGGCCGGTCCTCACGGCCGATCCCGGCCAGTCTTGCAAGCTTGTCGTCACCCACCATGGTCACGTCTCCCCGTCTGCCCGCAACAGCGCGGCCAGACGTTTCCTGGCATCGTGGACATGCCACGACACGGTCGCTTCCTTGCAGTCCATCACGCGGGCGGCTTCCGCATGGCTCATCTCCTCGCCATAGACGAGGAGCACCGCATCGCGCGTTTTCTCCGGCAACTGCCGCACCGCCGCCCACAGCGCTTCCGTCTCGTCCTCCGGCGGCCAGCCCGGCTTGCCCGGCTGCGCCTCGACAAGCGCCTGCGCCATGAAGGCCTGCGTCCGCGCGCTGTCACGCGCCCGCTCCCGGTGGTGGTCCTGCGCGGCATTGATTGTCAGCCGGTAGAGCCAGGTGGAAAACTTCGCCTCCCCCCGGAATGACCGGATCGCCTGGCCGAGCTTCACGCAGACCGTCTGCGCAATATCCTCGGCATCGTCGCGGTTACCGCTCCACTTGAGCGCCACACGATGGATCAGGTCGTAATGCGTGCTGACCAGCCGGGAAAACGCCGCACGGCTGCCCGCCGCTGCTTCCAGCGCCAGCGCATTCATGCCGCCCGTTGTGGCCACGTCACCCATCATCAGGTCCATCATTACCCATTGGACGCCACAGGCAATCCGGTCCTTGGGTCGATGCAAAAAATAATTTCAGCCGAGAAACGCCCTTTGATGAAACGCCTGCTGTTCCGCCGTGTAGCGGAATTCCGCCCCCACCGGACAGGCGTTGCGCGCCATGCAACCACTCTCGCGGCAGCGTTGCCCCGCCTTGGACCGGATATGCGTGCGGCAGCCATTCACATCAAAACCGGACGCGGAAAAAGCATTGACCGGACAGGTGCTTAGGCAGGGTTTCGCAGAACAGGCGTCACAGGCATGACTCACTTTCTGAGGCGGCACGTGACTCAACACATCAACATCGAACAGCAGCGCAGCCCGGTACGCGTGCCACAGACCAGCCGACGGATGCATCAGGATGCCGAGCGGCGACGGGCGCAGACTTTCCGCGCGCATGGCCCATTGCTGGAACGGCATGAAGGGCGGATCGGATGGAAACACGGCCCGCGCGCCAAATTGCGCCGCCACCGGACCGATCACCTGTCTCGACCAGGTGTCCAGCGGATCGTCGATGTCCGTCGTCTGACGCGCCCGCCAGGCCGAATAATGGAGCCACAGGCCACCACCAAGATGGCCGACAAGAACAACGCTCTTCGCCGGTGCACCGCCCGGTCCCGGAGGCGCAATGTCCTGCGGTCCGAAAGCAAACCCGCCGCGCAGGGCGAGGCCATGGGCGGCTAGCGCTCTGCGGAGTTCCAAAAAGGCAGAAATTTCGTCCAGGCTACCCCCCTCTGCCCTGCCCCTTCAGCGTCTCCCCGAAAAATGCAAACAGGCGGCTCCATTGCCGTTCGGCTCCGGCGGCATCGAACACGGAGTGGTCCGGCACGCACCAGCCGTGCTTGCAGTCCTTGTAGTTCTCATAGGTGAAATCCACCTCCGCCGCGCGATAGGCTTCCATGAAGCGCGCCGCCTGTTCAGGCGGGAAGCCGCTGTCGATCCCTGCCGCACCGATGTAAAGCCGCGCTTTCACCTTGGCTGCTGTCAGATGCGGCGCGTCGGGAATGTCGGCCGCCAGATGCCCGCCATGCCAGCTGGCTGCCGCGACCACCCGGTCCGGATAGTGCGAAGCGGCATTGAGCGCCCGCGCCCCACCCATGCAATAGCCGGTCACGCCAACCGGCCCGGTGAGCCCCTCGGCGTCCAGCGCAGCCAAAAAGTGCCCGGTGTCGGCGATCGTCATGGCCTGCGTTGTCCCCGCGAGGTAGGAGCGCAGCAATGGCCCGCGCACCGGATCGGAAAACCCCTCGGTCGCCGGAAATGGCGCGCGATCCTCACAGCGGTAGAGCAGGTCCGGCACCAGCACGGCGTAGCCTTCGGCCACCAGCCGCATCGCCATCTGGTCAAGCGCTGCGCGCGGCCCGAAGGCATCCATGTAAAGGATCACCGGCGCTATTTCGCCGCCATCCGGCCGGAACAGCCTGGCAGGACAAACACCGTCCGCGGTTCGGATCGACAGGTTCTTTTCGGGCATCGGCTTCTCCTCTTTGGAGCCCGACACTATCGCCGATTCCGGTCTGAAGGGAAGGCGCACGGGAGGCGCAAGGCATCCTGAACCGGATCGCGCCTCAACGGTTGCGCATGGGCGAGCGCCACACCTCGTCATGGATCAGCGTGGCCACTTTTGCCCGGCCGTCATCGGGCTTCCTTCAGGTGAAAGCGTCGGGCATCGATTCCTTCTTGCGCGCCACGAAATCCCTCAGCCCTTCCGCAATCCCCTCATCAAGCGCCGGTGCCTCATAGGTGTCCAGCCAGCGCCGTGCCAGATCGTTGGCGCGCTGATGAGCCGGCTTGGAGCCTTCCGCCTGCCATTGCTCGAAGGAATTGTTGTCGGCGATCGTGGAGCGGTAGAAGGCATCTTCGAAATTTGCCTGCGTATGGGCGCAGCCGAGATAATGCTGGCCCGGACCGACCTCGCGGATGGCGTCCATCGCCTGCCCGTTTTCCGACAGGTCCACCCCCTGCGCAAGGCGCTGCATCATGCCGAGCTGGTCGATGTCCATCATGAACTTGTCGTAGCCCGACACCAGCCCGCCTTCCAGCCACCCGGCGGCGTGCAGCACAAAGTTGGTGCCTGCCAGCAGAGTCGAATTGAGCGTGTTGGCGCTCTCATAGGCGGCCTGCGCATCGGGCACCTTGGAGGCTGTCAGCGAGCCGCCGGTACGGAACGGCAGCCCCATGCGCCGCGCAAGCTGGGCCGCGCCATAGGACACCAGCGTCGGCTCCGGCGTCCCGAAGGTGGGCGCGCCCGACTGCATGGAAATCGACGAGGCAAAGGTGCCGAACAGCACCGGCGCGCCGGGCCGCACCAACTGCGTGAAGGCAGCCCCGGCGAGTACTTCTGCCAGCACCTGCGTCAGAGTGCCGGCCACCGTCACCGGGCTCATCGCACCGGCCAGGATGAACGGCGTGACGATGCAGGCCTGGTTGTTGCGCGCATAGACCTTGGCAGCGCCCAGCATGGTCTCGTCGAAGACCATCGGCGAATTGGCGTTGATGAGATTGATGACGACCGTGTTGTTCTCGACGAACTCGGCGCCGAACAGGATCTTCGCCATGTCGACCGTGTCCTGCGCGCGTTCCGGCGCGGTCACAGACCCCATGAAGGGCTTGTCGGAGAGCGTCATGTGCGCAAGCACCATGTCGAGATGGCGCTTGTTCACCGGAACGTCCACCGGCTCGCAGACCGTGCCGCCGGAATGGTGCATCGCCGGCGCCATATAGGCGAGCTTCACGAAATTGCGGAAATCCTCGATGGTTGCATAGCGGCGGTTGCCGTCGAGGTCGCGCACGAAGGGCGGGCCATAGACCGGCGCAAAAACCGTATTGGCGCCGCCGATCTCCACCGACCGGGCCGGATTGCGCGCATGCTGGGTGAAGCTGGACGGCGCGGTTTTCAGCAATTGGCGGCACAGGCCCTTGGGAAAGCGCACGCGCTCGCCCTGAACATCGGCACCGGCATCGCGCCACATGGCCAGCGCCTCGGCGTCGTCGCGGAACTCAATGCCGGTTTCCTGAAGCACCGTGTCGGCATTGGCCTCGATCAGCGCCAGCCCTTCCTCCGAAAGCACCTCATAGACCGGGATCTGGCGCTTGATATAAGTCAGCGACAGGCCCGGGCCGCCGCCCGAGCGCGAGGCGCGCCGCGCTGCCGCTCCGCCACCGCGCTCCGCCCGTCCCCGCCGCGCCGGTACCGATGCTGGCGTTTCGTTGAGTTCCTGATCCATCGCTTCCGCCTTCCCGACAAGCACCGGCATTCCGGCATGAAAGCAAGCCTACTGTCTGGACGAGGCAGGCGCATGCCTGATTAGCGTCAAGGACTGGCTGACGGACGACAGCACCGTGCCGCGAGCGCATCTCTTGCGCCGCACCATGGCAACCCTTGCATGGCCGGGACATGCAAGCTATCGGTGAGCCGGAAGCGCCTGCGGTCGCAAACCCTTGCGGCCGCGTCGCAATCCGTGCAGTGCGTGGCGGCGCCACGTGGTGATATTCGCTGCAACAGCCGGCGCAACCGACCGGCATGCCGAGGGACAAGATCATGGCCGAAGACGACGAAATCATCCTGTCGGAACTTGATGACGAGGAACTTGTCCAGCAGATGATGGACGACCTCTATGACGGTCTCAAGGAAGAGATCGTGGAGGGAACCCAGATCCTGCTCGACCGCGGCTGGACGCCCTATGACGTACTGACAAAATCGCTCGTCGAAGGCATGCGCATCGTCGGTGAGGATTTCCGCGACGGCATCCTCTTCGTGCCGGAGGTTCTGCTCTCGGCCAACGCGATGAAGGCGGGCATGGGCATCCTGCGCCCGCTGCTGGTGGAAACCGGCGCGCCCAAGCTCGGCACCATGGTCATCGGCACCGTGAAGGGCGACATCCACGACATCGGCAAGAACCTCGTCGGAATGATGATGGAAGGTGCCGGCTTTGATGTGATCGACCTCGGCATCAACAATCCGGTCGAGAACTATCTGGAAGCCATCGAAAAGCACAAGCCGGACATTCTCGGCATGTCGGCCCTGCTGACCACCACCATGCCCTACATGAAGGTCGTCATCGACACTCTGAAGGAAAAGGGCATCCGCGACGATCTCGTGGTTCTCGTCGGCGGCGCGCCGCTCAACGAGGAATTCGGCAAGGCCGTCGGCGCCGACGCCTATTGCCGCGATGCCGCCGTGGCTGTCGAAACCGCCAAGGACTTCATGAAGCGCCGCCATAACATCGGCTGAGGCCGCGGCGGCGATGCCATGACCACGGAGCAGCCAGGCAAGACGGCGGACCCGGCAAAACGCACCCTCGTGATCGCCTGCGGCATGCTGGCGCGCGAGGTTCTGGCGCTGAAGGAACAGCTTGGCCTCGATCACCTTGACCTCACCTGCCTGCCGGCCGGACACCATTTTGCCCCGCAGCGCATTGCCCCGGACATGGAGCGCGCCATCAAAAAGGCGCGCGCTGAAGGCTACGGCACCATCCTGGCAGGCTTTGCCGATTGCGGCACCGGCGGCCTGCTGGACAAGGTGCTCGACGTCCACGGCGTGGAGCGGCTGGCCGGTCCTCACTGCTTTGCCTTCTACCAGCGGCTCGAGCGCTTTGAAGCGGCGGGCGATGCCGACATGCTGGCATTCTACATGACCGATTTCCTGTGCCGGAATTTCGAGACCTTCTTCATCCGCCCGCTCGGCCTCGACCGCCATCCGGAACTCGTGGCCGATTATTTCGGCAATTACGAAAAGCTTGTCTATCTGGCACAGACCGAAGACCCGGCACTCGACGCGGTGGCCGAAAAAGCAGCCGCCTTGCTCGGCCTCACCTATGAGCGGCGCTTCACCGGCTATGGCGATCTCGGCCCGTTCCTGGCAGGTGCCACACAACCGGGGCCGGACTGAGGCGGCACCCTTGTGCGTCCCGTCACGCCGCCGCAGCAGTCTTGTGATATTGTCAATCGCACATTATCTGCAGTGACAATCATGACGGGACGTCCGCCAAAGGGCGCAAACACTCCATGCTGCAACCGGACCAGGCCCTGACAAAGCAATCCCAGCCGCCGCGCCGGTTGTCGGAAGTGCTTGTCCAACTGGCCGATTCCACCGAAGGCCCGGTCCGCGTTTCCACCATTCTTGAAGCGCTTGGCGATCGCTCCTTCGCAGCCATGCTCATCGTCTTGGGCGCCATGAACCTGCTGCCGCTGCCCCCCGGCTCCTCAGCCATTCTGGGCCTGCCGCTGGTCATCGTCTCGGCGCAGATGCTGTTCAGCCGGCCGGCCGTCTGGCTGCCGCGATTCATTCTGGATAAGGCTCTCGCGCGCAAGCATTTCGACTATGCCATTGCAAAGCTTGTTCCGGGCCTGCAACGGCTGGAGCGCTTCATCCGCCCGCGATACTGGCCGATCCCCCGTCCCCACAACGACCGCATCATCGGCATCATGATCTTCGTCCTGTCGGTGATCGTCACCATTCCCATTCCGCTCGGCAACTGGCTTCCGGCACTGGCCTGCACCATTCTGGCCCTGGCGCTGTCGGAGCGCGACGGCATCCTGCTTGGCGCAGGCACGGCGATCGGTGCCCTGTCGATCGTCATCGTTGCCGCCGTCATCGGCACTGCCGGTGCGCTGGCGGGCTGGCTTTACCACGCCGCCGGCTGAGGCCCTCATCCACGTCGCAAACGGGTGTGCCCGCGTCGCGGCGCAGGCAGCCTCGTCCCCTCACCTCCGCAATCCTTGAACCAACAGAAGGCTGAACCCCATGGCTGATCTCGTCATTGTCTACTGGCGCGACATTCCCGCCCAGGTGATCGTGAAACAGGGCCGCAAGTCCGCGAAGCGCGAGCTTCCGCTGCGCTTCACCGAGGCCATCGACATGGCGGCCATGCGCTCCGGTGCGTCGGACACCGATGCCTATCTGGAAGAATGGCGGCGGGGTGATCCCCTGCCTGCCGGTGACGATCTGGAGGCCGAGGCGGATGCCGCCATGGCCCGCATCGAGGCGGACTATCCGAAGGAACGCCTCGTGAAACTGGTTCAAGGCGGAGGACGCGATGGCGGCTGACGGCACTGCACATGCCACAACAAGCCCGAAGGCGGGGGCTGCGAAAGCACAGACCGCCTATCAGCCGGCCGGGGTTTCCCCGGTCCGCCGCGCGGCAAAAAGCTATACGATCCGCCTGTGGTCGGTGCGCCATTCCCGCCTGCTCGAATGGTTCTACAGCCGCTTTGCCGGCCTGTTCCTGAAGCTCCATCCCTTCTGGCGCGCCATCGGCTACAACCGGGCAGAAGTTCCGGTGAAATTCGTCGAGGAGAAGGTCAAGGGCCTGCTCTTCGACTGCCGCATGTGCGGCCAGTGCGTCCTCTCCTCCACCGGCATGTCCTGCCCGATGAACTGCCCGAAGCAATTACGCAACGGCCCCTGCGGCGGTGTACGGGCCAACGGCCATTGCGAAGTGGAACCCGACATGCCCTGTGTCTGGGTGCAGGCATGGAAGGGCACCGAAACCATGCGTGACGGCCGCGCCAGCATCATGAATGTCCAGAAGCCGGTCGACCAGTCGCTGCGCGGCACCTCCGCATGGCTGCGCGTCACCGCCAGTGCAGCGGCTGCAAGCGAGGGAGCCTCCCATGCAGGCTGACATCAACCCTCTCGATCCCGGCGGCCCGCTTGATCCCCTGCCCGGCCACTCCTCGCGCGGGCGGCTGGAGCGCGTGCTGCGCCGCGGCGAATTTGCCGTGACGGCCGAACTGAACCCGCCCGACAGCGCCGACCCGCAGGAAGTCTACGAGCGCGCCGCCATTTTCGACGGCTGGGTGGACGGCATCAATGCCGTGGATGCTTCGGGCGCCAACTGCCACATGTCCTCCGTCGGTATCTGCGCGCTGCTGACCCGCATGGGCTACGCGCCCATCATGCAGATCGCCTGCCGCGACAAGAACCGCATCGCCATCCAGGGCGATGTGCTCGGAGCCGCAGCGATGGGTGTGCAGAACATCCTCTGCCTTACCGGCGACGGCGTACAGGCGGGTGACCAGCCCGGCGCCAAGCCTGTTTTCGATCTGGATTCCATGAGCCTGCTGCAAACCGTGCGCACCATGCGCGACGAGGAGCGCTTCCTGTCGGGCCGCAAGCTTACCTCCCCGCCGCATGTCTTCCTCGGCGCGGCGATCAACCCCTTCGCGCCGCCTTATGACTTCCGCCCCATGCGGTTGGCCAAGAAGATCGCGGCGGGTGCGCAATTCGTCCAGAGCCAGTATTGCTACGACGTGCCGATGTTCCGCGAATACATGAAACGGGTCGTGGACATGGGCCTGCACGAGAAATGCTTCATCCTTGCCGGCGTCGGCCCGCTCGCCTCGGCCAAGACCGCCAAATGGATGCGATCCAACGTGCCGGGCGTCCACATTCCCGATGCCGTCATTGCGCGCCTTGAGGGCGCGGAAAAGCAGAAGAGGGAAGGCAAGCAGCTCTGCATCGACATTATCCAGGAAGTACGCGAGATCGAGGGCGTTTCGGGCATTCACGTCATGGCCTACCGGCAGGAGGAATTTGTCGCCGAGATCGTCCATGATTCCGGCGTGCTGACCGGTCGCAGGCCCTGGCGGCGCGAGGCCCGCGTTGACGAGGCGCAAGTCGTCGAACGTCTGGAGCACCTGCTGAACCGCGACGCCATCAGCCCGGAATCCATGGCTGCCAAGGCTGTTCAGGGCGACTGATCGCGCCAACGCAGCCCCTTGCCTGAAATCGAATAACGATATAAAGAAGTCTTTATATCCTAGTGGAGAGAGAAATGACCCGTACCATTGTTGCCTCGGCCACCCGCGAAGTCGTGATCGGCTTCGACCAGCCCTTCTGCGTGATCGGCGAACGCATCAACCCGACCGGCCGCAAGAAGCTGGCTGCCGAGATGGTGGCGGGCAATTTCGACACGGTGCGCAAGGATGCGCTGGAACAGGTGGCCGCCGGTGCCACCATGCTGGACGTGAATGCGGGCGTGACCGCAGTGGACCCGAACGCCACCGAACCCGCCCTGCTCGTCCAGACGCTGGAAATCGTCCAGGGACTGGTCGACGTTCCCCTCTCCATCGACAGTTCCGTCACCGCCGCCATCGAGGCTGCACTGAAGGTCGCCAAGGGGCGCCCGCTGGTCAATTCGGTCACGGGCGAGGAAGAGAAGCTGGAAGCCATCCTGCCGCTTTGCAAGAAATACGACGTGCCGGTCGTCGCCATCTCCAACGACGAAACCGGCATCTCGGAAGACCCGGATGTGCGCTTCGCCGTGGCCAAGAAGATCGTCGAGCACGCCGCCGATTACGGCATCAAGCCCCATGACATCGTGGTCGATCCGCTTGTCATGCCGATCGGCGCCATGGGCACGGCTGGCCAGCAGGTTTTTGCGCTGCTGCACCGCCTGCGCAACGAGCTGAAGGTCAACACCACCTGCGGCCTGTCCAACATCTCCTTCGGCCTGCCGCACCGCCATGGCATCAATGCCGGCTTCATTCCCATGGTGATCGGTGCCGGCATGACGTCCGCCATCATGAACCCCTGCCGCCCGCAGGAAATGGAAATGGTGCGCGCCGCCAACGTGCTGAAGGGCAATGACCCGGATTGCATGAACTGGATCCGCACCTACAAGGATTACAAGCCCGGTGCCGAGCACGCCGCGCCTGCCCCCGTTGCCGCACCCGCCGCTTCCGGTGGTGGCCGCCGTGGTGGCCGCGCAGCGCGCCTTGCTCAGGGGTGAGGAACCCTCGCACCCTCCCCTTTGTGGGGCGGGTCGATGCGCAGCATCGGGGTGGGGGTCATGCAAGGGTGATGGGTTTCAAGCCGCCCATACGGCATTTTTACGGGCACCGAACCGAATCCGCACCCGCGAACATTTCACGCGCGCATGGCCAGATCGAACAGCATGATGGCGCCGAAGGCGCCACCGAAGCAGGCCAGGTTCGACGCGATGAAATCCTCCTCCATACCCGGCGCGGCCTGCGACAGGATCAGCGTCGCCACGATCGCGCCGATCATGGCCAGCCCGAGATAGTGCGGATGGCGCATCCAGTGGCCCTTGATCAGCTTGACCAGGAAGAAGCTGGACAGCACGGCGGAGAACAGTGGCAGCGGCATGGCGGGGTCTCCCCTTCAGACATCCCGATCATGACAGACCCGCCCTTCCAAACCGTGAGCACGATTGCGACAATTGGCGCGATCACGGCGCATGCGCGCGGATGTGATTGCGTGGCTGCCCACACGAGATTGCCCGCGAGCCGAATGCGCGGCACGTTGCATCTCAAAGCAACGCCAGGGGTGACGCCATGACCAACCGCCGCAACGATGCGTTTGAATATGCCAAGAAGATTTCCGACTATTTCGCCATGGCGCTGCGCGTCGGAATCGGCGCCGGCGCAGCCTTCGGCCTGTGGGAACTCGCAGGGCATCACCCCGAAACCCATCTGCGCAACGAGATCATTGCCGTGGTCATCGGCGTTTGCACGGCGTTCCTCGCGCTGGTCTTCATCGTTTCGGTGCTGTACGACCTTCGCGGCGTCGATTTCCGCGCCGCGCGGCGCCGCGAAGCCTGGATCGAGTTCATCGTTCCGCTCGTGGCAATCTGCCTGTTGATTTCGCTGGTCTATTTCGCCCGCACCACTGCCACCATGATGATGTGACCCGATGACAGCCAACACCCACCTCGTCCTCTTCATGCCGTCGGGCAAGCGCGGGCGCTTTCCCAAGGGAACGCCGGTGCTCGACGCCGCGCGCCAGCTCGGTGTTTATGTCGAGAGCGTGTGCGGCGGGCGCGCCACCTGCGGGCGCTGCCAGATTGAGCCGCAATTCGGCCACTTCGCCAAGCATGGCATCGAGTCGGCTTCCACCAACATCTCCGCCCGCGGGCCGAAGGAACAGCGCTATGTCGATGTGCGCGGGCTGGCCGACGGCCGCCGCCTGTCCTGCTCGGCCACCATCGAGGGCGATCTGGTCATCGACGTGCCGCAGGATGCCGTCGTCAACGCCCAGGTCGTGCGCAAGGATGCCTCCACCCGCGCCTTTACGCGCAATCCCGCCGTCCACCTGGCCTATGTCGAGGTGGAGGAACCCGACATGCACAAGCCCTTGGGCGACCTCGACCGGCTGAAGGCCGCGCTTGTCCGCGATTGGGGACTGGAGCGCCTCGACGTCGATTTCGCCCTGCTGCCGCAGGTGCAGAAAATCCTGCGCGGAGGAAACTGGACTGCCACCGCCGCCATCCACCGCGATGCCGACAGCGACACACCGCGCATGATCGCGCTCTGGCCCGGCCTGAAGAACGAGGCCTGGGGCATTGCCTGTGACATTGGCTCCACCACGATCGCCATGCATCTGGTCTCGCTGCTGTCGGGCCGCATCGCCGCGTCCGCCGGCGCATCGAACCCGCAGATCCGCTTCGGCGAAGACCTGATGAGCCGCGTCTCCTACGTGATGATGAACCCGGATGGCCGCGAGGCCATGACGGACGCTGTGCGCGAGGCCGTCAACGGCCTGATCGGCGAGGTCTGCAGCAAGGCCGGAGCGCGGCGCGAGGACATTCTCGACATGGTGTTTGTCGGCAACCCGGTGATGCATCACCTGTTCCTCGGCATCGACCCGACCGAACTGGGCGGTGCGCCCTTCGCGCTCGCCGTTTCAGGCGCCGTGGCGCTGAAAGCTTCCGAAATCGGTTTGAGCGCCAACGAAGGCGCACGCGTTTATGTGCTGCCCTGCATCGCAGGCCATGTCGGCGCCGATGCCGCTGCCGCCACGCTGTCGGAAGGCCCGCACCGGCAGGAGCGCCAGATGCTGTTGGTTGATGTCGGCACCAATGCCGAGATCGTTCTCGGCAATTCGGCGCGCACCGTCGCCTGTTCCTCGCCCACCGGCCCGGCCTTTGAGGGCGCGGAAATCTCCGGCGGCCAGCGCGCGGCACCCGGAGCCATTGAACGCGTGCGCATCGACCCCGTCACGCTGGAGCCGCGCTTCCGCGTCATCGGTGCCGAACCGTGGTCCGATGAGCCCGGGTTCGCGGACGCCGTGAAGGCCACCGGCGTCACCGGCATTTGCGGCTCCGGCATCATCGAGGTAGTGGCGGAAATGTTCCTCGCCGGGATCATCTCGGAGGACGGCGTGGTCAATGGCGCACTCGCCGCCACCAGCCCGCGCATTGTCGAACAGGGCCGCACCTTCGCCTACGTACTCTCCGATGCCGCCCCGCGCATCACGGTGACGCAAAATGATGTGCGCGCCATCCAGCTCGCCAAGGCCGCTCTTTACGCCGGCATTCGCCTGCTGATGCAAAAGCAGGGCATCGGGCGGGTGGACGCGATCCGCTTTGCCGGCGCCTTCGGTTCCTTCATCGACCCGAAATACGCCATGGTGTTGGGCCTGATCCCCGATTGCGACCTCGACGAGGTCAAGGCGGTCGGCAATGCGGCCGGCGACGGCGCGCTGATGGCGCTGCTCGACCGCACCCACCGCCGCGAGATCGAGGAGACGGTGCGCCGCATCGAGAAGATCGAGACCGCGCTGGAACCCGACTTCCAGCAGCTCTTCGTCAACGCCATGGCCCTGCCCAACAAGGTGGACCCCTTTCCGGAGCTGGCGAAGGTCGTCACCCTGCCGGAACGCCAGACGCCCGCCGGGGGCGATGGCGAAGGCGCCGGACGGCGGCGCGGCGGACGCAGGGCGCGTTAGACGCCCCTCCCGGTCTCAGCCCGCCCGCTCCGAAAAGCTCACCCGCAGGTGCTCTGCCGCCGCGCGGACAGCCGCATTGGGTGCGCTGCCGACCACAAGGCCGAGCTTGTAAGTATCGAGGTCCGGCAAGCCGTCCTCGTCGGGCACCCGCACCACATCCCCGCCGATGGCGGACGCAGGGAGAGGTGCGACGGCAAGATCGGCCAGGATCGCAGCCTTCTGAGCGGTGATGAACGCACTCTGGAAGGCGATGCGGTAGGAGCGGCCCGCCGCCTCGAGCCCTTCCAGCGCCTTGCGGCGCCAGATGCAGCCCTCCTCCCAGACCGAGATGGGAAGCGGCGTGCGCGCCGAGGCGCAGCCGCCCTTCAGCCCCGCCCAGACGATCCGTTCCTCCAGCAGTTCCTCCGCATGGATATCGCCTGGAATGCCGCTTCCGAAGGTGACCAGCGTCAGGTCGAGACGCCCGCGGCCCAACAGGTCGAGCAGGTTCCTTGAGGTCTCCAGCACCACGTCGACGGTCACGCCCGGATGCGTCTGCGAAAAGCGGCGCAGCATGCCCGGCAGGAAGCGCTCAGACACGTCATCCGGCGCACCGAGGCGCACGACGCCTGCCACTTCCGGCGCAATGAACAAGGCCACCGCCTCGCGGTTCAGCGCCAGGATGCGCCGCGCATAGGTGAGCAGCATCTCGCCATCGGCTGTCAGCGCCACGGAGCGGCTGTCGCGCACAAAAAGTGGCCGGCCGAGCAGTTCCTCCAGCTTCTTCACCTGCATGGAAATGGCGGACGGCGTGCGGAAAACCTGGTCGGCCGCCGCCGTGAAGCTCCCGGTTTCGGCGATGGCAACCAGACTGTTCAACAGGTCTATGTCGATGAGTGGCAGCGGATGGGTCGGCGCAAGGTTCATGGCATCCACATTCTTCAATTTTTCTGACAGAAGTTATCATAACATTTCGTTTGATTGAAAGATAGCCGTGACCCATCCTCGGTTCATCGCAAGAGGAAGGACCATCGCCATGACACTGTTCGCTTTCATCAGCGCCACCGCTGCCGCATGGAGACTCGCCCGCATCCGCCAGTGGACACAACGCTCCGTCGAGGCACTGCCGGATCATCTGCGCAAGGATATCGGTTACCGCCGGGAGTGAGGCAGGTCTTTGGTTGCGGCGCATCATCGATGTTGCGCTGCGTCGTGCCGCAAGGATCGCCTGTCGTTTTTGCGATATCGGCGCAAATGGAACAGGCCTATTGGAGCGCCATGATGTGCAGTGCACGCTTGCCCCTGAACGGCGGCGCCGGTTCCCTCCTCCGCCGGCGCATCCTGACAGCAGCAAGCAGCAGAAACAGCACCAAAAAGAGCCTGACGGAGCCAAGACCATGACTGTATTGAGCCGCGCCCTGCGCCGCCTTGAAGCCACCCGCGCCCGTGCGCGCACCCGCCGCATCCTGGAAAACCTGCCGCGCGAATTGCAGGCCGATGTGGGCTATCCGGCCTGCCTGGAGCGGCACTGACACGATCCCGGACGCCGCTGGCACAAACCGGCAGCGTCTCCCGCGGTCAAAGCCCGTCGGTGAAGGCCTCCATCAGGTGCTGGACCACCCGGCGGCCGGCCGACCCGGCATCCTCACCCGCAGCCAGAGCCGCGTTCCAGACGGCCCGCTGACGCCCGGCACTTCCGGCATCCGCCACGATGGATGCGTGCCTTTCAAGTTCGGCTGTGCATCCCAGCGCCTCTGCATCCTCGGCCACCAGTTGCAGAAGCTCCTGCAAAAGCGCTCCGAAGGGCACGATCTCGCCGCGCCCGAGGTCGATCAGCCCGCCCGTCACCCCGTAGCGCTGGGCACGCCAGCGGTTTTCTTTCAGCAGGAAATGGTCGTAGACACGCCATCGCTGGTTCAACCGCCGCAAGCGGTAGAGCATGCGCAGGATGCACTGCACCAGCGCGGCAATGGCGATGCCGTCATCAAGCACCGGCGACACATCACAAATGCGCGCTTCCAGCGTGGGAAACCGGTCCGACGGCCGCGCATCCCACCAGATCTTCGTGCCGTCCTCGATGATCCCGTTTGCAACCAGCAGATCGACAGCCCGCCGGTAGGCCTCGTGCGACGGAAACACCGGCGGCAGCCCGGTGCGCGGCAGATTGTCGAAAACCGTCAGCCGCCAGGACGCAAGGCCCGTGTCTTCACCCTGCCAGAACGGCGAGGAGGCCGACAGCGCCAGCAGATGCGGCAGGAAATAGCAGAACTGTCCCATCAGGTCGTTGCGCATGTCATCATCGGCAATGCCCACATGCACATGCATGCCGCAGATGAGCATGCGCCTTGCGACGCTGCCGAGGTCACGCTCCAGCCCGTTGTAGCGATCCTTGTCCGTATGGTGCTGGCTGTGCCAGTCGGCGAAGGGATGGCACGACACCGCCAGCGGCGCCAGCCCGTGCCGGTCAGCCACCTCCGCGATGGTCAGCCGCAATCGCCGCAGGTCATCGCGCGCCTCGGCCGCCGTCCGGCAGACCCGCGTACCCACCTCGATCTGGCATTGCAGGAATTCCGGGCTGACTTGCCCTGCAAGCGCCGCCCTGCACTCTTCCATCAGCATTTCATTGGCAGGCGCCAACTCGAGCGATCCGCGGTCCACGAGCAGGTACTCTTCCTCGATACCCATCGTGAAAGCAGGTTCTGCTACCGCCATCGCCCTGGCCTCCCTTGAGATGTCGCAACACGCACTGCAAACGGCGACTATTGCACTGGACGCTCGGGTTGGATTTGATACAGGACAATCCCGAACAGGCGTTGAGCGGCCCTTGACCGGCACCCATTGTTTCAGTCAGTCGACTCTGCCACGGGATTTCAGGGCCGAAGGGCCTGCCAGCACAACGGGAGCATGATTGTGGCCAGCCAGGTCAAGCGGAACATCGTTTTCTTCCTTGTGCCGGAATTTTCGATGATCGCCTTCACGACGGCCATCGAGCCGCTTCGTCTGGCCAATCGCATGCTCGGAAAGCAGGTCTATTCCTGGCGTCTGTGCTCCGAGGACGGCAAGACCGTGATCGCCTCCAATGGCGTCGAATGTGCCGTCACCACCTCCATTGAAGCCGAACGCCGCCTGATGACCGGCGAAGGCCGGCCTTCCATGATCTTCGTCTGTTCGGGCTTGTCGGTAGAGACCCACGTGTCGAAGCAGGTCAATGCCTGGCTGCGCGAGGAGCACAATCGCGGCGTCACCATCGGCGGCATGTGCACCGGCGCCCACATCCTCGCCTCCGCCGGCCTGCTGTCGGGCAAGCGCGCCGCGATCCACTGGGAAAACCTGCCGGGCTTTTCTGAAGCCTTCCCGAAGGTCGATGTCCATGCCGATCTCTTCGAGGCCGACGGGAATGTCTATACCTGTGCGGGCGGCACCGCCTCGCTCGACATGATGCTGGCCCTCATCACTGGCGATTTCGGCGAAGCCCTGGTCAATTCCGTCTGCGAGCAACTGCTGACCGACCGGGTGCGCGCCTCGACCGACCGTCAGCGCCTGCCGCTGCGCGCGCGTCTTGGCGTACAGAACGCCCGCGTCCTCTCCATCATCGAACTGATGGAGGCCAATCTCGGCGAGCCGCTGTCGCTGGTTGAAATCGCCGATGAAGTGGGTCTGTCGCGCCGCCAGATCGAGCGCCTGTTCCGCATCGAGATGGGCCGCTCGCCCGCCCGCTACTATCTGGAAATCCGGCTCGACCGCGCGCGCCACCTGCTGCTGCAATCCAACATGCCGGTGGTGGAAGTGGCGGTCGCCTGCGGTTTCGTCTCCGCCTCGCACTTCTCCAAGTGCTACCGCGAGGTGCACGGCAAGTCACCGCAGCAGGAGCGGGCCGACCGCAAGAAACCGGCCGCGGCCAAGGCCGGAGCCGTCAGCTGACCAGACGCAGCGTGGCCTGCTTGCGGGCAGCGCCGGGCGTCCCTGCGGCAATCTTTTCCGCCTGCACATGGGCAGCGGGCTTCGGGCGGCTGATCAGGTAGCCCTGAAGCTCGTCAATGCCCTCATCGCGCAGCATCGCGGCCTGCTCGGCCGTTTCAACACCTTCGGCCGTGATCTTCACGTCCATGGTGCGCGCCAGCGACACGATCGCACGGATGATGGCAAGATTCTGGCTGGAGTTGGATGCCCCCTGCACGAAGGAGCGGTCGATCTTCAGCTTGTCGATCGGGAAGCGCACCAGATAGGACAGCGACGAATAGCCGGTGCCGAAATCATCGAGCGAAATGCGCGCGCCGAGCGCACGGATCGACCGCAGCAGGCCCGCCGCATGATCCGGATCGGCCTCCAGCACGGATTCCGTCACTTCCAGTTCCAACCGGGACGGCAACAGCTTGCTTTCGGACAGCGCCGAGGCCACGATGTCAAGAATGCGGAACCCTTCCATCTGGCGCGGTGAAAGGTTGACCGCGACCCGGCAGCCATCCTGCCACTTCACGGCTTCCATGCAGGCGTGGCGGATCACCCATTCGCCGATTTCACAGATCAGACCGGATTTTTCGGCGATGCGGATGAATTCATCCGGCGGCACCCGGCCAAATTTCTCGCTGTTCCAGCGCAGCAGCGTCTCGTGGCAGACGATCTCGCCGGTGCGCGCATCGGCCAGCGGCTGGAAATAGAGCTCGAACTCGTTCTTGCGTAGCGCCGAGCGCAACTCGTATTCCAGCTCTTGCTGCTTGCGCGCCACCGCATCCATGGCCGGCTCAAAGAAGCGGAAGGCCGAGCGGGCATCGCCCTTGGCGCGGTAGAGCGCCAGGTCGGCATTGCGGTGCAGGGTTTCGGGCGCCGTGCCGTCAACCGGAGCCAGGGCGACACCGATCGAGCAGCCGATCTCCACCTTGCCACTGGTCAGTTCCATCGGCACGGCAAGCGCATCCAGGATCGACCCGGCCATGACGCGGGCACGGCGCTCGGCGCCCTCGCCCGTTACAAGGACGCAGAATTCATCACCGCCGAAGCGGGCGAGTGTAACCGTCTCGTCGGCGAAGCGTTCCAGCCTGCGCGCCACGCAGGCCAGCACCTCGTCGCCAGCCTGGTGGCCAAGCGTGTCATTGACCATCTTGAACTTGTCCAGGTCCATGGCCATCAGGGCAAAGCCGGTGCCGGTGCGGCGGAACCCTTCCAGCGCATGCGCAAGCACACCGCCAAAATTTTCCCGGTTCGCCAAGCCCGTCAGCGCGTCATGCATGGCCAGGAATTCGAGCCGGTTGGAAGCCGAACGGCTTTCGGTAATGTCCGAGCAGGCGCCCCGCATGCCCTGGAAGCTGCCATCGGCCGCATGGACGGGACGGCCGGAGATTTTCCAGTAGCGCCACTTGCCGCCGATCTGCACCGCAGCCACCACATCGCGGAACGGGCGGCGGTGCGCAAGGGCCTCCAGCAACGCGCGCGGCATGGGCGCATGGGCGCGACGGGCTTCCGGCACCGCCGGATCTTTCAGTGTCTGGCGGATCGAGCGCCCGTGCAGCGGGAAGCCGCGCGCGCGCTCATCCTTGAAAAACTGCGGCGACACATGGGAAATCGACAGGTCCCGGTTGATCTCCCACATCCAGTCCGACGTGCTGTCCTCGAAATCGCGGAACAGCATGGTGAAGAGCTCTTTCGACTTCTCGATTTCGAACTGCTTGACGAGCCGGTCGACGAAGATGCGGCCTGTCTCGTTGACCGAATGCATCACCGAGGTGAAGTAGAAGGCCATCAGCAGCACGGCAGCCAGCGCGACGCTGGCCCTTTCCATGCCGATGCCGGCAATCAGCCCCATCGCCACCAGCGCCGAGAAGGCGCCGGCAATGTTGGGCACGGCCTTCATGGCAATGGCACCGGTGCCCATCACACCCGCCAGAACAAGCGTCATGATCATCTGCTGCTCGGGCGCCGAACCCGGATAAAACAGGATCGGCGCCACGCACCAGAGCGCTCCGGCACACAGGATCTGTGTGGACAGCAGGTTGAGCCGCTGCTGCGAGGTCCGCCGCGGCCGCTTGATGCCGAACATCTGCCGGACCGCGCGGCCGAACCGCACAAAAACCGACAGCACCAGAAAGGCGCAGAACCAGACCAGCAAGGCCGTCAGCCGGTCATGTGTCATCATCACGAAGGTGATCATCAGCGCGCCGGTCGCGCTGGCCAGCGCCATGGGCGGGATCATCCGGGCAAGGTCGTCGGCCTGTTCCTGACGGATTCGCGCCACGAACTGGGGATTGTCGGTTGCCTTTTTGACATAGTCAGAGAACAGGAATTCCCGGAATTGGCCCAAGGGACTGTTCGTCATTGCTTCGCCCGCACACTTGTACTCAGTGGGCGGACACTAACAGCATGGTGATAACAGCCACTTAACGCAACGGTGGTGTGCCCGGCCCGCTGCCCGTGCGCTGTGTCAGCTTTTTGGCCGGGCATTCTCCGGATCGTAAAGCGGCTTGTAGCCGACGGCCGCGACCTCCACCGGGTAGGTCTCGCCGAAATACTCCACCATCAGCTTGCGGCCTTCCTGGCAATAGGCCTGCGGCAGGTAGCCAAGCGCGATGTTTTTGCCCAGCGTCGGCCCGAAGGCGATGGATGTGGTGAAGGAGCGGCGGCCGAGTTCATCCACCAGTGTTTCACCGGTGTCCGGGTCCATGATCGGCAAGGTGCCGACCGGGTAGCGCTTGACGCCCCTGGCGTCCATGTTCTCCGTCATCACCAGCGTGCACAGCATCGCCGGCTGATGATCGCGGGCAAGATATTCGGCATGCGCTGCCTTGCCGACAAAGTCGTCTCCCTTGATCTTGGGGCGGGCAAGCCCTGATTCCATCAGATTGTATTCGGTCAACAGGTCGGCATTCTGCAGGCGCAGCGATTTTTCCATGCGCCGCGAATTCGCATAGGTTTCCACGCCGAAAGCCATGATACCTGCCGCCTGCAGCGCATCCCAGACGGCCAGCGCTTCGTCATAGGGCATGTGCAGCTCCCAGCCCTGCTCGCCCACATAGGAAATGCGGAAGGCCAGCACCGTCTTGCCCGCGATTTCGATCTCCTTGATCGCGGCAAAGGGGAAATTCCCGTGGCTCAGCCCGTCCGGATCGGCCACCACCTTCTGCAACGAGGTCCGCGCGTTCGGCCCCCACACGCCGATGGTGACGTACTTGGTCGACACATCCTCGATCGTCACGTCATAGCCGTGATCGGCGGCCATGCGCTTCATGTAGAGGAAGTCACGGTTGCCGGCATCCGCCCCGTCGATGAAGCGGTAGCGGTCGGCAAAACGCAGCACGGTAAAGTCGGCTCGCACCATACCCCTCTCGTCCAGGAAATGCGTGTAGATGCCCTTGCCGATGGTCTTGTCGCCGCCCACCTTGGCCGCGCACAGCCACTCCATGAAGCGCTCATGATCCGGGCCGGACACGTCATACATGGCAAAGTGCGACAGGTTCACCATGCCCACATTGGCGCTCATTTCCAGCTGCTCGGCGTTGGAAACACGCCAGAAATGGCGGTTGTCCCATTCGTTTTCGCGCACGGGAACCTTGTCGCCCCATTTTTCCAGCAGGTGATTGTTGGCGGCATAGCCGTGCGCGCGCTCCCAGCCGCCCAGTTCCATGAAATGGCCGCCCAGCGCCTTCTCGCGCTCGTAGAACGGCGAATGGCGAACGTCGCGGCCCTTGGAGAAGGGTTCACGCGGATGGACGGCCGGATTGTAGACCTTGCAGGCCGTTTCGGTGCAGCGATCCCAGATGAACTGCTCTTCCATCTGGTGCGGATAGAAGCGCGCATAGTCGATCTGGTGGTGGTCGATCTCGGTGCGCCCGTCGGTCATCCAGTCGGCGATCAGCTTGGCCATGCCCGGCGCATCCTTGACCCAGATGGCCACCGCGTACCACAGGCCCCTCACCTTCTGGCTTTCGCCCATCGACGGCCCGCCATCGGTCGTCACCTGCAACAATCCGTTGAAGGAATGGCTCTCGCGATAGCCGAGTTCGGCCAGGATCGGCGTCAGTTCCATGGCCCGCTCCAGCGGCACCATGATCTGCTCCATGTCGAGATCGCGCTGCGAGGGCGACAGCCGCGCCTGCTCCTTTTCCAGGATGTCGCGCGGATGGCAGAGCCGGGGATTGGTCTCCTCGTAATAGCCCCACTCGATCTGGCCACCTTCCGGTGTCTTCGGGTCGCCCGTGTCGCGCATGTAGGCCGAATTGCCCTGGTCGCGCAGCAGCGGATAGCCGATGTCCTTGCCGGTGCCGGCAAATTCATTGTACGGACCGAAGAAGGTCAACGGATGATCGATCGGCATGACCGGCAGGTCCTCGCCCACCAGCGCCGCGGTCAGGCGTCCCCACAGGCCCGTGCAGACGACCACGTGGTCCGCCATGATGGTGCCGCGATGGGTCTTCACGCCCCTGATGCGGCCATTCTCGACAATCAGGTCCTCGACAGGCGTATTGGCAAAGGCCTGGAGCTTGCCGGAGGCAACGCCCTCGTCAACCAGCTCGCCCGCGACGGTCTGCGAACGCGGCGCAACGAGACCGGCATCGGGATCCCACAACCCGCCCTGCACGAGATCCTTCTCGATCAGCGGAAATTTTTCCTTGATGAAATCGGCATCGACAAGCCGCGCACGGGTGCCGAAGACCTTGGCCGAGGCCACCTTGCGCTTGATCTCTTCCATGCGGCCGTCATCGCCAACGCGTGCCACTTCCAGCCCGCCAACGCGCGCATAGCGCCCGCGCTTCTCGAAGAAATCGATGGAATAAAGCGTCGTCCAGCAGGACAGGAAGTCATGGCTCGTCGTGTAGCAGAAATCCGACGCGTGGCTGGTCGAGCCGATATCCGTCGGAATGGCCGACTTGTCGAGCCCGACAATGTCATCCCAGCCGCGCCCGATCAGGTGGTGGGCGACCGACGCGCCGACAATGCCGCCAAGACCGATGATGACGACGCGCGCCCTTTCGGGAAACTTTGCCATGGATGTTCTGCTCCCACAGGAATGGTTTGCCCAAGGATAGGAAGCAAACCTGCCGGCAGCAAACCTGTTTGCGACATGGCGCGGGGGATGCGCGACCTGCCCGGCGGACCAGTCTGCCCGGCCCTACAGGTTGACGCGGTTGGCGCGCGCGCGTGCCCGGTCGCGCAACTCCGCCAGCATGATCAGCAAGGCCGGAAACAGGATCGGGAAATAGGTGCGCCCGTCGTGCAGCGGGAAGATGATGAACTTCAGCGCAATGGCCCCGAAGGCAGCCCCGAGCAGCGCCGTGCGCGCTGGTGTGAAGCGCATGCCCCCCGCATGGGCCAGCGCCCAGACGCTCAAGCCTCCCGCATAGAGGCCGAGCCAGGAATTCTCGAACGCTGCGCGTACGAGATTCCACGCAAAGCCGGTCAGATAGACCTTCAGCGAGAAGTCCGGATGGAAGAACTCCATCGTTTCCTGGATATGGTAGGTCGAAAACCACAGATGCGGCCACCAGCCGGGATGATCCGATACCGCCTGGATGCCGGAATAGGCAGCAAACCCGGCCGCAAGCGCGCCGGCAAGCATGGGCCATGCCTGTTGTTTCCAAAGCCAGAACGCACCGGTGAGACCTGCGATCAGCACAATATTGTCGGGCCGCGTGGCGACGGCCAGCACCAGCGCGGCGCATCCGGCAAGGGTCCTGCCGCGGTCCAGCGCCATCAGGCCCGCAAGTACGAACGTGGCCGTCAGCAAATCCGGCGATTCCGCCATCGCCATGGCCGGAAACCGTGCCAGCATCAGCAGGATCACCACCAGCGGCGCGAGATTGAGCATGCGCACAGACCGCAGCCACCAGAGCGTGACCACCGTGAAGCCAGCCCCGGCAAGAAGGTTGATTGCATAGGCGGCATGCAACGGCCCCAGGACCGGCAGCAGTGCCGCCAGCAGCTTCACATAGAGCCACTTCACCTCATACATGCCGAGCATGGAATGAAACGCTTGTGGATCGGTGAACTGGCGCACGCGATAGGCATCACCCTCGCTCAACTCAAGAAAATGGTCCGGCGTCGCGGCAAGCCGCACCGTTTCCCAGACTTGGGCATGCAGGGCCTGCGGGTCGGGAATGTCCGGTTTCAGGGCCGCGCCCAGATAGGCCACCATGTCCCAGGCATGAACGGGCCGAAGCCAGCCGAGCACCATGACGGCTGCCACGAAGCCGGCGAGCACGAGCGCACCGGCCCACGACCCATGTTTTACCCACAATCGTCCGGGCGCACCAAGTCCGGCCCGCATAGCGGCAAGCAACCGGTGACGGAGCGCGTCGGCCAACTGGTTGAAGGCTTCGGTCACCTAGTCTGCCCTCCGCTCGTCATGTTCACAAGCCGCCGTGTCACGCCCAGCAGGATCAGCAGGGGAATCACGCTCAGCGGAAAGTAGAGACGTCCGTCATAAATGGGAAACAGCACGAACTTTGCCGCGATCGCCAGCGCGCAGCTGGCGGCAATGGCCGCCTCGCGGCTTGTCCAGCGCGCCGAGAAATGTCCGGCCAGGACGGCCCAGCCGGCCGCAAGCCCCAGTAACAGCGGCCAGCCGCCTTCGATCACCGAGCGGGCAAGACCGCGCACAACCGCCTTGGCATAGATGAGAACCGAAAAAGCGGGATGGAAATCGCGCATGGACGGTTCGTAGTTCACCACGGAAAACCAGAAATGCGGCCACCATCCCGTATGCCCGGCGGCGTGGGTCAACGGACCATAGGACAGGAGCGCAACGACAAAAGCCCCGAAAAGTCCCCACGCCTCATCCTTGAGCGCGACGGCCACAGCCATTGCGACGGCCAGGAAAACCAAGACGTCAGGCCGCACGAAGAAGGCCGCGCCAAGAAGCAAGGCTGCGGGAACTTCCCTCCGGATCAAGTGGAACCACAGCCCCCCCGTCAGCAGCGCCGCGCTCATGACATCCGGCGTGCCAAGCTGGACATAACCCGCAAGACCGGAAAGCCCGAGAAGTGCCGCGGCTGGCGCGGCCATGGCAGGCGCGCGCGCCTTCCAGAGCCCTGCCGCGACGAAGCCGAGCAGAACCAGCACCGAAGCGGCGTTGATCCAGCGCATCGCCATTACTGGTCCGGTCACCGGCATCAGCAGACGGATCGCCTCGATGTAGAGCGTCTTGACCCGGTACATGGGCAGCATGGAGGCAAAGTCAGGCGCATTGCCGGCCTGGTGCTTGCGGTACTCGTTACCATCGGTCAGCTCCGCGAAATCCGCGGCAGAGGCGGCATCGTGGATCTGGCCATAAACGAGGGCATGAAGCTCAGCAGGACCGGCGGCCACGTCTTCCTGCGCAACCGCGAGATAGGCCAGCATGTCCCAGTTCCAGGACGGATGCTTGAACGGCACCAGCGCAAGCAGGATGGCGTAGGCCACGAAAACCAGCACGGAAACCGTGGCCCACCAGCGCCTGGCGAGCATGGAGAAGCGGGCGGCAAAAAGCCGTGCCCTGGCTCTGGCCAGTGTCTCCATGTCGGACTGCGCGGTCACCTCAGGGCCTCAAAGGACCTGGGCTTTGACGAAATCACGCACGATCCCGGTGATGCCGCGCCCGAGCAGCTCGTCAAAGGCCGCGATGAAGGCGTCCACATGCTCGCGCCGGGCAACCAGCGGCGGCTCAAGCCGGATGACGTTGCGATTGTACTCGGTGAAGGCCACCAGCGTATCGTGGTCGCGCAGCAGCAGCGCACCGATGAAGCCCGACAGCGAGCCCTTCAGCTTGTCATCCAGCATGGCGACAACCGGCCGCAGCACGACCGGAAGCGTCTGCGAGAAATCGTGGAATTCGAGGCCGACCATGAAGCCCTTGCCGCGCACTTCCTTGATCATCTTCGGATACTTGGCCTGAAGCCGCCTGAGTTCGGAAATCAGGTATTCGCCGGTCTCGGCAGCGTTGTCGATCAGCTCCTCGTCATAGAGCACGTTCAGCGCTTCGATGGCCGTCACGCAGGCCTCGCCGATGCCGCCGAAGGTTGCCTGCGCATGGATCATCGCTGTCTTGGGCGTTCCATAGGCCTTCATGTAGACCTCGCGCCGCGCAATCATCGCAGCCATGGCCGTCTTGCCGCCGCCCATCGACTTGGCGAGCGCCGTGATGTCGGGGACCACGCCATAATGCTCGAAGGCGTAGAAGCGGCCGGTGCGCCCGTAGCCGCACTGCACCTCGTCGGCCACCCAGATCACACCATGCTGGTCACACAGTGCGCGCAGCTTCGGCCAGAAGCCGTCCGGCGCCTCGATGATGCCGCCGCCGCCCTGGATCGTTTCCAGCACGATCGAGCCGATCTTCGGGTCTGCCTTGAATGCCGCCTCGATGGCGTCGATATCGCCGAAGGGAACGCGCACGCCATTGTCCACAAGCTGGAACTCTCCGCGATAGAGCGCGCCGTCGGTGATGCCGAGCACACCCTTGGTCTTGCCGTGGAAGGAATTGACCGCATAGACCACCTTCGGACGCGCCGGTCCGGCCGCCCGCTCGGCAAGTTTGACCGCCGCTTCCATGGCCTCGGAACCGGACGAGCCGAAAAACACCATGTCGAGGTCGCCGGGCGAGATTTCCGCGATGTTGTGCGCGAGCGCGGCGGCATATTGCGACATGAAGGCAATCGCGATTTCGTGACGCTTCTCGTCCTGGAACTGCTTGCGGGCAGCGAGGATGCGCGGATGGTTGTGGCCGAGCGCCAGCGACCCGAAACCGCCGAAGAAATCGAGAATCTTCCGGCCGTTCTGGTCGGTGTAATACATGCCCTCGGCGCTTTCCACCTTCACCTTGTGGAAGCCGAGCAACTTCATGAAGTGCATCTGGCCGGGGTTGATGTGTGCCTTGAACTCCTCGGCCATGGAGGAAATGTCCATTGCCTTGGCGTCGGCCACGCTCAACAGTTTCGGGCGCGCCAGATCGGCAGGCGCGAGGCTCGGCGGAGTCACTTCGGCCTTGGCGGCCATCTGGTCCGGCTTGGTCATTACGGTCATGTCCCGTCCCCTGTCCTGGTTCACTCGGCCGGAACCTGCGCCCCGGCGGGCGAGGCCTTGCCATCAAGCTTGGCGCGATATTCGGTGTAGGCGGCGTTGAGCATGTCCTCGTCGCGGTACTGCGGCACCCAGCCGAGTTCACGTTCGCCCTTCGAGACATCGAGGATGCATTCCTCGTCGGCGATGAGATACTGCTCCGGATCCATGATCGGCATGTTCATCCAGTCCAGCAGGTCGAGCGTGCGCTTGACCGCCCAGCCCGGCGTCGGGATCAGGATCGATTTCGACCCGGCATGCTTGATCAGGTCGCCGAGCAGCTTTTTCACCGGCGGCGGGTTCAGCGAGCCGAGATTGTAGGCTTCGTTCGGCACACCGGCCTTGAAGGCGGCACGCGCGGCTTCCGCGCAGTCGAACACCGAGATGAATTGGTAGGGATTGCGCCCGGACCCGATCATCGGCACCGGCAGGTTCATGTCGATCAGCTTGAACAGCTTGGACAGGATGCCGAGACGGCCGGGCCCGATGATGAGACGCGGACGGAACAGGGAAATGTTCATCCCCTTCTCGCGCCATTTGTGGGCCAGCAGTTCCGTTTCCCACTTCGACATGCCGTATTCGCCGAGCGGGGCGACCGGATGGTCTTCGGTCATCGGCGTCATCACCGTGTGGCCATAGATCATGTCGGTGGTGAAATGGACGAGGTTCGGCGCACCCGCCTTGTCCATGGCGTGGATGATATTCTCCGTGCCGTGGAAATTGACCGGGTAGAAAAAGTCGTGGCGCTTGGCGCGCACCTGCAAGGGCGACAGCATCTTGGCCGACAGGTTGTAGACCATGTCGTCACCACGGATGCCAAGCGCGGCAATGTCTTCCGGCCTGGTCACGTCGCACTGGACGAAGGCCGCCTTGCCGTAATGCGCCAGCGGCGATTTCACGATGTCGGCAACGATCACCTCATGACCGTCGGCCACAAGCTTGGGTGCCAGATGACGGCCGACAAAGCCGTCGCCTCCGAAAATGATGTGTTTCATCGGGTCAACTCGCTGGTCTGGATTTCAGATTGGGATTGCGGCGCGTGCGCCGTTGCGTGGGCCTCGCGGCCCGATTGCGCGATCAGGATGGTGCCGACACAGATGAAGCCGATACCAGCCACGCGGAGCGAATTCAGGTCCTCGCCGAAGGCGTAGTAGGCGAAGACCGCCACCGCCACATAGGCCAGGCTGAGGAAGGGATAGGCAAAGGAGAGGTCCACCTTCGACAGCACGAAAAGGTGCGACGCCATGGAAATCACGAAGACGCAGAGCCCGAAGAAGATCCACGGGCTGAACACGATCTGGAGGATCTTCAGGACCGGATTGACCCCGGCAAAACTCAGTTCCCCCATCTGCATCATGCCGTATTTCAGCATCAGCTGGGCAGCCGCATTGGTCATCACCGTGAAGAGGATGAAAGGCAGATATTTCATGTCAAACTCCCGTCTGCTCACAACCTAGGCGAAAGCGAATAAAATTTCGTGAATTCAAAGACTTGTAAAAGTCTATCGAATCCGTTTGCGAAGTGTTTACCGTCACGGCACCGCCTCCCTGAGTGCTTGCGCCTGCGGCAGTTGCAGCGCAGTCCGCCGCCAGAAATCCGATACGAGGGCCGGGTCGCGGAAGGCCTCCAGCTTGCGCCACTGCGGGAACGATGCCTCGAATGTCGAAGCACTCATGCGCGCATCCTTGTAAGGGTTCACCGCCCCGCCCGCCGCAACCGTCATCGCGTCCAGCCGGTCGAGAAGGTCCAGCGTCTTCTGGCCCCGGTTCGGGAAATCCAGCGTCAGCGTGTAGCCGGGCCGCGCGAACGACATCAGCCCCGCACTGTCCATTTCGCCAAAGCGCTTCAGCACGGTCAGGAACGAGCCCTGCCCCGCGTCGCGGGCGGTGGCCAGCATCTCCGGCAGCACACGCGGCGCTGCCTCCACCGGAATGACGCTCTGGTGCTGGAACAGTCCGCGCGGGCCATAGAGCCGGTTCCAGTGGCCGATGGCATCGAGCGGATAGAAGAAGGACCGCCAGCCCGTGACCTGCGCCTCGCCCGCCTTGCGAAGCTGCGCCAGCCGGTAGGCCGTATTGAAGGCCTTCAGGAAGGGCCGGTTCAGCACCGTCACCGGTGGCTGGAACGGCACACTGAGCCGCGGCGCGCGCTCGGCCCCGTCAAGGTTGCCGTTGGTGGCATGATTGCCGGTCAGCAGAACGCCGCGCCCGGCCGCCCCGCCACCGGCAAGCTGGTCGATCCAGGCAACCGAATACTCGTTGGCGGCACTCTGCGCATCCAGATCGAAGAATTCGTCCAGCGAGGCAAAGGGCTTGACCTCCTGGGCCACATCCAGCGAGGCCACTTTCATCAGGCGGATGCGGGCCGTCAGGATGAGGCCGGTCAGCCCCATCCCGCCGATGGTGGCGCGAAACAGGGCCGCATTCTCCGATGCCGAACAGCGCTGCACCGTGCCGTCGGATCGCGCCAGCACGAAGCTTTCCACATGGTGCCCGAAGGAGCCGCGCAGGTGATGGTTCTTGCCATGCACGTCATTGGCAATGGCCCCGCCCAGCGTCACGAAGCGCGTTCCCGGCGTCACCGGCAGGAACCATCCGTGCCGCGCGGCATAGGCGATGATGCCGCCAAGCGTCGCCCCGCTTTCAGCCTCCAGCACGCCTGCGCCAACATCCAGCGCAAGAATGCGGCCATGACTGTCCGCCGTGACGGCGAGCGCGCCCGCATCATTGTGGCAGCTGTCACCATAGGATTTTCCGGCCCCGTGCGGCAGAAGGCTTCCGGCCCGCGCCTTGCCGCCAGCCAGCAGGTCCGCTGCAAAACGCGCCGGCATGGCTGCACGCCCCGCCCGGCGGATCCGCCCGAAACTCTGGTGGGTATCCCGATTGCTCATCTCACCACGCCGCGATGAACAGCAGACCGGCGCCGATGGCCGCCATCAACTGGCTGCGCCAGTCGCGCATGATGAAGACGACCGGGTCTTCGTGCATTTCGCCGCGCCGCGCCAGCACCCAGATGCGCAGAATGATGTAAAGGACGATCGGCGACAGCGGCCAGACGAGCCAGGGCGTGCTGTACATTTCCTTGACAGCATCGCTGTCGATGTAGAGCGCCAGCACGAGGACCGCCGCGAAGGCCGAGCCGAGGCCGGCCTGCGAGATCACCTCGTAGTCTTCCGGCCGGTAGCCGCGCCCCGCAATGCGGGTGCCCTCTTCCAGTTCCGTGTCCTTCAGCTCCACGAAGCGCTTTACCAGTGCCAGCGACAGGAAGAAGAATATGGAAAAGGCGAGCAGCCAGAAGGAGACACTGGTACCGGTCGCCGCAGCGCCCGCGAGGATGCGCATGGTGTAAAGCCCGGCCAGCGTCAGCACGTCAATCAGCAGCATGCGCTTGAGCGACAGTGAATAGGCGGTGGTGGTGACGAGATAGGCGCCGAGCGCAAGCCAGAACAGGCCGGGCAGGAACGACGCGGCAACGGCAGCAATCGCGATCAGCGTGCCCATCGCTGCCATGCCGAAGGGGATGGAAAGCTGGCCCGATGCGAAAGGCCGGTTGCGCTTGGTCGGATGTTTGCGGTCCAGCGTCAGGTCGAAACAGTCATTGAGGATGTAGATGGCCGACGCCGTCGCCGAGAAGGCGATGAAGGCCAGCAGGCAGGCGACAATCATCTGCGGGTTGAAGTACTCGTGGCTCAGCACCACCGGAACGGCGATCAGCGTGTTCTTCAGCCACTGGTGGACACGCAGCATCTTCACGATGGTCCGCCAGCCGGGCTTCGGCGCGTCGATGCGCTTGCCCCCATGGTCTGCCTGCCAGGCCGCAGCCGCCTTGTCAGGGGCAACGGCAATCGCCTTGCGCGCACTGTCGAAGATGACGACATCGGGCTTGGCATTGCCCATATAGTCGTAGCCCGCTTCCCCGAAGCGTTCGTTCAGCAGGTCGCGCTTGCGATGCGCCGTGAGGTTGCGGTCTGGCGTGGTCGCCAGCACCACATCGAACTGGCCGAGATGATCGGCAACGGCATGTGCGTAGCGCTCCGGCGATCCGGTCGCCAGCACGATCTTGCGCCCTTCCGAACGCGCGATGCGCATCTCCTCGAGCACCGCCTCGCGGTAGGGCAGCGATCCGATGTCGGGCATCACCCGCTCGGCGATTTCCGATTTGAGCCGGGCCATGCCGCCACGCCAGTACCAGACCGGCAGCAGGAACAGATAGGCCGGATTGGCCCTGAGCAGCAGGAAAAGGCTTTCAAACAGCAGGTCGGACGCGATCAGCGTGCCGTCGAGATCGACGGCAAGTGCAATGCCGGTTCCTGTGTTGCGTGCATCCATCATCAGCCATCCCGCCCTTGTGCGGGAAAGTTCTAGGCGGATAAGCGTTCAAGCCGCCCTAATGATGCATGCAAAACCGCTGAAATAGGCGCCAAACCCTTGGGAATGGCTAACAGGCAGTAACCGGAATGCGCGGGATTTGAGACATTGTCCGCTGCGGTACCGCCTGCCTTGGCCTCGCCACGACGGAAGCCTGGTGCCGGGTCCGCGTGGACGCCGCTCCCACCAGATGCCGTCATCCCGGACACGAAGCGATCCGCGATCCGGAGCACCCACTTTGCAGTTTGACCGCAAAGGCAGCCATGTGCGGGAACGCGCAGTCCCCGCCGTGGGCAGATCGCCAAAAAATTCACGCGATTAGCGCAGCACCGCCTTGCCGCCGACGATTTCGACCTTTTCGTCGCCCTTCAGCGGCACACGGTCGCCATTGGGCATGGTCAGGAAGCAGCCCGACGCGCAGATGGACGCGGATTCGCCGGCCGCAACCGACATCTCCGACTTGGCACCGCCTTCGGTGACCACGATCACGCGGGCTTCGGCATCCTTGTTGGTGATCGAGGCCGCATGGGCCGGAAGCACAACGGCAGCCTGCGCGGCAAGGATCAGCATCAGTTTCTTCATCGGGTTCCGGTGCCTTGGCACCGCTCCTGTTGGACGGGATTTCCCCTGTTTCGGCTGCACCCTAGCACAGCCGCATGAATGGCGCCTGAACGGATCAGTCCGGCTGGCCGGTCCGGCGCTTGCGGCGGCGTGGTGCGTCCTGCCCCGCCGCTTCGCCCGGTTGTGCCGACCCGGCCCCTTCATCTCCACTCGACTTCGGGCGCATCGCATCGGCGAAGCGGCGCACATCTTCCGGCGTTCCGCTCTTGATATGGACATCCTGTTGCGGGAACGGAATCTCGATGCCCGCATCCTTCAGCCGCCGGAAGATTTCCAGCCGCAGTTCGGTCTGCACCACCGCCGTGGTGAAAATGTCGGCGACATGGACGCGCAACTCGAAATCCAGCGACGACGCCCCGAAATTGGCAAAGAACACCTGTGGTTCCGGATTGCGCAATACGAGCTTGGTCTCCCGCGCGATCTCCAGCAGCAGGTCGCGCACGAACGCGGGATCGCAATCGTAGGAAACGCCGACCGCAATGTCGATGCGCCCGAGATGGTTGCGGTGCGTGCGGTTGCCGACCGCCGAGTTGATCAGCTCGGAATTGGGCAGGATGATCGTCTGGCGCTGGAACGTCTCGATCTCGGTGGCCCGCACCGAGATGCGCTTGACCAGCCCCATATGGCCGCCCGCCTCGATCCAGTCGCCCACCTTGAAGGGACGCTCGGCCAGCAGGATGAGGCCGGAAACGAAGTTCGACACGATGTTCTGCAGGCCGAAGCCGATGCCGAGCGAAAGCGCACCGGCGACCAGCGCAAGGTTGGACAGGTCGATGCCGGCCACCGAAATGCCGATCAGCACGGCGAGCGCGATGCCGAGATAGCCGACAGCCGTGCGGATGGAATTGCGCACACCGGAATCGAAGCGGCCGCGCTTGAGCACCGAATTGTCGAGCCAGCCCTGGAACCAGCGGGTGGCGAAATAGGCGACGATGAAAACGAGGATGCCCGTCAGCACACCCACCAGCGAGAAGGACACCGAACCGATGCGGATTTCGGTCGCCAGCCGGAACGCCCAGGTCTTGATGTCGCCGTACTGGAAGCCCCATTGCAGCAGGATCAGCGGAATGCCGATCATCAGCACCAGCAGGTTGACCATGAGGCCGGAGGCCAGCCCCAGCTGGTCAAGCGTCGTCTCATCGATGCGCGCTGACGGTGCCAGCTTGCGCCCCAGCATGGTCTTGGCGAAATTCCCCTCCTCCGAGATCGAACTGGCCGAGCGGAAGCCCAGATACATGGTCACCATGATCGCGCCCGTCACCACCACCTGCTGCGACAGGAACTGCGCAAATCCGACAAAACCCAGCAGCGATGCCGCGATGATGCCGATACCGGTGACCGCAAGCACGGTCTTGAGCAGGTTTGGCCAGCCACGCAGGTGCCCTTCCCCGTCGGCAAACGGACGCACCAGCGCCGTCGCCAGGATCAGCAGGCCGACCAGCACGGTCGCGATCAGCCCCTTTGCGACCGTCAGGCTGAGCGGCGACATCATGACCTCGTTGACCGTGGTCAGCAGGAAATCGAGCCCGGTGACCGCCGCCATCGCAGTAACCAGCCAGTAAAGGACCCGCGCCGGCCCGTCAGCCACATGCAGAAGGCGCCACGCCGGGTGACCCGGCGCAAAGACGGCGCGCGACAGCCGGTTGACGAAAAAGACGATACCGACCACCTCCGCCAGGACAAAGAGGATGCGGTCGATGCCCGAGCGCAACACACCGAACACGTCGAGCAACAGGTAGCTGACCGCCATGAACACCGCCACCGCCATGCTGGGCAGCAACGTCGACCAGAAGGCGACCGACAGGCGGCTGAGATAGCTGGGTTCGGCCATATGCGGGTCGGGCCGGTAGAAGCCCGACAGGCTGCGCCGCCCGCCAGCCAGCAGCACGAAGGCCACCAGCAGGGCAAGGAAGGTCGCCCCCAGCACGGAAGGCAGCTTGTGTGCCGTGACGAAGGTGATCCAGCTCTGGAAATAGCGGTAGAGCTGCGCCTGCTCGCGCGAGAAATCATTAAGTGTCTCGCCGGCAAGATCGTAATTGATGTCGAAGCGGCGGGTCAGCGTCTTGGTGAAGAGTTCGCGCCTGAGTTCATTGATCCGGTCGGACAGCCGGTTGGCGGCAATTGAGGCGTTTTCCGCCTTGCCGAGAAGCTCGTTGATTTCCGCCTTCTCGCCGAGAAGCCGGTTTCGCTCGGCGGTCACCGTCTCGGGTTCGGCCGGCTGGCCCTCAGCGGGTGGCGTTCCCAATTGCTCCAGCCGGGTGCTGATGTCGGTGATCCGCGGCTGGAGAGTGAGTGAAGCCGACAGCACATCGCGCGCGGCCTGTTCTGCGGCGAGGCGCACCTCCACCAGCTTCACATCGTTCTCGCTGATCGCCTCGATGTCCTTCTCGTAGCCCTCGATCTTCGAGGTCAGCTCCACGATGATGGTAGATTGCTCCTGAGCCTTGGGGGAATCCTGCGCGCTCACGGACGGAGCGGGGAGAAGCTGGAAGGCGGCAGCAAGAAGACAGGCCGCGAGAAACCTCGCGGCTACATGTTTGAGGCGTTCCAGGCCGGCCATCCGCATCCCGTCAGGCCCCGTCTGCCGTTCCGTCCAGCATCACCACCCAGTCTTCCAGCGGCGCCCGGTTGGTGCGAAGTTCGTTTTCAGGCTTGGACGTGTCCTCGTATCCCAGCGCCATGCCGCAGACGAGAACCTCGCTGTCGTTCATGCCAAGAATTGGCCGGATCTGCCGGTGATAGGGCGCAAAGGCCGCCTGCGCGCAGGTGTGGAGCCCGTGCCCGCGCGCCGCAATCATGATGTTTTCAAGGAACATGCCGAAATCGAGCCACGATCCCATTTCCAGCCTGCGGTCGATCGTGAAGAGCAGTCCCACCGGCGCATCGAAGAAGGTGAAATTGCGGTCATGCTGGGCGCGCATCCGATCCACGTCGCGCCGTCCAATGCCAAGCGCCCCGTAAAGCGCAAAACCCACCTCGCGGCGGCGCGAAAGATATGGCTCGAAGAACTGGTCGGGATAATACCTGTACTCGTCCCATTCTGCCTTCTCCGCACGAATGCCGGAGTTCAGGATGGCGTCGCTGACGGCCTGCTTGGTGGCCCCCGCCGTCACATAGGCCCGCCAGGGCTGCATGTTGGTGCCCGACGGCGCACGCGCCGAAACCGAAAGGATGTCGCGCACGGTTGCCATGTCCACCGGGTCGGGAAGGAAGGCGCGGACCGAACGGCGGCTGCGAATGGCTTCGTCAACGATGGCAGCGGCGGTCAGGCCGGCCGGATCAGGCTTGTGCGCTGTCATGCGTCTTCTTCTCCGCCTTCATGAATCGCCTGCGCGGCAGTCATCCTCCCATGCAATCGCACAGGTTGGCAGCATGGCGCAACAAGTCCGCCTGCCCAAGGTCCCGGCAGCGGTCAGCGCTGCATCGCCTGATAGGCCGGTGCCCTGTTGCGAATCGTGTCGCCGTTGATCTTCACCAGCTCGGAGAAATATTGCGCCGAAACGAATTCCAGGCTGCGCGTGCCCTTGGGCGCCTTCAGCCCCGCAGCTTCGCCGAGCGAAGCTGAATAGTGATTGCAATTGAAGGACAGCATCGCCCATTTCGGCGGATTGGCCTTGTAGCGGGCAAGCAGCGTCAGCATGGAGCGGTATTGCGCCGCCGTGAGCGAGCGGCGGTAGGCCGCTGCCGGCAAGACACTGCAGTCCATGAAGGATGGCTCCAGCTCGCCGGGGATCGGCACGGGCAGCACCATGCCGGTGTAGAGGCCTGCAACCGAGCCCTTGGGGAACAGGCCGGAGTAATACTGGTTCACCGGATTTCCCTGCGCATCCAGATCACCGTAGATGACATACATGTGCCCGGTCGGAATGGCCGTGGAAGGCCGCAGGCGGAACTCGATGTAGTAGGGATCACCGGGCGTCACCCGGTCGGCAACGAGCGCGTTCTTGCGCGTGGTGCGGATTGGCGACTTGCAGGTCGAATGCTTGACCGCCGGCATCGGCGCTTCCGCGTCGGCCGGGGCGGCAGCCAGTGAATTGGCATTGCTGACCGGGGCGACCGTGCTTTCGGTCGTGCAGCCGGCAAGCATGGCAAGGGCTGCAAGCGCAGCGGCAGGCCGCGAAATCGACTGGAGAAATGCCATGGGAGAAATCCCCGTATCCTGTGTCACTTTGCCGGACAGTACGCCGGTCTCTGCGCCGGTTCCCGCTCCGCCCGGCGGCCCCTTCTAACAAGGGCGCATGGCGGCCGCCAATGGCATCACGGACCTTTGATGCCGCAATGCGAAGGCTTTTGTGCCCGTGCGTTGCCTCTTTGCAGCACAGGCAGGCAGAAAAAAGGCGGCGAGAAATGCCTCGCCGCCCTGGTGTTTCCTGCCTGCCGCAGGCGCGGCACAGCGCTCCCGTCAGGTGCGCAGCACCCGGTAGATGGCCGGGATCACCAGCACGGTCAGCGCGGTGGACGACAGCAGGCCGAACAGCAGCGAGATCGCCAGACCCTGGAAGATCGGATCGGTCAGGATCACCACGGCACCGATCATCGCCGCCACGGCTGTGAGCAGGATCGGCTTGAAGCGGATGGCACCCGCCGCGATCAGGATCTCGGTGAGGCTGCGCTCGCGCATCCGCACACCCGGCGCATGACCGTGCTCCGGCTCGTCGGCAGCCACGATGGCCATCGACGTCTCGGCCACATCGTCATCCTCGTGGCCCACCTCCACCATGCGCGGCGCATGCTTGATGAAATCCACCAGCAGGATCGAATTGCGCACGATGATGCCGGCCAGCGCGATGAAGCCGATCATCGAGGTCGCCGAGAACGGCGCGCCGAACAGCCAGTGACCGCCAAGGATGCCGATGAAGGTCAGCGGGATGGGCGTCAGGATCACCAGCGGCACCTTGAAGGAGCCGAACTGGGCCACGACGAGGATGTAGATGCCGAGCAGCGCCACGCCGAAGGCAGCCCCCATGTCGCGGAACGTCACCCAGGTCACTTCCCATTCTCCGTCCCACAGCAGGGTCGGCTTCGTCTCTTCCTCCGGCTGGCCATGCAGCGAGATGACGGGCTTTTCCAGACCGGTCCAGTCCTGCTTGTCGAGCGCTTCCTGCACGGCGAGCATGCCGTAGAGCGGCGCCTCGAAATCTCCCGCAAGCTCCGCGGTCACCATCTCGGCAAAACGGCCGTTGTGGCGGAACACCGGATAGGAGGCCTGCTCTTCCGACACCTTGATGACGTCGCCGAGCTCCACGACGCCGCGGTCACCCGGCAGCACATTGGCGGGAATAGGCGTCGACAGGAAGGCTTCATCCAGCACGCGCTCGCCCTTCGGGCGTTCCACGCGGATCGGCACCGGATGGCGGCCCTGCCCCTTGTGCGAATAGCCGACCGTCTGGCCGGAATTGAGCACCGACAGCGTGTTCAGCACATCGCTTTCCTGCACCTTGAAGAACTCAAGGTCATCGGTGGAAATCGTCGTGCGCAGCCGGCGCGACGGCTGGCCATAGGAATTGTCCGTGTCGACCACATAGGGCACCGACTTGAACGCCTCTTCAACCTTTGCAGCCACCTCGCGGCGCGTCTCGGCATCCGGTCCGTATATTTCGGCCAGCAGCGTCGCCATCACCGGCGGGCCGGGCGGCGGTTCCACCACCTTCAGGCTGGAGCCTTCCGGTACGGGGATGGCGGCAATGCGCGCGCGGATATCGAGCGCGATGTCGTGGGACGAGCGGTCGCGCTCGGTCTTGTTGGTCAGGTTGATCGCCACGTCACCCATCTGCGGCTCGGCGCGCAGGTAATAGTGGCGCACCAGACCGTTGAAGTTGAAGGGCGAGGCCGTACCCGCATGGGTCTGGACGGACTTGACCTCCGGAAGGTCGGTGACGATGCGCGCAACCGCCTGCGCCACCGCATCGGTCTTTTCCACCGGCGATCCTTCCGGCAGGTCGATAACCACGGAAAGCTCCGACTTGTTGTCGAAGGGCAGCAGCTTGACTGTCACCTGCTTGGTGTAGAACAGCGCCAGCGAAGCCAGCGTCAGCACGCCGACGACGATCAGGAACAGCCAGCTGGACTTCTTGGAGGCCAGGATCGGCGTGGCAACCGCCGTGTACATGCGTCCCAGCACACCGCCATGGTCATGGCCTTCATGGGCGTGGGCGGGCGCCTTTCCGGCAATCTTCAGCATCAGCCAGGGCGTCACCATCACGGCAACGAAGAAGGAGAAGATCATCGCCGCCGAGGCATTGGCCGGGATCGGGCTCATGTAGGGACCCATCATGCCCGACACGAAGAGCATCGGCAGCAGCGCCGCAACCACGGTCAGCGTGGCGACAATGGTCGGGTTGCCGACTTCGGCCACTGCCTCGATGGCCGCCTGCTTGCGGTCGCGGCTGTCGCCCATACCCCAGTGCCGCGCGATGTTCTCGATGACGACGATCGCATCGTCGACAAGAATGCCGATCGAGAAGATCAGCGCGAACAGCGAGACGCGGTTCAGCGTGTAGCCCATCAGCCGCGAGGCAAACAGCGTCAGCAGGATGGTGACCGGGATGACGATGGCGACGACCAGCGCCTCGCGCCGCCCGATGGCCAGCCACACCAGCGCGATGATCGACACGGTGGCAAGGCCGAGGTGATAGAGCAGCTCGTTGGCCTTTTCATTGGCCGTCTCGCCATAGTCGCGCGTCACCTCCACCGCCATGTCATGCGGTATCAGCGAGCCTTCCAGCGTTTCCACCTTGTGCAGGATGTGCTCGGCAACCGTGACCGCATTGGACCCGGCGCGCTTGGCGACCGCCAGCGTGACGGAGGGAACGCGCGTCACGCCGTCCTCGCCCTTGGTCACCGTGGAAACCAGCAGGTCGGCCGTGTCGGTGGCATAGGCGACGTCGGCGACATCACGCACATAGACCGGGCGGTTGTCACGCGAGGTGAGCAGCAGGTTGCCGATCTCGACGGGCGAGCGCAGCGTCTCGCCTGCGGCGATCTGGATCTGGTCGCCCTTGTCGCGCACCCGGCCCACCGGATAGGCGGTGTTGGCACCCTGCACCTTGCCGGCAAGCTGCTGGAGCGTGACCCCGTAGAGCGCAAGGCGCCTCGGATCGGGCGACACGCGGATCATCTCGCCGGTCTCGCCGACCAGATAGGTCAGTCCCACATTGTCGATCTTGGACAACTCGGTACGCAATTCGCGCGCCACCCGCGTCAGGTCGTTCGCCGTGATGCGCCCCGCCGCTTCGGGTTTGGGCGACAGGGTCAGCGAAACGATGGCGACATCGTCAATGCCGCGCCCGACGATCAGCGGTTCGGGAATGCCGACCGGGATGCGGTCCATGTTGGCACGCACCTTGTCATGCACGCGCAGGATCGCGGCATCCGACGGCGTGCCGGTGACAAACCGCGCCGTCACCATCACCTGGTCGTCAGCGGTCTGCGAATAGACGTGCTCCACCCCGTCAATGCCCTTGACGATGGTTTCCAGCGGTTCGGAGACGAGCTTGACGGCGTCGTCGGCCTTCAGGCCGGCCGCCTGCACGATGATGTCGACCATCGGCACGGAAATCTGCGGCTCTTCCTCGCGCGGCAGCGTGATGAGCGCGATGAGGCCGAAGGCAAAGGCCGCAATCAGGAACAGCGGCGTCAGCGGCGAGACAATGAAGGCTTTTGTCAGCCCGCCCGCGATGCCGAGGGAATGCTTGGAATTGCTCATTTCACGGCCACCCTGTCGCCGGCTTCAAGACCGGTGAGGATTTCGACGAAATCCTTGCCGTCGCGCGTCAGGTGCTCTCCGGTCACCACAGCGCGGTCCACTGCTTCCTCGCCCTCCATGACCGGCAAGAACTCGATGCCGGAGCGGATCGTCACGGCTTCGGCCGGGACAATCAGCGCCTGCCGGCTGCCGACCGGCACCTGCACGAGGATGCGGGCATCGACAAACTCGGTAGAGAGCTTCTCCACCTCCACGTCGGCGACGACGCGGCCGTTCTCGATTTGCGGATAGATTTTGACCAGCTTGCCGGTCATCGTTTCGCCGCCCGCCGCGATCTGGATGTCCGAGCCGGTCGAAAGCGAACCGGCATGGCGCTCGGGGATCGCAAGGCGCAGGTAGAACCCGCCGCCGCCGATGGTCGCCACCGGCTCGCCGCCCATGATCACGGCGCCCTTGGTCACCGGCACGGTCAGCACGCGCCCGTCTGCCGGTGCCAGCACGTCACCTTCCGCACCCTGCTGCTCCAGCACCTTGCGCTGGGCCTCGGTGGCCGAAATCTGGTTGCGCGCCACTTCGGCGGCCGTCTGCAACTGGTCAAGGCGCTGCTTGGTGATGACGCCCTTGGAGACCAGCGCCTCGGCGCGCTTCAACTCGGCTTCCGCCGTGTCGAGCTGCGAGGCGAGCGCACGCAGTTGCGCGTCCTGCGCGGCGATCTGGAAGGCGAGCTTGTCGTCGCGCACGGTGGCGATCTTCTCGCCCGCCTTCACCAGATCCCCTTCGGAAACCGACAGTTCCACGACAATGCCGCCGATGCGGGCCCGGGCCGACACCGTGTCGCGTGCCTCCACGCGGCCATAGACGGCCTTCCATTCGGGAATGGAAACCGGTTCGGCCGTATAGTCGGCGGCGAAAGTGGCGGTACTGGCCAGGAGGCCGGCCGTCAGCAGGAACATGCGCATGGGTCTTGTCCTTGGAACGTGTCAGTTTGGCGCAATCAGAATGCGCAGCCCGGCTTGATTCCGAACTTCTTGAAGATCATGGCCGCCGGGCAGAAGCCGGTAAAGGCCGATTGCAGCATGTTCACGCCGATGAAGACGGTGAACCACATGAAGAGCGGCGAGACATAGACGGTGAGGACCACCGACAGCAGAACCATGATGCCGGCAAAAGCGAGAACGGTACGGTCGAGAGACATTTGGAAACCCCTTTGGTTGGATGATGGATTCTATATATTTACATGTATTCACATAATCAAGCCGATTCTGCATCACCCCTTTGGCCAAGAAGGCATCGCAGGAAGCGCGCGCGGCGGCCTTGATCTGGCGCAGCCGGGAATGCTTCAGGCGTCACGGAACCGGGCGGCGATGATGGCCGCGACAGCCGTCACATCGGCAGCGGGCGTCACGATGCGCGAATCGGGAAAGCCGGTCCGGATGAGGATTTCGGGAATGTCATCGCCGCCATGCAGCCCCTCGCCGGCGAACAGGCTGACAATCGCCGCATCCGCCTGAAGCGTAGCCACGGCCTCGCCCGCAAACGGTTGTTCCTCAAGGAAGCAGCAGGTGACATCGCAACCGTGCATCCGACGGGAAAGCCCGGCGGCAAAGGCCTCGGCATCGCGCCGCGAGCGGTCATCCTTTGAGGAGCCATGTGCAATGACGAGGACATGCGGCGCCGGGCCCCCGGGCAGGGCGCGCAACGCCGCTGCCGCCGTCTGCGCCAGTTCCGGCCCGGTTCCCAGCGGGTCCAGCATGGTGATGCTGCCCGCCAGCCCGGCAAGCGTATCGGGCAATTTGCGGCTAACGAAATAGCCCTTGCTCATGAACAGCGGAAAGACGGTGACTTTGCTCTGCGGATCAAGGCCGGAAAGCGCCTGTGCGAAGGATGGCTCACCGGACAGCACGCCATGGCGCACGTCGGTATCGGGCAGCAGCGCAGTCACCGCGTCGGCAATGGCGGCAAGGCGGCGGTTGGTGCCCTCCCCGCCGCGTTCGCCATGGGCAGCAATCAGCAAGACGTCTCGCCTGTCCGTCAAGGCCCGGCCCCTGTTTCCTGTTCGGGCCATCCTGCGGCCGCTTGGGCAAACTAGGGTGCATGCCCGCAAAAGTCAGGAGCCCGACACGGCCTTTTCGTACCATTCAACGATCAGCTTGCGCTCACCTGGCTCCATGCCGGAAAGATTGCCGGGCGGCATGGCATGGCTGCGGCCTGCCTGAAGGTAGATTTCGCGGGCATGGCGCGCGATTTCACGGTCGCTTTCCAGCTTCACGCCCTTGGGTGCCCGCGCGATACCCTCCCACACCGGCTCGGCGGCATGGCACATGGAGCAGCGCCCCTGCACCGTGTCACGCACCGTCTCGAAACCCTCCGCGGATGCGAAACGCTGCTCGTGCGGGGCGAGCGCCGCGTCCTCGCCCGACAGGACTTTCGGAACGGTGGACAGCCACATGATGAGGATGAACAGGATGGCGGTCACCAGCCATGTCCAGGTGGGATTGCCGGTTCGCGCATGGTTGGAATTGAAATAGTGGCGGATCGACACGCCCATCAGGAAGACCAGCGCGGCGATGATCCAGTTGTACTGCGTCCCGAAGGCCAGCGGGTAATGGTTCGACAGCATCAGGAACAGCACGGGCAGCGTCAGGTAGTTGTTGTGCGTCGAACGCAGCTTGGCGATCCGCCCGTACTCCGGGTTGGGCGTGCGGCCGACCTTCAGGTCGGCCACCACGATCTTCTGGTTCGGAATGATGATGAAGAAGACATTGGCTGACATGATGGTGGCCGTGAAGGCGCCCAGATGCAGCATCATGGCGCGGCCGGTGAAAATCTGGTTGTAGCCGTAGCCCATGATGACAAGGAGCACGAAGAGCAGCACCATCAGCGTGGTCGGGCTGTGCCCGAGCTTGGATTTGCAGAGCAGGTCATAAACGATCCAGCCGATGGTCAGTGACGCGGCCGAGATCAGCACGGCCTGCCAGAGCTGCAGATCGGCCTTGGTGCGGTCGATCAGGAAGATTTCCCCGCCCGCCCAATAGACAATGGCAAGCAGCGCCGCGCCCGAGAGCCAGGTGGAATAAGCCTCCCACTTGAACCAGGTGAGATGCTCCGGCATCGCCTCGGGCGCCACCAGATATTTCTGGATGTGGTAGAACCCGCCGCCATGCACCTGCCATTCCTCGCCATAGGCGCCCTTGGGCAGGTTGGCATGCTTGCGCAGGCCGAGGTCCATCGCCACGAAATAGAAGGATGATCCGATCCAGGCGATGGCCGTGATCACGTGCAGCCAGCGCACCGCGAAGGCGAGCCAGTCCCAGATGATGGCGTAATCGTACATGCATGCTCTCCGCTTGGCCGTTATGCCATGTCACAGGATTCCACCGCCCGCCGAAAGTGCAAAAATCACCGCACAGTTTCAAGAATTCCGGAAAGGTCGGCGTGGTCCGTGCGAATGCGGCCCGGACAACCCCTACGCCATCCCGCGCAAGGCGACCATTGACCGAAAATTTCCCGCCCCGGTGATAGCGGCGCGGGTAATCGTCACCTGCAGGCACGGCATCGCCCGGGCGCAAGTTCAACACCGGATATTGAGCGTCACGGCAGGCTGAAACCCTCGAAGGGCTGCGCCTCAAGGCTCGCCACAATGTCGCCGTCCACCGGCGTGGCAAAGCTGTTAACAATGAAGGAGAGTGTCGTGTAGAGCCCGACGGTGGCAATCACGTCCATGACGCCCTCCTTGCCAAGACGCGCCGTCAGCCCCGCCACGCTTTCCGGGGCAAGCCTGCCCTCAAGCACCAGTTCGTCCACCGCGCCGGCAAGCAGCCGGTCATCGCCGCCCGATGGCCCACTCTCCGTGCACAGTGCCGCGATGCGCCCGTCGGACAGGCCGGCCGCCCTGCCCCGTACGATGTGATGGGCGATTTCGTAGGGCGCCTTGCGCCGGTAGCCGGTGCGGATGATGACGATTTCCGACAGCTCTGCCCCGAGCGTCGAGTGCAGCACCGTGTAGTTGCGGAAATTTTCCCAGGCCGCCACCAGCGCCGGGTTATGCGCCATCACGCGATAAACATTGAGCCGCCCGGCAAAACCATCCCTGAGCCGCGCGATTTCGTCCGGCCATTCCGCATCATTGACAGGCTGGAAATCCTCGATTCCGGTCATCATCACCTCGCATTCCGGGCTTTCAGAACATCTGCGCCGCAGCGACCGCACGCTTCCAGGCCGCGTATTTGGCATCGCGCATCACACCGTCCATGGCCGGCTCAAACCGGCGTTCCAGCGCCCAGCTTTCCCCAAAACCGTCCATGCCGGGGTAAAGCCCGGCCCGCTGCCCCGCCAGCCAAGCCACCCCCAACGCCGTTGTTTCCAGCACCGACGGGCGGTCCACCGGCGCACCGATGATGCCGGCCAGGAACTGCATGGTCCAATCCGAGGCGCTCATGCCGCCATCGACGCGCAGGACGGCTTCTTCCGCCCCGCCCTGCCAGTCCGCTCGCATTGCCTCCAGCAGGTCGCGGGTCTGGTACCCCACGCTTTCCAGCGCCGCGCGCGCCATCTCCTCCGGCCCGGTGTTGCGCGTGATGCCAAACAGCGCGCCCCGGCATTCGGCATTCCAGTACGGTGCGCCGAGGCCGGTGAAGGCTGGCACCAGCACGACGCCCTGACCCGGGTCGGCCCGCTCGGCGAGCGGCTGGGTTTCGGAGGCATGGCGGATCAGTTTCAGCCCGTCGCGCAGCCATTGCACCACCGCCCCGGCAATGAAGATCGAGCCTTCCAGCGCATAGGCTGCCTTGCCCTCCATCTGCCAGGCCACCGTCGTCAGCAGGCGGTTGTTCGACATTACCGGCGCGTCGCCCGTGTTCAGCAGGGCAAAACAGCCCGTGCCATAGGTCGCCTTCATCATGCCGGGCCGGAAGCAGGCTTGCCCCATGGCGGCGGCCTGCTGGTCCCCGGCGACGCCGAAAATGGGGATTTCGCTCCCGAAAAGGTCCGCCCGCGCTGCGCCGTAATCAGCAGCGCAATCAAGCACCTGTGGCAGCATGTTCATCGGAACACCGAAGAGACGGCACAGGTCCTCGCTCCATTGCCCCTTGTGGATGTCATAGAGCATGGTGCGCGAGGCGTTGGTCGCGTCCGTTGCGTGAACCGCACCGCCCGTCAGCTTCCAGATGATCCAGCTGTCCACCGTGCCGAACGCCAGTTGACCGGCCTCCGCCCGCGCCCGCGCACCGTCCACATGGTCGAGGATCCAGCGGATTTTCGTGGCCGAAAAATAGGGATCGAGCAGCAGCCCGGTTCTCGCCGTCACCTCGGCCTCGTGGCCTGCGTCCTTCAACGCACGGCAGAGCGCAGCCGTACGGCGGTCCTGCCAGACAATGGCATTGCAGACCGGCTCACCGGTCCGGCGGTCCCACACAAGCGTCGTCTCGCGCTGGTTCGTGATGCCGATCCCGGCAATGGCGGACGGTTTCAGCCCTGCGCGCCCGATCACCGCGCGACAGGTTCCCGCAACCGTGGTCCAGATGTCAGCCGGGTCATGCTCCACCCAGCCCGATTGCGGGAAATGCTGCGCAAACTCCTCCTGCGCCACGGCTACCGGCTTCAGCGCCGCATCAAACACGATGGCGCGGCTCGACGTGGTGCCCTGGTCGATGGCGAGGATATGGCTCATGCGTCTCTCCCCCGTTTCACTCCGGCCCGAAGGATCACGCGTCAGACCGCCAAAAGGCAAGCCCCTCAACGGCAGGAGCGGCGATCGCCACCCGCTCCCTTCAAACCCGGATCACCTCCCCTCACCGATGATCCCGCCTGCGAAGCGCTGCGCGCGCATCCATTGGTCAAGCCCCGCCTTCTCGGCTGCCGTCATGCGCAGGCCAAGCTTGCTGCGCCTCCAGACCACGTCCTCGGCCGTCAACGCAAATTCCTTCTCCATCAGCCAGGTCACCTCCCGCGCGCTCAGACCCGCCCCGAAGCCCGGCCCGAGATCGTCAGGCGATTGCGCATCCGCCAGCAGCGCGAAAGCGTCCGTGCCATAGGCGCGCACAAGACGGCGGCACTGCAGCTCCTCCAGCCACGAATAGCGCCCGCCCAACTGCCGCACCAGCGCCTCGAACCCATCCACCGGGAAATCGCCCCCCGGCAGTGCCACACCCGCCGTCCATGGGCCGGGAAGACCTGGAAAATGCATGGCCACATGGTCCATCGCGCTTTCGGCAAGCCGCCGGTAGGTGGTGATCTTGCCGCCAAACACATGCAGCACCGGCGCGCCGTCATCCCGGTCCAGCTTGAGCGTGTAGTCGCGCGTGGCGGCTGTCGCACTCCCCTCGCCCTCATCATGCAACGGGCGCACGCCCGAATAGGTCCAGACAATGTCGTCACGCGTCACCGGTTGGCGGAAATAGTCCGAGGCAAAGGCACACAAATAATCCTGTTCCTCGCGCGTGCAGACCGGCGGCGTCCACGGGTCGGGATGGTCGGCATCGGTGGTGCCGATCAGCGTGAAGTCGCCCTCAAAGGGAATGGCAAAGATGATGCGCCCGTCGCGGCCCTGGAAAAAATAGCACTTGCCGTGATCGTAGAGCTTGCGCGTCACGATGTGGCTGCCACGCACGAGGCGCACACGGTCGCTTGAGGACAGCCGCAGGGTTCGCGAGATCACCTCACCCGCCCATGGCCCGGCCGCATTGACGAGCATGCGCGCCCGGACATGCTGCCGCCTCCCGCTTTCCACCTCTTCCAGCTCCACGTCCCACGCGCCGTCATGGCGGCTGGCCGAGACAACCTTCGTGCGAGTGAGGATTTTGGCACCCCGGGCTTGCGCGTCACGGGCATTCAGCACCACGAGGCGCGAATCCTCCGCCCAGCAATCGGAATATTCGTAGGCACGCCGGAAATCGTCCTTCAGCGGCGCGCCTTCCCGTGTGCCGCGCAGCGAAAGCGTCCTGGTGCCCGGCAAAAGCTTCCGCCCGCCGAGATGATCATAGAGGAACAGGCCGAAACGGATCATCCAGGCCGGACGCCGCCCCTTCAGCCAGGGCATCAGAATGTGCAGCAGGCGCGAGGCTGGCGTTTCGGTGTCGAACCGCATGCCGTCATGCCAGGGCAGCACGAAACGCATCGGCCAAGCGATGTGCGGCATCGCCCTCAGCAGCACCTCGCGCTCGATGAGGGCCTCGCGCACGAGGCGTACCTCGAAATAATCCAGATAGCGCAAGCCCCCGTGAAAGAGCTTGGTGGAAGCAGACGAAGTGGCGGAGGCCAGATCACCCATCTCCGCCAGCACGACGGAAAGGCCGCGCCCAGCCGCATCACGCGCAATTCCGCAGCCATTGACGCCGCCGCCGATCACCAGCAGGTCGCAAAGGACGGGGCTCTTGGGCATGTGCGGCAAACCAGTCTCCCGTGTCCGTCACCGGTGATCATCGGCCACCGCACGGCAGGCTACATCAGACGGTGCGGATTGGAAGGGTGGTCCGGCCAACCGGCCCGGCAACTTGGCAAAATGACTTGAGAATGCACGGCACAAAAGTCACACCGTGTGACATGTGACTGCCTTTTCAGCGTCACACGTTCGTCACTTGTTCCGCCAGAATATCGGCTAAGTCATTGGAAAAATTGGTGGGTGATGTAGGGATCGAACCTACGACCCGCTGATTAAGAGTCAGCTGCTCTACCAACTGAGCTAATCACCCGGACCAATGGCGGGCGATATAGCCCGCACCTGCCAGCCTGTCCAGACCCAAATCCGGAATCGGTGCATGTTTTTTGCGCTGCAGTCCCGGTCTAGACGAACAGCGTGCCTTCGGCCACTTTCACCGCGTGCCCGCCGATGCGCGCGGCCTGAAGCGTGGCGTGTTCCACATCCATCTCGACCGTGATGCACGACGGCCGCCCCATCTCCATGCCCTGTTCGATCACCATGCGGTGCAGCCCGATTGTCGGTTCGTCGAAGTGGATGATGGCGCCAATCAGCGCGGCGGCGGCCGAGCCGGTCGCCGGGTCCTCGCCGATCCCGTGCGCACCGGCAAACATGCGGGCGTGGAAGGCGCTGTCATGCAGCACCGTCTCGCGGCAATAGACATAGGGGCACGGCGTCTCCAGGGGCTTCATCCCGTCAAACAGCGACACCCAGGTGGCGACGTCGAGTTCGGCGCGCCCGGCCGCTTCCAGCCCGTGCACGGGCACGCAGATGTAGGGAACGCCCGCCGACCAAGCACTGACCCCATGGTTCTCGAAGCCGATCTCGGTCGGGTTCAGACCAAGCGCGGCAGCGGCCGCCTCCTTGGTGACCGGATTGGGATGGCGCACCGGCAGGCGCGGCAGGTCGAACTCGCCAAACAGGCCGCGCTCATCCCGCTTCACCGCTGCGCGCACCAGGCCCACCTTCTCTTCCATCATCACCAGCGCGGGTCCCGCCCCCGTGGTCCCGGCGCGCTCTGCAATGGCGACGGCCGCCCCCACGGTCGGATGGCCTGCAAAGGGCAGCTCCGCCGTCGGCATGAAGATGCGCAGCGCCGCGTTGTGTACAGGCTTTTCCGGCGGACAGATGAACACGGTTTCCGACAGGTTGAATTCCCGCGCAATCGCCTGCATCTGCTCCGTGGCCAGATCACCCGCATCGAACACCACGGCCAGCGGATTGCCGGCAAGACCGGTATCGGCGAACACATCGTAGAGGGCATAGGGATGCGCGGGCATGGAAGGCCTCCAGAAGAAAGCGCGGAAGGTTTTGGCGATTCGCGTCAGAATGCCATTGCTTGGGCGCTTTGGCATCACGGCACGGATCAAATTTGCTGATGGGGATCATCAGGGTCGATGATGCGGGCTGGCCTCAGGCAATGTCGAGCCGGATGGCAACCGGGCAATGGTCGGATGCCTTGGGCCGGTCCCAGCCGACACGGGGAAAGCGCTCGAACTCCCGCCCGGGCGGCACCAGCGTGCGCCACGGCTGTCCGCCGCGCACGATTTCCGGCATCGCGCCCTGATTGCGCCGTGCCAGTGCCGGAGACAGCAGGATGTAATCGAGCTGGCAGAGATGCCGCTCGTCGGGCCCGCGGGAGTGGTAGAGTGTCCAGCGGTCGAGCGCATGCAGCCGCGCGCAGGGATCTTCGGCAAAACCGTCGCGCAGGAACACATCGAGGCTGGTTTCCACCTCTTCCTTAACCGGGGTAAAACGGTGGCCGGTCAGCGCATCGCCCTCGATCAGGATGCGCTCGCGGTAATCGTTGAAGTCACCGCAGATGGCCCAGCGCTTCTCGTCCGCCCTGCCATTGAACTTGTCGGAAATGATGCGGCGCACCGCGCGCGCCTCGGCCATCCGCAGCGGCATCGTGTATTCGCGGCCCGGAATGCCGTCGCGCATGCCGCCCATGGATTTCAGGTGAACGGCGAAGATGGTGAAGGGCTTGCCGCCAATGCGGATGTCCAGTTCCAGGCAATCGCGCCGGAAGATGCGTTCGTGCGATTCGTTACCCGTCTCGGCCAGTTCGCGGTTGAACAGGCCCAAGTCCTGAAACGTCACATGGGCATGGCTTTGCATGCCCTCGAAGGTGATCTCCTGGCCGTCGCGCGTTTGCTCACGCATCATCACGGCAACATCGATGCCGCGCCCGTCATTGCCGGGCGTCAGATATTTGTGCCGGTAGCCCGCGCCCACCATCTTGTAGAGATAGCCGTACTCGAAGGCGTGCAGCGCATCGAGATTGTCCACTTCCTGCAGCACCACGATGTCGGCATGGGTGGCAGCAATGGCGAGCGCGGAAAGCTGGCGCGTATCGTCGGTATGGGCGACCGCGCGCGCCGCCTCAAGGCGCTTGTACTGGTCCTCGCTGTCGATCTTGTACATCGACAGCGTGCGGTCCTGGTTCAGATTGTTCCGGTAGCCGGAAAAATCGAACCGGTTCATCAGGTTCTCGATGTTGAACGTGGCAAGACGAAGCGACATGCGGCAAGCATTGCCCGCCCGTGGCCGCCATTGCAACCCCACGGACCCCGTTCAGGCACCGCACGGCGGGACGGCGTTGCGGCCTCAGGCACGGCGGCGCGATGTCTGACCGGCGGGCAAGACCTTTGATGGAACCGCCTCCGGGGCACGCATGGCAGCCGGCTTGCGGACGCCGCCGTCGTGATGGGCCCCGCGCGCCGAGGCGGACAGCGCGGCCGGCTGGTCGATGAAGCGGCGCAGCCTGTCAAAAACCAGTTCCGGAATGCCGTGGATCAGGAAATGGCCCTTGCCAGCGAGCACTTCCACGCCGGCGGCCGGATGCTTGGCGGCAAAGCGGCGCAGCGCACCGGCATTGCACACCGGATCCTCCGAGCCATGCAAGAAATAGAGCGGTGCCTTCCGCACCGGTCCACAAAACGGACCAATCCCGCACGACATGGTAGGAATCGCTTTCAAAGCCCTTGTGCCCCTGCCGCACGGTTGCCCGGTATCCGGACCGCAGGATTTCGCGGATGCCGGGCCGGCGCGAGACGTCCAAGTCCCACGGCGCCTCGGCATAGAGCGCATCGATGAAATGGTCGATCCCTGCGGAATCGATCTGCGCTATTCCGGCGCGCAGCAGGATCGGCAGAACGCGCGGCGTGTAGCGCGCCGTAAAGGCGATCAGCCGCTGGCGCGGTGCCATTACCGAAAACTGGCTCTTGGAAACGATCGGCACCGGGCCGGACAGGTTGAACACACCAGTCACGCGGGCGGGATGGATGGCGGCAAAGGTGATGGCAAAGAGCCCGCCCGACAATTGCCCGGCAATGGTGGCACGCGAAAGGCCCAGATGATCCATCACGCGCGCCGCATCTTCGGCTGCATTCACCGCCGCGTCCCGCACATGGCCCGCATAAGGTGTGGAATTGGCATAGGCGCCGCGCCATGGCTGGATCAGGCGGATGTTGTGGCGGAACAGCAGGCGCTCGGCCTCCGCCGTCAGCCCCGTGCCCGTCAGCATGCCATGAAACAGGATGACGGGATCGCCATGTTCAGGACCGGCAAAATCCACCTGCACGCTGCGCCCGCCGGGCACCGCCAGCATGATCGAGGATGGCCCCTTTTCGACCGCTGCGGATGGCTCGCCCTCGCCGCGTCCCGCAAGTGCAAGACCGGCGAAAAGACGCACGATATCGAGCTGCGAGCGCATGCCCGTCTTTTTCAGGAGCGACTTTGCCTGCGTGCGCACCGTCTGGAGGGACCGGTTCTTCTCCTCCGCCAGCTCGCCCAGGCTGTGGCCCAGCACAAAGGTGCGTGCGATGTCGGTTTCGGCAGGCGTGAGCTGGAACGCGTCGCAAATTGTCTGCGCGGTATTCTCGTTCCATGCCAGGTCGACGGCAGTGAACCGGCCGACGGGCGCTCCGTCAGGCTGCGGGCAACGGGTCAGGATCATCAGCAGCCGCTGGCCTGTGGCCACGTCATAGGCCCCTGCGGCAAACAGCACGCCGTCTTCCGCCATGGAAGGCAATTGCCGGAGCGCGCGCGCCAAAGGCGCCACCATGTGCGGATCAATGCCAATGTCGGCCAGCCGCATCCGCTCGGGCATGTCGAAGGCCAGACGGGCTGCCTCGTTGGCATGAAGCACCGTGCCGTTCGGCGCCAGCACCAGCGAAGGACGCGTCTCGCAATCGGCCGCCTCGCGCGGCGAAGGTGCCAGCGTATTGCCGCGCCCCATACGCACAAGGATCTGGTCGGCGCGCTGGAAATGGCGCATCAGCTCCTCGGGAAGGATGACCGGGCCGGAAAACTCGCCTTCCGGATCGGTTACGCTTTCAAGCTTGGCCTGCCACGCAGACAGCAGCTCATCATAGCGCGCAGGATCAACTGCCACCTCATAGAGGCTGTCGATCAGGGTGTCGTCAATCTTGTCCATGACAGGCCGTTCCGGGCCCTCGGTCCCGGCCTTGTTAACGTTGGTGACGCCCCTGCACTCACAAAATTATCAAATACCCCATTTGGGGTAAGTGCAACCTTTCACAATGGGTTTAGTCTTTTTTCATTGGGGCGGTGATCGAGCCTAGGAGGCAAAAATGAAACTCTCTCTTCGCGGTATCGTCTCGGCGATCGTGATGTTTGGCGCGGCACTGTCCGGCGTTGCTCCGGCTGGTGCATTGCCCGTCATGCAGGCGCCCGTTCAGGCCGCTCCGGCCTCAGCCGAACAGATTCACTATCGGCCGTATTACCACCGGCACAACTATTACCGGCCCGGCTTCAACGTCTATGTCGCGCCGCGTCCCTACTATCGCCCGCGCCACTACGGCTACAATGCCCACGTCCGCTGGTGCCTGAATCACTACCGCAGCTATGTCCCGGCGACGAACCGCTACAAGACGCACAGCGGCTACTGGAAGGTTTGCTACTCACCCTACCGGTAATCCGGTCAGGATGAGGCAAATTCCTGTCTGACCGGCATCAGGCCCCACCGGTCGGCCAGACAGGAAGCCTATGGAAAACCGGCTCGCTTGCGGGCCGGTTTTTCGGTGTCTGGCGTCATGATCGCCAAGCCGAACCAGTGCGCGCGTGAAGTCGGCCTCGCAACCGGCCCCGGCCGTCAGGCCGTGAAGGCAATGCCGATGCGCGCCGGATTGCGCCAGACGACCCTGGCAGTCCTTGCGGCCTCTTCCCCGCTGACATGGAGCTGGAATTGACCGGGCACGCCGGACGTGTCGCCCATGGCCAGTTGCGCTCCGCCGTCAGACTGGTTGCGCATCACCGCATCCAGCGCCGCATAGCCCCGGTTGAAACGCAGCACCGCGCCCTTGAGAACCCTGGCGCGATGCGTGCCGCGCCGCTCCGTTTCCGCTTGAACCATCACCGTCATGATCGTGCCTCCTGCATGTTCCTGGCCCCATGCCACGCACAAACCGTGCCAGCGCTGCCTGTGCCAAGCCGGAACGCTTCCAGCGCAGAATGGTATCACCGCCCCTGCCCTGTGCCGCAATGATCCGCCAACCGCTGCCTGAATCGGAACCGCCATGCAGGCGCAGATCCGTTGTTGACGCCATACATATTTATATGTATTCATGTTTTTGAATGTTGAAAATATCACCTACCCGTTGGTGAATCTGCCAGGGTGCAAATCCATCCGGCCGATGCCGGAGCGCAATCTGCCTGCCGGGAACTCCCCCCACCCGAAGACCGGCAGGCGGAATGAAGCCGGCGCCGCCCCGCAAGAGGCAGCGCCGGCTTCGCATTTTCCGGTGTGCGGGTTCAGGCGGCCTGCGCGCGGATCAGTCCGGCAAGCCGCTTCATGCCCTCGTCGATCATCTCCTCGGAAGCGCAGGAGAAGGACAGGCGGATGGTGTTTGCGCCCGACCCGTCGGCGAAGAAGGCCTGGCCCGGCACAAAGGCGACACGGGCCGTCTCGATGGATTTGGCCAGCAACGAAGCGCCATCCATTCCCTCCGGCAGCGTCACCCAGATGAACATGCCGCCTTCAGGCTCCGTCCAGCTCACGCCTTCCGGCATTTCGCGCTCGAGGGCGGCCAGCAGGTGATCGCGGCGGGTCGAATAGACCGAGCGCACCTTGTCCACCTGGGCAGCAAAGCCGCCGCGTGCCACATGGTCCATCACCATCTGGTTGATGGTGGAGGAGTGCAGGTCGCCTGCCTGCTTCAGGATGACGATCTTGGAAACGACATCGCGCGCCGCGCAGACCCAGCCGATGCGCAGGCCCGGCGCCAGCGTCTTGGAGAAGGAACCGCAATAGATGGTGCGGCATTTGTCGATGTCGCCCTGCGCGCGATTTCGAGCGCGAGAACCGCAGGATCGCCTCGCCGTCATCAACGCGCAGCGACTGGTAGGCACCGTCCTCGATCACCGCGATGTCCATTTCGTCGGCGAGGTCGAGCACACGCTCGCGCTGCGCCAGCGTCATCGTCTCGCCTGTCGGGTTGGCGAAATCGACCGACATGTAGGCAAACTTCACGCGCCCGCCCCTTTCGCCTGCCGTTCCGGCATATTCGGCCGCCGATGCGGTTGCCCATCGGCTGCAGCCGGTCGTAGGAATTGGGTTCATAGGCATTGAACGCCTGAAGCGCGCGGCCAGATAGGTCCGCCAGGTCACCAGCGCCGTGTCGGCGGGCGACAGATAGTGCTTGCCGAGATAATCCAGCGCCTGCTGCGATCCAGAAGCGATGACGATATTGTCGATCGAACACGGAATGCCAAGCGCCGCCATTTCGCCCGCGATCCATTCGCGCAGGCCCTTCATGGCCCTCCGACGGCGAATATTGCGGCGAGGCGGACTGCATCTGCCCGTCCAGCACCTTGTCGTAACCGGCCTTGAAGGCATCAGCCGGGAACAGGCGCGCATCGGGAATGCCACCGGCAAAGGAGATGATGTCGGGCTGGTCCAGAAGCTTGAGAAGCTCGCATCCAGCGGAAGCCTTCATGCGGCTTTCGCGTGAAGCAAAGCGTGTTTCTGCTGTCATGGCCGTTTCCGTGATTTTTATGACGCAATCCATGCCGCTTTCGCAATTTTATGTCAACAGTGCTGACCTATTGCGGTGCGGAAATTTCGTCGCGCGCGCAAGGGAAAGGCCGCGCCGGTTTCCCCGCTTCCAGCCTTCCCTGTTCACTATTCGCTACTGACTACTCGCTCGCGAGCCTGCTGAGCAGCTCAATTCTTCGCCTTGTCGACCAGCTTGTTGGCCGAGATCCACGGCATCATGCCGCGCAGCTTCTCACCCACTTCCTCGATCTGGTGGCTGTCGTTCATGCGGCGGATGCCGGCACACCAGGCCGCACCGGAATGCCATTCCTGCATCCAGTCCGACGTGAACTTGCCGGTCTGGATGTCGTGCCAGTTCGGCGCTTCATCTCGGCCTTGGTTTCAGCGGTGATGATACGCGGACCGGTGACATACTCGCCCCACTCGGCCGTGTTGGAGATCGAGTAGTTCATGTTGGCGATGCCGCCTTCATAGATCAGGTCGACGATCAGCTTCACTTCATGCAGGCACTCGAAATAGGCCATTTCCGGAGCGTAGCCGCCCTCGACCAGCGTCTCGAAACCGGCACGGATCAGTTCGACATAGGGCCGCCGCAAAGCACCACCTGCTCGCCGAAGAGATCGGTTTCGCACTCTTCGCGGAAGTTGGTCTCGATGATGCCCGAACGGCCGCCGCCGCCATCATAGGACAGCGCCAGGTCAGCGCGCGTTGCCGGGCATCCTGATGGACGGCCACCAGATGGAGCACCGCCGCCGCCCTTGAGATATTCGCCGCGCACGCGGGTGGCCAGGGGCCCTTCGGCGCGATCATGATGACGTCCAGCGTCGCCTTCGGCTCGATCAGGCCGAAATGGACATTGAGGCCGTGCGCAAGAACGATGGCCGCGCCGTCGCGGATGTTGCCGGCGATTTCGTTTTTGTAGATGCCGGCCTGCAGTTCGTCCGGGGTGCACATCATCAGCAGGTCGGCCCACTTGGCGGCCTCGGAAACCGACATCACTTCCAGGCCGTCGGCTTCCACCTTCTTGGCGGTTGCCGAACCCGGACGCAGCGCGATCTTGATCGCCTTGGCCCCAGGATCCTTGAGGTTCAGCGCGTGGGCGCGGCCCACCGAGCCGTAGCCGACGATGGCGACATTCTTGCCCTTGATGAGATTGAGATCGGCGTCGCGATCGTAATAAACGCGCCGCAAGCCCCGTCCTTCGTGCCGGAAAGCCGGCAGGGCACAAACCTCCGCCGGACTCTAAGGTGAAAAATCGCGCGCGGTTTTAGCCGCAACACCGCCATATGGAGCAACCATGAGCGCCGCTGAATCCCTGCGCCACGTCAATTCAGGTGCCCTGTCCGGAGCCGCGCCTGACCAGGTGGTTTCAGACCACGTCAATCCCTCCGCGGCGCGGCCGGGATCATCGGGTCGCGAGCCCGGCCCGGCGGTGCTGGCACCCGCCGCCTCGATGGCGGCGCCCGTTCCCATGAAAGCTGCCTTCATCATCCGGTAATTGAACGTCACCAGCGCTGCAGCGCCGATCGCTCCCATCAGCAGTCGCGTTCTCGATGGCAGTTGCGCCGCTACTTTCGCGCAGGAAGCGCATCAAGACCATGCCTGGCAGGCACCAGGGTGAAGCCTCACAGGTCGAACAATACAACTATTAGATGATTTATGATAACGCTGCAAGGAAGCGTTTTACCCGCACCCGCCATGCCATGTTCCAGCGCGTCCGCGGTCAGCCTGTGGCCGATGGAGTTTCCTCCAGCATCGGCAGCGCCTTCGCCAGCGCTGGCAGGTTGGCGACGGTGAGGTCGTGCCCGGCATTGACGCCCAGCCCGCTGCCGCGGCAAGCTTGCCTGTCGCCTCCAGCTTCGCGAGCGCGCGTTTGGCCGCCGCCGGATCGTCATGGCAGCCACCATAGGGGCCGGTGCGAAACTCCACCCGGTCCGCCCCGTGGCCGCCGCCCGCCGCGCCCTGGTCCAGAATCCCGCGTCGGGATCGCAGAACAGCAGACGCGAATACCCTTCTTCCTCAGCCGCCGCACCGCATCGCCTTGAGCATCGCCAGATGGGCAGATCGGCAAAATCCAGCCATGGTCGGAGGTCGGCTGTGCCGGATCATCGGGCACCAGCGTCACTTGTTCCGGCTCGCTGGCCTCCGCCAGTGCCAGAAAATCATCCGTCGGATAGCCCTCGATGTTGAACTCGGCCTTGCGGAAATTCATCATCGATCAGCGCGCCGGATTTCAGGCAGGTCGGAAAAGCGGATATGGCGCTGGTCCGGCCGGGGTCATCCTGGTCAGTCCGTGCGCACCGGCCGCAAGCGCAATGCGCCCGGCCCGTCACGCTCGGCCAGGGCAGGTCGCGCCGTTTGCGCATCATGGCGACGGCGTTGAGATTGACGGAGAGCTTGGCAGTCATGGTCCGTTCCGCTTGCTGGATTGACATGCCATAGCTACGTCATTCGCGCGGCCAAGCAAACCGCCTGCGGCCAAATCGCCCGCCCTGCCCCGCTGGTCTTGACGGCACCATGCGTCTCGCCTGACATGGGCCGTTCCATCAGGAGTGCCACCATGCAGAACCCGCCCACCCGCAAGATTGACGAACACTCCATTGCGACGGGCCTCGCTTTCCTGTTGCTGGCGCTCGCGCTGACCATCTGGTCGGCCCTGACCGGAGCCAAGATGGACGCCGCCCCGCCGCTCCAGGCCCTGCTCACCGGCTTCGTGCCGCTCACCCTCTTCGGCCTCACCTATCGCCTGTTCCCGCCGATGAAAGTGTCAAAAATGGCGCGCCCGCAATTCGTCATCTATGCCGCTGGAGCCGCCATCATGCAGCTTGGCGCGCTGCGCGGAGAGACAGACTATACGGAACTGCTGGCCTTCGGCTCGGTGGTCACTTTCTGTGGCGCGGCGCTGTTTGCCCTCATCTTCTGGCGCGACCGCGAATTCCGGAACCAGCCCCCGCAACCCATGCGCCATTAATCCCCTGCTAACCACGTTTACGAAGTGTCGCCGGGGAATGCCTCTGTTAGGCAAGCCTTTATTGCCCTCTGTCACAATCGGTCCAGACATCAATCCGGGATCGTCACATGACAAAGCTGGGCGGCTTGCTGAAGCGCAAGCAGAAAAAGATCGAAGTACCGGAATCCTTTGGACAGGACCGGTCCGAGCTCTATCGCCGCATGGATCGCGTTCTGGCGCGGCCCACCCGCCATGAGATGGCTCCGCCGTCGCTCTCCCCCGAAGATTATCTGATGGCCGGCTTCCTCGAAGCCCCGCCCAGCGCCTATGCCGCGCAGGAGCAGGAAACAGGCGATGACGCGGCCGAGGGCCACGACAGCCACTTCTCCGAAGACGCCAACGATGACGATGTAGCACCGGACTTGGCCGCCGACGAGGCCGATGTGGCGGCGCTGGACGATGGCGAGCCGCTGTCCGCCAACGAGGCGGGCGCAGACGCCACCGAAATGGAAGAACCGGAAGCGGCAGCTGCCGGTCGCGCATCGGCTGACGACGGCCTCGACAACCTGCGCGCCATGCTGAATTCCAGCCTGGCATCGCTGCGCTCCGAGGACGCCGGCGAAACGGCGCAGGCGGAGACCTCCGGTTTCGCAGATGGTGCCTTGCCCGCCTCTGATGATCCCGTTGCCAATGCCTGGGACGACGAACCGGCAAACACCGGGCGGACCGATGCCCCGGCTGAAGCGGAATTCGTGGAAGCAGCCTGCGACGAAGAGGTTGCCGTTGCGCCCGGCGAGGCAGAACTTGCCGGTGATACTTTCGCGGCGGACGAGCATACCGCCGAGCCTGAAGCTGGAGGGATCGAAGCCGAGTGGCAGGATGATCCGGACGAAGCAGAACCGGCCGCTTGCGACGCCGGCGCAGAGGTTGAAGCCTCCATGGCAGACAGCCAGGTGGCGGACAAAGACATACCCCTTGAAGAAGCCGGCGCGCCTGACGTCCCGGAACTTCAGGCCATGGACGGCCGGGACACGGTCGAGCCGCTGACCGTCCTGCTGCTGACGCCCGCCAGCACAACACCGGGCGGCGAACATGAGGCCGCCGTCCTGACCGCTCAGATCATGGATTATCTCATGTTTGACGCCGGTTATTACCCGGAAGAACTGCCCGCCAATGGCATCCGCGCCTGGTGCATGGATTTCTATGTGAAGAATGTCCGCGAGGGCGGCATGGGCGCCTTCGTCTACAATGCCCACGGCCAGCCAGAAATCTGGGAAGCCTGCGCCGAAGGCATGTCGGCCTGCGGTGCCGAGGCCCATCTCGACCTGTTCAATGCCCTGCGGGACCTGCTGACCCGCGACGCGGCACTGGCTGTGGCGCTTGGTGATGATGCTTCGGCCGGAGCCGATCACGAAGGCCTTGTGGCGCTGGAAGAGGAATTTGCGGCCGTCGAGGGCGGCGAACCGCTCGCCGAGCTCGCCGGACGATGGCTTGTGACCCTGCCGGAGGTTGAAATGGTGGAAGAGGACGACCTCCAGCCCATCGTCACGTCGCTGGGTGAAGCCGAGGCCCTTTCACTGCGCCGCGCCGCCTGAGCGGCACAAGACGGTTTGATCCGGAAAGACCGGCGGAGCGATCCGCCGGTCTTTCCGTGTCCGGACGGTGGGGTAAGCCTACCCGCCCCTGCCCGGCCAACATCGTCACGCTTGCCCGGAGGCACGGCCGATCAGCCAGATGGCATAGCCGGTCATCAGCAGGCTCACGCCACTCACCGCCGTTCGGATGGTATTGAAGACCTGCCAGCGCGGCGAATAGGCCGCCCAGATGGCGCGCGCCTCGTCGACGCTCTCCGGCACGGCGGTCGCACCAAGCGCCTCGTTCATCGGCACGTTCACGGTCATGGTGAGAAGTTGCGCCCCGAGCAGATAGGTCAGGCCTGCACCGGCAAGCATCATGGCCGCCTGCCCAAGCCCGGCGCGATAAGCGGCAAAAGCCGTACCAAACAGTACCCATGGCGTTCCGAAAAACGCCGGAGCGAAGACGAAATTGCGCACGGAGGCGTTCATGGCCTGCATGGCGCGGATCGCCACACGGGGATCGGCCGCGTCCAGGCCCCACATGGTCGAGCAAATCCAAGCGTAGAAAAAGCCGAAGATACCCGCAACCAGCAGGAGAGACAGTCCGGAAAGACCAAAAAGAAGGGAATTTTTCATTGCAGGTTCCTGCTTTTGCGGGTTTTCAAAAACGTACTATTAGGTACGGCCTTGATGTACTTTTTGGTACGTTGCGATGCAAATGAATTTTTTGTAAGGTACCAACAGTTACGGAAAACAGGTTTGGAGAGCGCGCAGATGGCACCGCGGGAAGACAGGAGACGCCAGATCCTGGCAGTCGTGCTTGACATCCTGCGCGAAGGCGGCGCTTCGGCGGTCACCACCGCACGCATTGCCGCTCGCGCCCGCTGCTCCAAGGAAACGCTCTACAACTGGTTCGGCGACCGTGACGGCATCTTCCGTGCCCTTGTCGAAGCCCAGTCGGCCCAGCTCAACGCCATGATGGCGCGCGAACTGGCCGAAAATGCCGACAACACCACCGTGATGGTTCGCGCGGGCGCCGCCCTGCTCGATCTGCTGACCGGCGAAGCCTCGCTTGCCATCAACCGTTCCGCCATGGCCGATGGCTCAGGCGAGCTGGGCGAACTGCTGCTCCAGCACGGACGCGGCCGCACGGCCCCGCAAATGGCCGGGCTGATCACACGCCTTCAGGCGGATGGAAAAATGGGCGACGGCGATCCGGCCGAGATTTTCCAGTCCTTTTACGGCCTTCTGATCGGCGACCGCCAGGTGCGCGCCCTGCTGGGCGACAAGACCGGCCGCCCCCGTCCCGGCGAGTTCGAGACGCTGTCGCGCCTCGCCTTCGATCGCACGCGCAAGCTCTTCCCTGCTGTTGCCGGCGCCACACGGCCTGCCGCAGTTTCCGCGGCCTGACCCATCATTCCCACCAGAGAAGCGGGCGCATGAGCATCAGCCAGAGAATGCCCATGACCGCGAAAAAGGCCGGAAAGCCAAACGCAAACCACACACGATAGAGCCGGAAATAGCGCTCCGGCAGCCCCACGCCTGCCTGTGCCGCTTCCCGGGCCATGTCACGCAACTGCGCCTGGATCCACACGACCGGCAACCAGAAAGCCCCCGTGATCGCATAGAGCACCAAGGATGCCGCGATCCAGCCCTGCGTCAGCGGCCAGCCGGTCTCCTGCGCCAGCCAGATGCCGGTGACCGGCTGTGCCACCACCGCCGTTGCCGTGAACAGGAAGTCTGCCACCACCACCGTGCCCGCCACATGGGCGATCAGCGCCGGATCGCGCGTGCGATGCGCCATCACCATGAAAAAGGCAATGCCCGCGCCGGTGCCAAACAGCACGGTTGCACCGATCACATGGGCAAAGCGCAGCACCTCTTCCATGGCTCAGCGCTCGTCGAGGATGGCGAGTGTCACCGCCGCCAGCAGAATGGACGGCACGACCTTGACCAGCGGGCCGAGAGGATCGAGCCAGAGGGCCGGAGTAAGGATCGTGGCCGCCACCAGATAGGCCAGCGACAGCACCATCATGCCCTGCAGCGCCCGCGCCGCCCACACCCGCCACAGCACCGCTGCTCCAAGCGCGATGTCGGCGAGGCTCGTCAGCAGCGTCAGCCCGCGCCCGAGCCGTTCGGGCAGGCCTGCAAACCCCATATACTGGGCTGAAGCCTCAAAGCCCAGTAGCGCGATAGATCCCGAGGCAACCCAGAACGCGGAAAGCCCGAGAACCAGCACCGGCTTCAGCAGGTAGAGCCGGGCAAACCAGAGGTCCTGCGCTCCGGCAGGCATGCGCATCAATGTTTCATTCAGGGGTAAAAGATGGCGTTCCGGCCGGCTGCCCGGCCCGGCCTCGACACCTCCGCCCATCACGGCAAGCGCGGTCGAGCGCAGCGGCGAGCGCCAGCCGAGCCGCCCGGCCAGATCGGCGGCCATACCGGCGAGCTTGCCCGCCCACCCGGGCACCTCCACGATCCTCCCGCTTGGCAGGCCGAGCCAGGCGCGATGCGCCGCCACACACTCTTTCAGCGTCAACCGTTCATCGGCTGCCAGCACAAGGTCGCTGCCGGGCGCGATAACCCCTTCCACCGCATCGGCAACGCATTGCGCCACATCCTCCAGCGCGACCGTGACCACCGGCGATTGCGTTTGCATCAAAGGCATCACAAGGGGAAATCCGGCCAGCGCGCGCACCAGTGCCGTGCCGCCATGGGCGTTGCGCCCGATCACCAGCGCAGGACGCAGGATGACATGCGGCAGTCCGCTGGCTTTCAGCGTGTTGTCGGCAGCCCGCTTGGTCGCGAGGAACGGCGTATCCGCCCCGGCACCGGCAGTGTTGGCCGAAATCTGCACGATGAGCGGTGGCCTGTCCTGAACCGCCGCCGCGTTGTACAGCGCGCGCATGGCCGCATCCTGCACTGCCGCCACATCGTCCCGCGCTCCGTCCTGAAGCGCGCCGGCAGCATTGACCACGGCATCAAAGCCGGTGACAAGCGCCGCCCACTCCGCGGAAGCAAGCCCGGCGATATCCCCTTCGATCCAGCGCACAAAGGGCATCCGCGCCCGCGCACGGCCCACGTCCCGGCCGAGCCCGGTCACCGCGTGGCCGCGCACATGGAGCACCCGGCAGATCGCCTCGCCGATGAACCCGTAGCCGCCGAGAACCAGAACCCGCATCGCGCTCGCCTTGATGAAACCGCGCGACTATGGCCTCCGCCAGGAGCCGGTGCAACCCGCCTGCGCGCCCAAATGCAGCCACGCAAATGCGCCCGTCAGGCCAGCCAGTCTGGCACCGGATCGAACGGTGTGGCAAAGCGCGCCATCCAGAGGCTGCGCGCGATGCGCCGCGCAGCGGCCACCACATGGGGTGCGGCGTCAGCCTCCATCACACGGGCCGCAACCTTTTCGAACAGGCCGAGCCAGAGGCGAAAATCCTCAGGTTTCAAATCGGGAATTGCCATATGCGCAGGCACCGGCCTGCCGCCATATTCGCCGGTCTTGAGCAGCACGGAGCGCCAGAAAGCCTTCATGCGCACCATGTGGCGCGGCCAGTTGTCTCCGATCACACCGTCGAAGATCGGCCCAAGCCGCGCGTCGGCACGGATCACGCCGTAGAAATCGTCCACGAGGGTGCAAATCTGGTCAGGCGTCACCGAGGCGAAATGCGCTTCCGGGACGCGCGGCGGCCGCGCCGCCAGTTCGGGGTCTATCATGATCTCTTCCTTCATCGCACGGCGGTCAAGGCCCCGCAGACAGTGTCACCCTAGCTTGCACCTCGCGCCTTGGCCATGCGGCATGGCGCGCGCCCTCGCCTTCGCGGCCCGAATCTGGCAGCAAGGGCCATGCAGTTTTCTCCCCAACAGGATGAGGCCCTGAAGGCCGTTGCGCGCTGGCTGAAGGATGGCCGCACGCCGCTTTTCCGCCTGTTCGGCTATGCCGGAACGGGCAAGACCACGCTGGCGCGCTATTTCGCCGAGCATGTCGATGGCGAGGTGCAGTTCGCGGCCTTTACCGGCAAGGCCGCGCAGGTGCTGCGCTCCAAGGGCGCCACCAACGCCCGCACCATCCATTCGCTGATCTACCGCCCGCGCGGTGAGGAGGAAGTGGCCGACGAGACCACCGGCAAGACCTCCTTTGCCCCGACCTTCTCGCTCAACCGGCAAAGCCCCGTGGCCCGCGCCAAGCTCATCATCGTGGACGAGTGCTCCATGGTGGACGAGCAACTCGGACGCGACCTGATGAGTTTTGGAACGCCGATCCTCGTTTTGGGCGATCCCGGCCAGTTGCCGCCCATTTCCGGCGGCGGCTTCTTCACCGATGCCGAGCCGGACATGCTGCTGACCGAAATCCACCGCCAGGCGCGCGACAACCCGATCATTGCCATGGCGCTCGACGTGCGCGAGGGCCGCGAGCTGATGTATGGCGATTACGGCACCGCGCAGGTGATCGCCAAGGGTGACGTGACGCAGGACCTCGTGCTCGATGCCGACCAGGTGCTCGTCGGCACAAACAGGACCAGACGCCGCTACAACATGCGCCTGCGCGAGCTGAAGGGATTCACAGCCAGCTATCCACAAGCGGGCGACAAGCTGGTCTGCCTCAGGAACGACCCCGCCAAGGGCCTGCTGAACGGCTCGCTTTGGAAGGTGATGACCGCTAGCCGCGAGACAGTAAAACCCGGCATCAACATTCTGGTCACGCCCGAAGAGGACGATCCCGATCGCGGCGCAGCCAAGATCAAGCTGCTGAAAGCAGCCTTTGAAGACCCCGAGGCCGACATTCCCTGGCAGACAAAGAAGCGCTTTGACGATTTCGATTACGGCTATGCACTCACCGTGCACAAGGCGCAGGGCTCCCAATGGGACAATGTGGTCCTGTTCGACGAAAGCTTCGCCTTCCGCGATACCCGCGAACGCTGGCTCTACACCGCGATCACGCGGGCTGCGGAGAGATTGACCGTGGTGCGGTAGCGGCCAGACCTATTGGCGATAGCAAAAGACGTTTCCCGTCTTGAGGTTCTTGAGGCACGTCGCACCATTGACGCTTGGTGCGGCGATCGCGTCCGCGCCGTTCAGCGTCATGCGTCCGCTTTGCGTCATCAGGACGGTTTTGCCGCCGGACGGCCAGACAAAGTAGCGAATGGCCGCTCCGGGTTTCCCTACCCTTGCTCCATCCTCATCCGAGATATGGCACTTCTCATTGTCCGTCTCCCTGCCGTCTGACCAGACCGAACAGCGCGGCCCGGTGGCTTGTTGCGGAGTGGTTCCTGTTTCCAGCCGGACATCGGCCAGTTTCATGGTGCGCGGCAAGCCGTAGGCCACGGACAAATAGAGCTTCGGCCCTTCATCAAGCATCAACTCGTAGCCGTATTCCGTTGCACGTACGGTACAGGTCATGAGTGTCCCCTCGGCTCCCTGATAATCGGCAAAGCGCGTAAAAGTTTCACCGTCGATCACGGTTTTCGAAATACCGAATTCCGGAACACTTCCCATCAGTTCCGGATCGTACCGGGCACCGGAGGTCGACGTGGTTTCGTCGAAATTTTCGACGGTAACCCAGTAATAATTGTCGCAGGCGTTTCTTTCGCTCAAATCCGGTGACGTGAGATCAAACCGCTTCTCGAAATCGACGCCGGACAGCAAAAGCCGCCCGACATCATCGATGTAAAACATCTGATCCTTTTCCGTCTTCAACATTTTCACAAGCAGATCGATCGGAAACAGGACACCGAAGGAATCGCTCCGGTTGGCGTATCTGACCTTGGAGAGGTTGGCGATTTCAGCAACGCCGATGACGGAAAAATCATAGGCTCTCACGACATCATCAGCTTGGTATTGCTGGGAATTCTCCGGCAGGTCGAGCGATGGACGGTGAAAGCCCAGCGTCCCGCCTTTCTCCAGAGTCCGATGGGCGTAGGCCCCATCCTCACTGAAGCTGCCGGCCATGAAGATCACGGCGCAGGCAGACAGGCACTTGTGCCCCTTGCGAATGAGGGTGGGCGTGTACTCGCCAACCGCCTTGACGATATCGAGCGCTGCGGCTAGCGACCCGCCGGGACTGTTGAGAACAAGAACGCAATTGTTCTGGGAGATCGCATCGGCGACCTTCGCGACATCATCACGGCCAATCACGCCTTCGAGGAGACATTCATTCGAGCGGGCACTATTCGCCTCTTCCGGCTTGGTAATCGTTATTGTCGCTGCTTGAGCTGCACCGCCAACCGGAAGGGCATGCAGGGCAGCAAGACCAAGGCTTGTTGAGAACAGAACCATCCGGCAGACAGAAACAAATGTCATTGTGAATGCCTCATCTGCAAGCCAACAGCCGGAATTGAGGCGTTGGACATTATTTAGAAAAGCGTAACATGATCGATGTGAAGACACCAAGCATGACCCGGTGATTTCGCGGGGCGGCCGTGGTTGGCGGCGGACGCCTTCGGTTGGGCATTCGCGTGGGCCGGAGAAGAGCCTTTGGTCAACGCTGCCGGTGTGTTGTGTGCCGGGCCTCCGGGCAAGGCAACAAGGGGCGCGAGGCCGCCATTCACGGGGTTACCGCTGTTCCATCGGCACAGCGGAAGTCCGGGAAGGATGGCGGAGCAACAGCGGTCGAAAATCATGAAACGGGGTGAGGCCCCTCTTGCGGAAAGCCAACGATTTGGCTTTCCGAGCGCTGAACGCCCGGAGCCATGGCGAAGGGCAGAACCGGTGACCGCACATAAAAAACAAACGGGCGAACGCCTGACCGCCCGTCATATTCTCCTGCCATGCGGGCCGGACATTTTGGAAAACCAGACGTGACGGCGCGACGTGATCGCGGATCTTTATGTCCTCACATCCCCGCGTCGCCGCGGTTGAGCGCGGCAATGCCGGTACGGCAGACCTCGATCAGGCCAAGCGGGCCCATGATGCCGATGAACTGGTCGATCTTGGAAGGCTTGCCGGTGATCTCGAAGATGAAATGGCCGACATTGGCGTCGATGACCGAAGCGCGGAAGGCATCGGCCAGGCGCAGCGCCTCCACCCGCTTGTCGCCCGTGCCCGCCACCTTCACCAGCGCCAGCTCACGCTCCACCGGCTTGTCATTGCCGAGTTCCCGGGAGCGCACGGTAAGGTCCACCACACGGTGCACCGGCACGATGCGCTCAAGCTGGGCCTTGATCTGCTCCAGCACATGCGGCGTGCCGCGCGTCACGATGGTGATGCGCGACATGTGCTTCTCGTGCTCGGTTTCGGAGACCGTCAGGCTGTCGATGTTGTAGCCGCGCCCCGAGAACAGCCCGATGACACGCGCCAGCACGCCCGGCTCGTTGTCCACCAGCACCGACAGCGTGTGGCTTTCCGGCTTTTCGAGCGACTTGGCGATGAAATAGGCCGAACCGGTCGGCTGAAGATGGGCGTTCATGGGCGGTCTCCCTTGGCGGGTTGGATGGTCAATCGTTTGGCGCGGCGTGTCATGAGGCCATCGCCTTGTCATAGGCCGGCTTGGCAACACGGTGGAGCCACAGGCCGAAAGTGTTGAACTGGTTCTGGTTCATGCCCTTCAATTGCATGAGGGCACCGATGCGCGGGGCGAGCCGCTGGGCAATCAGCTGCGCGCGCTTGGTCTTTTCCGGGCTTTCGCGCCCGGCCTTGCCCTCTTCCACGCTCTTGGAGACGACGAAATCCTGTGCGGCGCAGGCCTGTGCCTCGCCGAGCGGCACGCGCGGGCTTTTCACCCGGTCGTAGCAGGCGAAGACGAAGTCAAGCGCGGCCAGCGTGCCCCGCTTCTTCTGCACCGCGGCTATCTGGTTGACAGCTGCGAGCAGCGGATCAGCCGCGGGCGCGGCAGGCTTTTCGGCGGCAGCAGGTTCCGGCGTGGCAGGCGGCGGCGGAGGCGGCGTGTCCTTCTTCGCCGATTCCAGCACCGCAACGGGCTTGCCCGCCTCCCCCGAACTCTGGCAGCCCGAGATCACCGCAAGGGCAATGCCGGCCAGGACCAGAAGGGGGAGACGAAGCGAAGTCACGTCACACCAGCGCCTTGCCTTCGGTGCCGATGGCATTCGCCACGGCCTCGTCGGTCGCCTCGTCAGGCAGCAGCATGTCGTTGTGCGCCTTGCCGGAAGGGATCATCGGGAAGCAGTTGGCGAGGTTCGCCACTTCACAATCGAAGATCACCGGCTTCTTCACATCGATCATTTCCTGGATTGCCGCATCAAGATCACCCGGCTTGGAGCAGCGGATGCCGTGCGCGCCATAGGCCTCGGCAAGCTTCACGAAATCCGGCAGCGCTTCCGAATAGGAATTGGACAGCCGGTTGCCGTGCAGGAGCTGCTGCCACTGCCGCACCATGCCCATGTAGTGGTTGTTCATGATGAAGATCTTGATCGGCGCGCCATACTGCACCGCCGTCGAGATCTCCTGCATCGTCATCTGCACCGAGGCATCGCCCGCAATGTCGATGACCAGGGCTTCCGGATGGGCGATCTGAACGCCGAGCGCGGCCGGCAGGCCGTAGCCCATCGTACCCAGGCCGCCAGAGGTCATCCAGCGGTTCGGCTTTTCAAAGCCGTAGAACTGCGCCGCCCACATCTGGTGCTGGCCCACTTCGGTGGTGATGTAGGTGTCGCGGTTCTTGGTCAGCGCGTAGAGCCGCTCCACCGCATATTGCGGCATGATGACGTCGTCATTGGGCGAATAGGCCAGGCAATTGCGCGCCTTCCACCTGGCGATCTGCTCCTTCCAGGGCTTCAGCGCCGCCTTGTCGGCCTTGGCGGTCGCCCGCCACAGACGCACCATGTCTTCGAGCACGCGGCCCGCATCACCGATGATCGGCACGTCCACATGAACATTCTTGCCGATCTGCGACACGTCGATATCGATGTGAATCTTCTTGGAATGCGGCGAGAAGGCATCGAGACGCCCGGTAATGCGGTCATCGAAGCGCGCGCCGACACACAGCATGACATCGCAATCATGCATCGCCATGTTGGCTTCATAGGTGCCGTGCATGCCGAGCATGCCGAGCCATTCCGGCCCGGACGCCGGATAGGCGCCAAGCCCCATCAGCGTGGAGGTGATCGGAAAGCCGGTCAGTTCCACCAGCTCGCGCAGCAAATGGCAGGCCTCCGGCCCGGCATTGACCACACCACCGCCCGAATAGATGACCGGCTTCTTCGCACCCGCCATCAGCGCAACGGCTTCCTTGATGCGGCCAAGATCGCCCTGCACCACCGGCTGATAGCTCGGCCGCTGCACGTGCTGCGGCGGCGTGTACGTGCCCTTGGCAAACTGCACGTCCTTGGGAATGTCCACGACAACGGGGCCCGGACGGCCGGTCGTGGCCACCTTGAAGGCCTCGTGCAGCACGCGGGCGAGCTCGTTGACGTCCTTGACCAGCCAGTTGTGCTTGGTGCAGGGCCGCGTGATGCCGACCGTGTCGCACTCCTGGAAACCGTCCGACCCGATCAGCGAGGTCGGCACCTGGCCGGAGATGCAGACGAGCGGGATCGAATCCATCAGCGCATCCTGTAAGGGCGTCACCACGTTTGTGGCACCCGGACCGGAGGTGACCAGCACAACGCCGGGCTTGCCGGTGGAGCGCGCATAGCCTTCAGCAGCGTGGCCCGCGCCCTGCTCGTGGCGCACCAGGATGTGTTCGACGGCATCCTGCTGGAAAATCTCGTCATAGATCGGAAGCACCGCGCCGCCCGGATAGCCGAAGACATGCTTCACGCCATTGTCCTTGAAGGCCTGCAGCACCATTTCGGCGCCCGTCATCTCGCGGCTTGCGCCCGAATCCTGTCCCTGTGCCATCGTCATTCCCGTCTTTGCTCGTTCACCAGCGGCGCTGGTCGTTTAAACTCATTTCGGCCAATAAAAAAGGCCCCTGAAGGGCCTCGGTGTTGCGCATGGGTGGCTGTCGCCGGAGGATTACATCCCCCTGCCCATGCGCGGTCCTACGATTACGAGTGCGATCATGCTCATGGCGGCGACTTTAAGCAGCCCGGCAAGCCCGCGTCAACAGGGTGCGAGCACGGCCCCGTCAGACTTTCTGTCCAATCGCGGAAGACGTGCGGCACACAACCGCACATGTGACGCGCTCACCTCGCCTTAACCAGTTTGTGACACGGTCTGAGCGGCAGGAACGGGGACGGCAATGCAATCCAGTCAATCAGGTGCACACGAGCAATTGGAGTCGGCAGGCAAAGCCGATCCGGCGGGCGAACCCGCCTTCCAGCGCAACCGCACCGAAGGCTACGTGGTGGATTGCGACGGCGAGCGCGCCGTGATCGCCGCCGAAGCGGGCATCCATGCCGCGGGCTCCGATGATTATTGGGCTGTCGGCCAGATGATCTCGGTCCGTGTCGGCTCAAACCGCCTCGTCGGCCTGATCTACAAGGTCGATGTCCCCGATCACACCTGGCAGATCGAGGACAACAATGTTGTCCATATATACATCGAGCTGGTCGGCCAGGTTTCGACCGGCGACAACGGTAAGGCAAACTTCTCCACCGGCATCACCAGCTATCCCCATATGGGAGCGGTCGCCCACCGCATCCGCTCCGGAGACCTGAAGGCGATCTATGAGTCCACGTCGCGCGAAGCCGTCTCCATCGGCGAGGTCACGCAGGACCGTTCCATTCCTGCGCTCATCGACATCGACAAGCTGCTGGCGCGTCACTTCGCGGTGGTCGGCACCACCGGCGTTGGCAAATCGACCGCCGTGTCGCTCATCCTGCGCAAGGTCGTGGAAAAGCGCCCAGATATTCGCGTCATCGTGCTCGACCCGCACAACGAGTTTACCACTGCCTTTGCCGACAAGGCCATCACGGTGGACGCCAACCAGCTGGACCTGCCCTTCTGGATCTTCAAGCTGGAGGAATTGACGGAAGTCATCTTCCGCGGCCGTACACCGGTTGCCAATGAAGTGGATGCCCTGCGAGACCTGATCCCGCTGGCCAAGGAGCGGTACCGCCGAGCCGAAACGGGCCAGAGCGCGTCGCAGCTTCTCAAGCGCGACCGCGACGTGACCTCTCTGACCGCCGACACGCCGGTCCCCTACCGCATCGTCGACCTGCTGCAACTGATTGACGACCGGGCAGGTCAGCTCGACGGCAAGTCTGACCGGCCCTATCTGCGCGCCCTGAAGAACCGTATCGAGTCACTGCTGGGTGACCCGCGCTTCCGCTTCATGTTCGGTGCCAAGACGATTTCCGATACGCTGCAGCCGGTCATCAGCCATGTCTTCCGCCTGCCCCAGCGCGGCAAGCCGATTTGCGTCTTTGAAATGTCGAACCTGCCGGCCGAAGTCGTCAATTCGGTCGTGTCCGTTCTCTGCCGCATGGCCTTCGATCTGGCACTGAGTTCCGACGGCGCAATCCAGACACTGATGGTCTGCGAGGAAGCGCACCGCTATATCCCTTCGGACCCGAACGCCGGCTTCTGGCCGACGCGTCAGGCCATTGCCCGCATTGCCAAGGAAGGCCGCAAATACGGCGTCTATCTGGGTGTCATCACGCAGCGCCCGGGCGAATTGGACCAGACGATCCTTTCCCAGTGCAACACGATTTTCGCCATGCGTCTGGGCAATGACCGCGACCAGGAGATCATCCGCAAGGCGATCACGGGCGCGGCACGCTCGATGACCAATTTCCTGTCCTCGGTTGCCAACCGCGAGTGCATTGCCTTCGGCGAAGCCTTCCACGCGCCGATGCGCATGGTCTTCGAGACCATTGCCGCCAAGGACCTGCCCGGCGCTCACATCTACGAGCAGCAGGCCCGCATGAAGACGGGCACCGAGGCCATCAATCTGGACCAGATCATCAAGCGCATGCGCCATCTGGAAAAATCGACCGAAGACCTCTTCATGGACGAAGAGCCGGATTTCGACGCCGAGGTGGATGCCGATCTGTTGGCCCGCGTCACATCCGCGCCGCCCGCAGCGCCATCGCTGGCCGATCTTGCAACGCCTGCAAAGCAGCCCGAGCGCCCTGCCGCGCCGCCGGTCTGGACGCCTGCCGCCGCCGTTGCAGCCATCACCCCGCAGGGCCAGTCCGACGGGGACGCTCCTGTTTCGTACCGCGAGCCACCTGCACCTGGAACCGGCCCGCAATTCTGGTATGCGGACGGAACGCCGGCCAACGGCACGCCGGCCGATGCAGCTCCCAGGCAGCAGCCTGCAGCCGAACCGTCCCGCAACGTCCCGCCATCCCCTCCCCGTGCTGCTCAGCCTGCAGCCCGCATGGAGCCGCGCGCTGCTGATCCCGCGCCGCGCCCGGCCGGGGCAAGCGACCTGATCCGCTCCTTCCGGGTCAGCCGGCCCTGATACTTTTCCCGGCGCTTTGAGTGTGGGAGGCGATCCTGGGTCCGGCAATCGGGCCAGGAAGGCCCAATCGGCCTTGTCCTTTGTGTTCAAGACCATGATCCCCGCTCGCGCGGGGTTTCACTTTCCGGATTTGTCCTGAAGGAATGGATTTGCTCTGCGAGGCGGCGCCCGGGTCAGGCGCAGACGCGGTTCCGGCCCTGGCGCTTGGCCTGGTAAAGCTGGCGGTCGGCCCGCTTGTAGAATTCCTCACCGCTTTCCCGGCCATCCCAGACGGCAACGCCAATGCTGGTCGTCACGCGTAGGCGGATGTTGCCCGAAGAGATGGTGAGCTGCGAAATCGCGGAACGGATGCGGTCGGCGAACTTGGCAAGCGTATCAATGTCCATGTTCGGCGCGACCACGGCGAATTCCTCGCCGCCGAGGCGCGCGACCACATCGTGGTAACGCGTGAATTCACGAAGACACTGGGCCACCGAGCGCAGCACATCGTCTCCCACATCATGGCCATGGGTGTCATTGACCATCTTGAAGTGATCCAGGTCGAGTACCATCAGGCCGACCGGCCGCTCGATCCGGCGGAATTCTTCCAGATATTCCGCCAGCGCATCGTCGAAATAGCGGCGGTTCTGCATGCCGGTCAGGCCGTCGGTCAGCGCCGCATGCTCCAGTGTTTCGGAACGCTTTGACAGCGACTGCGTCATCTCGCGCAACTGGCTTTCCTCGCGCACCTGGCTGCGAAGGATGGGATAGATGAAGACCAGACCGAACAGGATGCCGGAACCGAGAATGCCAAGTGCCGTTACCAGCCGGATGTAAAGGGAGCGTCCGCTGCCCGCACTGTCCACCATGCCGAGTGCCGACAGCAGAACGCCTGCCGACGCAATCAGCAGGAGAACCAGCACGATATAGGCAAGCTCGGACTTGTGCAGTCGCATGGGAAGGAAAACAGCCCCCGAAATTTTTCACTCTCCCAGTCCTTACACTCAAGCCCCTAACCTTGGGTTAAGGCCATCGCAAAAGGCTGAAATTACGTTGGGTAAGCCCGACTTGCCACATGAGCAATTCGCGCCGCAATATCAATCTGTTGGGATCAATCCGGCAAATGACGTGACGTCATCGGCCGCTTCATGGCACAGCCTGCCTCTGCCACGAGGCACCAAGCTGGTTGCGGAACCACGTCATCTGCCGCTTCGCATACTGCCGCGTTGCCGTTGCCGCGTGCCTGATCGCCTCTTCAAGCTCCGCCGATCCATCGAGCACCGCGCCGAATTCCCGCACGCCAATCGCCTTCATGGCCGGCATCGCGGGGTCCAGACCCAGGTCAAGCAGCGCGCGCACTTCCTCGAGCCCGCCGGTGGCGGCCATCGCGCGAAGCCGTGCCTCGATGCGCCGGGCAAGCCAAGCACGGTCCGGTTCCAGCACGATCGCATGCGCCGTGGCCGGATCGACAAGCGCCCGTCCGGTCTGCCCCTGCCAATACGAAATCGGCCTGCCCGTTGCCTCCAGCACCTCCAGCGCCCGCACGATGCGCTGGCCATCGCTTGCTCGCAGCCTCTGGGCACCGGCGGGATCAAGGCGTGACAGTTCTCCATGCAGCGCCGCGTCGCCCTCGCGCTCCAGACGCGCGCGCCAGTAAGCCCGGACGGCGGGCGGAATGTCGGGCATCTGTGACAGGCCGCCGAGAAGCGCACTGAAATAGAGCCCCGTGCCGCCAACAAAGACCGGCACCCGCCCGTCAAGCCCGGTGGCCAGCAGCGTTTCGACGGCGCGCAGCCAGTGCCCCGTCGACCACGGTACGCCCGGATGCACCGTACCGAACAGGTGGTGGGGCACAGCCGCCAGATCCTCTGCGGGCGGGCGCGCCGTCAGCCGGTCGAGAACCGAATAGACCTGCATGGAATCGGCATTGATGATCACGCCGCCCTTGGCAAGCGCCAGTTCCACGGCCAGAGCCGACTTGCCGCTGGCCGTCGGCCCGGCTATCAGGATGGCGTTTTTCACCGCCTCTCCAGTTTCCGGGATCATCTCCATGCCGCTCGTCGCCACTCTCATCGCCAATCCGCGCGACAGTCTCCTGTCACCTGCACTCGGTGATAAGGCGTTCGGCGCGGTGGAGGCAAGCGGCCTCTACTGGCTGGCTGACGGCATGGCCTGCGACATCGTGCTGATGGACGGGGCGGACGGCGCCGCTGCCGAAGCCGCATTGCGAAGCGCACTCGATGGCGCACCGGTCGACGTGGTGGTGCAGGACCAGGATACCCGCCGCAAGAAGATCCTGATCGCCGACATGGATTCCACCATGATCGGTCAGGAATGCATCGACGAGCTGGCCGACGAAGCCGGGCTGAAGGCCCATGTCGCCGCCATCACCGCGCGCGCCATGAATGGCGAGATCGAGTTCGAGCCTGCCTTGCGTGAACGCGTCGGCTTGCTGAAGGGACTGCCGGTCAGCGTGATCGGGAGCGTCATCGCCAGCCGCATCACGCTCACGCCGGGCGGCCGCGAACTGGTGCAGACAATGCGCGCCCATGGCGGCTACACCGCACTGGTGTCGGGCGGCTTCACCGCCTTCACCTCGCGCATCGCCGCCATGATCGGCTTCGACGAGAACCGCGCCAACACGCTGGTGGAGGAGAACGGCACGCTGGCCGGCACCGTGACCGACCCGATCCTCGGCAAGCAGGCCAAGGTGGACGCCCTTCTCGAAATCGCCGGAAAGCTCGGCGTGACGCCCGCCGATGCCATCGCGGTCGGCGACGGCGCCAACGACCTCGGCATGATCCAGCTTGCCGGATCGGGCGTGGCGCTGCACGCCAAGCCGTCGGTCGCAGCCCAGGCGGCCATGCGCATCGATCACGGCGACCTGACCGCGCTGCTCTACATCCAGGGCTACCGCAAGACCGATTTCGTCGCCTGACATCGACGTCTGCGAAACGGCAAAAGGCGGCCCGCACGGACCGCCTTTCCTTACTGGTTTCAACGGCTTGATCTGATCGCCTAAATCAGCTTCTCACTCCATCCGGACGGTCACGAAGCGCAGATCGCCGCTCTTGGAGGCGAGCATCAGCAGGGCGTTCTTCCGCCCCTGCGACTTCAGCTTTTCGATGCGCTTCAGCACGTCTTCCGGAGCTGACACACTCTCCTGAGCGATCTCGGTGATGACGTCGCCCGCCTGGATGCCGCGCTCGGCCGCAAGCGAGCCCTCGTCCACCCCGGTGATGACCACGCCATTGACCTCCTTGGCCACGCCATAGGTCTCGCGCGCCGCGTCGTCCAGCTCGCCAAGCGTCATGCCCAGCACCTTGGCCGAAGCGACCGGCTCGTCCGGTTTGGCGTCGTCCGCCTTGCCATCCTCGGTCTCCTCGGAGGCCAGCTTGTCGCCATCCTCCAGCCGCCCGAGCTTCACCTTGACCTGGATTTCCTCGCCCTTGCGCACCACGGTCACATCCACATCCTTGCCGACCGGGCTTTCGGCGACGATACGCGGCAGGTCTCGCATGTCGTTGACGGCACGGCCATCGAAGGTCGTGATCACGTCACCGGCGAGAATCGAGCCGTCATCAACCGGTCCGCCCTTCACGATGCCGGCCACCAGTGCACCCTTGGCTTCCTTCATGCCGAGGCTCTCGGCAATGTCGTCGCTGACCGGCTGGATGCGCACGCCCAGCCAGCCGCGCCGCGTTTCACCGAACTCGCGCAACTGCCCGATCACCGTCATGGCGAGCTTGGAAGGAATGGAAAAGCCGATGCCGATGGAACCGCCCGACGGGCTGATGATGGCCGTGTTGATGCCGATCACCTCGCCTTTCATGTTGAACAGGGGGCCGCCGGAATTGCCGCGGTTGATGGCGGCGTCCGTCTGGATGAAATCGTCATAGGGCCCGGCATTGATGTCGCGGTTGATCGCCGAGACGATGCCGACTGTCACCGTGCCGCCCAGGCCGAACGGGTTGCCGATCGCCATCACCCAGTCGCCGATGCGCATCTGCGCGGAATCGCCGAACTTCACCTCGGTCAGCTTGTGCTTGGCCGGATCAATCTGGAGCACGGCAATGTCGGTCTTGGGGTCGGTGCCCTTCAGGGTCGCCGGGACCTTTTTGCCGTCGGGAAAGACAACTTCAATGGAATCACCGCCGTCAATGACGTGGTTGTTGGTAATGACGATGCCTTCCTTGGCATCGATCACAAAGCCCGAGCCCAGCGAGTTGGTCTTGTTCGGCCCCTTTTTCGGACCCTTGTCCTTGAAGAACTCGTCGAAATATTCCTTGAACGGCGAGCCTTCCGGCAGATCCGGCACCGGCACGTTCTCGTCATCCTCCGCGCCGGGCTGGTTCTGCGAGGTGGCGATGTTGACGACCGCATCGAGCAATCCGGCTGCCAGGTCCGCTACGGACTCCGGCCCCTGCGCGCGCGCAATGCCTGTCTCCGTCACGCCCGCAAGCGGCTGTGCCAGTACCAGCAGAGCGGCAGTCGCCACGACGGTGAAGCCGCGGGTCAGGAACGAGAGGGGCTGGACGGGCATCGGGTTTCTCCGGTCGGGCGCGATCGCGCGATTGTTCGGCAAAGATTAGGGCCGAATGATGGGCTTGCACAGGCTGCAACCTGGCTGGAGGAATTGAATTTCGCGTTACCCGCGCACAAGCCAGACCACCAAAACGCCAAGCGCCGCCGCGCCGATGCCTGCCACCCGCATGAAACTGTCGGGCATGGCGCGCATCTCTTCGGCCATGCGCCGCACCACGCCGGGGAACGCACCATAGAGAATGCCCTCGAACACAAGCATGAGTCCGAGGGCAGCCAGAAAATCGTTCACGGGAGACCCGCCCGCCTACTGGTTGGCAGGTGCCGCCGGTTTGGTCCCGGAAGCATCCTTGAAGAAGCGGAAGAATTCCGAATTGGGCGACAGAACCATCGTCGTGCCGTCCTTTTCAAGCGCCGAACGGTAGGCCGCCATGGAGCGGTAGAACTCGAAGAATGACGGATCCTTGGAGAAGGCTTCGGCGAAGACGCGGTTGCGCTCGCCATCGCCCTCGCCGCGCAGGATTTCGCTTTCCTTGCGCGCCTCGGCCACGATTTCCACAACCTGACGGTCGGCGCGCGCCTTGATGGTCTGCGCCGCTTCGCGGCCACGTGCCCTGAGCCGCTCGGCTTCGGCAAGGCGCTCGGCCTTCATGCGGTTGTAGGTCTGCTCCGAAACTTCCTCTGTCAGGTCGGTCCGGCGAATGCGCACATCCTTGATTTCAAGGCCCAGAAGCGCCGCATCCGTCTTCAGCTGTTCAGCCACCTCGCGCATCATCACGGTGCGGTCTTCCGAAAGGGCAGCCTCGAAGCCGCGCAAGCCGTAGACCCGGCGCAGCGCGGCATCCATGCGGGTGCGCAGCCGCTGCTCGGCAAGGTTCACCGAGCCCGACACGGCCTGGCGAAACACCCGCGGATCGGAAATGCGGAAGGCGAGGAACGCATCGACCACATAGAACTTGCCGCCCGACACCTGCACGCGGATATCGTCCAGCGAGAAGCGCATGATGCGGTCCTCGACGATCTGCACATTGTCGGCACCGGCAAAGCCGAAGGGCGCCTTGAAATAAAGGCCGGGCTCGGTCTTCACATCGACGATCTCGCCGAAGCGCAGCACGATGGCCTGCTGACGCTCGTTCACGACATAGATGGAGGACAGGATGGCGACGACAGCCAGTGCAGCCACGCCACCGAGAAGGGTGTAACGGTTCATCACTTGGCTCCCTGGCGCTTGGAGAGTTCGTTGAGCGGAAGGTAGGGCACGACGCCCTGCCCGTTCTGGCCTTGTTCGATGATCACCTTGTCGGATCCCTTCAGCACCTCTTCCATGGTCTCCAGGAACAGGCGCTTGCGTGTCACTTCCGGCGCGTTTCTGTACTGCTCGTAAACCGACAGGAAGCGCTGCGCCTCACCCTCGGCTTCCTGCACAACCCGGTTCTTGTAGGCAGCCGCGTCCTCGCGAACCTGCGCGGCTTCACCACGCGCCTGACCCAGCTTCTGGTTGGAATACTGGTTGGCTTCCTCGCGGAACCGGTCCTCGTCCTGCTCGGCGCGCTGCACTTCGTCGAAGGCGTCGGCCACCTCGCGCGGAGGCGCCGCATCCTCGATCGAAATTGCATTGATGTTCAGGCCCGCACCATAGTCGTCCAGCGTCTGCTGCACGATCTGGCGCACATCGTCGGCAATGGATTGGCGGTTGTCGCGGAAAATGTCCTGCGCCGGGCGGCGTCCGACCACTTCACGCATTGCGCTTTCGGCAACCGAACGCAGCGTGTCATCGGGATCGGCCACCTTGAAGAGATAGGCGCGCGGATCGGCCACCTGGTAGGCGACCGAGAACTGCACGTCGACGATGTTCTGGTCGCCCGACAGCATCAGACCCGACGAAGCGCGCTGGTTGCCGCCACCGATATTGACCAGCTTTTCGGCCGTATTGGCGATCTCGACCGTCTCGACCGGCCAGAAATGGAAATGCAGGCCGGGTTCTGAAATCTCTTCCTTCGGCTTGCCGAAGCGAAGCTCGACGCCCAGCTCGTCCGGCTGGACCGTATAGATGCACTGGAACACCCACAGCGCCAGCAGGCCGGCGCCGATCAGACCGAACAGGGCGGGTGTGCCCGAGCCGCGGGGAAGCGCATTCTTCAGGCGGTCCTGACCCTTGCGGATGATGTCCTCAAGGTCGGGCGGAGTGTTCTGCGGCCCGCGCGGGCCGTTCGGCCCCTGGCCCCAGGGACCCTTGTTGTTGTTGCCGCCCCACGGGCCGCCATTCCCACCTTGATTGCTCCAGGGCATTCCTACTCCTCTTGCCCCCGCAGGGACTGTGGTGCGCTTACGGTCACGTTTGCTTGGTTATAGGTATGCGCGGAAGCCCTTTCAACGCAGGCCCCGGCGGTTTTGGCGAATAAAGCGCGGTTAAAGTGAACGCGCGGACAGGTCAGGGACGATCCGCCGCATCACGCCGGAGCCAGACCTCGTAGCGCGTCGCGTGACTGTCCTTCGGCCCCTCCGGCACGTCTTCTGCATGCTCCAGCGTCCAGTCGTCCGGGTCGAGTGGAGGAAAATGCGTGTCGCCGTCGATCTCGGCCAGAACCCGCGTCAGGTGGACAGCATCGGCCAGCGCCAGTGCCTGAGCATAGACCTGCCCGCCACCGATGACGCAGATATCCAGTTCGGGCGGCTCCTCGCCCTTGTCCACCGCGTCGCGCTCTGCTGCTTCGACATGGGCCTGCGCCAGGTCCAGTGCCGCATCGAGCGACCCGAGCCGGATGACCCCGTCAGCCTCCCAGTCAAAATCCCGCGAGATGACAATGTTGAGCCGCCCCGGCAACGGCCTGCCGATGCTGTCAAAGGTCTTGCGCCCCATGATGACGGGACAGCCCATGGTGATCGCCTTGAAGCGCTTCAGGTCGCTCGACAGCTTCCACGGCATGTCTCCGTCGCGCCCGATGACATTGTTGAGCGATGCCGCAACGACGATGACGATGGCGGGCGCGCTCATACGGCAATCGGGGCCTTGATGGAGGGCGCGGCCTCGTAACCCACCAGCCGGAAATCCTCATAGGTGAACGCAAACAGATCGGTGACGGCGGGATTGAGCTCCATCACCGGCAGGCGATGCGGGGTGCGGCCAAGTTGCTGGCGCGCCTGGTCGAAATGATTGTGATAGAGATGCGCGTCGCCCAGCGTGTGCACGAATTCGCCGGGCTTCAGGCCGGTCACCTGCGCGACCATCAGCGTCAGCAGCGCATAGGAAGCGATGTTGAACGGCACGCCGAGAAAAATGTCGGCGGAGCGTTGGTAGAGCTGGCAGGAGAGCCTGCCGTCCGCCACGTAGAACTGGAACAGGCAGTGGCACGGCGGCAGCGCCATGTGGTCCACTTCCGCCGGGTTCCAGGCGGAAACGATCAGGCGGCGCGAATTGGGACTGGTACGGATCTGGTGGACCAGATTGGCGATCTGGTCGATCGTCCCGCCCTTGCCGTCCGGCCAGGACCGCCATTGCTTTCCATAGACCGGGCCGAGTTCGCCATTCTCGTCGGCCCACTCATCCCAGATGGAAACGCCGTTGTCCTGAAGGTAGCGGATATTGGTGTCGCCCTTCAGGAACCACAGCAGTTCATGGATGATCGAGCGCAGGTGCAGCTTCTTGGTGGTCAGCACCGGGAAGCCTTGCGAAAGGTCGAAGCGCATCTGATGGCCGAAGACCGAACGCGTGCCCGTGCCCGTGCGGTCACCCCGGTCGAAGCCGGTGTCCATCACATGTTCCAGGAGATCGAGATATTGGTGCATCGGCAGGTCCGGTCAGATGATTCCGCCTGACACCTTAGACCAGCCGGGCCACCGGTGTCAGCGCTGACGGGCAAAGCGCTTGTGGAGAAGCGGCAGGCTTTGCCGCTGCCCAGCCGGTGAACGGCAAAAGGCCGCGGCTTGCGCCACGGCCCTTCCGTCATGGACGGGAAAAACCCGGCTCACAGATCGCCGAGCTTGCCCAGTTCCTTGGCCACCAGATAGTAGAAGGTGACGCGCGCTTTGGTCTTGTCGGCCTTCATGGTCTCGCAGACGGACTGGACGGCGCCCGAGGCGGCATCGCCGGTGACGCCAAGCTTCTTGCCGCACCACTTTTCCACCACGCGGTCGAGTTCCGACGGATCGGTGCAGGACACCAGCGAAGCGTCGCGCGAGCGCAGCGCAATGCCCAGATGCTTGACGATCTTGTTGACGATCGCCTCATCGGCACCCGCATCGTATTTCTTCACATCGGCAAGATAGTCGGCCATGGCGAAACTCCCTTTGGCGCTATGGCGGCCATTCCCATGGCCGGCCCCCTGGATAAGTCCTGTTGCGCGAATCCGCTTCCCCGGAATTCACGCTGCGGCAGGCTACAACCCATCCTCGTGAAGTCAATCCCGCAGCGCGTCATCCTCAGCAGTGGCGGTGACGTCCCTGCCCTTTTCATTCTCAAGACAAGCGCCTATATGTGGGGTGCCGGCTTGACCGGCTATGGCGATAAACGGCCGTTGTAATAAACCATTCGGACCCGGGGGCGGTACCCGGCGCCTCCACCAGAATCCGCTGAAACGGCAGCGGCTCCTGACGGGGGCGAAACAGGATCGACGAGGGTGTAAAGAGCGCGCTTTTGCCCGGCATGATACCACCGTCATCGGGTCAACCTTATAGTTGCAAACGACAACTATGCTGAAGCTCGTCTCGCTGCCTAAGGCGGTGCGACTGTTTCAAATCAAGTCCTGACGGGTAGCACCGGCAGGCGGGGCCCGGAGGCGCCTGGCAACAGAAGCCTCCACTTTCCCTCCAGTCCGCCTTTCCCCGTCACCGGCCAGCAATCCTGTTTGCGCCGCCGTGAAATCTGCTCTAAATCTTTGGCCAGTCGAGATTCCGGGAGCGAAGCCGCCCATGTCCAAGGACCAGATCCGTTATGATATCCTGGCGCAGGAAGCCCTGCGCGGCGTCATGCGCAAGGTTCTGTCGGAAGTGGCGCGTACGGGTCTGCCGGGCAACCATCATTTCTTCATCACCTTCCTGACCCATGCGCCGGGCGTGCGCATCTCGTCGCGCCTGATGGAAAAGTACCCGGAGCAGATGACCATCGTGCTCCAGTACCAGTATTGGGACCTGAAGGTGACGGACAGCGGCTTCGAGGTCGGACTGTCCTTTTCCGACATTCCCGAAAAGCTGGAAATCCCCTTCTCCGCCGTGCGCGGCTTCTATGATCCTTCCGTGAATTTCGAGCTGGAGTTCGACGTCCGCGTGGAAGAGAAACAGGAAGCCCAGATCACCGAACTGGCGCCTGTCCCTGCCCCGAAAGCCGAGAAGCCGGTGCTTGCCCCGGCGGCGGCCAAGCCCAAGACGGAAAAGGCTGACAAGTCCGAGAAGAAGAAGCCCGCCGCCGAAAAGCCTGCCGATGGCGAGAAACCGGCCGCCGAAGTCGTCTCGCTGGACGCCTTCCGCAAGAACAAGTGACGGCATGGGCGACGTCGTCAATCTTCGCATGGCCCGCAAGCGCAAGGCACGCGGCGAGCGCGAGGCCCAAGCCGAACAGAACCGCATCACCCATGGAGTGTCCCGCGCCGAGCGCGAGCTGACGGGCAACACCCGGTCGCTGGAGGCCGCGCGCCTGTCGGGCCATCGCCGCGACAAGCCCGAAACCAGCGAGCCGTGAGCATGCCGCCCAGCGCCGTGGTGAAACGCTCGGTCTCCATTCACGGGCACCGCACCTCGTTTTCGCTGGAGCAGGAATTTTTCGCGGAACTGGAGGCCATCGCGAAACAGCGCGGCCTGTCGCTGGCCGCCCTTGTCGCTGAAATCGATGAGACCCGCCCGCGCAACACCAACCTGTCGTCAGCGCTCCGCCTTGCCGTGCTGGCACATTTGAAGGCGGGCAGATCGCCAGCCTGAGGCCACGGTCACGTCCCTCGGACCACCGTCATCGCACAAGCCCCGCGCTCAGGCGTCGGCAGGCTTGAGCAGGGTTTTGAACCAGCGCGGCAGGAAGAAAAAGCCGCCGATGCTCGTCACCATGATTGGCGCATAGGCATGCGCCAGATAGGCCGAGAGGATGTGCCATCCAAAGAAGAACGTGATGCCGAGGAGATAGAGCAGCAGCAGGAAACGGGTCGCGGCTTCGTTTCGCCGGAACAGCATTGCCAGCGTCGATACCGCAATGATCTGCCCGGCTGACACCAAGGCAAACAGGTCCGGATGCTGCGCCCAGGTTTCCGCACGGCTCGCGCTGATGATCCGGATCCAGCCCGGCATGAGAGCGGCATGATCCGCATACCATGAGAAGAAGCTGATCCCCTCCTCGATCTGGTGGAGGGCATGCAACCCGATTGCCGGAAACCAGAGGCCGGAATATCTGTTGTTTTGCATCACCATGGTTGCCCGAAAATCTGAACGGCGCGGGATCAGCGCTCGTTCGCGCCCTTTCCCGCCAGGATCCGGTCACGAAAGCCGGCAATGCGCGAGATCCGCGTCTCCGTCTTTTTCGCTGCGGCGAGATTGAGGACATAGCTTCGTTGCCGCCCCGGCGTCAGGGCGTGAAAGGCCTCGGCGAGTTGCGGATCGGAATCGAGCGCTTCTGCCAGCTCCTCCGGAACCTCCCATTCAGCCTCAAGCTTTTCCGGCTTGATCCCCTGCCGGGCATAGAGGGCTGCCTCATCCAGATACGCCCGGATCGTGGCTTCATGACCGGCCACCTGGCTTGTATCGGTAAACCGGATCATGTTGGCGTGCCGCGTGTTTTCTCCGGGTTTTTCAAGCACACCTGCAGGGTCCTTCAACAGGCTGCCAGCAAAGAATGTAATGCGGAAGTCATCGCGAAACGCCCCGAGAACCGCGATATTGCGCCCGTCGGAAACATAGCAGGGATGCGCCCATTTCACCGTTTCGGACAGGCCGGCTTCCAGGCAGATTCGGCGCAACGCCTCCAGCCCGTCCCGCCACCGCCGGGTTGAACAATCCGGCGTGTTGAACCGGCCGCAGCGCCCGCATCCGCGAGACAGGAAATCATCAACGCTTTCGATCATCATGTGCCTCCTGCCGCTGCCGCCGAAGCCCGGGCCATCCGGACCAAGGGACGCGCCCATCAAAATTCCCGCGTGTTTTCCAGGATGCGGTTTATCGTCAGGTCTCCGCCAGGTTTCAGGAACTCACCGGCACCCTCTTGCACCGGCGGCGCGGTCCTGTTCTCATCTCCGCGCCTTCCGGCGTCGTCTTCGGCCTTGCGCCGTGCTTCCTCTTCCACTTTCAGCCTCGCCTCCTCCTCGGCCTTGCGCCGGGCATCCTCCTCCGCCTTCAGCTGCGCCTCCTCTTCGGCCTTGCGCCGTGCTTCCTCTTCAAGGCGTTTGCGTTCGCGCTCAGCCGATAGGGCCGCGAAATAGCGCACTTCGCGCCGCAGGCGCTGCTTTTCCAAAAGCACTGCCTGCATGGCCTCCACCCGCGCCTGCTCGATTTCAAGCGCGCGCTGGGTGAAGAAGCGGGCAAGTGGACCCGTATCCAGCGAGAGGTTTCCGTCTCCCGGCACGCCGTTCCAGGAGAACTCGACCGCCGGTTCGGCACCGGTCAGCGCCTCCGGTCCGGCATCGTAGAGCACCGTTCCGCTTGCCGCCGCCACCGATGCCTCCGCATCCGCGCTCAGTTCGGCAAGCACCGTCGCCGATCCAGCATCAAGCCTGAGCGGCGGCGTGCGCGCAACGCCGCCGGCCAGCGTGAACGCGAAATCGCCATCCTTGAGGGCAAGGCGCCCACCCCGCAGGATAGCAGGCGCAAACCCGGCCACGGCCGGGTCATTGACCTCCCGCCCGGCCTTGTTCGCTGCGGCAAGCAGCGGCGCAAAGGCATCACCGTTAAGACCGGCAACCTCCAACCCGGCGTGGCTCACCGTGCCTGAACCGGACAGCGACGCCATCAGCGCCCGCACCGATTTGCCGCTGCCCGACAGCGCCGCGGAGACCGACAGCTTGCCGGTAAAGGGTCCGAGCGGCAAGGCAGCTGCATCGGCACCAGTCAGTTGCACCTGACCGTTCACCAGGCCACTGCCGGCAGAATTGGACAGCTCGCCCAGCGCAGTCACCTGCCCGCCCGCAAGCCTGGCCTCCAGATGGGCAATCCACAGCTTGCCCCCGGCCAGGCTCGCGCGGGCCTTCACGTCCTGTGCCGCCGGCCATGTGCCGAAGTCAAGGCGTCCGGCACGAAGGCCGAGATCGAAGTCGAAGGGAAACGGCGCGGATTGCGGGAAAGCCTTGTCCGCCCAGCCCGCTTCGTCCGGATGGACGCTCTCCCCGAACAGCAGACTGGCGAGCCAGGGTGCATCCAGCGCCGCAAGCTGCAAGGCGCCGGTCACCTTCAGCCGCTCGGCGCCCTCGTTGCCCGATGCGCGGATTTCCACGCCTCCGGTCAGCGCCGTCCCGTTGACGCTGCCTTGCAGTGCCGGCAGCCCCAGCACGCCGCCCGAAAGCGTCAGCGGGCTTTCCAGGGCGGCGGCCAATCCCAGCTCCATACCGGTGATGCCGTGGCCCGACGCCATCAGCCAGGGAGAAAAATCATCGCCGCGTGCCGTCACCTTGCCGGTAAGCGTGAGCCCCTCGCCAAGCCCGGCGGCGCCGGTGAAGGTCAGCGCGGCTCCGTCGCCCGTCAGCGATGCCTTGGCGTCCATACCCGTTGCGGGAATGCCGGACAGGGTCAATTCACTTTCGGCGGCACCGCCCAGTCCGAGCGGCAGGGCGGACACGCCCCACAGCGCCAGCAGCGGCGCGGCATCCGGGTTGCTGCCCTTGGCTTGCAGCGACCATTGCGCCTTGAGAGGTTCGGCCGGATCGCCGTTGAAGGCACTGGTCAGCGAGATTGCCGTTTCCCCGGCTGTCCCCTCCGCCGTCAGCACCGCATCGCGCAGACCGTCGGCCTTGACGGTAGAGGACAGCGCCAGGCGCATCTGCCCGTTGGCAAGCAGGCCCGGATAAGCGTCCAGCCGCCTGACGATTCCGTCCCGCAGAGCCCCCTCCGGCAGGTGCGTTGCCGCCAGACGCGCAAGCGGGGCGAGATCCTCGCCGGTCACCGACAGGTCGATCTCGCCTGCTGCCGGACCGGGAAAGCCGGTGACATGGCCGGCAGCGGTGACATGGGCGCCTTCGAGGCCGCCAATGGTCAGCCGGTCGATGTCGGCGCGTTCCTTGCGCAGCCGGAGCGCCATGTCGAGGCTCTGCGCGCTCATGCCCGCCCAGGTCACGGGACCGGCCTTGAGATCGATGTCGAAGGCATCTTCGCCAAAACGGTAGCCGCCCTCATCGCTGACAAACAGCGCGAGAAAGGCATTCAGCCCGTCGAAATCCAGCGCGCCCCCAGCAAGCTTGAGCGCGGTGAAGGCAGGCTTGCCCGCCTCGCCGCTGCGCACGAGTGAACCGTCGAAGGTCGCGCCGCCCAGCACCAGTTCCAGATCGTTGAAGCTCTGCCGGTCAGGCGACAGCACAACCTTGGCCGAAAACCCGGCCGACCCGATGCGCCGCACCGAATCGTCCACCGAATTGCCGAGCCAGGCGGCAAATCCGGACGGCTGCGCAATGGCCGCCAGCAACGTTCCATCAAAGCCAAGCGCAGGTGCCGCCGTCAGCCGTCCCTTGGCTTCAAGCACCGTGCGGCCGGGCAACTTGGCCGAAAAGGCGGCAATGTCCCAGGCTCCATCGCGCGGGCTGGCCGAGACCTTGAGGTCGCGGATGGTCGTGTCACCGGCCACCACCGCAGGCAGTTCCAGATCGACCGTGCCGCCGATCACCGGCTGCGGCAAACGCGCGACCAGCGCCTGCAGGGCCTCAATACGCTGCGCGATGCCGGGCCCGGCCGCCGCACCCGCCTCCTCTTCCAGCGCAATCTGGTTGCCACGCGCACTCAGCGCAAAGCGGGGCTCGGAGCCGAGATCGATGAAGCCGGTGCCTTCTGCGACATAGGGATCGTCGCGCGGGCCACTTTCCATGCGCAGGCTGTCAAAGGCCAGAAGCTTGTGGTCGAGCGAGAATTCACCCGAGACAACAAGGTCCGTCCAGGCTGCTGCTGTACTGTCGCGCTCGGTGACTGAGATGGAGAAGTCCTGCCGCGAACCGTCCTTGCCCGCCACGCGCGGAGCAATGCGGAAACGCCCGTTCCAGCGCGGAACCGCATCATCAAGGCGTGCCGGTCCGTCCGCCTCGATGGTGACGGGAATGCGCTCCGGCTCAATGACAAGACGCAGCCGCAGGCGGCCGTCTGCATCGGGCGTGGCCGTCGAAAGGGAAAGCGCCAGGTCCTGCCCGTCGGCCCTGGCCCGCGCCTGCGCGCGCCACGGCCCGGCCAGCGTGTCGGCGGAAACCTCGCCGTCAATGCCGTCCAGCCGGTGTTCCGTTCCGCTGCTGCCGTGCGTCAGCACCACTGTCCCGTTGGTGACCTTCACCGATTCCAGCGTCACCTGCGACACGCCGGGCGGCGCCTGCGGCCGCAGCGCCAGGTCCAGTTGCCCGTCGGCGCCCGAGACGAGGCGCAGCACCGGCCTGTCCAGCCGCATGTCGAAAATCAGGATTTCGCCGCGCAGGAAGGGCGCCAGTTCGGCATCCATGGAAAAGGTCTTCGCCGTCATTACCGGCGCGCCGCCATCTGGCCCGGCAACCTCGACTTCGGAGAAGGTGACGGATGGGAACGGCAGCAGCCGGGCTTCCGCCTTGCCCTTCACACTGACAGCACGGCCAAGGATCGCGCTCGCTTCCCGTTCAAAATCAGCCTTGTAGCTTGACCAGTTGACGAACCACGGCAAGATGAGCGCCGCAGCAAGCACCGCGACGACCAGCGATCCGGCAATGACGAACAGGCGGTTCAGGGGGCTGCTCCCGGACTTCCGATGAAGCCTACATTAACCCATGGGCGATGGCCGGAAAGAGGCAATGCGCCAACGCGCGCAGGCTGCGCCCTCATTGCGGCGGCAGGATCTTGCCGGGATTGAGGATGCCGTCGGGATCAAGCGCCGCCTTGACCGCGCGCATGACATCGACGGACGCCCCCAGTTCCAGACCGAGGAAGCGCATCTTGCCCTGCCCGATGCCGTGCTCGCCCGTGCAGGTCCCCTCCATGGCGATGGCGCGCAGGTTCAGCCGCTCGACAAAGGCCTCCGCCGCCTCGATCTCCGCCTGGTTGTCCATGTCGAGCAGCAGCAGCACATGGAAATTGCCGTCACCGGCATGGCCGACGATCGGCGCGATCAGCCCCGAGGCCGCAATGTCCTTCTCGGTTTCGGCCACGCATTCGGCCAGCCGCGAGATTGGAACGCAAACATCGGTGGAAATGCCCCGGCAGCCCGGTCTGAGCGCCAGCCCGGCGAAATAGGCATTATGCCGCGCCTTCCACAATTTGGCGCGTTCCTCGGCCACCGCCGTCCACAGGAACGGACCGCCGCCCAGCTCGGCAGCGATTTCACCGAACAGCTCTGCCTGCTCCTTCACACTGGCATCCGACCCGTGAAACTCCAGGAACAGACACGGGCTTTCCGGATAGTCGAGCCCGGAATAGGCATTGATGGATGTCATGCCGAGCGCGTTCAGCAATTCGATGCGCGCAACCGGAATACCCATCTGGATCGTCATGATGACCGCCTGGCAGGCCGCTTCCAGCATCGGGAACGGGCACACACCGCCCGAAATCGCCTGCGGGATGCCCTGCAATTTCAGTGTCAGCGAAGTGATGATGCCGAGCGTGCCCTCCGAGCCGACGATGAGGCGCGTGAGATCATATCCGGCGGAGGTCTTGCGCGCCCGCTTCGCCGTGGTGATCTCGCGCCCGTCTGCCATCACCGCCGTCAGCGCCAGGACGTTCTCGCGCATCGTTCCGTAGCGAACGGCATTGGTTCCGGACGCCCGCGTCGCCGCCATGCCGCCAAGCGAGGCATTGGCGCCCGGATCAATCGGGAAGAACAGGCCGGTGTCGCGCAGGTAATCGTTCAACTGCTCGCGCGTCACGCCCGGCTCGATCACCACGTCGAGATCGTCCTGGTTGACCTTGAGGATGTGGTTCATGCGCGAGACATCGAGGCTGATGCCGCCGCCGGGCGCATTCACGTGGCCCTCCAGCGAAGTGCCTGTGCCAAACGGGATGACCGGAACGCGATGCGCCGCGCAGGCCCGCACCACTTCCTGCACCTCGGCCGCGCTTTCGGCAAACACCACCCCGTCGGGAAGCTGGGCGGGAAGATAGGTCATCGAATGGGCATGCTGCTCGCGGATCGACTGGCCGGTTTGCATCCGCTCGCCGAAACGCTGTTTCAGGATACCGAGGACGGCAGCAATGCCCTCCTCGTTGCGCGCCACGCGCTGAAGATCGGACAGGGCCATGATTTCCTCCAGGAAACCCGGTCGGGACGCTTTGCGCCCGCCGGATCATTTGTTACGCCTTGGACCGGATTTATTGGCTTTCGGCAGCGCCTTGTCCACTGCCGGAAGCGCGAGCGGAGGAAAACCCATGGCCGCAGACGCGCCGTTCATCTCGTCCCCCATGCAGGTCCTGCCCGAATGGATCGACTACAACGGCCACATGAACATGGCCTATTACAACGTGCTCTTCGACAAATGCGCCGACGAGGCCTTTGCCCTGTTCGGCATCGGTGCCGACTATGTGAAGACCCGCGCCATGAGCATCTTCACGGCCGAAATCCATGTCTGCTATGTCCGCGAACTGCATGTTGGCGAGACGGTGACCGTGAGCTTTCACCTTATCGACCATGACGCCAAGCGGCTGCGTGTCTATCAGGAAATTCGCCACGAGGAGGGCTGGCTGGCTGCAACCGGCGAGGCCCTTTCGCTTCACATCGACATGGGCGGACCGAAGGTGGCGCCCTTCCCGCCCGACGTGATGGAGAAGATCGAGGCCATGCAGGCCGCCCACGCTGCCCTGCCCATGCCGGAGCGGGCCGGGCGCGCCATTTCGCTCGAACGCAAGCCGGCCTGACAGGGCGGGGCGTCAGTTGTAGTGGTTTCGGATGAGCGCCGTTGCCAGTTCGTCCCGGTCGATCACGCCCAGCACATGTTCCGGGCGCGGGACGCCTGCATTGCGCGCATCGATCACGATGGCACAGGTCCGTTCGCGCCGACTCATGCGCGTGATGACATCGTTGATCGTGTTGAGATTGGTCGCGATGATGAAATCTGTTCGCATGATGTCGCCCAGCGTCTGGCTGGCAAACCGGTCCGCCTGATAGGGGATGGAGCCAAACCGGACATAGCCGGCAATGCGCGAACCATGGCTGACGATCACTTCCTTCACCGTGTCGTTGCCGATCTGCCGCAGCGCCTCCAGCACGGTCATCTCGGCCGGCAAAACATGAAATTCCTTGGTCATGATCTCGCGGGCCTGGTTGACCAGAAGCATGTTGGTTGTCCGGTCGGTCGGAATGGCACGCCCGCGTTTGCGAAGCTTGATCGTGTAGATGTCGTTGGCGACCAGCGCCCGGCGAATGCCCAGCGCGATGGCCACGGCCAGCACCAGCGGCAGGATGATGTTGTAGTCACGCGTCATCTCGAAGATCATGACGATGGCCGTCATCGCGGCACTCGTACCCGCGCCCACCATCGCGCCCATGCCGATCATTGCAAAGACCTCGACCGACAGACCGGCATCCGGGAACAACATCATGCCGATGACCCCGATCGCACCGCCCAGTGTTGCGCCCATGAAAAGGCTCGGCGAGAATATGCCGCCCGAGGCGCCCGCGCCCAGGCTGACGGTTGTCGCCAGCAACTTGCCAAGGAAGAGCAGGATGAGCAGTGCCGCCGTCAGCGTGTTGTTGGACAGCAGTTCCTGGATGGTCGCGTAGCCGACGCTCATGACATGGTAGTGGCCTGTAAAGACCATGAACGTGTAGCCCATGATGCCGACGAACAGCATGCCGGCCACATTCTGCAGGTAGGGTCCGCCGGGAATCTTCTCAAAATTGTCTTCCATGAATTCCAGCACAATGACGAAGAGCCAGGCCGCAACACCCATGGCAACGCCGGTGAAAGCCGCAAGGCCGATTTCGGTCAGGTTTACGGCGGCGGGCTGCGGAAGCTGCTTCCAGAGCGGGATGTAGAATGTCGCCTCGGCACCCATCGCCAGCCGGTAGGCATAGGTTGAGGTGGCTGTCGCGGCGACGACCGGCAGGAAACTGCGCGGCGAGATTTCCGGCAGCAGCACTTCCACCGCAAACAGCACCCCGCCCAGTGGCGTATTGAAGGTCGCTGCGATACCCGCTCCCGCGCCCGCCGCCAGCAGGATGATCTTCTGTGACCGGATCAGCCCCAGGCGGCGCCCGAAGGTGGAACCGAAGGACGAGCCGATCTGGATGATCGGCCCCTCGCGGCCGACGGACGCACCCGTGCCGATGGAGAGCGCCGAAGCAAAGGATTTGGCCACGGCCACAATCCCGCGCACGTTCCCGCCCTTGTGGTAGATCGCGTACATCACTTCCGGCACGCCGTGCCCCTTGGCCTCCGGCGCAAAGGTCTGCACGATCCAGACCACGATCAGCCCGCCGATCACCGGAACGACGATGATACCCGCGCCCCAGACACTCGGCTCGCCATACTGGTTCGGCTCAAGGTGCAGGGAGAAAGTGCCATGGAATGAGAGATTGTAGATGATGGCGATCAGGAACTTGAAGCCGATCGCGCCTAGCGCCGCGACGCAGCCCACCAGGAAAGCATAGAAAGTCAGCAACGGCAGGGACGCTATCCGTTCCCCGGGCTTGGAAGGCGCTGCGTCAAGGGGCGGCGTGGCAGTCATGGCAAAACTCGATCAAGCGGCAACGGAGGGCGAGCCCTCTCGGCATAGTGCAAGCCTTGCCATGGATGCAAGGTTTGAAGCCGGAAACTGGCAGGAAACCTCGAAATCACGCAAGCTCGGGCATCGTTCGGCCTTGCGCCGGCAATGCCCGGCTGGCCGGCCCTCGGGACAAGGGCATGGTGCTGACATGGGCCACGCAAATCCGCGCGCTCGCCTGTTTCAACCGCGCGCTGGTGCAGGCAAGCGAAGAGGAGCACCGATAGGGAGCAGCCCCGCATGGGCTGGACCTCAACCCTTCGTTCCGTTCAACCCTGTTTTCCATTGACTCCACGGCGCAAAACCGGTTCACGCGATACCATGCCCCGTTTCATCTCCACCACCGTCCTCAAGCGCGACGTCTTTTCCGAGACGCACAAGGGCTATTTCGAGGACGCGCCGGACGTGGCCGTGATCCGGCGCATCGTGTCGGCCGCGCCCTGGTGGTCAAAGCCGGTGGCCTGGAAGCTGGCCAGACAGGAAATCCGCGCATTGAAGGCGGTCAAGGGCATTCCCGGCACGCCGACCCTTCTGATGACCGACAAGGACGGGCTTTACCGGCTCTGGTCAGACGGCACGCCCCTGCATCTGGCCCGCCCGCAGGATGCCTTCTGGTACCAGGATGCGCGCCGCCTGCTGCATGCCATGCGCCGCGCCGGCATCACCCACAACGACATCGCCAAGCCGCAGAACTGGCTGGTTCTGCCCGATGGTTCCGCCGGCGTCATCGACTTCCAGCTGGCAAAGCTGCACAAGCGGCGCGGACGCCTCTACCGCATCATGGCCTATGAGGACCGCCGCCACCTCATCAAGCAGAAGCGCTCCTTTGCGCCGCACCTGCTGACGCCTGCCGAGCGCCGCATCCTGGCGCGCCGCTCGCTGCCGTCCCGCATCTGGCTGATGACCGGCAAGAAGCTCTATAACGCGGTGACGCGCGGGATCTTCAACTGGTCCGACGGTGAAGGAACCGGCGACCGCATCGATCTGGAAGGCCCGTCCATCATTGCCGCGCTGAAGCGCCATCCGGCGGTGACCGATGTCGCGCTCGCCGTCTATCCCTTTCCGCGCAAGGGCACCGGCCTCTATGCCTTCGCCGAGGCGCCGGACGGCGTGAACACTGACGATCTGGCCGCCCTGCAAGGTTCGCACGTGAAGAAGGGCGGCGCGGACTTGATCCAGCCCGTCGCCCGCCTGCCGCGCTACGCCGACGGCACCCCGCGCGACGACATCCTGCGTCTCATCGCCATGAACCAGATGACCGAACTCGAAGTGCTGGTTGCGGGCGATCCGGACATGGCGGCCATCGCCGCCGAGATTGCCGCCGGGCGGCTCAACTTCACCGACCGGCGCATCTCCTCCATGGAAGGCAGGGGCTGATCGCTTCCCGCCTCGGCGGCCGCCTCTCCCCTTCCCCGCACGTTTTCGCTCTGTTCTGGCAATTTGGCCCCGAATCGCTACATTGCGGGCGATGACAGATTTTCCCGATGACGACGACATTCCGTTCTTTGGCGGACCGTCAGCGCCGCCGCCCGCCCGCCCGGGGGGCATAGCCGCGCGCGCCATGGCCGCCCGCGAGGCGGAGCGGCGCAATGCGCCCTATCTGGACACGATGAACCCCGAGCAGCGCCTCGCCGTGGAAACCACGGAAGGCCCGGTGCTTGTGCTGGCCGGTGCCGGCACCGGCAAGACCCGCGTTCTGACCACCCGCATCGCCCATATCCTCAATCTCGGCCTCGCCTTCCCCTCGCAGATCCTCGCGGTCACCTTCACCAATAAGGCTGCGCGCGAAATGAAGGAGCGCATCGGCCATCTCGTCGGCCCGGCGGTGGAGGGCATGCCCTGGCTCGGCACCTTCCACTCCATCGGCGTGAAGATGCTGCGCCGCCATGCCGAACTGGCCGGGCTGAAATCCAACTTCACCATTCTGGACACCGACGACCAGATCCGCCTCATCAAGCAACTGATCCAGGCCGAGGGCATTGACGACAAGCGCTGGCCGGCCCGGCAATTCGCCCAGATGATTGACGGCTGGAAGAACAAGGGCCTCTATCCGGCGCAGATCGCCGAGGGCGACGCGCGCGCCTTCGCCAACGGCAAGGGCCGCGAACTCTATGCCGCCTACCAGGACCGGCTGAAGACGCTGAACGCCACCGATTTCGGCGACCTGCTCTGCCTGCCGATCATGATCTTCCGCGAACATGCCGACGTGCTGGCCGAGTATCACCGGAAATTCCGCTACATCCTTGTCGACGAGTACCAGGACACCAACACCGCCCAATACATGTGGCTGCGGCTGATCGCGCAGAGGCCGAAGCGTAAATCGCAGGCTGAGCACAGTGAAGCACAGGATTTGCGCAATGAGGAAAAGGCCGGCGACAGGCCATTCTCCCCCCTTGCGGGGGAGATGCCCGGCAGGGCAGAGGGGGGTGAGCATGATCCGGGCCAAAGCCCCCCCTCTGTCGGCTTCGCCGACATCTCCCCCGCAAGGGGGGAGAGTGGCGCCCCCCCAAACATCTGCTGCGTTGGCGATGACGACCAGTCGATCTACGGCTGGCGCGGGGCGGAAGTGGACAACATCCTGCGCTTCGAGAAGGATTTTCCGGGCGCGAAAGTCATCCGGCTGGAGCGCAATTACCGCTCTACCGCCCACATTCTCGGTGCCGCTTCCCACCTGATCGCCCACAATGAAGGCCGCCTCGGCAAGACACTCTTCACCGACAAGGCCGGGCCGGACGACGCCAAGGTGATCGTCCACTCCGCCTGGGATTCCGAGGAGGAGGCGCGCGCCGTCGGCGAGGAAATCGAGGCCATGCAGACGCGCGGCCACAGGCTGAACGACATGGCCATCCTGGTCCGCGCCTCCTTCCAGATGCGCGAATTCGAGGACCGCTTCGTCACGCTCGGCCTGAACTACCGCGTTATTGGCGGCCCGCGCTTCTATGAGCGCATGGAAATCCGCGACGCGCTGGCTTTCTTCCGCGTCGTCTGCCAGCCGGCCGACGATCTCGCCTTCGAGCGCATCGTCAACACGCCCAAACGTGGACTTGGCGAAGCCACCATCCGCCTCGTCCATGACACGGCGCGCGCCCGTGCCTGCTCCATGTTGCAGGCCGCCGCCGATCTCGTTGGCACCGAGGAGCTGAAGCCAAAGCCGCGCTCGGCCCTGCGCGAGGTGGTGGAAAACTTCCGCCGCTGGGAGGGCCTGCTCGAAACCATGCCGCACACTGAACTCGCCGAGCAGATCCTCGACGAGAGCGGTTACACCGCCATGTGGCAGGCCGACCGTTCCGCCGAAGCGCCCGGACGGCTGGAGAACCTCAAGGAGCTCATCCGCTCCATGGAGGATTACGAGAGCCTGCGCGCCTTCCTGGAGCACATCGCGCTTGTGATGGACAAGGAGCAGAACGCGGAGATGGACGCCGTCTCCATCATGACGCTGCATTCGGCCAAGGGTCTGGAATTCGATACGGTCTTCCTGCCGGGCTGGGAGGAAGGCCTCTTCCCCCACCAGCGCGCGCTGGATGAAGGCGGCCGCGCCGGGCTGGAGGAAGAACGCCGCCTCGCCTATGTCGGCGTGACGCGCGCACGCACCAGCCTGCACATCTGGTTCGTCTCCAACCGCCGCATCCACGGGCTTTGGCAATCGACCATCCCGTCGCGCTTTCTGGATGAACTGCCCGAGGCCCATGTGGAGGTCGCCGAGACCGGCTCATCCTATGGCGGCTATGGCGCGGGTTCGATGGGCGGATATGGCGCGCGCCAGAACCCCTATGGCGCTTCGCGCTTCGACACGGTGGGCGCAGGCGACGCCTTTTCCAACACCTACCAGACGCCGGGCTGGCAACGCGCGCAGGCCAACCGCACCGAGGCGACCAGCCGCAACTGGGGCAACCGCTCCGGCCATGCGGTGGAGCGCATCGGCTATGGCGAACCGGATTCAGGCCGCGGCGCCGGCAAGGGCACGCGCCTTCGCACCATCGAGGGCGAACTTGTCGCCAAGTCCGTCTCCGCCTCGCCCTCGGCCTTCAGCATCGGCGACCGCGTGTTCCATATGAAATTCGGCAATGGCAATGTCGCCGCCGTCGACGGCAACAAGCTGACGGTGGATTTCGACCGCGCCGGGCAAAAGAAGGTGCTGGACAGTTTTGTGGACAGGGTGTGAGGGAATTCCCGTTGAAGTGCCCCTCCTATGCGGCCGCCATTCCGGACGCGAAGCGATCCGGAATCCAGCGCGTCTACGTCGCAGGAATGCATTCAAGCAGCGCCATTCAATGGCAAGCCAAGGCGAATCGAATTCTTAAAATTTTGTTCAAAACGTGGTGCCTAACAACTTGTTGGGATACCGGCCGGGCACCCAATCTGCGATTTACCTGGGGTCTGTGGGGACCGAAGTTGCTGAGTTGGGGGTAGCATGCGTATGAGTGTCGAACAATTCCGGTATGCCGGTAACAAGTCCGCGTCGAGATACTACTTTCTCGAGATCCTGGAGAAAGCGTTAAAATTGAAGGTGCTTATCGCATACTTCGATGTTAACATGGAAATAGACACCTCAGGCATCGATCTGATTTGCGACGAGATCGAAGCACATATTGCGAAAATAAACAATGAATACTCATTTGTTTAACTACCATGATTTCACCGCAGAAGATCATGCAAATGAGACACTTTTGGGGCAATTGAATTCATTCAAGAAATCTCTAAATTGTCGATTCATAACAGTTTGGGCAGAGCTGGAGGATGATGATGGAAGTGAGAATTTAATTATTGTCTCTACATATCCAAAAAGGTGGATAAAATATTATTCCGTGAACGGATTTGCGATGGTGGATCCGATCCTGAAGAAATGCTTTGGCTCAAATGGACTTTACTTCCCAAACAAAGATACAGAGCTTAATGATTGCGAAAGAAGGATATTTGATGAAGCAAAAGCTCAGTTGATCGGCGGATTTTTCGTAGCAGTGCCAGCTTCTTACGGGAAAAACCGGTCGGTGACGACGATCGTGTTCGAAGATGAGGCACAAGCCGGTCAGTTGAGCGCGGCAAATTTCAGGGAACATGCCCACGCACTGCTTTCCAACATCATCGAGGAAGCGCTCGGTATTCATCTCTCCACATACCTGACTGAACGGGAGAAGGAATGCCTCAAGTGGGCAGTGAGCGGCAAAACCGACGAGGAAATTGCAACGATCCTTGGCATCAGCCGTTGGACAGTCGTCGCGCATTTTCAAAGTGCGAAGGCCAAACTGGGCGTGACCAACCGGGCCGCCATGGTCAGTCGTGCGATACAACGTGGGGTAGTTTCATTAATTAAATTTTAAGTTGTATTTGAGTTGCAGCACGATCATAGATAGGTTTCAAGGAGGACCTATCCATGATTCTGATTATCGAACCCCGTGATCGTGACCGGTATCAAACCGAACTAAAGAGCTATTTCCGGTTGCGAAAGCGCATTTTTGCGGATTCACTCGGCTGGAACGTGAAGACCTATGGCGATGAGGAACGCGACGAACTGGACGAGGCACCCTGCACCTATGTCCTGAACGCTGATGAAAACGGGAACGTGGTGGCGGGCTCGCGCCTGATCCCGACGACCCAACCGACCTTCCTCATGACCTATTTTCCGGAGCTCGTGCCGCCAGGAATGGACTTTTGCTCACCTACCATCTGGGAGAGCTCAAAATACTGCACGGCCAATGATAGCGACAGTAGCCGTATCCGGTCGGGGCAGAAGAAATCCGCGGTCGATCACATAGCGGGCGGAGTGGAATACGGGGTGGCAAACGGCATCACGCACTACATCGCCGTGGTCGAGGAGCGCCTCTACCGGCTGACGCGCATGTTCTATCCGAAAGCCGACATCCTCGGCCAGCAGGAGATCAATGGCGAGCCGGTGGTTTGCGCCATCTGGCCCCTTGAGGAAGATTGCCTGCGCATTACCCGCTACGTGTCATCGATTACGTAACGCCGCCCTCACTCGCACCGCATCGTAATCTGCGCGTCATAGACACCGGCGTGGAAGATGTTCAGGCCGGTCTTGCCCGCGAAGAAGAAGATGTTGAGGTTCGTCGTGCCCTGGTTCAGCGCATAGGGCGCGTCCGTGTTGAAACGGTTCACGACCGTCGCACCGGTCGCGTGATAGGCCCCGCCGATGGAGGACAGCGGCGTGGTGTCCTCGACAGGGCGCACCAGCGTCGGATTGTCCATGGAGATGTTGAAGCCGGTGGAGGTGGCAATCACCTTCATCGTTCCCGGTGCCGCCAGCGACGTCAGGTTCTGGTAGTTCAGCGGGTCAATGGCCAGCGTGCCGGCTGTCCCGTCCACGAACATGCAGCTGCCGGCAATGGTGCCGTTGAACGGGACATCGCCCGTGGCCGAATGGGCGGACGTTGCGCACAGTGCGGCCATCACGCCGCCAAGGGCGGCTGCAATCCTTGTCATCCCCGTTTCCCCTCTGAACCGGATTGTTCTTTTGTCTTGTCCCGCCAACATGGCAGCAAAGACTGAAATGATTGGTCTTGGCATTCCTAAAATTTGAGTTGTGCCGCAAATGGGCAGGCCATGCGCCGGCAGGTTTTTGACAAGGCCGGCTTGTAAAATTTCACACAACTTTACTCGCCATTTTTACTGCATTGCACAAGCTGACTCGATTTTTGTGCATTGCAAACAGGATTTCCGTGACACGGACCGTCATTTCAGGCATTGCCATCCGCGGAAGCACAGGCAACGGCCGGTTTCCGGGTCTCCTGACTGTCAGGACCGCCGAAAAGGGCCGTTACAGGTTTTTACAGACTTACACCCAGCCAACAGAGGATAATGCCATGTCGTATTCCCAGGACATCCAGGCAGCCGCCAACCTGATCAACTCCAAGGGCAACCCCTGGAACGCGATCGACGCCGAAGCCGTGGCCCGCATGCGCGCCATGAACAAGTTCAAGACCGGCCTCGACATCGCCAAGTACACCGCCAAGATCATGCGTGAAGACATGGCCGCCTACGACAAGGACCCGGCCAACTACACCCAGTCGCTGGGTTGCTGGCACGGCTTCATCGGCCAGCAGAAGATGATCTCCATCAAGAAGCACTTCGGCAACACCAAGCGCAAGTACCTCTACCTCTCGGGCTGGATGGTTGCTGCCCTGCGTTCCGATTTCGGCCCCCTGCCGGACCAGTCCATGCACGAGAAGACCTCCGTGCCGGCGCTCATCGAAGAGCTCTACACCTTCCTGCGCCAGGCTGATGCCCGTGAGCTGAACCTGCTGTTCCGCGACCTCGATGCTGCCCGCAACGCCGGCAACAAGGCCAAGGAACTGGAAATCACCGCCAAGATCGACAACCACGAAACCCACGTCGTGCCGATTATCGCCGACATCGACGCCGGTTTCGGCAACGCGGAAGCCACCTACCTGCTGGCCAAGAAGATGATCGAGGCCGGTGCCTGCGCCCTGCAGATCGAGAACCAGGTGTCCGACGAAAAGCAGTGCGGCCACCAGGACGGCAAGGTCACGGTTCCCCATGAAGACTTCCTCCAGAAGGTCCGCGCCTGCCGCTACGCCTTCCTCGAACTCGGCGTGGAAGACGGCGTCATCGTCACCCGCACCGACTCGCTGGGCGCTGGCCTCACCAAGCAGATCGCCTTCTCCAAGGAACCGGGCGACCTCGGCGACCAGTACAACGCCTTCCTGGATTGCGAGGAAGTGACCGCCGATGACCTGCAGTCCTCCGACGTCGTGATCAAGCGCGATGGCAAGCTGCTGCGTCCCAAGCGCCTGCCCTCCAACCTGTTCCAGTTCAAGGCCGGCACGGGCGAAGACCGTTGCGTCCTCGACAGCATCACCTCGCTGCAGAACGGTGCCGACCTGCTCTGGATCGAAACCGAGAAGCCGAACGTCGACCAGATCGGTGGCATGATGAGCCGCATCCGCGAAGTCATCCCGAATGCCAAGCTCGTCTACAACAACTCGCCGTCCTTCAACTGGACGCTGAAGTTCCGCGAGCAGGTTTACGAAGAGATGGCTGCCGCCGGTCAGGACGTCTCGGCCTACGACAAGGCCCGCCTGATGAGCGCCGACTACGACGCGACCGAACTCGGCCGCATCGCCGACGAGAAGATCCGCACCTTCCAGGCCGATGGCGCCCGTGAAGCCGGCATCTTCCACCACCTCATCACGCTGCCGACCTACCACACGGCGGCCCTGTCCACCGACAACCTGGCCAAGCGCTACTTCGGCGAAGACGGCATGCTCGGCTACGTGCTGAACGTCCAGCGCGAGGAAATCCGCCAGGGCATCGCCTGCGTCAAGCACCAGAACATGTCTGGTTCCGACATCGGCGATGACCACAAGGAATACTTCGCCGGTGAAGCCGCCCTCAAGGCCGGTGGCAAGGACAACACGATGAACCAGTTCGCCGCTGCGTAAGCGCTGCGAACGGGAAAAAATCCGCCGGATCCTCGTCCGGCTGGGAACGGAAGGGGTGGGCCTCGCGCCCGCCCCTTTTGTTTTTGCGGCCATATTGCGCTTTGCAAGTTCTGGTGAGAGTGTGGAGCGTGAAGGGGCGCGCTACCGAGGGATCATTCCGATGAAGTTCCTGCTTGCCGCGCTGCTGGTTGTCAGCGCACTTCCTGCTGCCGCCGCCAATCACTCCGTATCCATCAAGGGCATGAAGTTCAGCCCGGCCTCGCTTACCGTGGCCGCAGGCGACACGATCACCTTTTCCAATGGCGATGCCATGCCGCACACGGCCTCCGGCCCCGCCTTCGACACCGGCAACATCGCGCCTGGAAGCTCGAAGAAGGTGACGGTTCCAGCCGCCGGCACCCATGCCTACAAGTGCAAACTGCACCCCTCGATGAAGGGCAGTGTCACGGCCAGGTAAGACCGCACACCAGAACGGCAGGGGAAGGCCTGGGCACTTTGCCCTTCCCCTGCCCCCGCCTTCCACGTATGGAACCGGTCAGGACAACCCGGCTGGAGAGAGACTATGGAAGTGCGCGATTGCAACGGGGCAACCTTGGCCGAAGGCGACAGCGTTTCGGTCATCAAGGACCTGAAGGTCAAGGGATCGTCATCCGTGGTGAAGCGCGGAACGGTCTTCAAGGACATCCACCTGTCCGATGATCAGGACCTGATCGAGGTCCGCAACAAGCAGATCAAAGGCCTGATGCTGCGCACGGAATTCGTGAAGAAGGCCTGACCCGCCGTGGCAGAGCGGCCGGCCCGTGACGTGATCGTGCTCGGCGCGGGTGCGGCCGGGCTCATGTGCGCGGCGCGCGCCGGTCAGGCCGGGTTGCGGGTCGCGCTCATCGACCACGCAGACGAGCCGGGCAAGAAGATCCTGATCTCCGGCGGCGGGCGCTGCAACTTCACCAACCGCGACGTCAGCGCCGCCAATTTCCTGTCGGCCAATCCGCATTTCGCCAAGTCGGCTCTCGGGCGCTACCGCCCGGCCGATTTCATCGCGCTGGTGGAAGGCCACGGCATCGCCTGGCATGAGAAGACGCTGGGCCAGCTCTTTTGCGACGGTTCGGCACGCCAGATCGTCACCATGCTGCTGGACGAGTGCCCGAAGGAGCATGTGGACCTGCTGCTGGGCGAACCAGCGACAGCGATCAGCCATGACGGTTCCATGTTCACCGTACTGCGCGCCGGGCAAGCCATCCGTGCTCCGTCCCTCGTCTTTGCTACCGGCGGCATGTCGATCCCCAAGCTGGGCGCGACCGGCCTTGCTTATTCCATCGCGCGGCAATTCGGCTGCAAGGTGGTGGAGCCGCGCCCGGCCCTCGTGCCGCTGACCCTGCCGAAGGAAGATGCGCTGTTCCGCGATCTCTCCGGCGTGGCGACACCCGTTGTGGCGCGCGCGGGAAACATTGCGTTCCGCGAGGCCGCCCTCTTCACCCACAAGGGCCTGTCCGGTCCGGCCATCCTTCAGGCCTCCAGCTATTGGCGGCACGAAGAGCCAGTCACCATCAACTTCCTGCCCGATGCGCCGCCGGACTGGTTGCGCACCGCCAAGCGCGAGCGTCCCAAGGCGCAACTACGCTCCGTATTGGCAGGCCTTCTGCCAGAGCGCCTTGCCGCAGCACTGGCCGAAAAGATCAACCTTTCGGGCAATTTGGCCGACAGTCCGGACAAACGGCTGGCAGAAATTGAATCAACACTTTCGCAATGGGCCTTCCATCCGGACGGCACCGAGGGTTTCGCCAAGGCGGAGGTGACCGCAGGCGGCGTCTCGACGGATTTCCTGTCGTCCCGCACCATGGAAGTCAAACACCGTCCGGGCCTCCATTTCATCGGCGAGGCGGTGGACGTGACAGGCTGGCTCGGCGGCTATAACTTTCAGTGGGCTTGGGCGTCCGCAGTGGCGGCAGCCACGGCCCTGACGGGAGGACGATCATGACGGATACGACCCTGGTGCTTGTTCCTGGCCTGCTCTGCGACGCAGCCTCCTGGAGCGCCATCCCGGCTGCACTGCAGTCCCGCATGCCGGTCGCAGTCGCAGACATCACCGGGCCGGATAGCATTCCCGCCATGGCAGCCCACGTGCTTGAAGCCCATCCGGGCAGGCTTGCCGTGGCAGGCCATTCGCTCGGCGGCCGGGTCGCGCTGGAAATCTGGCGTCTGGCGCCGGACCGCGTCGCGGGCCTTGCCCTGTTTGACACCGGCACCGCACCCGCCCGCCCGGATGAGACGGAAATCCGCAGCCGCCGTGTGCGCCTCGCCCATGAACAGGGCATGGCGGCGCTTGCCGCCGATTGGGTGCCACCCTTTGTCCACCCGGCCCGTCACGCCGACAAGCCTCTGATGGACATGCTGACGGCCATGGTGATGCGCCGTACGGCGGAAAGCCATGAACGCCAGATCCGCGCGCTTCTCACCCGGCCCGATGCCATCCCCCTGCTGCCGGGAATCACGGCGCCGACACTCGTGCTGACCGGCCGGCAGGATGACTGGGCGCCGCCTGCCGCCCATCAGGCCATCGCTGCGGCCATCCCCGGCGCAGACCTCGTCATCGTGGAGGAAAGCGGCCACTTCACCATATGCGAACGCCCGGACACGGTGATCCGGGCGATGCAGGATTGGCTGGACCGGGTGGCCGCCTGAGTGGCCGGCCCGCAGTCAGGCTTGCGGGCGCACCATGCGTTCCATCACCCCGGACTTGAAGACAAATTTGTGCGCCAGCGCCCCGGCCACATGCAGGATGATGGCCGGGAGCATCACGTATTTGACGGCGCCGTGCACGACCATGCCGAAATCGACGCCGCCGAACCACGCCATCAGGCCGGAAATGGGCATCACCAGCATGACAAGGTAGAGCAGGCCTTGCACGATGTGCGCGAGGATTTTCATGGCCTTGCTTTCATTTTCGGGAAGCGCCGGCGTGCCGCGCTTGACGATCAGCGATATGCGCCACAGCGCCAGAAGCAGAATGACGATGCCTGCCGCAATGTGGGCGATGGCCCCTGCGCCGGGCGCAGTGTAAGTGCCTTCGCGTACCGCGTCCCACGCCTCCTCCATGCCCTCGTGGGCCACGATCTGGAAAATGAAGAGCGCCGCAATGGTCCAATGGAGGAATATCTGTGTGCGCGTGTAACCTGTGACCGCCTTGGCCATGTCGAATCTCCTTGTCAGGCAGGATGATGCAAGCCTAGCGGGAAAATGCGGCAGTGCACAAATTAAAAGTCCGTAATCTGGCGCCAGTCAGGCTCCGGCAGGTTTCACGGCCCTCTTGTAAAGATGCCAGGTGGCATGGCCGAGGATCGGCAGTACCACCAGCAGGCCGAGGAACATCGGCAGCGAACCGGCGATGACCGCGAGCGTAACGAACACGCCCCAGCCGATCATCACCACCGGGCTGGCAATGACCACCTTGAACGAGGTGATCATGGCGGTAACGACATCGATCTCGCGTTCCATCAGCAGCGGGATGGAGACGACAGTGGTGCAGAACAGGATCATCGACAGGATCGCACCGACGATGTGGCCGATTGCAAGGAACACCCAGCCGTTCGTGGTGGAGAACACGATCTCGATGAACCGGTCGAAGGTGGAAAACGACATGCGCCCGAGCACCAGCGCCACCAGCAGGCGGATCTGGTACATCCAGACCCAGAAGATGAACAGCATCACGAAGGCCATCCACGACAATTCGCGGAATCGCTGGCTCCACACGAAGCCGAGCACGCTACCCCAGGAGAGCGGCTCGCCATTGGCCAGCCGGCGGCTGACCTCGTAGAGGCCGACGGCGGCAAACGGGCCGATCAGCGGGAAACCGATCGCCACCGGATAGACCATCCAGGACATGTGCCAGCGGGAGACCGCCAGGATGATGAGAATGCCGGCAAACGCGAAGACCCCGCCGAAGAACAGGCCGTAGAGCGGCGCGCGGGCAAAATCCGACAGGCCCTGGTTCAGCGCCGCCTTGAGGTCGTCCGCCGTCATGGTGTTGACCTCCGGCAGTGCAGGTGCCGCCTTGCTTCCGGTTTCCGGTCCGCCTTGCGTCGACGTCATCGTCATCCTCCCTTTCGCACATCCCCGGAATCGGGGTTCTCCCTGTGCGCATTTGCCTTGATTTCACGGCATGCAGCGGGTGCCTGACAAGATGTATCTCAAAGAATCAATTCCGCAATGCAACATCGGCGTGCATGCGCGCCCGTTTCACCGGTCCCACTTGTCGAGAAACGCCTCGATGGAAAGGGCCTGCATGTCGGGAATGGCCTCGAACAGGCGCTCCTCGGGCCAATCCCACCATTGGAGCGCCAGCAGCCGCGCCGCGACCGCCTCGTCGAAACGCGGGCGCAACACCCTGGCCGGCACACCGGTGACCACCATGTAGGGAGCGACATCGCGCGTCACCACCGCATTGGCGCCGATCACCGCGCCATGTCCGACGGTGACGCCCGGCAGGATGACCGCACCATGCCCCACCCAGACATCATGCCCGATGGTCACCAGCTTGGCCCGCCGCCGTTCCCGGAATTCCTGGTCGACGCCGAGAAACCGGAAATACTCGTTGGGCCGGTAGGTGATCTTGTGGGTGGTCACCCGTTCCATGGGATGGTCCAGCGCATTGATCCGGCAATTGGCCGCCAGCGAGCAGAACTTGCCGATCGTTGCATAGGCCGCTTCGCCGTTGCGCTCGAAATAGGAGAAATCGCCGAGCTTCACCTCGCGTAGCAGAACCCGCTCGCCGACGGAACTGTAGCGGCCCAGCCGGCAGCCATGCATCCTGGCCGTCTGGTGGATGCGCGGGTCGGCGCTGCGGAAAATCAGCTCGTCTTCGGGATCGCGGGACATGCCTGCCCATACGCCGCGCGGTGTGCGGCTGCAAGGGCCACGTGAGGGCGCCCGCGCCTACTCCGGCTTGGCCTCGCCCCATGTCACCTGCTGGCCATAGAGCGGCACGGTGGAAATCGACATCTTGGCCGAGCCGTCCTGCACCTGCCGCGCATGGGCCAGGTAGATCAGCGTGTCGTTTTCCTTGTCGTAGATGCGGTTGACCACCAGCGACTTCCAGACGAGCGACTGGCGCTGCTTGAAGACCTCCTCGCCGTCCTTGTCCATCTCGATCTTGCCGATCGTGATCGGCCCGGTCTGGCGGCAGGCAATGGAGGCGTTGGACGGGTCCTCGAACCAGTTGCCCTTTTGCAGCCGGTCGATCACGCCCCGGTCGAAATAGGATACGTGGCAGGTCACGCCCTGGACAAGCGGATCGTGGATCGCCTCGATGAGGATGTCGTTCCCGAACCAGTCGACGCCCACTTCGCCGACCTGCTCGGCGGCGGCCGGCAAGGCGAGCACGGCAGACAGGAGGCCCGCAGCGAGAACGGTCCTGGCAAAAGGGGAACGCAGTTTCATGTCAAATGCTCCAGTGGCGCGCGGTGTGCGGCCTTCGCCGCCTGATATGGGTGGGCGCGAAACTGATGCAAGACGGGAGTGACCCTGCGTCGCCATGCCCGTTTGCCGCCCGGCGGCGATTGGCCTATAGGAAAGGCATGAAACCGATGAACGCCATTGCCCGACCCCGCATCTCCGGCCTCGCCCTGCTTGCTGTCACGCTGGGCCTGCTGACGGGCCTTGCGCTTGCCGGCTGGATCGCCATGGGTCCGGACATGTTCATGGCCCTGATCCAGAATGGCCTTGCCACCTGCTTCTGACCAGCTTTTCCCCGAACGGAACAACCCGACATGCGCGGCATCCTCTATGGCCTTCTCGCCCTGCTCGCCATCGCCACCGGCTTCGTCGCCTATCAATTGCTGGCAACCGGCCCGGCTGAGCAAGCCTATGGCGGTCCGTTCACCCTGACCGACATGCACGGGAAGCCGATCACGGAACAGGCCCTGCGCGGCCATCCCTCGGTGGTTTTCTTCGGCTTCACCCATTGCCCGGAAGTCTGCCCCACCACCCTGTTCGAACTCAACGGCTGGCTGGCGCAGCTTGGAGACGAGGGCAAGGACATCAAGGGATTCTTCTTCTCCGTTGATCCGGAACGCGATACGCCCGAGGTACTCGGGCAATACATCACCAATGTCACTGATCGCGTGACGGGCATCACCGGGTCGCCGGAAAAGATGGCGGAAGTGATCCGCGACTGGCGCATCTATGCCCGCAAGATCCCGACCGATGAGGGCCGCGACTACACGATGGATCACACCGCCTCCATCCTGCTTCTGAATGCCCATGGCGGCTTCGAAGGCACGATTGCCTATGGCGAATCCGCGGAAACGGCGCTTGCCAAGCTGAAGCGGCTGGCGTCGGGCAAATGACCTCCGTGCTTGACCACCCACCCCATCCGCCTAGATTGCCGGACATGTGAAGGCCGTCTGGCCATGTCAGGGAAAGACGGTCCATGGAAGAAATCGGCCTGAAAATCGCGATGATCGGCGCCGCCGGCATTGCCGCCCAATGGATTGCCTGGCGCATTCATGTCCCGGCCATCGTCCTGCTGCTCGTTGCTGGCGCCATCGCGGGGCCGGTCACGGGCTTCATTGATCCGCTGCGCGATTTCGGCGAAGTCTACCGCCCGGTCGTCTCTCTGGCCGTTGCCATCATCCTCTTCGAGGGCGGGCTGACGCTGAATTTCAAGGAGATCGCCGAGACTTCCAAGGCGGTGCGCCGGATGATCACGCTCGGCGGGCCTTTGATCTGGGTGATGACCGCGCTTGCGGCCCATTTCGTCGGCGGGCTGAGCTGGCCCACCGCCGCCGTGCTGGGCGCAATCCTTGTCGTCACCGGCCCGACCGTCATCATGCCGCTGCTCCGGCAGGCGCAACTGAGCCCGCGCGCAGCCTCCATCCTGCGCTGGGAAGCCATCGTCAACGATGCCATCGGCGCGCTGTTCGCCGTGCTGGCCTTTGAGACCTTTCTGGTCCTGCACGGATCTCACGAGGCCGAGGACCTTGTGTTCCGCGTGGTGCTGGCAGCCATTGCAGCTGTCGGCGGTGGCGTCATGGCCGGACGCACCATTGCCTGGTCCTTCATCCGTGGCCATGTGCCGGAGTACCTGAAATCGCCGATCCTCTTCGCCTCCGTGCTGACCGCCTTCGCGCTGACCAACCTCATTCTTGAAGAAGCCGGCCTGCTGACGGTCACCGTCATGGGCATCACGCTTGCCAACACCCGAATTGCAAGCCTGACCGAACTGCGCCGGTTCAAGGAGACCGTCACCGTGCTGCTGGTTTCCGGCCTGTTCGTGCTGCTGACCGCGGCCCTCGACATGGACGCAATCCGAAGCCTTGACTGGCGCGCGGGCGCCTTCGTCCTGCTGGTCATGGTCGTCATCCGCCCGCTCGCGGTGACGGTCGCGACCGCCGGTTCGGGCATCACCAACAAGGAGCGCATCCTGGTCGGCTGGATCGCCCCACGCGGCATTGTTGCGGTCGCCGTCTCCGGCCTGTTCGGCGTGGCGCTCGCCGCCAACGGGGTGGAGGACGCCGGGCGCATGGTCGCCTTCGCCTTCGCCGTGGTCGTCGCCACCATTCTTGCTCATGGTTTCTCGCTGTCGCCGCTTGCCACGCTGCTTGGCCTGAAAACCTCCGGCAGTCCCGGCGTGCTGATTGTCGGCGGTTCACGCTTTGCCACCAACCTGGCCCGCAAGCTGAAGGAACTGGACATCCCGGTTCTGATTGCCGACACCGAATGGAACCGCATCCGCGATGCGCGCCTGGCCGACATTCGCGTCTATTTCGGCGAGGTGCTGTCGGAGGATGCGCACCATTCGCTGGAGCTGAACCGCTACCGCAACATCATCGCCGCCACGCCGAATGACGCCTACAACACGCTTGTCTGTACCGATTTCGGCCCGGAAGTGGGCCGCAGTCATGTCTTCCAGATCGCCAGCGCCAAGGAACGCTCTGATCGTCAGGCGCTCAACTTCACGCTGGGCGGCCGCCCGCTGACCCGTGAGCCGGAACTGGGCTATTTCGATTTCCAGTTCGGCACGTCGCGCGGCTGGACCTTCCAGGCTACCCGGCTGACCGAGGAATTCACCGTTGAGCGCTATCAGGAAACCCGTGCCGAAGGCGCACGCATGATCCTCTGGCGCAAACCCTCCGGCGAACTGGTCTTCCCAACCGCCACGCAATCTGCCAAACCGGCCGCCGACGACATCATCATCACCTTCACGCCGCCGAAGCCGGAAACCCAGCAAAAGGGCACACCCGGGCACCGGGAAGCTGTGGAGCGCCAACCGGACGAGCAACCGTGACCCAGACCCGCCTCTTCTTCAATACCGGCAAGCTCGCTGCCGCACGCGCCTCCGACCTGCTGGAACTGGCCTTTGAGGACGAAGCCTGCCCCATCGCCTCCTTCGAGGTGGACGAAGACGCCGACATCCACGAAGTCTCGCTCTATGCGGAGGAAGACGGCGTGGACGATGCCGCTCGCCGCATGGCGGCGGTGCTCGCTGGAGCAGGGATCACAGCGGAGATTGAACGTGAAAAACTGCCCGATATCGACTGGATCGCCAAATCGCTGGAAGGCCTGAAGCCGTTGCGCGCCGGGCGCTTCATCGTCCATGGCAGCCATGACCGCGACAGGGTACGCATCGGCGATCTTGCCATCGAGATCGACGCGGGCCAGGCCTTCGGGACCGGCCATCACGGCACCACGGCAGGCTGCCTGGAAATGATGGAAGAGGTTGTGCGCCGCGAAAGACCGCGCAAGGCGCTGGACCTCGGCACGGGCAGCGCGGTGCTCGCCATTGCGCTCGCCCGCCTCGCCCGCATTCCGGTGCTCGCCACCGACATCGACCCGGTGGCCACGCGCGTGGCGAACGCGAACGTGCGGCTGAACGGCCAGCACCGGCTGGTGACCTGCATCACAGCGACCGGTTTCCGGCATGCCGGCATCGGCCTGTCAAAGCCCTTCGACCTGATCGTTGCCAACATTCTGGCGCGACCGCTCATGCGGCTTGCCCCGCAAATGGCCCGTCACCTGCGTCCCGGCGGCTCGGTGATCCTGTCGGGAATCCTGGCCTCTCAGCGCGATGCCGTCATCGCCGCCTATGCCGGCCAGCGCTTTGCCCACCGCAAGACGATCTGGCGCGAAGGCTGGGTGACGATCCATCTGACCCGTTGAAACCCGTTTGGTGTCAAAAAGTTGCACCACCAAACGGAATCAGCCTGTCAAGCATGTGAATCAATCCGTGAGGCACACAGCGACAGGCCCGGAAAGCACAAAGGGCGGCACCGGGCCGCCCTCTTCAATACCTGACCGGAAATCCGGTTCTCAGAAAATCGAACCCTGCGTGCCACTGCGGCGCAGTTCCTCGCGCGTGTAGCCATGCTGCTTCAGGGTGGCGTCGTCGAGCATGAGCAGGGCACCATTGACATACTGGTTGGCCTGACGCTGACGGGCATCAACAACGGTCGCGAGGGCGCTGCGGAAAAAACCACGGGTGCTGACAGTCATCTTGCTTTCCTTCGTTGGACAGTGTCGTCCTCCACGCTTCAAAAGATAGGGAACGTTGACGGTATCAACCAGTCACGATGTTGCATGGCACCCATGCAATTGCTGCAAACGCGAAGAAGCCTTTTGGTAACCATTTCACCCTGCACAAGCGCGGCTCATTGCCTTGCTGTCTGCCCGGCGCTACCGTCCGGCCCAGACCGGTGAAGGGGGGTGATCCATGACCACGGCACGTTTCCAGGGCTTTGAGTCTGGCGCCGATCCGTCCGAGGGTGCTGCCCGCGTGGCCGCCCTGCGCGACTGGATGGCGAAAGAGGGAATCGGCGGCGTGCTGGTGCCCCGCGCCGACGAGCATCAGGGCGAATATGTCGGCGCCTACGCCGAGCGCCTCTCCTGGCTGACCGGTTTCACCGGCTCGGCCGGCTGCGCGCTCGTCACGGCGCAAGAGGCGGTCATGTTCACCGATGGCCGCTATACGCTCCAGGTGCGCCAGCAGACCGACGTGGAGGTGTTTTCCTACCAGGACCTCATCGCCTGCCCGCCCCATGCCTGGCTTGCTTCCAATGCGGCCCAGGGTGCACGGATCGGCATTGATCCCTGGCTCCACACCATTGCCGACGCAGCACGCCTTGAGGACGCCGTGCACAAGGCTGGCGGCGTGCTGGTGTCGCTGGAGCGTAACCCGGTCGATGCCATCCGCTCCGACCGTCCCGCCCCGCCGCTGGAACCGGTCCTGATCCATCCCATGGAGCGCGCCGGCGAACTGGCATCCGAAAAGCTCGCGGCCATGGCCGCAGCCCTTGCCAAGGCGGGTGCAGATGCCACCGTTCTAACCGACCCCTCCTCCATCGCATGGGCCTTCAACATCAGGGGCTCCGACGTGCCCCACACGCCGCTGGCGCTCGGCTTCGCCATCATAAAGGCCGAAGGCGAGCCCGAACTGTTCATGGACAAGCGCAAGATGCCGATGCGCACGGAAGCCTACCTGACGCAGCTGGCAGCGCTGCGCCCGCCGTCGGAACTGGATGACGCGCTGGTGGCCTTGGCGCGCGCAGGCAAGACCGTCGCGCTCGATCCTGCGCTTGCCGCGGTAAAGCTGGAACAACTGGTGAAGGCCAATGGCGGCACCACCATCGCCCTGCCCGATCCCGCCCGCCTGCCCCGCGCCTGCAAGAACGCCGTCGAGATCGAGGGCGCGCGCGCAGCCCACCGCCGCGATGGCGCCGCCATGGCGCGCTTTCTCGCCTGGCTCGACAGCCGCGCGCCGGGCACCGTGACGGAGATCGAGGCCGTGGAACAGCTTGAGGCTGCCCGCATCCGCGCCGGTAACGAGGCGCAGATGCCGCTGAAGGACATTTCCTTCGACACGATTTCCGGCACCGGCCCGAATGGCGCGGTGATCCACTATCGCGTGACGCACCAGACCAACCGGACACTTTCTGGCGGTGACCTCTTCCTGCTGGATTCTGGCGGCCAATATGAGGATGGCACCACCGATATCACCCGCACCATGCCGGTCGGCGGCGTGACAGCCGAAATGCGCGAGCGCTACACCATCGTGCTGAAGGGCCTGATCGGTATTTCGACGATCCGCTTTCCCAGGGGCACGCGCGGCGCCGACATCGACGTGCTGGCCCGCGCGGCACACTGGAAGGCCGGGCTGGACTTCGCCCATGGCACCGGCCACGGCGTCGGCTCCTACCTGTCGGTGCATGAGGGCCCGCAGCGCATCGCCAAAACGGGCACCCAGCCGCTGATGGAAGGCATGATCCTGTCGAACGAGCCGGGCTATTACAAGGACGGGGCCTATGGCATCCGGCTGGAAAACCTGATCGTCGTGACACCGGCCACCGCGATCCCCGGCGGTGATATCCCCATGCATGGCTTCGAAACCCTGACGCTCTGCCCCTTCGACCGCCGCATGATCGTCGCACCCATGCTGACCCGCGAGGAGGTCAATTGGCTCAACGCCTATCACGCGCGCGTGGCCGCGGAGATCGTTCCGATGCTGGAAGGAAGCGACCGCGTCTGGCTGGAAGCGGCCTGCGCACCGCTGTCCTGATCCGCGCAATGCCGCTCAAGCCCGCCCATCTGGTCCTCGCCCTCATTGTCATCGCCATCTGGGGCTTCAACTTCGTTGTGATAAAAGTCGGCGTCGCGGAAGTACCGCCATTGATGCTGACTGCCCTGCGCTTCCTGTTTGCCGCCCTGCCGGCAGTCTTCTTCGTGCGCCGCCCCAAATCGCGCTGGCCGTGGGTCGCCGCCTACGGCCTGTCATTGGGCGTCATCAAGTTCGGCATGCTGTTCACCGCCATGAAGATCGGCCTGTCGGCAAGTCTTGCGTCCCTCGTGCTCCAGATGCAGGCCTTCTTCACGCTTGCCTTTGCAGCGGCCGCGCTGGCCGAAAGGCCATCGCCGGTCAGCCTCGCTGGAGCCGCGACCGCGCTCGCGGGCCTCGCCGTCATTGCATCCGGCCGCTGGAATGGCCCCGACGCCCTGCCCCTGCTGATGTGCCTGGGCGCCGCTGCCTTCTGGGGCATCTCCAACGTGATTGCCAAGGCTTCCGGAGAAACGGACATGCTGGCTTTCACGGTCTGGGCCTGCCTCGTTCCGCCGCTGCCGCTGATCGGCCTGTCCCTCTGGCTCGAGCCCCAGGATGCGATCCGCACTGCTCTTCTCCACCCCACATGGCTCTCGGCCGCAGCGGTCGCCTATCTGGCCTGGCCGGTGACAATCTTCGGCTTCGCGGTCTGGAACTTTCTGATCCACCGCTATTCGGCAGCGCGCATCGCACCCTTCTCGTTGCTGGTTCCGGTTTTCGGCATCGCAAGCGGCGTGCTGGTGCTGGGCGAACCCTTTGACCGGGTCGAGATTGCAGGCAGCGTGCTGATTTTCATCGGCCTCAGCATCCACGTTCTGGGACCGCGCCTGAACCGAAAGGCAGAGCCTGCCTGACCGGTCTCAAAAACCGAAAGCGTTCCTGAGTGTCACCAGCACGATGACGCCAACTGCCAGCCCCGCCATCAGCCCGCGCATCCAGTAGACGGCCGCCGAGACGAGGATGGCCGCCCATTCCGCCGGACCGGCATTGAATGTGGCCGGAGCTACCAGCGTCGTGAGCACGGCCGCGGGAACGGCATTCAGCCCGGCCTGCACGCGCGGGTGGATGCGCTTGAACCGCGACAGCACCACGTGGCCGCCGATGCGCGTCAGATAGGTCGCCAGCGCGCCGAACAGGATGATCCACATCGTGTCGCTCATGATGCGTCCCCCGGCACCGGTGCGGACTTCCCGCGCCCATGCGGATCAAAGATCACGGCCACGGCCACGCCCGCCAGTGCACCGAGCGACACATGCCAGGGTGAGCCGACCACCTTGTAGGCAAGGATGGAGCCGATGGCGCTGGCCACCATCACCGGTGCCCAGAAGGGGCGCTTTCGGAAGCCGATCACCATGCCGAGGAAGTAGAGCGGCAGCATGAAATCGAGGCCAAGCGCATGCGGGTTCGGGATGAGCTTGCCAAACAGCGCGCCGAGCCAGCCTTCCGCCACCCACGCAAGATAGAGCGTCAGCGCCGCGCCCATGTACCAGCCGAAGGTGATCTCGTCGCCGAATTCGCCGCGCCGCTCCGTCTCGGCAAATTGCGGATCGGTCAGGAAGAAAAAGCCTGTCGCCTGCTGCCACCACGGCCAGTGCGTAAGCTTCGGACCGACAGCAGCCGAATAGAGCACATGACGGAAATTCACCGCGAAGATGGAGAGCACCACCAGCCACGGCACCACCGCACCGCCGTAAAGCTCAAGCCCCACCATCTGGCTGGCCCCGGCAAAGACGAGCGCGCTCATCGCCATGGCCTCAAGCGGCGAGAAGCCCGCATCCACCGCCAGCGCCCCGAACAGCAGCCCGAACGGGGCCGACGCCAGCACCACCGGAAAGCCGGTGCGCATGCCTTGCAAAAATTGTGAGGAGCCACTGGAGGAGGACATGGCCAACCTCTACGCCATCGCCCCCTGCCCTGTCAGTTGAAAAGGGTTGATGCGTCGGGTGACCCTCGCTGATGGCTCGTCTCAGCCTGAAAAGGCGAGCCCCCACTCCATCAGCGGCATCGCGCGGCGGGCAAAATCCACGCAATCATCGGCAAAACCCGGCTCGCAGGCGCGTTCCGGCGCATAATCCTGCTGCGTGATGAAATGGCGGTTGCGGATCGCCGCCGCCAGATCCGGCTCGCTCACATCCTCGAAACCGCGCGGATTGCGCTTCAGCGCATCTTCGGCGGACAGCGCAAGCCCGCCCTTGTCCAGCGCCGCAACCATGGCGCGGAAACGCTCCGGCCACTCGACGATGGACACACGCATGCGCTTCAGCACGTCGGGCTGCGGCTGGTAGAAGGCCACCGCCATGAAGCACGCATCCAGCCCGAAATGCACATAGAAGCAGCCGTCAGAGCGCTTTTCGCCGCTCGGCGTCAGGATCACCGAGACGTGCCGGTTGTAGGGCCGCTTGTCCTTGGAAAAGCGCACATCGCGGTAGATGCGATAAACATTCTTCTTGCGGTCGCCCCGGAACGGCAGCCCCGCTTCGACAAACCGCGCTGACAGCGCCTCGATCAGGTCGCCGCGCGGCACATTCAGCTCGCTCTCGTAGAGGTCGCGGTTCTCCTTGAACCAGTCGCGGTCCTGATGGAAATCCAGCGCCTTGAGAAACGGATAGGCCTTGGCGCCAAAACCGTTGAATGTGGTCATGCCTACTCCCCCTTGTGCTGCCGGTCTCAACCGGCCACCCGCTCGAACCATTCGTCCTCGGAAATCACTTCCACGCCCAGTTCCTCGGCCTTTTTCAGCTTGGAACCGGCTCCCGGCCCGGCCACCACCAGGTCAGTCTTCTTGGAGACCGACCCGGCAACCTTCGCGCCCAGCCCTTCCGCCATGGCCTTGGCCTCGTCCCGGGACATGCGCTCCAGCGAACCGGTGAAGACGATGGTCTTGCCGGAAACCACGCTGTCGGCCTTGGGACGCTCGGCATCGAGAACGGAAAGCTGCCCCACCAGCGCCTCAACCATGGCGCGATTGTGCAGCTCGGAGAAATAGCGCGCCGTCGCCTCCACCACGGCCGGGCCGATATCGTCCAGTGCGTCCATGTCCTCGCCTGCCTGCACATCACCGCCCGCAATGGCAAGCGCTGCCGCCTCGAAGGCGCCCCAGGAGCCATAGGCCCGCGCCAATGTCTTGGCGGTCGTCTCGCCCACATGGCGGATGCCAAGCGCGAAGATCAGCCGCTCCAACGCAATGGTGCGGCGCTCCTCAATGGCATCGAACAGCTTCTGCGCCGAGGTCTCGCCATAGCCGTCGCGGTTCTTCAGCTTCTTCAGCGGGTTCGCTGCATCACGCGCGGCCAGCGTGAAAATTTCGCCCGGCGTGCGGATCGGCAGGTCTTCGTCGTCATAGAAATACTCGATCTGCTTGTCGCCAAGACCCTCGATGTCGAAGGCCTTGCGGCCAACAAACAGCTTCAGGTGCTCCTTGCGCTGGAACGGGCAGGCAAATTCGCCGGAACAGCGGCGCACCACACCTTCGCTGCCGGTGGCATTGGCCTCGCGGATCACCGGCGTCTTCAGGTCGCAGGGGCAGACCGACGGGAACTCGAACACCTGCGCATCCGCTGGCCGCCGGTCCTCCACATAGCCAAGCACCTGCGGGATCACGTCACCGGCCCGCTGCACGATCACCGTATCGCCGATCCGGATGCCAAGCCGCTCGATCTCTTCGGCATTGTGCAGCGTCGCATTGGTGACGACGACGCCGCCGACTGTGACAGGCTTCAGCCGCGCCACCGGCGTCAGCGCGCCCGTGCGCCCCACCTGGATGTCGATGGCCTCAAGCTCGGTCATGGCCTTTTCGGCCGGGAACTTGTGCGCAATCGCCCAGCGTGGGCTGCGCGACACGAAGCCGAGGCGCTTTTGCAGCTCCAGCTCGTCCACCTTGTAGACCACGCCGTCAATGTCGTAGCCAAGCCCGCCGCGCTGCTCCTCGATGGTGTGGTAGTGGACAATCAGCGCCTCGATGTCGGTGAACCGCTGCATCAACGGATTGATCTGAAAGCCCAGTGTCCCGAACCACTCCACCATTCCCATCTGTGTCGCGCGTGGCATGTCCGAAACCTCGCCCCAGGCATAGGCGAAGAAGCGCAACGGCCGCGATGCGGTGATGGCACTGTCAAGCTGGCGCAGCGACCCGGCCGCCGCATTGCGCGGATTGGCAAAGACCTTGCCGCCCGTCTCTTCCGCGCGCGCATTGAGCGCCTGGAAATCCGCATGGCTCATATAGACTTCGCCGCGCACTTCCAGCACCTCGGGCACATCGCCCGATAGAGCTTGTGGAATGTCGGCAATGGTGCGCGCATTGGCCGTCACGTTCTCGCCCGTCTGGCCGTCGCCGCGCGTGGCGGCAGACACCAGCACGCCCTTCTCGTATCGTAGGTTGAGCGATAGCCCGTCGATCTTGGGCTCGGCGGTCAGCGCCAGTTCCGCCCCCTCGCCCAGCCGAAGGAAGCGGCGGATGCGGGCATCGAAGTCTCGCACGTCGCCATCGGAAAACGCATTGTCGAGTGACAGCATGGGCACCGCATGGGTGACCTTGTCGAACTTCTCCGAAACCGCTGCACCGACCGTCAGCGACGGTGATTCCGCCAGTACCAGATCCGGAAAGGCCGTCTCGATGGCGAGGTTGCGGGCGCGAAGCGCGTCATATTCGGCGTCGGTGATCTCTGGCGCATCCTCGCCATGGTAGCGCGCATCATGATAGGCGATTTCCGTGGCCAGCCGCTTCAGCTCGGCTGCGGCCCCGGCCTCGGTCAGCTTGTCAACGGGAATGGCTTTGTCGTTCATGCGCGGGCATCCGGATTCGTCTGTCACGCGACATTAGAGAATGTGGCCCGGTTCTCAAGACGGCTGTGCGGCTGGGCAACGACGCTGCTGACAGAGATGC
>JACKJW010000003.1 GCA_020637755.1 Brucellaceae bacterium | reverse complement strand
CGAGGCTGCGGCGGCGGCCAGCACCACGGCGCTGGCAAAGGCGTAGGTTGCGGGGCGGATGACGAAGGGAATGCGAAACAGGTCGCTCTCGAAACCCTTGACCACCGACAGCGAGAAACCATAGCCGATGAGCCAGCCGAGCGGTTGCGCGACCAGCGCGACCACCAGCATTTCCGTAAGCAGGACACGGCTGACCTCGGCGCGGGTGAACCCCAGGACGCGCAGGCTCGCCAGTTCGCGCGCGCGCTCGGACAGTTGGATGCGGGCGGAATTGTACACGACACCGAAAGCCACGATCACGGCGATAGCGACATAGACGGTGGTCATGATGGTGATGTTCTGCTCGATGGTCTCGCTGAACTTCTCGCGCGACACGTTTTGCAGGGCGATGGAGGCGAGCGCCGGGAGCGCCTTCACCCTGGCATAGAGCGCAGGAAGCGCCGCCGTGTCGACGCGGACCCACGCGCCGGATGCGCGCGGTCCCGGACCGGCCATGCGGTTGAGCGCCTCAAGGTCCATCCATGCCGACAGGCCGACATAGCTTTCCACGATCGCGGTCACCGGCATGGCCTGCAGGGTACCACCCTGCCCGGTCAGTTCCACCGAGACACGGGTGCCGGTGGTCGCGGTGAGCTGGCGCGCCAGACGGTCGGTCAGCACCAGTCCGCGCTCCGGCATCACGATGGCATGGCCCTTCATGTCCAGCACCTGAGACAGCGTGGTGCCCGGTGCGATGCCGGTGATGGCGACGCGCTTTTCCATGCCGCCATTGCGCAGGATGACCGGTTCGGCGCGGAAGGTCTCGGCGCGCAGGACACCCGGCAGGCGGCTGACCGCATGGATGACCGAAAGGGTCTGAGGTCTGGAAAAGGACAAGCGGGCATCGGCGCGTTCGGCCCGGAAGAAGACCGTCTCGATCATCTCATCGACAGAATCGGTCGAGAACAGGGCGGTGATCAGCAGGGCGACCGAGAAGGAGACACCGAGCGTGGTCAGGAAGGTGCGCAGGGGCCTGTGGATCATGTGGCGCAGCGCCATGACCGTCAGCTGCGACAAGAGGCGGCCGAACGCGCCAGCCCTGCCGAGCACCGAGCGGTAACGCGCCGGCGCGGGCGGGCGCATGGCTACGGCGGGAGGCAGCGACACAGCCGTCCAGATGGCCTTGGCTGCGCCCGCCAAAGCGGCGGCAACCGAGACGCCGGCAGCGATCAGGTAAAGGTCAAAACTCTGCCGGAAGATCAGAAAGGGGAAGGAATAGAACCGGGCGTAGAGACGCGTCAGCCCATCGCCGAGCCAGCTTCCGGCAATGCCGCCAATGGCAAGCCCGATGGTGGCGATGACGATGACCAGCTTGGCATAGTGCCAGGCAATGGCAAGCGAAGAATAGCCGCACGCCTTCATCAGGCCGATCTGTTCGCGCTCCAGCGCCACAAGGCGCGACAGGATCATGTTGACGAGGAAGGCGGAGACGAACAGGAAAACCGGTGGAATGACGCGGGCCATGGCGCTGAGCTGCGTCAGTTCGGCATCGAGAAAGGCATGGGATATCTGCTCGGAGCGCGGATAGCTCCCCTGCCCGCCATAGGGCTTCAGGATGCGATCGAGCGCCGCGCGCAGCCGTGCCCCATTGGCACCGTGCAGCAGCAGCAGCGAGACATCGTCGGCAGCGCCAGCCATGTCGAACAGGCCTTCCATGGCCGCACGGCCCATGAAAAGGACAGCGAAGCGCCGGTCATCGGGCACCATGTCGCCGGGGCCCAGCGCATAGACATATTCGGGCGACAGCACGATGGCCGTGATGGTGAGGTTCAGCCGGTGGCCACCGATGATCGCGGTGAACCGGTCGCCCGGCACGAAGCCATGGGCGCTGGCGAAGCGCTCATCGACTGCCACCTCACCGGCATGACCGGGGCGCGGCAGGGAGCCTTTCCGGACATAGAGGCGGTTGACCGGCGGTTCGCCGGCGGCCGGCAGGGAAATCACCTTGGCTGCCGCCGGTTCCGCCATGGCCGGAATATCGAGCACGGCGGCGCGCACGATGCGCGCATCGACGGCGGCGACACCCTCAAGGGCGCGGATGCGCGCGATCTCGCGGTCCGGGATGCGTGTGGCCGATGCAAACACATCGCCGAAGCGGTAGCGCTCGTAATAGGCATCGCGCGTTTCTTCCAGCGAACGCGAGGTGCCGACGGCAAGCACCAGCGTCATCACCCCGCAGGCCATCACCAGGGCAATCGCCATCACCTGCGCCCACATGCGCGCGAGATCGCGCAGCACCTTCCTGTCGAGGACCGCGAGCCTCACCACGACACCTGCGACGCCGCTATCCGCCCAGCGTTTTCGTGCGATGAGGCAATGCGCCCGTCATGGAACAGGAAGACGCGATGCGCCATGGACTGGATGGCGGCATTGTGGGTGATGATGGCCGTTGTCGTGCCCAGCTCCGCATTGATGCGCTGGAGGGCATCGAGAACGATCACGCCGGTCTTTGAATCCAGTGCTCCTGTCGGCTCGTCGCAGAGCAGGACTTCCGGCCGCTTGGCGATGGCACGCGCAATGGCGACGCGCTGCTGCTCGCCGCCGGACAGTTCGGCCGGGAAATGGCTTGCGCGGTCCTTGAGGCCGACCATTTCGAGCGCCTCGGCCGGATCCATGGGATCGGTGGCAATCTCCGTGACGAGCGCGACGTTTTCCCAGGCATTCAGGCTGGGGATGAGATTGTAGAACTGGAAGACAAAGCCGACATGGTCGCGCCGGTAGGCCGTCAGTTCACGGTCGGAAAAGGACGTCAGTTCGTGGTCGCGGAACCGCACGCGGCCCGAAGTCGCCGTGTCGAGGCCGCCCAGAATGTTGAGCAGTGTGGATTTGCCCGAGCCGGACGGTCCCAGCAGCACCGCCATCTCGCCCTGGTACAGCGTCATGTCGACACCACGCAACGCATGCACCGTCACGGTGTCACTGACATAGGTCTTGGTGACCTTCTCGGCGATGAAGACCGGCTCTGCCATGGTGCCTCCTTCAGGATCCCGCCACGCGGCCACAAGACGGGACGCGTGCGGAACCGGAGACAGGATGAACGGGGCCGCAGGCCGGTGCCTTGACCCCGCTCAAGGGCTCAGCCCTTGCGGTCGCCGGCAGCAGGTTTTTCAGGTGCGGCCACGGCGTCCTTGTCTTCCAGCGGCGGCAGGCCACGGGTGAGCTTTTGCGCTATAGCCTTGACGAGATCGCCATCGGCCTTCAGGTCGCGCGCCTGTCTCCACTGGAAGGTCGCCTCCAGCCGCCGCCCGACGCGCCAATAGGCATCGCCCAGATGGTCGTTGATGGTGGGGTCCTCGGGCCGCAGGCTGACGGCGCGATGCAATTCGGTCACGGCTTCCTCGAAACGTCCGAGCCGGAAATAGGCCCAGCCGAGCGAATCGACGATGTATCCGTCCTCGGGTTTCAGCTCGACCGCCTTGCGGATCATGTCGAGGCCTTCCTCAAGGTTGATGTTCATGTCCACCCAGGAATAGCCAAGATAGTTCAATACGTTGGGCTGATCCGGATAAAGCTGGAGGGCGCGCTTGAAATCGGGCTCCGCCTTGTCCCAATGCTTCAGGCGCTCATAGGCGATGCCGCGGCGGTAGAACAGGTTCCAGTCTTCTTCGGTGGCGACGGGTCGCTTGGCCACGGCGCGGTCCAGCACCTCGGCCGTCTTGGCAAAATCCTCCTTGGAGGAATAGACGCCGGCCAGCGCCAAGTAGGCGCGCATGTCGCTCTCGTCCTCGGCGATCGCCTTCTCCAGATGCACGATGGACTGTTCGGTCTTGTCCATGTCGGCGAGGTTGAGGCCAAGCTGCAATTCAGCCAGCCGCCGGTAGGGCGAGCCATCCGGAACCTGCTCATAATAGGCTATAGCATCGGCAGGCAGCGACTGCTTCTCGGCGATGGAGCCGAGCGTGACCAGCACCATGTCGTTCCTGGGGTCGAGCGCGCGGGCATATTCGAGATAAAGGCGCACGAAATTCTCGCCGCCCGGCCGGTTCAGAGCGGCGGCAAGATTGAGCAGCATTTCTGCCGAACCCTGCTGGGCATTGGTCGTCAGCGGGCGGATCGGCGTGCCGGACTTGATGTCGGCGCGCATGGCCACGAAGGCGGGACGGCCCGCGGACACTTCCTCGCCCTTGTCGAGCAGGGCCAGCGCCTCGTTGGTGCGGCCATTGCGGGCCAACCAGGAGGTATAGGCCTCCACCGCGCGCATCCATGTATCGGGCGCTGCGCCGCCGGAGGCGCGGTCGTCGATCACCGCCTGATAGCGCTTGCCCGCGTCCGGCATGCCTGCCTGATCGGCCACCAGCGCCGCGTGATAATTGCGGAAGAGCGTGTACCAGGCCGGGCCGTTCAGCCCTTCCATCTGCTCGATGGCTTCATCGGGCTTGCCGCTTCCCGCCTTTGCCCAGCCAGACAGGATGCCGGTCAGCAGCGTGTCGAGGTCGGACCCCAGCACCAGCTTGAAGTAGTTTTCCGCTGCCCGGAACTGTTTGGCGCGAATGGCATCGACGCCGAGAACCAGACGCGAATAGCGCTCGGCATCGGGTACGGCCTTCAGCTTCTCAGCCAGCGGGAGCGCCTCGTTGAACCGGCCCTTGCTGATCAGAGCCAGCAGCAGGTTCTGCTGAAGGTTTTCGTCCTCGGGATCATAGGACAGGGCCTTCTGGTAGAAGGCAATCGCGTTGTCGAGATCATTGTCGGTCTCGGCGGTGCGCGCAGCCAGATAGGCCCCGGACAGCGAACCGATGCTGACGGGCCTGGCCGGTTCGGCTGCCGTCGGCGCCGTTTCGGCACGCGCCGTCACCGCTGCGCAGGCCAGCCCCGCGGCCAGCACCAATGCCACTCGTGATACGCTCGTCCTGCCGCCCGGCTTCATGCTTGTCCTTCCTGTCACTGCTGATGCGAAGCAGCATCAGTGAAGCAAAGCATGGCCTTTTTGGGGAAGCGGCGCAAGGAAAGGCGGGCAACAAACGCGTGGCCGCAACCCGGCCCTCAGACGACGCGGGAAATGCAGAAGTCCACCACCTCGATGAGGGCTGATTTCTGCGGGCACTCGCGCACCGGGGCCAGCGCCTCGCGAGCCAGTTCGCCATAGTGGCGCGCGCGGGCCACGGTATCGGCAATGGCATCGTGGCGGGCCATCAGCAGCTTTGCCTCGGCGAGGCGGGCATCATCATTGGCACCCTCCTCGATGGAGGCGCGCCAGAAGGACTTTTCCTCTTCGCTGCCGCGATCAAAGGCGAGCAGCACCGGCAGCGTCACCTTGCCCTCGCGGAAATCATCGCCGGTATTCTTGCCGAGATCAGCGGATGATCCGCCATAGTCGAGCGCGTCATCGACAAGCTGGAAGGCAAGGCCGAGATTGGTTCCGTAGCTGCGCAGTGCCACGCGCGCCTCATCCCCGGCGTCAGCAATGATCGGGCCGACTTCGGCCGCCGCCGAGAAGAGCGCGGCGGTCTTGGCGTTGATGACGGCGAGATAATCATCCTCGCCGGTTTCCAGGTCCTTGGCGGCCGACAATTGCCAGACTTCGCCTTCGGCGATCACGGAGGCTGCAGTGGAGAGCACATCCAGCGCTTCCAGCGAGCCGACATCGACCATCATGCGGAAGGCCTGGCCCAGCAGGAAATCGCCAACGAGGACGCTCGCCTGGTTGCCCCAGATGACGCGCGCGGTCTCGGACCCGCGGCGCAGGTCGCTCTCATCCACCACATCGTCATGCAGCAGGGTGGCGGTGTGCATGAATTCCACGGCGGTGGCGAGCTTCACGTGGCCCTCGCCGCGATAGCCGAAGAGTTCGGCGGCGGCCAGCGTCAGCATCGGGCGCAGGCGCTTGCCACCCGAGGAGACCAGATGGCGCGAGATTTCCGGGATCAGTTCGACGTCGGAGCCGGCCTTGGACAGGATCAGCTCATTCACGCTCGCCATGCCGGCTGCGGTGAGGTCCATCAACGGCTTGACCGAGGCAGCCTGCTTTTTCCCATTGTCAATCGGCAACACGACACCCACGAGAATTCCTGCCCTCTTCCGGGGCGCCCGCCGCCCCGGTTTCCATCATGCTTCCCTATAGGCTTGGTGTGGACGGTTCAAGCTTTGCGGGCAAGTGGGTAAATGGATGCATGGGCGCGACACGGCGACACTGCGTTTACAAGGTAGCCCGCGCGATGCCACAAGGAACCATGGAAGAACTGATCCGCACCAACGATCCCGTCGTGCTGTCCTTTGCCGAGGCGCTGCTGCGCGACGCGGGCATCGACGCCTTCATTGCCGACACCAACATGAGCATCCTGGAAGGCTCGCTCGGCGTGCTGCCGCGCCGCCTGATGGTGGCACGCGACCGCCTCGACCAGGCGCGCCGGCTGCTGGCCGATGCAGGGATCGGCGGCGAGACGCGGCAGGGCTGAGCAATGTCGGAGACCGGCGAGACGACCGACGCCTTCCATCGCGGGCGCTACCATCTCCTCCAGCCGCAGCGCGGCCACCGCGCCGGCATGGACGCGATGATGCTGGCCGCCGCCCTGCCTTCCGGCTTTTCAGGCCGCGTTGCCGATCTTGGCGCCGGGGCCGGTGCTGCCGGTCTTGGCGTGCTGTCGCGCTGTGCCGCCGCCACGTGCCTGCTGGTGGAGCGCGACAGCGGCATGGCCGGTTACGCCCGGCGCACGCTGGCGCTGCCGCAAAATGCCGCGCTTGCCCCGCGCGCGGCCGTGCTGGAGGCCGATGTGACGCTTGCGGGCCGGGCAAGAGTGGCCGCTGGTCTGGCCGATGACGGGTTCGACGCGGCGATCATGAACCCGCCCTTCAACGCCCCGCATGACCGGCGCACGCCCGACATCTTGAAGCAGGATGCCCACGTGATGCATGACGGGTTGTTTGAAGCCTGGATGCGGACAGCGGCGGCCATCGTGCGCCCGCGCGGGCTGCTGGCGCTGATCGCCCGGCCCCAGTCGCTGACCGAAGTGCTGGACGCAGCACAAGGCCGTTTCGGCGGCGCCGAGGTGATCTTCATCCATCCGCGCCATGATGCTCCGGCGATCCGTTTTGTGCTGCGCGCGGTGCGGGCCTCACGCGCGGGCCTGACGATCCGGCCGCCGCTCTTCCTGCATGATGCCGGGTCAGACCTCTTCAATGCCCACGCCGATGCGATCAACAACGGACGGGCCGGACTGTTCGACGATTGAAGCGCGGCCACGGCTTGCCTAAATGATGGCAAAGAGTTCCGACCGAAAGCGACAGATCCATGGTTTCCCTTCGCCGCCTGCTTCCGAAATCGCTGCGTCCGGACGGCACGGTGATCCCCGTGGTGCGGCTGCACGGCACCATCATGGCCGGCAGCGGACCGATGCGCCAAAGCCTGAACCTGGCCGGTGTGGCCGGTCTGCTGGAAAAGGCCTTTGCGGACAAGGAGGCGCCCGCTGTCGCGATCTCTGTCAATTCGCCCGGCGGCTCGCCGGTGCAGTCGCGGCTGATCTTCCGGCGCATCCGCGATCTCGCCACCGAGAAGGACAAGAAGGTCTTCGTCTTCGTCGAGGATGTCGCGGCTTCCGGCGGCTACATGATCGCGCTGGCGGGCGACGAGATCATCGCCGACCCCTCCTCCATTGTCGGCTCCATCGGCGTCGTCTCGGCCTCCTTCGGCTTTCCGGAGATGCTGAAGAAGATCGGGGTGGAGCGCCGCGTCTATACGGCGGGCAGGAACAAGTCCGTGCTGGACCCGTTCCAGCCGGAAAAGGCGGAGGACGTGGAGCGGCTGAAGGCGCTTCAGCTGGAGGTCCACAAGACCTTCATTGACCTGGTGAAACAGCGGCGCGGCGACCGGCTGGCCGACCATGACGATCTTTTCACCGGGGCCTTCTGGACGGGCGAGAGCGGACTGCGCCTCGGTCTTGTCGATGGTATCGGCGACATGCGCTCCTTCCTGAAGGACCGCTTCGGCGCGAAGACGAAGATGCGTCTCATCACCCAGCCGCGCGGCCTGTTCGGCCGCCGTCTCGGCGTGTTCGGCATGGATGGCGCGGCCATGGGCGCTGCGGCAGCGGACGGGCTCGTTGCCGCCGCTGAAGACCGCGCGCTGTGGGCCCGCTTCGGCCTTTGAAAAGCGCCGGCCGACGCGCTATCGTGCCTGAAGCCATGGTTCCCCGAGGGACCGGAGGATTGACATGCCACAATTGCTCATGCTCGCCGCTGTCGGTGCCATTGCCTGGTACGGCTACCGCTCATTCGTGAAAGAGGCCGAGCGCGTGTCCGCCAAGGTGCGCCGCGAGGAGGCAGAACACCAGAACCGTGCGAACGGAACGCTGGTGAAGGATCCCGAGACCGGCGAATACCGGGTGAAGAAAGACTGACCCCTTGCCGCTGGTGACCCATGAAGGCGGGCGGGTGAGCGCGCTCGCCCCCGCAAAGATCAACCTTGCCCTGCATGTGACAGGGCAGCGGGCCGACGGCTACCACCTGCTCGACACGCTGGCCGTCTTCACACAGGCCGGAGACCGGCTGGTGCTGGAACCCTCGCCTAGCGACCGCTTCACCATTTCCGGCCCGATGGCAGCCGCGCTCGATCCTGACGAACCCAATCTGGTGACGCGGGCGCGCGACCTGCTGCGCGCGGCCCATCCGTTTCCCCCGGTCTCCATCCATCTGGAAAAGCACCTGCCGGTGGCATCGGGCATCGGTGGCGGTTCTTCGGACGCGGCGGCGGCGTTGCGCGGCCTTGATGCGCTGTTCGGCCTCGGGCTGGGAACGTCCAGCCTCGCCGTGATCGCCCTGCCATTGGGTGCCGACCTGCCGATGTGCCTGCATGCGCGGCCGTTGAAGGCGCAAGGCATTGGCGATGCGGTTACGCTGCTGCCCTCTTTCCCGGCGCTACCCTTGGTGCTGGTCAATCCGGGTGTTTCGGTCTCGACGCCCGCTGTGTTCAAGGCGCTGGCGAGCCGGAACAATGCGGGGCTGGATCCCCTGCCCGGCTTTTCCTCCATTGCAGAAGTGGCACAGTGGCTCGCGCGCCAGCGCAATGACATGCAAGATGCGGCACTTGCGCTCTGCCCGGCAATTGCGGAAACGCTGGCCGCTCTGGAGGCAGAAAGCCCGCTGCTGGCGCGTATGTCCGGCTCGGGAGCAACCTGTCTTGCACTATTTGACACGGCGGATGCGGCCGGTGACGCGGCGCAGCGCCTTGCCAGAGCGCATCCGCAATGGTTCGTTCAGGCGACGAGCATGCTGGAGGAGACAGACGCATGAGCCGCATTGACGAGAGCCGCCCCTTCATCCCCGTCAGTTTCGCCGTGCTGACCGTCTCCGACACGCGCTCGCTGGAGGAGGACAAGTCCGGTGCCACGCTCGCCGGGCGAATCGAGGCTGCCGGGCACCAGTTGAAGGCAAGGGCGATCTGCACCGATGACGTGGAGAAGATTCGCGCCCAGGTGCTGGACTGGTCGAAGGACGACGGCATCGATGCGATCATCACCACGGGCGGCACCGGCTTCACGGGCCGCGACGTGACGCCGGAAGCGCTGGAGCCGTTGTTCGACAAGCGCATGGACGGTTTTTCCGCCGTGTTCCAGCGCATTTCCTACGACAAGATCGGCACCTCGACCATCCAGAGCCGCGCCACCGCCGGCCTAATTCACCAGACCTTCGTTTTCGTGCTGCCCGGCTCGCCCGGCGCCTGCAAGGACGCCTGGGACGGCATTCTGGAGGGCCAGTTCGACTACCGGCACATGCCCTGTAATTTCGTGGAGATCATGCCGCGCCTCGACGAACACCTGAAGCGGGGCAGCGGCAAGGCGGTGTGAGGCCCCCAATCGACAAGGCTTCCGGCCCGCGATAGCGTGGCCCCCAGGGGGAGGAGCCGATGGGCGGGACTGTGGAGTTGCCGGTCTGGTTTGTGGTGCTGGCGGGCACGCTGGCAACAGCCGGGCTTGTCGACCGGTTGCTGACGCCGGCCATGCGCTGGTTCTTCCGCCGCCGCGTCAACCGCGCAATTGACGAGGTCAACACGCGGCTGAAACTGAAAATCCGCCCCTTCGGCCTGACCAATCGCCAGGTTCTGGTGGACCGGCTGGCACATGACCCGGCAGTACTGGCCGCAGCGGAAGCCCATGCACGCGAAGGCAACATGCCGGTGGAGGTGGCAATGGACACCGCGCAGCGCTATGCGCGCGAGATCGTGCCATCCTTCAATGCTTACGCCTATTTCCGCATCGGGATCCGGCTGGCGCGGCTGATCTCAACCGCCTTTTACCGGGTGCGGCTCGGCTATCAGGACGCGACCGCGCTGGAGGGCGTGGATGAGGATGCGACCGTGATCTTCGTGATGAACCATCGCTCCAACATGGATTACGTGCTGGTGACCTATCTGGCGAGCGCTTCAGCCGCGCTCTCCTATGCGGTAGGTGAGTGGGCGCGCGTGCCGGTGTTGCAGCCGCTGATCCGTGCCATGGGCGCCTATTTCATCCGCCGCGACGCGCGCAACCTGCTCTATCGCCGGGTGCTGGCGCGCTATGTCCAGATGGCGACCGAGGCCGGGGTAACGCAGGCGGTGTTTCCCGAAGGCGGGCTGACGCGCGACGGGCGGCTGCGGCCGGTTCGACTTGGTCTCCTGTCCTACATGGTGGCGGGCTACCGGGCGGGCGGGCGTGAGGTGGTGTTCATCCCCGTCGGGCTGAATTACGACCGGGTGCTGGAAGACCGCTCGCTGATCGGCGAGCTCACCGGTGACCGGCCGAAACTGTCGAGCATGGCCAAGGCGCGCAAGACGGCGCGTTTCCTGATGCACAATCTCCGGCTTCGCATCCAGGGCCGCTGGCACCGGTTCGGCTATGCCTGCGTGTCCTTCGGCCAGCCCATCGCTCTGTCAGGCTTTCTCGGTCAGTGGGGCGTTGCGGATGCCTCGCTGCTGCCCGAGGATCGGCGCCAGGCGCTGACGCAGGAACTGGGTGAGATGCTGATCGGCGAAATCGCCCGCGTCATCCCTGCCCTGCCGGTGGCCCTGGTTGCCACCGCCCTGATCGAGTCGGGCGAGGCTGGCATCAGCGAGCTGGCACTGAAGGCGCGCGTGCATGAGATGATCAATGCGCTGGAGGCGCGCGGCGCGCATGTCCACATTCCCCGCGCCGACCACGACTATGCCGTGACTGCGGGCCTGCGCATGCTGGAAATGCGCCATATCGCGCAACGCGGCGAGGACGGAATGATTGCGCTGGTGCCGGGCGAAGAGACGATCGCGGCGTATTATGCCAACTCGATCGCGCATTTGCTGGGATGACCCTTGCTCATTCGAGCGTGAAAGAACCGGGTCCTCGCCACAAGGGCGAAGGACGACGGGGGGCTTGGCGCCTCAATCCTTGCCGCGGGCGGGCGGAGGCGCGAGCTTGGCCGAGAGCGTGCGCGCCGAAAGCCCACGCGCGAGTGCCCCGAAATCGGCAGCGTTCTTGGAGAGCGCGAGCGCCTGCCGCTTGGTGATGACAAGGCCATTCGACAGCGGGCGGCGGGCCGACAGGAAGCGGGCGAAAAAGCCCGGCCGGTCTTCACGTGATAAGGAGAAGCGGGCGGGCGATGTCAAGCGGGAGACATGCAGGCCGACCGGCTCCATCCAGCCATCCAGAAGGCGCGCGCCCGGCTCCAGCAGCACGATCCACTCGCCCTTGGCACGGCGCAGCGCAGCCGCCATGTCGCCATTGGCAATGAAGACGCAGCCGGCATGGTCGGCCACCTTGTGGGTGTGGTCGCTGGAGGCCAAATCGCACACGATCACCTCGCGCACAAAGCCTTCCACCGCGCCGGAAACCAGCGAGGACAGGCTGCGTGCAAGCCCGTCTTCATCGTTTTGTGTCTGGAAAATGACCGTCAGCATGGGCAAGGACATAGCCCATCGGCGAAGGCAAGGAAAGCGCCTGAAAGGCCAATATTTCCGGGCTTTTCGCGGCTTTTTCGGGCATCTGAACGCTCTTTGTGCAATGCACATGCCGCGGCGCCGGCACAGCTGGCGGACGGCAAGTGCAGGTCATCGGGATGTCTGGCGAGCATATAAAAGTTCTTGCTTTGTTCTCGTTCGGGCGCTAGCCTCGTTCCATGATGCGAACCACCCGAATGCCGGAGCAGACCATGGAACCGATCCGTCAGGCCGACCTGTCCGCCTTTTCTCCGGGCGGGGCCGAGATGGCCAATGCGATCCTCAATGACAGCGCCATGCGCATTGAGGATGCACGGCGGCGCGGGCGGGCATCGGCCATCAATCCGGCCGGCCGCTACGAGGCCTATGGGCGCCACGCCTTCGATGACGGCTGGGACATGCCGGAGGAGCTGGCGCCGTTTGCGACCGACGTGCAGGTGGAAAAACCGAAGACCATCATCACGCGCAACACCTCGCCCGACATTTCCTTCGACCGCTCGATCAACCCCTACAGGGGCTGCGAGCATGGCTGTGTCTACTGCTTCGCGCGGCCGACGCATGCCTATATGGGACTTTCCGCAGGGCTGGACTTCGAGGCCAAGCTTTTTGCCAAGCCGGATGCGCCGCGGCTGCTGGCGCGCGAGCTGGCCAAGCCCGGCTATGAGCCGCGCACCATCGCCATCGGTACGAACACAGACCCCTATCAGCCGATCGAGAAGAAATGGCGCATCATGCGCGAGGTGCTGGAGGTTCTGGAAGCGGCGAACCACCCTGTCGGTATTGTCACCAAGTCGGTGCTGGTGATGCGCGACATCGACATCCTGTCGCGCATGGCGGCCAAGGGGCTGGCGAAGGTGGCTTTGTCGGTGACAACGCTCGACCGGCATCTGGCGCGGGCCATGGAGCCGCGTGCTGCCACGCCGGCCCGGCGGCTGGAGACGATCCGCGGGCTATCGGAAGCGGGCATTCCGGTCTCGGTGATGGCCGCGCCAATCATTCCCGGCCTCAACGACCATGAGGTGGAGCGCATTCTCGATTCGGCCAAGGCTGCCGGGGCGGCGGAGGCCGGCTACATCATCCTGCGCCTGCCGCTCGAAGTTTCACCGGTTTTCAAGGAGTGGCTGCTGCGCCATTACCCGGACCGCTACCGCCATGTCGTCTCGCTGATCCGCTCCATGCGCGACGGCAAGGATTATGACGCGGAGTGGGGCAAGCGCATGAAGGGTTCCGGCCCCTATGCCTGGCAAATCGGGCGGCGCTTCGAGATAGCCGCGCGCCGGCTCGGGCTGAACACAAGGCGGGCATCGCTGCGCAATGACCTGTTCATCCCGCCCTCTGTCGGAGGCCAGCAGCTCAGCCTTCTTTGACCTTTCCCTTTTCGCCGGTTCAATCCCCTGTCCCCCCGGCGGAACCCTCCCTCCCGGCCAAGCCGCAACTGCCGGGAGGGCCTTGCGGAGAATCGGGGGCGGTGCGAGCATTGCCGCAAATGGCTCGTCCGTCCTCCGATTCTCCGCTTCTTTTTGATCTCGTGCCGCCCGTTCCCGATTATTCGATGGAACGCGCGCTGATGGCGCAAGGCCATCATCATGTCGCAGGCATGGACGAAGCGGGTCGCGGGCCGCTGGCCGGACCGGTTGTCGCGGCGGCCGTCATCCTCGATCCCGGCGACCTGCCGGAGGGGTTGGACGATTCCAAGCGCCTCAAGGCCTCCGCGCGCGAAAAGCTTTTCGACACGATCCTCGCCAAGTCGCTGGCGGTCGCCGTTTGCTCGGTCAGTGCCGAGGAGATTGACCGTACCGACATCCGCAAGGCCAGCCTGGCCGGAATGGCGCGGGCGGCCCATGCCCTGGCGGTCGCACCCGGCTATGCACTTGCCGACGGCCGCGACGTGCCGGAGGACCTGCCCTGCCCCGGCCGCGCGCTGATCAAGGGCGACCAGCGCTCCATGTCGATTGCCGCGGCTTCCATCGTCGCCAAGGTGATGCGTGACCGCATGATGGCGCAGGCGGGCGCGACGCATCCCGCCTATGGACTGGAGAGCCATGCCGGCTACGGCACCGCCGCGCACCGGGACGCCATCGCTGCCCATGGCGGCGTGGCGCGCCTGCACCGGTTCAGCTTTGCGCCGCTGAAGGACCGCAGCTGAACCTTTTCATGCCCTGCCGAATCCTCTCAGGATGTGCTGACCCTCATGGCCTCGGCGGGGGTTTGCCCATCGCCCACTTCCTTGTGCGTCAAAAACCGCCGGCATCAGGTATCGTGCAACCCGGTCCTGCTTGCCGCAATTCCGCACAGTCCAGACCCGTGTTCAGCCCGGTTCCACGCAGGTGAGACAGGCAAACGAACCGCCAAACAAAAAGCGCCGCGGACGGGCCGCGGCGCTTTCAAGAGATGCATCCCGGAGGGACGATCAGTTCATGCGGGCTTTCACCTCGTCCAGCGACGCCTTGAAGAGGTCACCGGCGGCCTTGGCATCCACCTTTCCGGCGAGCACCGAACGTGCGGCCTCGACGGCGATGTCGACAGCCGTTGCGCGGACTTCGTTGACGGCGTCGCGCTCGGCCTGGGCAATCTTCTGCTCGGCCATGGTGGTGCGGCGTGCCACATAGTCCTCAGCCTTCTGCTTGGCCTCGGTCTTGATGGATTCGGCCTCACGCTTGGCGGTGGCGACGATGTCACCGGCCTCGGCTTCGGCTTCCTTGCGCTTGCGCTGGTACTCGGCCAGCACCTGCTGGGCTTCTTCACGCAGCTTGCGGGCTTCTTCCAGCTCGTTGCGGATGCGGTCCGCACGCGCATCGAGCGCCTTGCCGATGGTGCCCGGCACCTTCAGGTAGGCGGCAATGCCGAGGAAGATGAAGAGGGCAACCGTGGCCCAGACCGCGGCGAGAGATGTTGCGTCCATCGGATTATCCCTTCACGGCCTTCACCGCTGCGGCGATGTCAGCCTTGGCGGCCTTGCCGACGAGCTGTTCCACGAGCAGGTTTGCGGTTTCCTCGGCGATGGCGCCGACATCCTTCATGGCGGCTTCCTTGATGCCCGCGATGCGGGTCTCGGCTTCCGCGAGTTTCTTTTCCAGCACGGCCTCGGTTTCCTTGCGCTCCGCGTCGGCTTCCGCCTTGGCAGCGTCGCGGGCCTCCTGACCGATCTGGCCGGCCTTGGAACGTGCGTCCGCCAGTTCCTGCTCATAGGCAGCAATGGCAGCGTCGGCCTCGCCCTTCATGCGGGCGGCCTGGTCGAGGTCCTGGGCGATCCGGTCATGCCGGACTTCCAGCGTGCCAGCGATGCGCGGCAGCACGACCTTCTGCAGGAACATGTAGAACAGGCCGAATGCGAGGGCCAGCCACAGGATCTGCGAGGGATAGCTGGAGGGATCGAAAGGCGGAAACACGCCGGCATGATCGCCCTCGTGCTGCACACCGGTCTCGGTGTGCACCTGGCCGGCTTCGTGCGCACCGGTGTCGGTCGCCTCACCCGCCGCAAATGCTTTGGTTACGAACATGGTCAATCCCCGAAAGTCAGGCCGGCCGCCATGGAAGGCGACCGGCAGATGGCGTGGTCGCGGCGATTAGCCGAACAGGGCCAGCAGGGCGACGAGCAGGGAGAAGATGCCCAGAGCTTCGGTAACGGCGAAGCCGAAGATCAGGCGGCCGAACTGGCCGTCAGCAGCCGACGGGTTGCGCAGCGCGCCCGCCAGGTAGTTGCCGAAAATGGTGCCCAGGCCAATGCCTGCGCCGCCCATGCCGAGGCAAGCGATACCGGCGCCGATGTACTTTGCTGCTTCCGCTTCCATGGTAGAACTCCTTTTGGATCGAATTTGATGCGGTTCAGTGGACTGGCGGCAAGCCGCCGGTGAGAGGTTCCTAGTGACCCGGATGGATCGCGTCGTTGAGGTACATGCAGGTCAGCACCGCAAAGACGTAAGCCTGAAGGAAGGCCACCAGAAATTCGAGACCCGTCAGCGCCACGGCCATGGCGAGCGGCATGACCGCACCGGCGATGCCGATGCCGCCCATGGCGCTCAGCGACACCACGAAGCCCGCGAAGACCTTGAGCGTGATGTGACCGGCCAGCATGTTGGCGAAAAGACGGACAGAGAGGCTGATCGGGCGCGAGAGGAACGAGATGACCTCGATCGCGACAACGAGCGGAACAAGCACGCCGGGAACGCCCGACGGCACGAAGAGCTTGAGGAAGCCCAGACCGTGCTTCATGAAACCGTAGACGACCACGGTGAGGATCACCAGCATCGCCAGCGCGAAGGTGACGATGATGTGCGAGGTGATCGTGAAGAAGTAGGGGAACATGCCGAGCAGGTTGGCCACCAGCACGAACATGAAGAGCGAGAAGACCAGCGGGAAGAACTTCATGCCGTGCGAACCGGCGGCGTCGCGCAGCATGGAGGCCACGAATTCGTAGGCCATTTCCGAGATCGACTGGAGACGCGAGGGGATCAGCCCGCGCGAAGAGGTGGTCAGCGCCAGGAACCCGGCGGCCACGATCACGGTCACCACCATGAACAGCGCCGAATTGGTGAAGGACAGGTCCAGTCCGCCGATCTCGATCGGGATCAGCTTGTTGATATGGAACTGGTGGATCGGATCGACCTTGTCAGCAGCCACGTGTCTTTACCTCTTAGCGCCGTCTGGCGGCGTTGATTTCACTTCTCGCGGCATCCGCAGATGCCGAAACCTTCACGATCCCTTGCCCCGGCCCTGCTGGCCGAACTCGGCCATCTGCCCCGTCGCGCGCATCACATTGACCACGCCGGCGGCAAAGCCAAGAAGCAGAAAGACGATCAGACCCCAAGGCGAGGATCCCGCCCAGTAATCCAGCGCCCAGCCGAGCGCCACCCCCACAATCACCGCCGCGATGAACTCGCTGGACAGGCGCAGGGCGTTCCCCCATCCCGTCGTCCCCTTGCGGGCGCGGGCGGCGTCTTTCTCCTCTTCCGCCCGGCGGCGTTCGGAAAGCCTACTTTCCAGATGCCTCAGACGGTCGTCGAGATCCCCGTTGCCGTCAGTTCCCTCCGGTGTCTGCGCCCCGTTCCGGTGCCCGTTATCGCCCTGCCCGTTCGTCATGGCTCCTAACGCGCTCCTGCCGGGCCGCGCCGAATGGCACCGACCGCTTCAAAGTCGCGCGCACCATAGTGACGGCTCCCCGTCCAGTCAAGACGGGCCACGCGACCGGGGGAAGCTCATTTTCCTGTTAATTGTCAATATCTTGCCGCGTTGCGGCGAAACGTCTAGCACGGAAGTTGTAAGCGGTTTGCACGAATCCCGGTGCCCGCAGAAAAGGACAAGGGCCCGGCGCGGCTGCGCGGGCCCCTTTTTCGCGGTGCCGGCAGGGCCTGATCAGCTCCAGCCGCCATTGTAGGTGCGATAAAAAATGTGACGGCCAATCTGCTTCATGCGCTTCATCGTGTGTGCCCACCGAGGATTGACGTAGGTCGCATGGTAATGGGTGGAGGACCCGACTTCGGGTAGCCAGATCTTGCCGGCCGTGACCGCCATGGCCACTTCCTTGGCCATTGTCCAGTGCGACGGCGAAGCCACGCGATCCTTGATGCCGTCGCAGGCAAAGGAAAACTGGCAGCGGTTGCGCCAGTTCTCGTTCTGGTAGACCACGCCGCAAATGGAATTGGGATAGGAGGGCGCGCGCACGCGGTTGAGAATCACCTGCGCGACTGCGGCCTGGCCCTTCACCGGCTCACCGCGCGATTCGAAATAGACGCCGGCGGCAAGGCACTGCTGCTCGCGCTCGGAAAAGGCCGCGGCCGGCAATGCGGTGGACGCCCAGCCGAAATCGTTCTTGGCTGCCGGCGGGATGAACCGGCCCGATTGCGCTTCCTCACTCTTCAACAAGCTGGCGAAAGGCGAGACCTTGGCATAGTCCGGCTTGGGCGGCGCATAGGCGGTGGCCAGGATGTCGGCGCGCTCATTGTTGACGAGTTGCGCCAGCAGCGTGGGCATTTCGGGCTCGGCATGCCTTTCCAGCTTCGGGAAGAAGGTGGAGGCAAGGCGCAGCTCGCTGCCCTTGATCTTCGGCTTGATGAAGGCCATGCGGTTTTCGGTGTCAAAACCGGGGCGCAGCAAGGATGACATGCGCTTGGTGACCGAACCGGCATTGAAGGACTTCGGCGGCGCGACGGGCGCGACCTTGACGATGCGTCCCTGCTTCTCCGACCGGTTGATGCGGTCTTCGTCTGGCGTTGCCTCGGTCACGGCATTCTTGCCACGGAAGGCGATTTCACCGATGCCGTTGGCTCGAAGCCCTGCGCCCGAAATCGAGCCCGTCACCACGTCGGAACTGACAAAGGGCATTTCGGCGCGATGGGTGGACCCGGCGACCGACTTTTCGAGCACTGCACTCCAGCGCGCCTTGCCGTCAGTGAGCCCGGTCACGACAGAGGTGATGTCCTGCTGCGCTCCGGTCACGGGAAATCCGATCCAGATGGCGAGACCGAAAACAAGCGGCGAAAGCAGGGAATGGTGGCGGCGGGAAGACGCGGAAACCCTACGCGTCGAAGACGTACGTCGCACGATGAAACTCCAGGAACGCTTTACTCAACTGACCTGGAGCCACAATGATGCATTAACCTTGATGAGCCGTTAACGCGATGACACCTCAAAGAAAAAGCGGGCTACAGCGGCCCGCTCCGTGGTTCCCGATCGTGGCTTTCCGGCCTCAGCGCTTCTTGCTGGCCCGGTTGGCGAAGGGATTGTCGGGCGCGCGCAGCGCGATGCGGATCGGCACACCGGGCATGGAGAAACTGTCGCGCAGCCCGTTGGTCAGGTAGCGCAGGTAGGAGGCGGGCACGGCGTCGGGCCGCGAGCAGGAAATCATGAAGCCGGGCGGACGGGTCTTCACCTGCGTCATGTACTTGATCTTCAGGCGGCGGCCGGCCACGGCGGGCGGCGCATGGCGGGCGGTGGCCACTTCCAGCCAGCGGTTGAGCCTGCCGGTGGAGATACGGGTGTTCCAGATACGGTGAGTCTGGAGGATCGACTCCATCAGCTTGTCGAGGCCCTTGCCGGATTCGGCCGAGATTGGCACGGCGCGAAGCCCGCGCACCTGCGGCAGGAGGCGCTCGGTTTCCTCGCGCAATTCGGCCAGCTTTTCCTGCTTGTCCTCGATCAGGTCCCACTTGTTGAAGGCAATGACCGGCGCCCTGCCCTCGCGGATGATCAGGTCGGCGATCTGCAGGTCCTGCTTCTCGAAGGGAATGGTCGCGTCGAGCACGATGATGACGACTTCGGCAAAGCGGATGGCGCGCAACCCGTCGGCAACCGACAGCTTCTCCAGCTTTTCCTGCACCTTGGCCTTGCGGCGCATGCCGGCGGTGTCAAACAGCTTGATCTTTCTGCCGTTCCAATCCCAGTCGACGGAAATCGAATCGCGGGTGATGCCGGCTTCGGGACCGGTCAGCAGCCGCTCCTCGCCAAGAAAGGCGTTGACGAGTGTGGATTTGCCCGCATTTGGACGGCCGACGACGGCAATGCGCATCGGCTTCGTCTCGTCGTAACCGGGCTCGGCATCAGGGTCTTCGACATCATCGCCGATCAGGCCATCGGCCGTGGGCGTGGACGCCAAAGCCGCCTTGCGCTCCTCTTCCTCGCGCTCATGGGCGAAGGCGGCATCCTCGCCCACAGCCTCGATGATCGCCTCGCGCAGGTCCGGCATGCCTTCGCCGTGCTCGGCGGAGATCGGGCAAGGTTCCCCGAGACCGAGTTCCCAGGCTTCCAGCATGCCGCCCAGTGCATCGCGCGCCTCGGCCTTGTTGGCAACGAGGATCACGGGTTTGCCGGAGCGGCGAACGAGATCGGCGAAGGTGCGGTCGGCGGGCGTGATGCCAGTCCTGGAATCGACCACGAAGAGCACGAGATCAGCTTCATCAATCGCCGTCTCTGTCTGGGCGCGCATGCGGCCTTCCAGCGTTGCGGCGCCGGCTTCCTCCAGCCCCGCGGTGTCGATCACCCGGAATCTCAGATCGAACAGGCGCGCATCGTGGACGCGCCGGTCACGCGTGACGCCCGGCGTGTCATCCACCAGCGCCAGCTTCTGGCCGCACAGGCGGTTGAACAGCGTGGACTTGCCGACATTCGGGCGGCCGATGATGGCAATGGTGAAGCCCATGGGGCCGTTCCTTACGAGCCCTCACCGGCCCCGTTGATGAGTTCGGACATGATGGTGGCGCGCTGGCGCAGATTGGCCGGGGCGCCCTTGTCCGCCGTGATCTGCTGGAAGAGCTTCAGCGCGTCGCCACTGCGGCCTGCCTTCCAGGCGGCCAGTCCGAGGGCCTCGCGGGCGGAGTGGCGCAATTCGCTGGAATCGGCGGAGAGCGGCTCGGCGCGTCGGGCCACGTCCTCGTAGGTTCCGTGATCGACCAGCAGCATGGCGGCGCGCAGCGAGGCCATGGCGCGGATGGCATCGGTGACGGAGCCGTCGGCAGCAACCTCGTCAAAGGCCTTCACCGCCTCGTCCACCTTGCCGTCCTGGGCCAGCAGGGTTGCCGCACGCATGCGGGCGAGCAGCGGATAGGAGCCGTAGCCGTCCTTCTGGAGGGCGTCCAGTTCGGCGGCGGATTCGGCGGTCTTGCCCTCCGCTGACAGGGTGAGCGCCTGCAGGAAGCGGTCGCCCGACGCATTGGCCTGGCTGGAGACGTACCAGTCCCAGGCGCGGTAGCCGGCCGTACCGATCACCACCGCGACGGCAGCGGAGATCAGGACCCAGCCGTAGCGTTTCCAGATGGCCTGCATCTGGTCCTGGCGGAGTTCCTCGTTGACCTCCCTGATGAAACTGTCGTCGGACATGATCCTACCGTGCCTGCATGTTCGATTGCGGCAGTGCTGCAAGCGCGCTGCCGTCCGGGCCGCGTTTTAGCGGATTTTCGCGTCCATGTAAGGGGGCGCGGGGTTTTTTCCGTGTGCTTCAGCCGATGGGCAGCGGCTGCACGCCGAAGAGAAGCGCATGCAGCCAGAAAATGAGAAGCAGATAGAGCACAAGACCGGCCACCAGCGCGATCACATCCCATTTGACGGGACCGCGCGCGGGAATGGCCGCATTGCGGCGCTTGAGCGAGATCCGGTCCATGACGGCCCAGGCCAGGAAGGAGCCGAACAGCATGATGGACGCAAGGTCGCCATTGGCGAGGAGATGAGCGAAGGCCCAGATCTTCACTGCCGCCAGCATCGGGTGCTTGACGGCCGGCTTGATGCGCCCGGCGGGCAGCTGGTAGACGGCGAGCAGGATCAGCGACACGAGCATCAACAGCGCCGTCACATGGCTCATCCAGAAGGGCGGCTCCCAGATGACGGTGGTGTTGCGGGCTTGGGAATAACCCCAGACGATCAGGACAAGACCGGCCAGCGAGACCAGCGAATAGAGACCTTTCCACGGCCCCTCGCCCATCGCAGCCATTTTCGCCCCGGCCCAGGCGGGCGCGACGATGCGGACCGAATGGACGCCCAGAAACAGGATGAGCCCGATGATAAGCGCTGCCATGGTAAACCCCTGTGATGGCCCGCGGCACCGCCGGTACGGGCGCGCTTCGTGGCACATAGATAGTACACGCGGTCCGCGGTTTCCATGAGGCTGTCAACCGGGAGAGCGCCGGTATCGCATGGCCGCCTGTTGGAACAAACGCATCCTCGCCACATTTCCCCGGCACGATGCGCCTGAACAATGAAGTGGTGTCAGCCCGCGATGCGTCCCGTAAAGACCTTTCTTCTCGCGCTTTGCGCCCTCGCGACACCGGGCTTGATGACTGCGGGTCTTGTGACGCCCTCCCTGGCGGGATCGCCGGGCAAGGCGGTTCAACGGCAGCAGGTGCTGATCTCCTTCGATGGCGCCCATGACAATGCGCAATGGATCCGCGCCCTTTCGCTCGGCGAAAGGACCGGTGCGCGGTTCACCTTCTTCCTGTCCTGCACCTTTCTGCTGACGCCGGACAACAAGACCAATTACATTGCGCCGCATCACGGGCGTGGCGCTTCCAACGTCGGCTTTGGCAAGAGTGAAGACGATGTGCGCCAGCGCCTCAATTTCATCCTGCAGGCCTATCTGGCCGGTCACGAAATCGCCAGCCACGGCTGCGGCCATTTCGACGGCAAGGAGTGGAGCGAGGCGGACTGGAAATACGAGTTCGACAGCTTTGCCCGCATCCTGCGCGGGGCGTGGTCCATCAACGGTTTCGGCGAGACGCCGCGTGCATGGAACCGGCTGGCCGACAGTGTCACCGGTTTTCGCGCGCCGTATTTGTCGACCAATGCCGCGCTTTTTGATTCCGAGAAGGCGAAGGGCCTGACCTATGATGCCAGTACGGTTGCCAAGGCGCCGGGCGCGGCGGTCTTGAAGGATGGAATCCGGCATCTGCCGCTGCCGATGATCCCGGAGGGGCCGGACGGGCGCCCGGTGATCGCCATGGATTACAACTGGTTCGTCCGCCATTCCGCCGGCATGGAGAACCCGTCGCGCGCGCCGGAATTCGAGGAGCGCGCCTACCGGGCGCTCAATGCACAGTTTGAGCGGGAATATACCGGCAAGCGCCGCCCTGTGCAGGCCGGTTTCCATTTCACGCTGATGAATGATGGCGCCTACTGGCAGGCGCTGGAGCGATTCGCTGCCGGGGTTTGCGGCAAGCCGGACGTGGACTGTATCCCGATTGCCCGGCATATCCATGGCCAGGGACCGCTGAACCTGGCGCGCGCCGGCGACGACAGCTGACCGCAGGGCTGCTCAATATCCGTTGATGCGCCCGGCACTGTTGGCAATCAGTGCCGCCAGAACCAGCACGAGGGCTGCGCCTGCCGAAGCCAGCGTAAAATCGCCCGTCAGGTCTGCGGCATAACCTGCCAGCAACGGCCCAATGATCTGGCCCGTCCCGAAGGCCGCCGTCAGCAGTGCGAGCGCCTTGCGCGGCGACCGGCCTGCCGCCAGCCTGCCCGCCTGGAGGCCGAAGGCGGTGATGGCGACAAAGGTTCCCCCCAGGAGCGTGCCACCGATCAGCGGACCGGCGCTCGCCCCGGCCGCGACGGAGGTGCTGACGCCCACCGCCTCGACGAGGCAACCAATCGCAAAGGTTCGCGCCAGGCTTGTGCGGCGCTGGACAAAGCCCCATAGCCAGACCGAGGGCGCGGCCGCCAATCCGGTCACCAGCCAGACCGCCGATTCGAACAGCGCTCCGCCATGGGCGGTCCGCACGATGGCGACAAGGAAGGTGGCGGTGACGATGTAGCCTGCGCCGAACAGGCCATAGGCAAGGGCGATCAGTACGAGGGGGCGCGTCCAGACGATGGCTGGTTCAGTCACGGGCTGCGGGCTTCCGGCAGACCGGTGCACCGGTCTTACCAGCAGCGCCACAGCCACAAGCCCCGCCAGCGAGATTGCGGCGGCGGCAAGCCAGCTTTCGCGCCAACCAAGCTCCGCCAGGTGCACCGCGCCGGTCAGCAGTGCGGAAGCGGCGATGCCGGTGCCGACGCCTCCAAAATGCACGGCGGCGAGGCCCGGCCGCCCCGCCTCGGCGATGCGGGCGAAGACCAGCGTCGACAGGTAGACCATGACATAGGCGCTGGCGACACCGGCGAGAAAGCGGATCACCATGAAAGCTGCGAAACCCGGTACCAGCGCCATGGCGAGGCACAGCAACGCCGAGGCGGCCAGTGCCAGAAGCACGACTGCGCGCTCACGGCCGGTACCGCCGCCAATGGCTGCCAGCAGCGCGCCGACGAGATAACCCAGATAGTTCGACGAGGCGATGAGGCCTGCCTGCGATGCCGTCAGCGACAGCGCGTCCATCATGGACGGCAGGACCGGCGTGTAGACAAAACGGCCGACGCCCATGGCCGTTGCCATGCCGGCCAGCCCGCCCAGGGCGGTGGTGACAGGGGACGGTGCGGCGTTTCGGTCGATGGCGTGCGGCATGAAACCTGTTTAGTGAACAGGCAACGGGGCGCAACCGCAGTTTTTTGCCCGCACGGTTCAAACGGGATTGGGCGAGGTCCTTGCCCGGACCGGTCAAACGCGTCGGTTGCGCGCCCTCACCGGAGACCTGCATCATGATTCTGACTGCCGTGGCCGCAACGGCCTTCTACACCGCTCTCAACGCCTTTGTGCTGCTCTGGCTCACCGCTGCCACCGGAAAGGCGCGCGGGCGGTTCAAGGTCTCGATCGGCGATGGCGGCCACCCGTACCTGATGCGTGTGATGCGCGGCCACGCCAATGCCATCGAGGCGATGCCGGTCTTCCTGCTGATGCTGGCGCTGGCCGCCCTGCTCGGTGCGCCGTCGCTGGCGATCCACAGCCTCGGCATCGTGTTCACGGTCGGGCGTGTGCTGCATGCCTGGCACTTCATCCAGGAGGATGCGCCGGGCTGGCAGCGCATGGCGGGCTTCGGCCTTTCCTTCCTGGCCTTCCTGCTGGTGGCACTTGGCTTGCTGGCCCATTCGGTCCTGCTGATGTTCGGCTGAGCCGGTCCCCGGCCACGCTTCGCGCCTGCCCGCGTTGACATCAATCAACGCGGCGATGGCCAACACATGCATGATGTCCTATCTTTGGGCCGATCCGGAGACAGGGCACATGGATTTCAGCGCGCTTGCCGACCAATACAGCGAACCGGTTCTGGCCGCGTTCGGCGCATTGGTGATCGGCGTGATGTTCGGTGCCTTTGCCCAGAAAAGCCGCTTCTGCCTGCGCGCGGCGGCCGTCGATTTCTCGCGCGGAAACCTGACCGGCAAGGTCGCGGTGTGGCTGCTGGTGTTCGGCACGGCGCTTGCCTTCACCCAGCTCCTCTCCTTGACCGATCTCCTCAACACCAAGGAAGCGCGGCAACTGGCCTCGCCGCAATCGCTCTCCGGCGCGGCGCTGGGCGGGCTGCTGTTCGGCTCCGGCATGGTGCTGGCACGCGGATGTGCCTCGCGCCTTCTGGTGCTCTCGGCGACCGGAAACCTGCGCGCGCTGCTGTCCGGCCTTGTCTTTGCCGTGGTGGCACAGGCCAGCCTGCACGGCTTCCTTTCGCCGCTGCGCAATGCCATTGCCGGAACACTCACCAGCAATGCAGCCGGTGGCAACGACCTCCTCGAATTCACCGGTCTTTCGACGGCCGGAGCCATCCTCTTCTCGCTGCTGTGGTTTGCTGCGGGGACATGGTTTGCCTGGCGCAACCGCACCTCGCTCCTCGTCGCGGCAGCCGCGGTGGTGACCGGGCTGACGATCCCGCTTGCCTGGTGGTACACGGCGCAGCTTTCTGCGATCGCCTTCGAGCCGGTGCAGATGACGTCACTGACCTTCACCGGTCCCTCCGCCAAGACGCTGATGCATTTCCTTGAGGCGACCGACCTCGATTTCGATGTCGGGCTGGTTCCCGGTGTCTTCCTCGGCTCCTTCCTTGCGGCCGCCCTGTCGGGCGAGCTGAAGCTCCAGGGCTGGAACGGCGGGCACTCGATGCGGCGCTACATTGCCGGTGCAGCGATGATGGGGTTCGGCGGCATGCTTGCGGGCGGCTGTGCCGTCGGTGCCGGCATCACCGGCGGCTCGGTCTTCGCGCTCACCGCCTGGGTCACGCTTGGCGCCATGTGGCTTGCCGCCGGGGTGACCGACCGCCTGTTTGACTACGGTGTCGAAGTGGGCCAGGTGCCGGCCAAGGATGCGGGCACCGAACTCGTTGGGGCCTAAAGCGGCGCCCGGTCCACCTTCGATCCACCCGCATTAACACTCTGCTTACCATGGTCGCGGTCATATCGATGGAAAGGCGGGCGATTCGCATTGTGGCGAGGACCTGCCGCCAGAAGCAGGAAACCGCCCATGAGCTTGCCCCGCACGGAGTGCGCCGAAGAGACCAAAGCGCGCATCTACATCGTCACCACGCCACCGCTTGCCCCGGCCGACCTTCCGCCCCTGGAGGATTTCCTGCTTGATGCGGCGGACCTCGACGCAGAAGCCTGCCCGCCCGACATGCGCTTTGATCTCGGCGACCGCGAGGCCTGGGTCTATGACCATGGCGATGTGGCCGACCTGATCTTCGTGCGGCGCTGAGGCGCATCACCCGGCGCGACGCTGTTCCACGATGGCGCCGCCCGGCTCCTTGCGGATGAAGAAGCCATCCGGAACGTTTTCCTGAACCAGCGGCACATGGCTGATGATGCCGACGGCCCGGTTGCCGCGCACCAGCGACGACAGGACCTGGAGCACCTGGTCCAGCGTCCCGGCGCCGCCCTCGGTGTCGAGACTGCCAAAGCCCTCGTCGATGAAGATCGTGTCGAGGCGGACCTTGCCGCTCATGCTCTCCACCACATCGGCAAGGCCGAGCGCCAGCGACAGCGCGGCCATGAAACCCTCGCCGCCCGACAGCGTGGTGGAGGAACGCGACTTGCCGGTGTGCGAATCGAAAACCTGGATGCCAAGGCCACGGCGCGCGCGCCCGCTTCCCTCGAAATCCCGTTCAAGCCGGAACTGGCCCCGGGTCATCGGCTGGAAGCGGCGGTTGGCCGCCGCCAGAACATCATCGAACATGGCGCCGATGGCATAGGTTTTCAGGTCGAGGCCGAGAGCGTTGCGCCCGTTCACCTCGGCGGCCAGCCGGAAAAGCGGGCCGGATTGTTCCTCCACCGCACGGATCTGCTCCATCCGGCCTGACAGATCGTCCCGCAGGCGTTCCAGCCGCTCCAGGCGGGCCACGCAAGCCGCGCGCGCACCGGTTGCCTCATCAAGCTGCCGCGCAGCGAGGTCACGGCTTTCCGTCAGCGCAGGCAGATCCGGCGCCTCGCGGCCTTCGGCGGCTGCAAGCGCCAGCCTCAGGGCTTCTGCCGCGCGTGTCTTTTCCTCGCGGTAGGCCTCCAGCGCGGCCCGGTCCGCTTCAAGCGTGGCAATGGCCGGTTTCAGCTCCCGCAGCTCTTCAAGCGTGAGCCCGGCTGCCCCCAGCCGGTGCTCCAAGGCAGCATCCGCGCGCTGTTTGCGCTCCCTGCAATCCTCCTGGGTCTGGCGGGCAGCCTCGGCATCCTTTCCGGCTGCCAGCGCAGCCTCGCGGGCCTGCGTCGCCTGCCGTTGCGCCGTGTCGCGCGCATCCATGCGGGTGAGAATATCCCTGCGCAAGGCCGTGAGCGCCGCATCAAGGCGTGCAGGATCGCGCAGGTCCTGCGGGATGGCGGCGAGCATTTCCGTCAGCCGTGCCTCAGCGGCCGCTTGGTCGCTGCGTGCCTGCGCCAGTGCGTCACGCGCACGGTCGCGGGCTTGCTCACCGGCAGCGGCCTTCGCAGTCAGTTCCGACAGATGCGCCTCAAGCGCCGGGATATCGCGTTCCGGGCCGAGCGCCGCGATCATCCGCTCTCCTTCGCCCAGCCTTTCAGTGAGCTTTGCACGATCCTCCTGCGGTCCATCGAGTGCCTCAAGGCGCGTGGTGCGCTCGGCCAGGATCCCGCGAGCGAGCGCGAGGCCATTCTGCGCAGCTGTGAGCCGGTCGCGCGCTTGCTCCCACGCCGCCTTGGCATCGGTGAAATGCTGGTGGCGGCCCGCATGGACCGGCTCGCCGGCCGCCGGTGCCGGGTGGTCTGTCGCGCCACACACGGGACAAGCCTCGCCCTGCACGAGCTTGGCGGAGAGATGTAGGGCCTGAGATTGGGACAGGGCCTGTTCGGCCGCCTCCAATACCGCCCGGGTTTCCGTCTCGCGGCGCAAAAGCGCTTCAAGGTCCCGGCTTTTGCGGGCCACATCCGTCCGCGCTGCTTCAAGCTCGTCCTGCGCCGTGGCATGGCGAGCCGCCTTGTCGAGCTCGCCCTTCAACGCCGCCATCCGGGCCTGGTAGCGCTCACGGTTTCGCTCCGCCTCCCCGGCCTGCCGCAGCCCGCGGGCGGCCGCATCGCGCGCCACGACGGATTGCTCCCTTGCGCGGCTGGCGGCTTCCAGAGCGGCCTCTGCCAGCTTGAGCGCGGTCGCGGCGCTGCCGGAGTCCGCGCGGGCGCCATTGGCCTGCGCCAATATCCTGGCCTGACCTTGCAACTCCGTTTCACGGCGGCGCAGAGCATCGATTTCCGGCTCGGCATCGGCCTGCCGTTGCGCGGCCGCGGCGGCGGCTTGCGACAGCTCCGCCGTCTTCGCAGCGACGGTCAACGCCTGTTCCAGCCGCGCGCCTGCCCCTTGAAGATCGGCAGCGGCCTCTTCCGCCCGGCTTTCGGCATCCAGCAGCAGGGCCGCCTTGCCGGCGCGGGCGGCACGGGAGGACAGCGCCGCCATGTCCCCGTCGCGAGCCGCGAGCGCCTGAACCTTGGCGCTTGCATCCTCCAGCGCGGCAAGGGCACGCGCCGTCTCCTGCGCTGCCTGAAGACCCGCCTCCGCAAGCGCAAGCGCCGTGCGCGCCGAGGCCTCGCCGGCAAAAGACCGATCGCGCAACGCGGCGGCTTCGGCGATTCCTTGCGCCAGGGCCTCATCGCTCTCAAAACCTTCAGAGGCCAGCAGGCCCGCACACAAAGCACGATCATTGCGGATCGCCCGCTCGGCCTCGTCGGCATCTGCCTTCAGCCGCGCCATCAGCCGGTCGTAGAGGGTCACGTCAAAGAGGTCTTCGAGGATCTTCATGCGCTCGCGGGTGGGGGCGGCAAGAAATTTCTCGAACCGGCCCTGCGGCAGCAGCACGATCTGGCGGAACTGCTCGGCACCATATCCAAGCAGGTCCGTGACTGCCTGATCCACGTCGCGGACCTTTTTCTCAGCGACAATCCGGCCGCGCTCCTCATCATGGATCGCGTCAGGCTCGAGGCCGGTCGCGTCGAACAGGAAGGCCTCATGGGCTGTCCGCGTCTCACCCTCGCCGCGCAGCTTGGGCCGGGACTGGTCCGGGCGGCGCAGGATCACGTAGCGCTTGCCGGCCAGATCGAAGACAAGTTCCACTTCCGTCGGCATCGCCGGATCGGCAAGTCCGGACCGCAGCGACGGCGCATCCTGATCGTTGCGTGCCGCCTCGCCGAACAGGGCGAAGGTGATGGCGCTGAAGATGGTGGATTTCCCGGCCCCGGTGCGCCCGTAAATGCCGAACAGGCCGGCCTCCAGCGCATCGCGGAAATCAACGACGGTGCGCCCGGAATACGGGCCGAAGGCCTGCATGGTCAGCCGCACGGGCCTCATGCCGCATCCTCCCGGCTCGCCAACGCGTGCAGGGCACCAGCGACCAGCGCCTGCTCTTCCCGCGAAGCCGCATCGTCCCGGAACAGTTCCAGGAACCCCGCAACGACCTCTTGCGGCGTGGCCGCACGGGCGGGGGCCGGTCCGAGCGCCTTCACCTCCGGCGCGCGCTTCTCACATTCCCACTCAAGGGTGCAGACATGGGGATGAACGGCACGCAGGCGCTTCATCGCATCCATCGCGATGAACTCGTCCGTCAGACCGGCATGGATGAAATCGGTGCAAGGCGGGGTTTCGAGCAGCTCCTGAACCCGCCCTGTCATCACGCGGACCGGCCGTAGCGGCTCGAAGGGAATTTCCTCCACCGACACCTGCCCCGCCCCATCCAGCGTGACAAGGTTCATCGACTTTTGCTGCCCCGCCTCGTCAAAGCCGAAGGCCAGCGGTGCGCCGGAATAGCGGATATGGTGGGCACCGGCTTCCTGCGGGCGGTGGAGATGACCGAGCGCCACGTAATGAGCGCCCTCGAAAACGGCGGCGGGCACGGTCTCGATGCCGCCGACGCGCGCCAGCGGCCGCTCCCCCTCGCTCGGCTCGCCACCGGAGACAAAGGCGTGGGCGACGACGACCCAGCGCGCGCGCTCCGGCACATGGCGGCGTGCGGCGGCGACCTGCGCGGCCAAAACGTCCTCCGGCGTTGTGATGGCCTGGTCGCCGAAACATTCGCGGGCGGCATGTTCGTAGCTGAAAGGAAGGCCAGAGAAGGCGACCGTGCCGTGCTCGTCCTCCAGCACGAAGGGTTTTTCGTCGTCGGCGATCACGCCGCGCACATGAGCGCGGTGGCGGTCCTTCATCAGGGCCATGGCCTCGATGAAGGCACCGGAATCGTGGTTGCCGGCAATCATCACGATGGCGCAGGGTGACGTGGCGACCAACCGGGAAATGAAGGCGTTGAACTGGCGGATGGCGGACGCCGGTGGCTGGGGACGGTCGAAAATGTCGCCGGCGATCACCAGAACATCCGGCTCGCGGCTTTGCACCGCGTCAACGATCTGGTCCAGGATCGTGGCGTGATCGTCCTCAAGAGAAAAGCCGTTGAACTGGCGGCCGAGGTGCAGGTCGGCGGTATGGAGAATCCTCATGCTCCATCCCTACACCGTCAGGTGCTCCGGTTTCCACAGGAATGGGCGCGAGCGAGGAGCTGGCAGCATAGCGCTCTTGGCCCCCGGCAGCGGCCATGTCCGCCGCCCCGCACAACATAACAGTGGAAGCGTTCCAGCAAGTACGCCGGAGAGTTGACAATTCAGCCCGGCTTGCCAACGTGCCGGAAACGACCCGGCGCAACGGCAACCGGGACGCGTTCCGACAAGCCGCAACAAGGAATTGAGGCATGAGCGCCCGCTATCTCCGCCATCTCCTGATCGAGCGCGCCGAATGGATGGAGCGCCGGATCATCAGCGGTGCGACAAGCCATGGCTACGGTCATCTGACACCGGCGCTGATCCGCATGTTCTCGGTGATGGGTGGCCGGCCGGTGGGCCTGTCGGAACTGGCGCGGCGTTTGGTGATTTCACGCCAGGCGATCCACGTGCTTGCCAAACAGGCCGAGGAGCTGGGGCTTGTTGAACTTGTGCCCTCGGAAAGCGACCGTCGCGTCATGCTGATCCGCTTTTCGCAGAAGGGTTGGGACATGTCGGATGCGGTTGGCCGCGAGATGAGCCGCATCGAGGCCGAGATTGCCGCCAGCATCGGCGAGCAGGCGCTGGCCACGCTGAAAGACCTGCTTGCGGCCCATTGGGGCGACGAGGAAGAGGCCGGCGACGGCGAGACCGGCGACAACGCGTTTGACAAGAACAGCCGCCGGGTTGCCCCGTTGCATTCGGTGCTGCGGGCAGCCATGGGCAGCACGCGGCGAGGGTGACACCGGCGCCGGAGCGCCGGTGCCGTTTTTCGGTCAGGCCTTTGCGGCTTCCTCGCCACGATAGGTGGCATCCAGCATCAGCACGGCGACGCCTGCCAGTGCCATAAAGCCGGCGAAGAGCACATAGGTTCCGCGTGGCGTCCAGCCTGCCGCCAGCAGATAGCCGGTGACGATGGGAGTCAGGATGGACACCACGCGGGCTGCCGCCATCATCCAGCCGACTCCGGATGCACGGGCGGACGCCGGGTAAACGCTGGAGCTGATGGCATAAAAGGCTGCCACGCCGCCATTGGCGAACGTACCCACCAGAAGGGCAAGGCTGAGCGCCAGCGTCAGGTTCGAGAAGCTGTTGGAGTAGAGCAGGAAGGCCACCGTCCCCAGCGCCATGATGGTCGCGGTGGCAAGGCGCGGCCGCAGCTTCAGCGAAAGGGCGGCAAAGAACAGCGCGCCGATGACGCCGCCGAGCGGCACGAGGATGCCAGCCTTGACGCCGGTCTGCGGATCGCCCGTGACATCCGACAGCAGCTTGGCTGTCCAGGTGTTGGCGAAGTAGAAGCAGGCGGTCAGCAGTGCGTAGCCTGCCCAGAGGAACAGCGTGCGCTTGCCCATGATGCCACCGAAGATGGAGGCTGCGACGCTCTTTGCACCACCGGTCTCCTTTGCTTCCGGCAACTCGCTCACCTGATCATAGCCCAGGCGCGTGGCGATCCGGTTATACTGCTCCAGCGCTCCGGCAGGCCTGCGGGCAACGAGGTACTCCACCGATTCGGGCAGCGCCACGGCCACGATGAGCAGCATGGTGGCCGACAGGGCTGCGCCGAAGATGAAGGGGGCCGGCCAGCCATATTTGCCGATCAGCATGGCGCTGATGAAGCCGCCGATGGCCGCGCCCAACGGGAAACCGATGCCATAGATGCCCATGACCGAGCCACGGCGCTTGTCGGAGCTGTATTCCGAAACGGTAACGTTGAGCGTTGCCACGAGACCGCCGATGAAGATGCCCGCGAAGGCCCGGTAGATGACCATCTGCGTGACGCTTCCGGCGGTGGCCGACAGGGCCATGCCGATGATGATGAAGACGAGACAGAGCATGGCATGCTTGCGGCGGCCGATACGGTCTGCCAGAGGCGAGATCAGGGCCGAGCCGATCGCCATGCCGAAAATGCCTGCGCTCAGCAGGTAACCGATCTCCACCGGGCTCAGGCCCCAGGCCTTGCCGAGATGCGGCGCGACGAATGCCATGACGAGGATCTCGAAGCCGTCCATCATGGTCAGGATCAGGCAGATGAGCACCGCCTGGATTTGCAACCCTTTCATCGGTTGCGTGCGTATTCCTTCACGAACATCCATGTCCTTTTCTCCCCTTGGATGCTGATTGGCATGACCGCAAACAGGCTGCGGGCACGGGCTCTCCGCTCCCGCAGGCGAGCGCCTGCGGGCTGCGGCATTTCAGTTTTCTGCGGTACGGACCCGTCTTCGCGGGTCCCCGCAAGCCGTCATCCGGCCTTGCTATCTTCCTGCTCCTGCAGAACACGCCACAGGATCTTGCCCGTGGCGTTGCGCGGCAGGGCATTCACGATCTCAATGAGGCGCGGCGCCTTGTACGTCGACATGTTTTCCTTGGCCCAATGCAGCAGATCTTCGCCGCTGACCTTGTCCTTCTGGCCAGGCTTGAGCACGACGACCGCCTTTACGGTCTCTCCGCGCTTGGGGTCCTTGGCGGCGATGATGCAGACTTCCTGGACGGCGGGGTGGCCATACATCATGGCTTCCACCTCGGCGGGCCAGACCTTGTAGCCCGACGCATTGATCATGCGCTTGAGGCGGTCGACCATGAAGAAGTAGCCGTCCTCATCGACACGGGCGAGGTCGCCGGTCCTGAAGAAGGTCTTGCCCGAGATCTCGACAAAGGCATTGGCTGTCGCCTCGGGGTTGTTCCAGTATCCCTTGAAGACCTGCGGTCCGCGCGACACGATCTCGCCGATCTCGCCCGGCGGCAGCGGCAGCAGCGTGACGGGATCGACGACAAGCGATTCGGTATCGAAGACCGGAAGGCCGAGGCATTGGCGTTTCGGTTTGTCGATGGGATTGAAATGCGTTGCGGCTGCCGTTTCGGTCAGGCCGTAGCCCTCGCGGTAATTGACCCCGGTCAGTTCATGGAGCTTCTTGGCAACGGCCTCCGGCATGCCGGTGCCCCCGCCGCTGATGTGATGGAGCGTCGCCATCTTTTCAGCCGTCAGGTTGGGGCTTGCCAGCAGATCGAGGATCATGGTCGGGATATTGACCCACGCGGTGACCCCGTAACCGGCGATCAGGTCCAGCGCCAGGTCGCGGTCCCACCGCGTCATGATGACCATTGTCGCGCCGAGGTTGACGGCATTGCCCATCACCATCAGCATGCCTGTGACATGGAAGAAGGGAACAACGGCCAGCAAGACATCACGCGGGGCGAGGTTCTTCAGCGGGCCGGCCCATACAATCGTGGCCAGCAGGCTGCCGTGGGTGTGCATGCATCCCTTGGGCAGGCCGGTCGTGCCGGATGTGTAGGGCATGACGGCCAGGTCATCCGGACCGGCGGATGACGGTTTAGGCGCCCTGCCCGCACCGATGACGCGGCTCCACGGCGTGACACCTTCGGGATAGCTTTCCGGCACTTGACGCACGACTTCAGGCAGACGCCCGCCCACAGAAAGATCTGCCTTTTCGCCATAGGCCGCTACGATGATGTGGGTCAATCCGCTCTCACCGGCCAATGGCAGGACGCGCTCAACCAGTTCGGCGGCGCAAATGGCAACTTTTGCCGCCGCATCATGCACGTAGTGCGACAGTTCTTCGGTCAGGTTCATCGGATTGACCGGGATCACCACTGCATCGGCGCGCAGGATGGCATAGAATGCGGCCACATATTGCGGGCTGTTCTGCATGTAGAGCAGAATGCGGTCACCGGGAACGATGCCGCAATCATCCTGGAGGTAACCCGCCAAGGCCTCCACCTCGCCCAGCAGATCAGCGTAGGAAAATTCCCGGCCGTAATAGGCGATGGCCACCTTGCCCGGATGGGCGCGCGCCGAGGCCTCCAGCGTTGCATGCACGTTCCTTGCCGCCGGTGCTGCGGCTGATCTTGCGTCGTGAACCATCTGAACCTCCCAATCGAGACAGGACGAGCTGGCGGAAGCAGGCTCCCGCCGTTTTGCCGGCAATCAGTCTTTCCTCATTTCGCCTTGCGGGTTGCACCCGCGCCGCCCGCGGCAACCAGCGCTGCGAACTCCTCGGCCAACAGATCGGCCATGTGCTGGGCATCGGGCGCGGCCTGCGTGCCGGCGACGATGGCAAACTCCATGGAATCCACGTAGCTGGTGACGGTGATGTTGAGCGCAATGCCGTGCATCGGGATCGACAACGGGAAATTGTGGATGGCATCCACTCCACCGCAGCGATAGGCCTTGCGGGCACCGGGAACGTTGGAAATCCACAGATTGAGCATGCCCGGCATGCGATCCAGCATGCCGCTGCTTTCGAACATGCGGGTAGCGGCGTTCATGAAGGGCATGGCCATCGAGGGCATGTCCATCATGACGCGGGCAAAGGGGCGCATGCGGCCAAGCTGGTCTTTTGACACAGCCACGGATTTCTGGATGGCGGGCAGAAGTGCAGCGCGGTCGGCGACGTTGGTGGCCAGCACCGTCGTCATCATGGTCACCTGGTTCTTGCCGTCATCCTCGCCATCCTCGCGCAGCGATACCGGCAGGCCGGCAACAAGCGGCTCGGCGGGCAGAATGCCCTTTTCGTCGAGATAGCGGCGCAGTGCACTTGAGCAGAAGGCCAGAACGACATCGTTGATGGTCGCGCCGCGGGATTTGCCGAAGGCCTTGATGTCGGCAAACGGAATGGAGACCAGCCCAAGCGAGCGGTCCCGGCCGAGCGCGCGGTTGAACGGGGTCTTGGGAGCGCGGGCGGGAAGGCTGTCGCGCGATGGCATGCCGCCCTTCATCATCTCCATGCCGCCCTTCATGATCTCGGGCATCGCGCCCATCATCTTGAGCGGCATTTCCATCATGTTCATCCAGGATGACCACATGAGGCCGGCGGCGCCGCCGCCGGCCGCCTTGGGGGCGACCACGGGCCTGACAGGAGCCTGCACTGGACCATCGCCATAGATGCGGTCGAGCACGCCGGTCACGGCCCCGCCATCAACGGCGCAATGGTGCATCTTGAAATAGACCGCGAAGCCGCCTTCCTGCAGGCCCTCGATCACGGTGATCTGCCAGAGCGGCTTGCTGCGGTCGAGAAGCTGCTTGTGGAGCTCCACCGCCGCCCGGTTCAGCGCCGCCATGCCGCCGGGCGCGGCCAGCACGAGCCTTCGGACGTGGTAATCCAGGTCCGGCTCGTGCTCATCGGTCCAGACAGGGTTTCCCATGCGCAGCGACATGGCATCAAGCTTGCGGTGGAACAGCGCCACTTCCGGCGCGCTTGCGGCGATGCGCGCGCGCAGAGTCTCAACCACTTCATCCATTGACACAGCCGGCTGCGGGAAGACCGCCAGCGAGCCGATGTGCATGGGCATGTTTTCGGTTTCTGTGTGAAGCCATCCGGCATCAAAGGCAGTCAAGGGCTGCATGGGTAACCTCCCGATCACGCGCGGACGGCACCCTTGCCATTCCGCCTCCAGCAGCCTGGCTGCCAGTTCTCCCGCCCGTAAAAGTGCCACAGATTTCCATATTGTCAATCTGACATGACAATTATGTTTGATAACTTTCTATTTCATTCCTCCGGCGAGCCTACCGGATTGTTCGGATAATTTATTCACAACAAGCGATTAATCGCAATTTTTCGCCCAAATTGTCCGCTTTCAAACTCGCTGCAGCGTCGATCGCGGATCTCCACACAAGCGAGTCAGTCGCCGCTCTCGGGCACATAATGTCAATTTAAATTGACATTATATTTCACCAAAGCTATGCATCCGGCTTCGTGGGGAGGCTGCGCGGGAGGTATCCTTTGAGCGACGATGAAACTGGCCGGGCCGCGCCCTCTGGCAGTATGGCAGAAGCATTCCGGCAGGCGGTGGATCACGCCCTGAAGGGCGATACCGCTGCCGCGCTCTTCAGCGAGCAGGCAGCGCTTGCCAGCCGTCTGACCGAAATCGTCGCGGGCGAAACACCCGAGGTGGCGAGAACGGGCGACCGGCGTTTTGCCGATCCCCTGTGGACAGAGAATCCGCTGTTCCGCATGTCGCTACTCGCCTACCAGGCATGGGCCCAGGCGTCCGCACGCATGAGCGACGCCTTCGGGCTGGACGATGCCTCCTCCAAGCGGCTGCGCATCCTTTCCACCATGATGACCGACATGCTGGCGCCGACGAACACGCTGGCGGGCAACCCGGCAGCCATGCGCCGCGCCATGGAAACGGGCGGCATGAGTCTGCTCGAGGGCATGCGCAATTTCATGGCCGACATGGTATCGAACCGCGGCATGCCCTCGCAGGTAGACCGCTCCAAATATCAGGTCGGCGGTAACCTGGCGGTCACGTCTGGGTCGGTTGTGTTGCGCACGGCCCTGTTCGAGCTGATCCGCTATGCGCCCGTCAGCGCGACGGTCCGATCCGTGCCGCTGCTGGTCGTGCCTTCGATGATCAACAAGTTCTATGCGCTCGATCTCGCGCCCGGCCGCAGCTTCGTCGAGTACATGCGCGACCGGGGCATCCAGGTGTTCATCATCAGTTGGAAAAATCCGGATGCCGATGCGGCGGATTGGGGGTTTTCCACCTATGCCGAAGCGGTCGACGAGGCCTATCGCGCCACGTGCGACCTTGCCGGAACGGAGACTGCCAATGTGCTTTCCGTCTGCGCGGGCGGCATGGTCTCGTCCGCCTTCGCTGCGCGGCGGGCGGCACTCGGTCAGCGACAGCCCCAGAGCCTGACGCTGGTTGTCACCATGCTCGACAATGCCATGCAGGAATCGACACTCGGCCTGTTTGCCACGGGCGAAACGGTGGACGCGGCGCGGCGGCTGAGCCGTGCGCAGGGCTTTGTGGACGGACGCGATCTTGCCAGCACCTTTGCCTGGTTGCGTCCCAACGAGCTGGTCTGGAGCTATTGGGTCAACAATTACCTGATGGGCAATCCACCCCCCGCCTTCGACATTCTCTACTGGAACAGCGATTGCACCCGACTTCCGGCGAGGCTCCACGCCGGGTTACTGGAAACAGGCCTCGACAACGCCTTTGCCAGAAAGGGTGGCGTGGTGGCGGGCGGCGTTCCTGTCGATCTCGGCGCCGTGACCAGCGACCTCTATGTGCTCGCCGGGGCGACCGACCACATCTGCCCGTGGCAGAATGCCTATCAGAGCCTGCGCCTGTTTTCCGGTGCGGGAAGCAGCGCGTTCGTGCTGGCCAATAGCGGACACGTCCAGAGTTTCATCAATCCGCCCGGCAATCCGAAATCGACCCATCATGTGGCCGGTGACCTGTCGCGCGATGCGGAAGGCTGGCTTGAGACAGCCACAAGGCGCGAGGGCAGCTTCTGGGAACATTGGGTGCAATGGGTGCTTGAGCGTTCGGGCGCAGAAGTGCCTGCCCCGGCCTCTCCGGGCAACAACCGCTATCCTGTGCTTTGCGCGGCGCCCGGAACCTATGTTCATGAACAATAAGTCTTCCGCCGCTCAAACCGGTGAGAAACCGAACAATGATGCACTCACCGTCAGCCATGCCTTCATCGGCGGGGTGAGATTGCGTCTGGCGCGTACAAGTGCCGTCACGCCTCCCGGCCGGGCTTCCGGTGCGCCGCTTCTCATCCTCAACGGGATTGGCGGCAGCATGGAGCTTCTCGCACCCATTGCCGCTGCACTGGCCGGACGCGACCTCATCCTGTTCGACATGCCGGGCAATGGCGGCTCGCACCCGGCGCCACGAAGCTATGACATGCGCGATGCAGCCGACCTGACGGCAGCCGTACTCGATCACTTCGGCGTGGACGAAGCCGACATCATGGGCGTTTCCTGGGGCGGCATGCTGGCCCAGCAATTTGCCCGTCAGCATCCCGCACGGTGCCGCAGGCTGATCCTGGCCTGCACCGGGCCGGGTGCGCTGTCGATTCCCGGCCATCCGCTCGCGCTGCATTCGCTGTTCATGAAGCATCTGTTCAGACGTCGCGGCGGCGAGAGCCGGAACTCTGCCGGTTTCAGCGCGCAAATGCAGGCCATTCGCGGCTGGAGCAGCCTCCACTGGCTGCACCGGCTGCGCCATCGCACACTGCTGATTGCCGCGCGCATGGACATGACCATGCCGCTTGCCAATGCAAGGATCATGTCGCTCATCATGCCGAATGCGCGGCTTGCCGTTGTCGAGGGCGGGCATATGGCGCTGGTCAGCCAACCTGCACGGCCGGCGGCACTGATTGCGGATTTTCTGGACGGCTGATCCGCGACCACCCTGCGCTGCCTTCAGGCAAGACAACTGCGACCGAACCGACAGGCCCGAAGTCGGCATCAATCCGGCTGCCCGGCGGACATTCCAGCGACGCGATGCAGGTTCCGAAAAGGACAACCTGACCCGCCTCGATGCGCTGGTCGCATTGCCTCATGCGGCGTAAGAGCCAGACGATGCCCGTCACCGGATCGTTGAGGCCGGCAGCGCCGGGGACTGTTGCCTTCACGTCTCCAACCCTGTTGTGACGATGACGCCGGCGGCCGGTTGCGCTTCGCTCCTGCGGGGGGCCCGCTGCTCCGCAGCTCCCCCGCGTTCGCCCCTCAAATCGTCCCACCGGGACGATTTGACCGCCTGCGGCGGTCGGGGCTCACTCCCATTCAATCGTGCCGGGGGGTTTGGAGGTCACGTCATAGACGACGCGGTTGATACCACGCACCTCATTGATGATGCGGGTGGCGGCGCGGCCCAAAAATTCCATGTCGTAGTGGTAAAAATCAGCCGTCATGCCGTCGACCGAGGTGACGGCGCGCAGCGCACAAACATATTCGTAGGTACGGAAATCACCCATGACACCAACCGTCTGGACCGGCAGAAGCACGGCAAAGGCCTGCCAGATGGCGTCGTAGAGGCCGGCCTTGCGGATCTCGTCGAGATAGATGGCATCCGCCCGGCGCAGGATTTCCAGCTTCTCCCGGCTGATTCCACCCGGGCAACGGATGGCGAGACCGGGGCCAGGGAACGGATGGCGGCCGATGAAGCTCTCGGGCAGGCCGAGTTCGCGGCCGAGCAGGCGCACCTCGTCCTTGAACAATTCGCGCAGCGGCTCGACCAGTTGCATGTTCATGCGCTCTGGCAAGCCGCCGACATTGTGGTGGCTCTTGATCGTCACCGACGGGCCGCCGGAAAAGGACACGCTTTCGATGACGTCGGGATAGAGCGTGCCCTGCGCCAGGAAATCAGCGCCGCCGATCTTCCTTGCCTCCTCCTCGAACACGTCGATGAAGAGCTTGCCGATGGTCTTGCGCTTGCGCTCGGGGTCCGCCTCGCCTTCCAGGGCGCCGATGAAAAGTTCGGATGCATCCACATGGACTAGCGGAATGTTGTAGTGCTCGCGGAACATGGCGACGACTTCCGCCGCCTCGTTGAGGCGCATCAGCCCGTGATCAACAAGGATGCAGGTCAGCTGGTCGCCGATTGCCTCGTGGATCAGCAAGGCGGCGACAGAGGAATCGACACCGCCGGACAGGCCGCAGATGACCCGCTTGCCGCCCACCTGCTCGCGGATGGCGGCGATGGCCTGATCCTTGTAGGCGGCCATGGTCCAATCGCCCTTCAAGCCGGCGATGCGAAGGAAGTTGGCGTATAGTTCGCGGCCGCGCGGCGTGTGGTGGACTTCCGGGTGGAACTGGACGGCATAGAAGCGCCGGTCGAGATCGGCGGTAATGGCGAAAGGCGCATTCGGCGAGGTGCCGTAGACCTTGAAGCCGGGGGCGATCTTCGAGACATGGTCGCCATGGCTCATCCAGACCTGCTCACGTCCGCCGCCCTCGAACCAGCCATCGAGAAGGTCCAGCGGCTCGCCCGACGGGGTGACAAGGGCACGGCCAAATTCCGCGGTGCCGTGTCCGCGTTCCACATGGCCGCCAAGGCAATGCATCATCACCTGCTGGCCGTAGCATACGCCAAGGATCGGCACGCCAAGGCCGAACACCGATGCCGGAGGCATGGGTGCCCCTTCTTCAAACACAGAAGCCGGCCCGCCTGAGAAGATCACCGCCTTCGGCTTCATCGCCGCGAGCAGATCGTCGGTGACTTTCTGGAAAGGATGAATTTCGCAATAGGTGTTCAGCTCGCGCAGGCGGCGCGCGATGAGCTGCGTGACCTGGCTGCCAAAGTCGATGATGAGGACGGTGTCGGGATGGGCTGTCTGTGTCATGCGCAGGCTTTAATGAAATCGGCGAGTCGGCGCAACGGTTTAGGCGAAGGAGGTGACAGCTTGATTCACCAAGTTCGAGCATTCATGGAAGGACGGCGGGCAAACCCGCCGCCACTGAACAGCATGCGCTCTCAGGCAAGCAACTCGTCCAGCTTGCCAAGAATGAAGGTCCAGCCGTCCCGGTGACCGTCCCGCTTGCCTTCGTCGGCAAAACGGACCTGCGTCAGCGTGACATCGGTGGCGGTAGCACCAGCCTCCCTGAAATCCAGACTGACCGTGCTGCCGGCAATCGAGAAAGGAGATTCCCAGGTGAAGACCAGACGCGAGTGCGGCGTGATTTCCTTGTACTCCCCGGTATGGGGCACTTCCGTTTCCGGTGTTGCCATGACGACCCGGAACCGGCCGCCAACACGGGCGTCGGATTCGGCGACAGCGCAGGTCATCTCCGACTTGCCGGTCATGAAGCGGGACATGGTTTCAGGGTCGATCCAGGCGTTGAACACTTTCGCAATCGGCGCATTGATGCGGCGGTTCACGGTGAGGGTCAGTTCGGACATTTCGGTATCCTCCAGTAACGTCGCGTCCAGACAATCCAGACGCAGTTCCCAGATTGAACGCAATTGAGAGAACCAGCTGTCGATCAGGCCAACGGGTTCCATGTTCACCGCAATGAAATGGGTACGCCCGATCGCCTGACGGGTGACGAGGCCGGCAGCCTCGAGCACCTTGATGTGCTTCGACACGGAGTTGAGGCTCATGTCGTAGTAGGCGGCGATATCGGTCACCCGGGCAGGCCCCTCCTGAACCAGCGTGGTCAGGATGGAGCGGCGCGTCGGATCGCTTGCCGCCTTCAGCACATTCGATAGAAGATCATCATCCTTATATTCAACCATGTGGGTGAATATATCTCCCATTTCACGATAGTCAACCGTTTGGTTGAATATTATTCCGCCCGCACCGGCGATGCCTCCGGCGTTCCAGGTTGTCCGCAAGCCCGATTGCCGAAACCCGATTCCTATCAACACTTTCCCGCCCATTCATCAAGAATGGGTCCAGGCCACTCATGAATTGTTTCAAGGACGGTTGCTAACCGGCAGCCAGCAGGCTGGCCGCCACGGCCTCTTCGATGCAGTCCACCGCGTCCGCCAGCTTTTCGTCAATGAGGTGCAGGTATTGCGTCCAGTCATCGACATGCTTCAGGTCTTCGGCGCCATCGGAAATGCCGCGCAATCCCACCAGCGGGATGCCGAATGCCATGCAGGCGCGCAGCACGGCGAAGGTTTCCATGTCCACCATGCCGGCGGCGATCGCGTCATAGGCGCTGCCGGAGACGATGTTGGCGCCGGTCGAGAGCGTGGCCGAGGGTATGCCTGGCACATGAAGGGGCAGGTCGAGAACCGGCGGCAAATCAAGAAAGGGCGTATGGCCTTCCTCGAAACCCAGCGCGGAGCCGGCACGCGCGCGGCTTCTGCATCCAGTCAATATCCTGTCAGGAAAATCGGGAACTGCATTTCATGTAGAGGCCGAAGGTGCTTTTCAGCTCATTTACCGCGTTGTTGTTGAAGTTGATTGTCTCGATCGTTTCAATGCCATTCCCGTCCAGCCTGACCTCGACGCCGACAATGTCGTCCTGAATCAGGAAATCCCGCGGCGCGATCCTGACAGCTTTCGCCTTCTCCAAGTTCAGCACAAACACCTCAATGCCGAGTTCGCTTTGAGCTTGCATCATTGCAGACTTTTTCGCCAAATCCCCGGCATCTGAAACAAGGAATATCCGGCTGATTCTGACACCGCGAGCAAGAATTTCGCGCTGCGCGTCCAAATAGTGCCTTCCCCAATCGCTGTTCCAATAATCTTCAACCGAGGCTGCCGTCACAGCACGGATGGTTTCACGAGTACGGCGAATACCGTCGGTACCAAATGTGTGAAGTCCCCGCGGCTCAACTGTGATCTGCCCGGCATAACAGTCACGGATTGCGCCAACAAATGCGGTGCGCGCATCTTCAACATATCTATCAAATGGGTGATATTTTTTTGATTCTGAAATACAATATTGATCTGCTATGAACTCAAAAAGTTCCGATATTTTTGGATCTGTTTCGATAACTCTTTGTATTTTTCTTGACTGAAGCGCTGTTATATCAATTTTTTCAATTTGAATTCGAATTTCTATAATTAGAACAGCCATAAAAACCAGAAATGAAATCCAAATATTATCTAATATTTCTAATTTACAATAAATTCCTATCAATAATGTACAAGTTGCTGCAATAATACTAAAAAATAAGGCCAAATACGTTTTGTGAATATTCTCCAACTTTGCCTCCCGCGTCGCCATTCAGCGAGAGGTTGCAAAAGCGTGGGTACACGTCAATCAGTACAAAGTTCTGTGCAGCATGATTCCACAGCATCGACTGCACCAGAGAGCCTTTCATCGACAACATGCAGGTATTCAAACCAATCGTCCAAATGTTTGAGCTCTTCCGCACCATCTGAAATCGATCGCAATCCCACCAGCGGGATGCCGAATGCCATGCAGGCGCGCAGCACGGCGAAGGTTTCCATGTCCACCATGTCGGCGGCAATGGCATCGTAGGCGTTGCCGGAAACGATGTTGGCACCCGTCGAGAGTGTGGCCGAGGGTATGCCCGGCACATGAAGGGGCAGGTCGAGAACCGGCGGCAGATCAAGGAAGGGCGTATGGCCTTTCTCGAAACCCAGCGCGGAAGCATCCATGTCACGGTAGCTGACCGACTTCACCTGGAAGACCGCCGTCTGTTCAAGGATGCGGGAACCGGCCGAGCCGAGGCAGACGACAAGATCGGGCAAGGCTTCACGCGCTTCCAGCCGCGCCAGCGCCAAACCCATCTGCACCCCCGCTTCCACCGGGCCGACACCGGTGATGAAGGGTGTGAACCGGGCCTGCAGATGCGGGCCGTATTCCTGTTCGGCGGCCATGACATAGAGGATGCGCCTGCCCGCGACGGGCTTCAGCAGTTGGTGTGGCACTGATTGTCCCCTCCCTCGCAGTCTGTCCCGCCCCGATTCCGGTCCCGGAAATCAGCCGGCCATGCCCTCGCGGCCGAGCACCGTCATCATTGTCCCGGTCATGGTGGCGATCATGCGGGCTTCGCCTTCAGCATCCACCGCATAGGCGCGCCCATCGGTGACCAAGATGGTGCGTCCGGGTTTTGTCACCTCCCCGCGGAACAGAAAACGCTCGCCCTTGCCGGGCGACAGAAGGTTGAGCTTGAACTCGATGGTGAGGATCGCCGCATCGGAACGCATCAGGGAGTAGGCGGCATAACCGCAGGCGGAATCAAGTGCCGTGGAGATCACACCCGCATGGAGAAATCCGTGCTGCTGGGTCAGCGCCTCGTTGAACGGCATCTCGATCTCGACCACGCCCGGTGACACGCGCGTCAGTTCCGCGCCGATGGTCTGCATCACCTTCTGGCGCGCGAAACTGTCGCGCACTCGTGCCTCGTAGTCGGGATCAACGGCCTTGCCGCCCTGCAATTTCATGGAGCTTCTCCTCGATCGGCCGACTATGGCAAAGCTTTTGCTGCAGTGCAACATCGAACATCAGTTGCGGCGCAACAAGCCTGTGCTCAGCGCCCGGACCGGCAGCGCCGGGGGGGCCTGCCGATGCCACGGCAGCCTGACGCTGCGCTGTCAGGCCGATTTTTCGAGGACAGCGATGAAAAATCCGTCCGTGCCGGTGCGGCCCGGTGACAGCAGGATGCCCCCTGCCCCGTCACTGGTCACCTTGCCGGCCAGCGGCGGATGGCGGCGTGCGACCAGCTCCTGCGCATCCAAGGCGCCAAACCCGGCATGGCGCTCGCGGAAGGCCGCAAGCTGCGCCGTGTTCTCGGCCGGGAAGAGCGAGCAGGTGATGTAGACGAGGCGGCCACCGGGCTTGACGAAGCGGGCGGCGTCATCCAGCACGCCCGCCTGCTGGGCGAGGCGCTCCTGAAGGGCGGCCTCCGACAGCCGCCACTTGGTGTCGGGTCTGCGCCGCCATGTGCCGGAGCCGGTGCAGGGCGCATCGGCGAGCACCAGATCCATCTTTCCTTCCAGCGCAGAAAGATCCGATCCGGCGGCATGGACCTGCACGTTGCGGGTGCCGGCCCTGCGCAGCCGCTCGAAGATGGGTGCCAGGCGCGTCTTGTCGGAATCGTAGGCGTGGACCTGCCCCTTGTTGTCGAGCGCGGCGGCCAATGCCAGCGTCTTGCCGCCGCCACCGGCGCAGAGGTCCAGCACCTGCGCTGCGCGGTCCGGCAGGCCAAGCGACGCCACGACTTGCGAGCCGCAGTCCTGCACCTCGAACCAGCCCTTCTGGAAGGCCGGTTCGGCGGTCACATTGGGATGGCGGCCCGCGCCCTCGATGGCCGGAATGCGCAACGCGGTACCGGTGCCCTCCCAAGCACTCGCGCCGGAGCGGGCAAGGTCCTTCAGCACCTTTTCAGGTGTGGCCTTCAAGGTGTTGACCCGCAGGTCCAGCGGCGGGCGGGCAGCGAGTGCCTGTGCCTCTCCGATCCAGCCGTCGCCGAAGGCTTCAGCCAGCATGGGCGCGCACCATTCGGGCACTTCGGCCCGCACATGATCCGGCGCATCAGTGATGTCACGGCCTTGCCAGAGAGCAGTCTCCTCAGGGGACAGCGGCTCTGGGGCAAACTTGTCGCCTTCAAGCGCAGCGGCGATATCTTCCGGCAGCATGCCGAGGCCGGACATCAGGGCGCCGAAGGCGAGCGCGCGGCCATTTTCCGCTCCGAAGCGCCATGACGACGAGGCCTTGAAGCGCAACGCGTCATAGACGATGTTGCCGATGGCCGAACGATCACCGGAACCGGCGAAGCGGTGCGACAGGCCCCAATCGCGCATGGCGTCGGCCACGGGGCGTTTGCGGGCTTCCATGTCGTCGAGGATTTCGATGGCTGCGGCGAGCCTTCCGCCAAGGCGCATGGCATGTCTCCGGTGATCCGATATGCGCCGTCTCTATGCGGCGGCCAGCCCCAAGGCAAGGCTTGCGCGCACCGTTGGCCCAAAGGACCCCGGATCAGTAGGGCGTGCCGTCCTTGTGAAGGAACTGCCACTTACCCGCTTCGTCCTGCACGGCCTTCAGGTCGTCGGCCGGATAGCTGCCCTCGTCGCCGGGCGAGCGGTCGCCGATTTCCAGATAGACCACGTCCGAGGACGACCGGTTGACGAGGTGATGGGCGAGGCCGCCCTTGGGAAAACCCGCGCACATGCCCGGCGACAGATCCATCTCACCACGGTCGGTCACCAGTGTCGCGGTCCCTTCAAGGATGTAGACAAACTCGTCCTGAGTCTTGTGGCGATGCATGAGGGCGCTCTCCGCGCCGGGCTTCAGGGTGGTGCAATTGACGCCGAAATTGGTCAGGCCGAAAGGGTTGCCGAGCACGCGCTTCTCGCGGCCCGCAACCCGGCCAGCGAATTCCGCCGGATAGGCTGAACCAGTACGCGGTGAAATGTCAGAGGCCCGGAAACCGAGCGGGGCGTCGTCAGACATGGTTCCTCACATGATGCCAACAAGATGAAGGGCAAAGGCGATCCACATGACGCCCAGGATCAGAAATCCCATGATGAACAGCATGCGGCGGCGGCGCACACGGTTCGACGTGACATGGATGAAGGCATGGGCATAGCGCGTGGCAACGAAAAGCCAGGCCAGCACCAGCGTGACCACATTGACCCCGCCGCTGGCATGGAGCGACAGCACGCAGGCATAGAACAGGACCGGCAATTCGTACTGGTTGGCCAGATTGTTGCGGACGAACAGGCTGGCGGTCGGTTCGTTCTGGATCTGGTTGTCGCGGAATTGGTCAACACGCACCTGACCGCTCTTCACCGCATCGATGCGCCGTTTCGACATCAGGTAATAGATGAAATAGACCAATGCGACCTGCGCCAGCATGGGCCAGAAGATTGCCGTGGGGTTCATGCCCGTCCCGCCTCATCAGCGGCGGACCATCCGCCACCCGCTTGCACCGATACTAGACTGCAAACTTTGCGGGCGGCAAGCGGCCCGGCCGTTTGACCGGGCGCGTTGCGCTGACGTCAGACGGAACCGGGATAGTTGGGGCTTTCACGCGTGATCGTCACGTCATGGGCGTGGCTCTCGCGCAGGCCTGCATTGGAAATGCGCACGAAGGTGGCGCGCTCGCGGAACTGGGCCAGATCGGCCGCACCAACATAGCCCATGGCCGCCTTGAGGCCGCCTGCCAGCTGGTGGAGCACGCCGGACACCGGTCCCTTGTAGGGAACCTGACCCTCGATGCCTTCCGGAACCAGCTTCAGCGTGTCGCGCACCTCGGCCTGGAAGTAGCGGTCGGCGGAGCCGCGCGCCATGGCGCCGACGGAGCCCATGCCGCGATAGGCCTTGAAGGAGCGGCCCTGGTGCAGATAGACCTCGCCCGGGCTTTCGTCCGTGCCGGCCAGCAGCGAGCCCGCCATGGCCGCGTTGGCACCGGCGGCCAGCGCCTTGGCCAGATCGCCGGAATATTTGATGCCGCCATCGGCGATGACAGTGACGCCGGCCTTGTGGGCCACTTCCACCGCACTCATGATGGCGGACAGCTGCGGCACGCCGACACCGGCGACGATGCGCGTGGTGCAGATGGAGCCCGGACCGATGCCGACCTTGACGGCATCTGCGCCGGCATCGATGAGCGCCTGCGTCCCACCGCCGGTCGCCACGTTGCCTGCCAGGATTCGCACCGAGTTGGAGAGCTTCTTGGCGCGCGTCACGGCATCGAGCACGCGCTGGGAATGGCCGTGGGCGGTGTCGATGACGAGCAGGTCGACGCCTGCATCGATCAGGCGCTCGGCGCGCTCGAAACCGTCCTCGCCGACCGAAGTGGCGGCGGCGACGCGCAGGCGGCCCTGGATGTCCTTGGAGGCATTGGGGTTGAGCTGCGACTTCTCGATATCCTTGACGGTGATGAGGCCGACGCAATGGCCGTCGCCATCGACCACCAGAAGCTTCTCGATGCGGTTCTGGTGCAGCAGGCGCTTGGCCTCTCCCTGCTCGACCGTTTCCTTCACGGTCACCAGGTTTTCCCGCGTCATCAGCTCATAGACCTTCTGGGACGGGTCGGAGGCGAAGCGCACATCGCGGTTGGTCAGGATGCCGACGAGGCGGCCGGTCTTGTGGCCGCCCGTGCCGCCATTCTCAACAACCGGAATGCCGGAAATGCCGTGGGCGCGCATGACCGCCTGCGCATCGGCGAGCGTCGCGTCCGGACCGATGGTGACCGGATTGACCACCATGCCGCTCTCGAACTTCTTGACCTGGCGGACTTCCTCGGCCTGCTGTTCCGGCGTCAGGTTGCGGTGGATGACACCGATGCCGCCAGCCTGTGCCATGGCAATGGCGAGGCGCGATTCGGTGACCGTATCCATGGCCGCCGACAGGATCGGCAGGTTCAGGTCGATGTCGCCCGCGATGGTGGTGCGAATGTCCACCTGCCCCGGCATGACCTCGGAATGGCCGGGCTGGAGCAGCACGTCGTCGAAGGTCAGCGCCGTCGCGCCGGTGGCAGTCTCGATGATCTTCACCATGGCCAAATCCCGCAAAATGCAAAACCGGCGTCCGGCCGATGTCCGGCGCCGTGTGTTGAAGGGTCCCTTTCAGGATTGGCGCTGGCTGGTACCACGACTTTGCGACGATGGGAAGACGGGCGCGGCCAATCTCTGCCGCAATGCACAAAAGTGCCTGTCCGGGGAGGTCAATCCACACGCAAGGCGCGATCCGGACTAGCCGCGCGCGCGTTTGCACCTTACAACTTGGTGTCAGGGGCGCGCGGTCGGGGAATTGATCGATGGACATTCAGGATTCGGCACCCTTGGGCGAAACGGCGGTTCACCCGCTGCGTTTCACCGGCAACTGGCGGGAATATTTCGGCATCTGGATCGTCAACGTGCTGCTGACGGTCGTCACCTTCGGCATCTACTCGGCCTGGGCGAAGGTGCGGCGGATGCGCTATTTCCACGGCCATACCGAAATTGCAGGCTCGGCGCTGAACTATCACGGCGATCCCGTGCGCATCCTGATCGGACGCGCCATCGCCTTCGGCATCCTGCTCATCTACAATGTCGTGGCCGAGCTGGCACCCATCGCCGGGCTGGTTCTGCTCGGGGTTCTGATCTTCGCCTTCCCCTTCTTCATCCAGCGCTCGATCCGCTTCAATGCGCGGGTAACAAGCTGGCGCAACGTGCATTTCGATTTTCACGGCACCTATCGGGGCGCCTTCTCGGTCTATGTGCTGGGCGGCCTGCTCGTGTTCATCACGGGCTTCCTCACGATTCCGCTGGTCTCCAAATGGACCTGGCGCTACGTGATGAACAATCTGAGCTATGGCGGACGTCCGTTCCGGGCCGATCCCTCTGCCGGGGCGATGTACCGGAAGGCCGTCATTCCCTTCCTGCTTGTCGTGGTTGCATCGGTTCTGGCCGTCATAATCGTGTTCGGTATCCAGGCAGCCTTCCCCGGCATCCGCGACATCTTTCTTGACGGAATGGACGAAATTCTGGCCAGCGGCCTTTGGGTGATCCTGATCGGCTTCTATGCCTTCGTCATCTTTTTCTACCTGCTGATCGGCGCGATCTACCGGGCTGGCGTACGCAATGTCGGCGTCTCCGCCACCACGATCGATGACCGCCACAGCCTTGCTTCGGCCATGAACCGCTTCAAATATGCATGGATTGTCGTCTCCAACCTGCTGGCAACGCTGCTGACGCTCGGGCTGGCACGGCCATGGGCGGCGGTGCGCGCCTATCGCTACGGCGCCGAGACAATCACGCTCACCACCACCGGCTCGCTGGATGACTATGTGAACCAGGTGGAAAGCTCGGGTCATGCGCTGGGCGACGCCTATATGGACATGGACGGGGTGGATTTTGGCCTCTGACGGCAAAACCGTTTCCGGAACGGCCTATCCGCCCGGCTCCAGCCGCGCGGCGGTGGCAGCGCTCGGGCCCGGCAGTCCCGGCTCGGTGACGCTGTCAGCCGACGGGATGCCGGAACGCACCTTCGCTGCCGGGCACGTCACCGTTGCGGCGCGGGTCGGCTCCACGCCACGCCGCCTCACCTTCCCGGACGGGACGGTCTTCGAGACCCGCGACAATGACGGGGTGGATGCGCTGTTCCCGCCACGCCATGCCGCCCGCGCGGTTACCTGGGCGGAGCGCTTCCACATCAATCTCGTTGCCTTCGTGGTGATCGCCGTGGCGCTCGTTGCCGCAACCTACCGCTATGCGCTGCCGGTGATGGTCGAAGTGGCGGTCGCGGTGACGCCCAAGGCCGTTCCGATCGCACTGTCACAGGCCACGCTGAAGGCGCTGGACAAGGCGGCGTTCGAGGACAGCAAGCTCGCCAAGGCCCGGCAGGACGGGCTGACGTCGAAGTTCCGGGCTCTGGCCGCGCTCACGCCGCGCGGAGCGGACGCCTACACGCTGAATTTCCGCAAGGGCGGGCGGATCGGGCCGAACGCCTTTGCCCTGCCCGACGGCACGGTGGTCATCACCGACGAGCTGATCGAACTCGCCAGGGAGAGGGACGAGATGATCCTCGGCGTGCTGGCGCACGAAATCGGCCACGTGGAGGAAAACCACTCGCTGCGCCAGCTCTATCGGGCCGCCGGTGTTGCCGGCCTTGCCATGCTGATCGCGGGCGATCTGGGTTCGGCGACTGAGGACATCCTCGTGCAGGGCAGTGCACTGCTGACGCTCTCCTACTCGCGCGATTTCGAGCGGTCCGCCGATGCCTTTTCGGTCGATCTCATGCGCAAGGCTGGCCACGATCCGAAGGCGATTGCCGCCTTCTTCGAGTTGCTGGTGGAGAAATTCGGCAAAGCCGATCTCGGCATCCTCTCCACGCACCCGGCCACACCCGAGCGCATCGAGACGGTCAAGCGGCTCGCCGAGGGAAAATGACCTTCCGCCGGAGGGCGTAGCGGGCACGCGGCATCAAAGCTCGAACTGGTAGCTTTCCGGGATGAAGCGGAAACCGCCCTCCATGGCTTCCACGAAGCCTGCCGCCGGGAACGGCATGTGGTATCCGATGAAGGGGATGCGGTCGGCGGCAATCATGCCAAAGACCTTGCGGCGCGTCGCCGCCGCTGCCGCCTTGTCCATGTCAAAGCGCACTTCCCAATCCGGCTTTTGCAACGAGAGCACAAAGTGATTGGCGGTGTCGCCGGTGATCATCAGGCGCTTGCCGGCCGATTCAAGATGAAAGCCCATGTGGCCGGGCGTGTGGCCCGGAGCCGCAATGCCGCGGATGCCCGGCAGAACCTCCCCCTCGTTGCCGATGAAGGTGGTCCTTTCCGCAAGCGGCCTGACCATGGAATTGACCATGGCATGGACGCGCTCGGCGGGCGTTCCGGAACGGGCCGGATCGGCCCAGAAATCATACTCGGTCTGCCCTGTCACGTAGCGCGCATTCGGATAGGCCGGTTTGCCATCCTCCACCAGCCCGCCGATATGGTCGGGATGCATGTGGGTGATGACGACAACCGTGACGTCTTCGGGGCGGATGCCCGCCAGAGCCAGCCGTGCTGCCGTCTGGCCCATGCCCTTTTCACGCGCGCCGGCGCCAAGCCCGGTGTCGAACAGGACCGTGTCCGAGCCGGTCTGCACCAGGGTGGGCGCAAACCCGTTGGCAAGCCTGTCAGCAGGCAGGTGATTGGCCTCCAGCAGCGCCGACACTGCCTCCTTCGTCTGATCGGTGCCGAAGGTGGCCTGCGGCTTTTCCATGATGGTGGAACCGTCATTGATGATGGTGACTGTGAAATCGCCCAGTTTGAAGCGGCTGAAGGGGATGCCCGTGGGCGCCTGCGCCATATCGGCCATGGCCGGGCGAACCAGAATGGACGGCATGGCCAGCAGGGCCGCGCCGCCGGCTGCGATCTTGAAGAAATCCCGTCTGCCGGTGATGACTGTCATGCTACCTCTCCCATGTCCGGATTTCGCCGGATGAGTGTGGAACACTCCGGCAAATCGGCAAGTCCATCACGTGAAATGTGATGGTGGCCAACCGGGTGACACAGCGTTCAATGGTTGCCTGAACGAAGGGACAACGCGCGCGTGCTTGACGTGGCCGCCCGCTGTGCGAGCCTTGCGGATCAAAAGCCGGGGCATCACTGGCGAAAGGGAGGCCATGTCCATCATCTCCAACCGCTGGGCGTTTCTGGCGCTCGCATGCCTTGCCGAATTGCTGGCGCTGACAACCTGGTTTTCAGCCACCGCCATCATGCCCGAATTGCAGGCGCGCTGGCAGCTTGGGGCGGGAACCTCCGCCTGGCTGACCAACGGCGTACAGGCCGGATTTGTGACCGGCGCCTTGTCACTTGCCTTCTCCGGTCTGCCGGACCGTGTGGCCCTGCACCGGCTGACGGCCTGTGCCGCGCTGGTGGCGGCGCTCGCCAATCTCAGCCTGCTGGCCGATCTTGGTGCCGGAATGGCCATCGCCGCGCGCATTGCCACCGGCATGGCGCTCGCCGGTGTCTATCCGCCGACGGTCAAGCTGCTGGCGACCTGGTTCCGCGCCGGGCGCGGCTTTGCCATGGGGCTGCTGATCGGCTCACTGACGCTTGGCTCATCGGTTCCGCATCTGGTCCGCGCGCTCGGCGGAGGGGCGGACTGGCGCACCGTCGTCATCGCCTCTTCGGCAGCGGCTGCGCTGGCAGCAGGCCTGTTCGCCTTCGCCCTGCGCGAAGGCCCCTACCCGTTTGCCCGCACGGTCGTGAACCTGCGCCAACTGGGCACGATCCTGCGTGACCGGCCGGTCATGCTGGCCAACATGGGCTATTTCGGCCACATGTGGGAACTCTATGCGCTGTGGGGCTGGTTCCTTGCCTATGCCTCGGCCGCCAAGGCCGCGGGAAACACGCTGTCCGGCCTCAATGCCTCGCTGCTCACCTTCGCGGTGGTCGGCATCGGCATTGCCGGGGCTGCGGGCGGCGGCTTGCTGGCCGACCGGATCGGCCGGTGCCGGGCGACTGCGCTTGCCATGGGCGTTTCCGGGCTCAGTGCCTTCCTGATCGGCTTTGCCTTTGACGGCCCCGCTTGGGCCTTCATCCTGATCGCGCTCGTCTGGGGCATCAGCATCATCGCGGATTCAGCGCAATTCTCCGCCGCCGTCACGGAGCTTGCCGATCCGACGAGGGTCGGCTCCGCGCTTGCCTTCCAGATGGGGGTCGGCTTTGCCATCACAATCGGTGTGATCTGGCTGTTGCCGGTCGCCGCCGGTTTCTTCGGAAGCTGGCGCTGGGTGTTCCTGATCCTCGTGCCCGGCCCCCTGGCCGGCATCTGGGCCATGCTGACGCTCAGGACCTTGCCCGCGAGTGAGAAGATGGCAGGTGGCCTTCGCTGAAAGCCAAGTCTTGACCAGCCGATTGCGGGCCCTTCATAAGAGAGTTGGTCTCTCCGGCGAAAGCAGACTTTCATGAACCGTCTCGTGGCGATGATCCTCGCAATCGCCCTGTTCATGGAGAACATGGATTCAACGGTGATTTCGACGTCGTTGCCGGTGATCGCCGCTGACATCGGCACCAGCCCGGTCGCGCTGAAACTGGCGCTTACCGCCTATCTGGTATCGCTGGCCATTTTCATACCCGTCAGCGCCTTCATGGCAGACCGGTTCGGTGCGCGCCGCGTATTCCGCGTGGCCATCGCGGTCTTTGTGGCGGGTTCGCTCGCCTGCGCGGCTTCACATTCGCTCGCTGCATTCGTGGCAGCCCGTTTCATCCAGGGGATGGGCGGCGCGATGATGACCCCGATCGCCCGGCTGATCCTGGTGCGTGCCACCCCAAAAGGCGAGTTGGTCAATGCCATGGCGTGGCTTACCATCCCTGCGCTGATTGGCCCGTTTGCCGGGCCGCCGCTGGGCGGCTTCATCACCACGTGGTTTTCCTGGCACTGGATTTTCCTTATCAACCTGCCAATCGGGCTTGCCGGAATCTGGCTGGCCGGACGTCACCTGCCCAGGATTGATGCCGACCGCCCCGGCCCGGTGGACAGGACCGGATTTGTGCTCGCCGCGCTCTCTGCCGCGGGCACGGTATTCGGCCTCTCGGTCATTTCACTCCCGGCCTTGCCGCCGGTCGTAGGCGTGGCGGCACTCTTGGCGGGTTTGGGGTCCGGTGCCGCCTATGTGCGCCACGCGCGGCGGGCAACGGCGCCACTGCTTGATCTCAGCCTTTTTGCCATTCCCGCCTTCCGGTCGTCCGTGGCGGGGCTTTTCCTGTTTCGTATCGGCTCCGGCTCCACGCCCTTCCTGTTACCGCTGCTTTTCCAACTGGTGTTCTCCATGTCGCCGTTCCAGTCCGGCATGGTGACCTTTGCGGGCGCAGGCGGCGCGCTTATCATGAAATTTACAGCGCGTCCGATCCTGCGGATGATGGGTTTCCGCGCCGCGCTCGTGTTGGGTATAGCCGCAGGCGGCCTCATCATCGCGGCATCCTCGCTGTTCACCGGCCAAACGCCGTGGGTGGTTCTGGTCTCGACCCTGCTTGCCGGCGGTCTTGCACGCTCGCTGGTCTTCACCTCCACCAGTGCACTCCTGTTTTCCGGCGTTCCAGCGCAGGCAACTGCACAGGCGACAGCCATTTCGGCGGTGGCTCAGCAGGTTTCCATCGCATTCGGCGTGGCATTGGCCGGCCTGATCCTGGAAGTGACAGGCATGGCGACGGGCAGAGGCCTCGACGCGACCGCCTTTTCGGTAGCTTTCGTCCTGGCGGGCCTGGTGGCGGCAAGCGCCGTCATCCCCATCATCGCGCTACCCCGTACGGCCGGTTTCGAAATGAGCGGCCACAGGACACAGGAGAGCGAGGCCTAGGCGGCGCCCGGGCCTTCCGCATCCGGTTCGCTGCGGCCCTTGAAATCGCGGGCCAGCAGGTAAAGCTCCACGCTCTCAGCACGGCTGGCGACAGGCTTGACGTGGTGGACCGATTTGAAATGCTGTTTCAGCATGGTCAGCAGGTCGTTTTCCGTGCCACCCTGAAAGGTCTTGGCGAGGAAATGGCCGCCGGGTCGCAGCACCTTGACCGCGAAATCCGCCGCGATCTCGCAGAGGTGCTGGGTGCGGATATGGTCGGTCTTGCGGTGTCCGGTAGTGGGCGCGGCCATGTCGGAGAGGACGAGGTCGGGCGCGCCGCCCAGCGCCGCGATCAGCATATCGGGCGCGTCATCGTCGAGAAAATCCTTCTGAAGGATGGTGGCGCCGGGCACGGGATCCATTTCCAGATAGTCGATGCCAACGACAGTGGGCGTCTCATCGGGCGAACCGACGATGCGGCCAGCCACCTGGCACCAGCCGCCCGGTGCCGCACCGAGGTCAATCACCTTCTGGCCGGGCTTGAGCAGCTTGTAGCGCTCATCGATTTCCAGCAGCTTGAAGGCGGCGCGAGAGCGGTAGCCCTCGGCCTGCGCACGGTGCACGTAAGGATCGTTCAGGTGACGCTCCAGCCAGCGGCGCGAGGAGTTCTTCAGGCCGCGCTTTTTCTTGACCTTGGTCTTGAGCATGCGCGGTGCACCGCCCTGCCCGCCCTTGGAATTCCTGCTCATGGGTTGTTGTCCGTCTTGTCGCGGCCCTGCCCCTCGCGCCGGTTTTTCGGGCGCGGGCGCTGCCTGCGCCACACATTGTCGCGCGCCATCAGCTCGGTGAGAATGCCTTCGCGCAGGCCCCTGTCGGCCACCCGCAGGCGCGGCGATGGCCAGGCGCGGCGGATTGCCTCAAGGATCGCACAGCCCGCCAGCACGAGATCGGCGCGATCCGCCCCGATGCAGGGATTGGCGACACGGGCATCAAAATCCCAGGTCAGGAGACGTTCGGTCATGCCGGTCACCTCATGGGAATGCATCCAGATGCCATCGACACGGCGGCGGTCATAGCGCTCCAGGTCAAGATGGATGCCAGCCAGCGTCGTCACCGTGCCGGACGTGCCGAGCAGGTGAAACCGCTCGTGACCGGCCAGATGGGCCAGACGGTCCCGCCCCTCGAAACCCTCGATCATCGCCTCGACATCGCGCACCATGGCCTCGAACACCTCCCCGGTCACATGGCGTCCGCCGAAGCGCTCGGCGAGCGAGACCACGCCGACGGGCAGCGAGGTCCAGGACACGATGTGATGGGCAAGATGGGCAGAGCGGCGCTCAGGAATGTCGATCAGCGCGATTTCCGATGAACCGCCGCCAATGTCGAACAGCACGGCGCCCGGCGTATCCCGGTCGACCAGCGATCCGCAACCAGAAACGGCCAGCCGGGCCTCGGTCTCCCGGTCAACGATCTCCAGTTCCAGCCCGGTCTCGGCGGCCACGCGCGCAATGAAGGCCTCGCCGTTTTCCGCTGCGCGGCAAGCCTCGGTGGCGATGAGGCGGGCACGGCGCACGCGGCGCGCCTTCAGCTTGCCGGCACAGATCTTCAGCGCCTCGATGGCACGGTCCATGGCCGCATCCGAGAGACGCCCGGTCGACGACAGGCCCTCGCCGAGGCGCACGATGCGCGAAAAGGCATCCACGACGCGGAACTGGCCGGGCCGCGTGGGCGTCGCCATCAGCAGGCGGCAATTGTTTGTGCCAAGGTCGAGCGCGGCATAGACGGGCAATTCCTGACCGCCCGCCGACAGGGGGGCGCGGCGTCTGGCATCCCGGGACCCGCGCTCTGCGGGCGGCTGTGCGGACGGATCCGGCTGGGCCTGACCGGCGGAAGCACCCGGTTGCTGGCCCGCCGGCTTTGCGGCCGTTTCCGCCTGTGTGCCGTCGCGCACGAAGAATTTCCGGCGCCCCTTGCGGCGGCGGCGGCGCGCCTTCTGGCCGCCCTCGCCGTCAGCCGTTGCCGGAGCGGTCCTGCCACCAGCATCACCGGCGGCATTTTCCTTCGCTTGGGATGCATTCCGGGCGCCCTGCACAGCGGGAGGCTTGTTGCCCCTTGGCCTGCGCTTGCGGCGTTTGGGCCTTGTCTTCTGGCCGGAATTGTCCTCCGGCCTGCCCGAATCGCCTGCGTGCGCCCCGTTTGCGGCCGGAATCCGGCCATGATCAGGGAGTCTTCCACCTTGGTCCTTTCGTGCCGCGCAAGGCGCTCCCGATCCGTTATCCGGGAGGATGCAGCTGGCACCTGTCTTTCACGTTGAGGACAGCGTAACAGGCGCGGACGGCTTCACAAAAGCAAAAGATGCGGGCGCTGCCGCCAAATTTCCGCCATCGCGCGGCGGCAAGGCTTGACTTGACCCGTCGCATGGGTAAAAGGACGCCCATCGCGCCCGCCAGAATGGCCGGTGCTGACGGCCTTGGGGAATAGGTTAACGGTAGACCCACGGACTCTGACTCCGTTAGTCCTGGTTCGAATCCAGGTTCCCCAGCCAGCCTCCTTCCACCACCCCTACCGCCTTACGCCCTGTGCCAGAAAGCCGCGATTTTTCCGTGTGTTGGCTGCCCTGCCGCGGTCTTGCGCGGTGGAATTCGAGCCGGTTTGCGGCTGAATGCGACGGGTACGGATGCCGCGTCTTGGTTTGCCTTGGCCGGACTTACACCGGGCGACTTGCGATGGTTTTCAGGGTCTTCAGGCGGTGGCGCGATGCGGCCTATGCAGCGGAATGGTCGCGTTGTCTTGTGCGGCAATGGTTTTGAGCGCGGCACGCTGATCCTCCCAGCTGGTGTTTTGGGCGGCAATGGCCGTCAGTTGGCGCAGCGTGATGGTTGGCGGCTGCCGGCCTTCGATGACGGATGCAGCGATGTCGGGTGCGAGGAAGGCAAGCGGCATCTGGGCGCTGATCCAGGCGCGATTGGTCCCGTCCTTGTTGGCCAGATCCGTGATGGTTCTGGCCTCTCCGGTAACAAGGGTCTGGAACCAGCGCCGTGCTCTCAGGAGCGCATTGACCAATGCCGGATCGGGATGGGGTGTTGGTTCTTCTGTCCCGGCGGTGATGATCGTGCTGCCGTGGCGCTTTGCTTTTGCGATATCGAACGGGACGGTGAGTGACCACTCCTGTTCCTCGCTCGTCGTTTGCGGTTGCTCTTTTGCATGGCCGCAGAGGATTTGCAGCAAGGCCTCCGCTTCAAGCGCGATCCGGACCGCATCCCTGTCCACGGCAACCTTCCGGATCAGGCGCTGCAATGCGTCTCGATTGGCCTGCCATCCCTGCTGCATGAGTTGATCGGCGAATGACCGTGCTGCCTCCAGCGCCGGACCAAGCTCTGCCGGCGCAACGCCCTGCGACAGAAGCCGGGATGCCAGTGCCGGCTGGTCCGACAGGGCCTCTGCGATTTGCCGGGAGACGAAGGTCTCGACGGCCAGAGCAGGCAACCGGGTCGGGATGCCGTGCGAGCCCGCTGCCGTTGACCGTACCCTTGATGGTTTTGGGGCACTCCCTGTTGCGGTGATCGTGCTCAGACCATTGCCGCTACCTGGTGCGCCTGCGCCCTTACCCGTTGGCGCTGTCCTTGGCAGTTCATAGTAGCGGCGCTTCCGGTTGCCCTTGCGGACACTCACGGCGCGATATCGCCTGCCATCGCAGGTGACCAACAGATTGACGAGCAGGCTCTCATCTGTCGCGCCACCGGGCTTGAACCGTCCCCTGCCCGGTCGCCGCCTTTGCTTCAAAGGGTCCTGGACTTCCCTCCACAGCGTCTCATCGATGATCGCCTCGTGCCGTCAGGGATGTGTCCTGGTCTTGTGGCGGACCATTCCCGCATAGGTCGGGTTGGCAAGGATCCAGTAGAGGTGACTGAGCACGAAGGGTTTGCCCGGCGATCCTCCGCGTGGCTTGGTGCGCAATCCACTGGCGTCGAGTTCATCGCGCAGGTCGGTGACCGCCATGCCCTTCGAATAGGCTTCGAAGATCCTTCGAACGGTTGCTGCCTCCTGCTCATTGACGATCAGGCGGTGGTCGACCAGGTCATAACCGAGGGGTACTGCCCCTCCCATGAACATGCCCCTGGTCTTTGAGGCCGCGATCTTGTCGCGAATGCGCTCGCCCGTGACCTCACGTTCGAACTGCGCGAAGGACAGCAGGACGTTCAGCGTCAGGCGTCCCATGGAGGTCGTGGTGTTGAAGGACTGGGTCACGGAGACAAAGGATGCCTTGGCTGCATCCAGAACCCCGACGATGCGGGCAAAGTCGAACAGCGAGCGGGTCAGGCGGTCGATCTTGTAGACCACGACCACATCCACCCGTCCTGCCCCGATATCGCCAAGCAGCCTTTCAAGGGCCGGGCGCTCCATCGAGCCGCCCGAGAAGCCGCCATCATCATAGGTGTCCGGCAGTGCGATCCAGCCTTCGTGCTTCTGGCTGCGGATATAGGACTCGCAGGCCTCCCTTTGGGCATGGAGCGAGTTGAACTCCTGCTCCAGCCCCTCTTCCGACGACTTGCGGGTGTAGATGGCGCAGCGGACGGAACCTGCACGCATGCGGGCTCCATCGGAGTTCCGGTCTCCGTGATGGATGTCAGCCATTGGCTCCACCCTTCGATGTCTTGCCTGTGACCAGGCCAAAGAAGCGCGGACCGGAGCGGATCGATCCGGTGATGGTGTTGGCGATCGTGCTGAGCGACCGCCATGCCTTGCCCTGCCAGAGGAAGGTCCCATCCGACTGCACGATCACTTCATGGATGGTTCCCCGCCATTCGCGCACCAGCCGCGTTCCCGGAGCCAGAATGGCCTTGCTGTTAACCGGAGCCTGCCGGTTGGTCCTGCCTTCAGCAGCCAGAACAATCCGTTCGGCCTCGCGCGGCGACAAGCGATTGCCATCCTCGTCCGGTCCCTCCGCTCTCCGGCAGGCGCGGCGGAACTGGACATGCCAGGCAACGGCGCGGCGCATCAGTTCCACGCTCAACCCGCCACCGTCATCAAGACCGCAAAAGCGCTGCATCAGCGTTTTGAGCATATCGGCGTCCAGCGACGGCACCTCCTTCAGCGTGGGCAAGGGATGCCCACGCCAATTGTCCGGTTGAGCCGCACCCTCTGCGGGCATCTCAGCCACACAGTCATCGCCCAGCATCACTCCGCCCCGGCGCTGTCGATCCGGTAACGCAGGACGCCATCCTTGCCCTTCTCGCTGATCGTTGTCCTGACAGGCTTTCCACGGATCACGCCCTGCAGGCCGAGATCACCCATCAACCGCTCGACCGTACATCGCGCAATGTCGAAGCCTTCACGCTTCATCTGCCGCCACACTTTCCTCGCGCCGTAGACACCGAAGTTCTCGGAAAACACGCGCAAGACCTCGGGCTTCAATGCCTGATCACGTCGTGCACGAGCCGACATCCGGGAAGGGTCGCGCCTCTGGGCGACATGCTCGCGATAGGTGGATGGGGCGATCGGCAGAACCCGGCAGATCGGCTCGACCCCATACGCCTCGCGATGTTCATCAATGAAGGCGGTCATCGGTTCAATGGGCGGTCGAGCTCCGCCTGGGCAAAATACGCTGAAGCCTTGCGCAGGATCTCGTTGGCCTGCCGCAGTTCGCGGTTCTCCCGCTCCAGGGCTTTCAGCCTGTCAGCCATCTCAGTCGACACGCCGGCACGCATGCCGTTGTCGACTTCCGTCTTCTTGACCCACTCCAGCAGCGTGTAGGCTGAACAGCCCACCTTGCCGGCAATCGATGTGACCGCAGCCCAGCGCGACGGATGATCCTTCTCGTTGTCGAGAACCATCCGCACCGCCCGTTCGCGAACCTCGGGTGAAAACTTGTTCGTTGTCTTGCTCATAGACCCTTCCTCTCAGGAGTTGGGGCCTCCGGCAATCCCGGGGCGGTTCACACTTAAAACATGCTGAACTCCCCAACAGCCCTGTTTCTTGCAATCCACGGGTTTTGCGATCGCTTGCTGCGTTCGGATACCAAGTTCCTGACAGACCGATAGAATTCCGACATCTCCAGACGCCCGTTCCCGTCCTGGTCAAATCGGCTCTTCTGCGAAAGAACGTCCGCCACTGAGCGCGTGAACAAACCAGCTTTCAAGTCGTGGCTCTCCTCCGACAGTTCGCGGCCCCTGCTTGCCGAAATGATGGTGATGTTCGGTGGAACCAGCCCCTTGAGCCGGCTGACGACGTCGTCGGAGTTCGCGAAAGCGCCTGTTCCAGCGGCACCGGCATGACAGGCATCGACCAAGATCGTCACGCGCCCTTTCGATCTTGCTGCCAGTTCCGTCAGTTTTGCAAACTCCAGCGCAGTATGCTCAAGATCGTCCAGCCTGCTTTCGGGCAGCGCAATCCGATATGTTCCCTCCCTGTCAATCACGCCATGACCGGCAAAGAAAAAGATTGCGTGGTCGCCGGGGCTGAGCGTTTCAAACATCTTTTCCGCATCGCGCAGTATCGCCTCTTGCGACGCTGCAGCATCTAGCAGAATGCCCTTCTCTCCGATCTTGAATTCCTGCAATTGCAAGGAATCGAGGCTCGAACTGAGAAGCGCTGCGTCCGATGCGGCGTAAGTTAGGTCGGGTATCTCAGGATCGTCGTACTTGTCGACACCAACAGAGAGGTATTTGAGCGTAGCAACCGGCGCTCCAGGTCCGAGATCCGCGATTATCGGAATGCTCGAATGCCCGGACTTATCGAGCGCAATCACGCTGATCCAACGCGCTCCGGGAAGCCTGGGGACCGCGATATCTCCTTTCAGACTGCTGGCTTCAATGGAATGCGTCAGCACCGCGTCCTGGTATACGTCCAGGACAACATCTTGAGATTTCGCCGCAAGATCATATTTCACGGTCAGTGTACCATCTGCCTCCGAAATCGAAGCTGAAAGCCGGGGTGGTATGTGTATCGGTTCAGCGGACGGAAGCGGCTGGTCAGCCAAGACCATCCCGGACAGCCCGGCAACGCGGCGCACCTTGTCGAATTGCTCAAGTGCGTACTCGCCATTGATGCCCGGAAACCTCAGGAAAATACTCGTCCCGCCCTCAACGGTGGCGTCGAAGCGATAGTCCGCCGTCCACACGGCCACTTCCCGATCTACGACCCTGCCGTCGAGCAGAAGACGCGAACCTTCCAACCTGTAAATCGAGAAACTGCCATCGCCATTGACCTGCACGAGGTTGCGCAAATCCTCTGTCAGCGTGGCATCCGCCATGAGGGACCGGCGCTTGAGATCGGTCATGCTTTGGATTCTACCCGTCTCCAGATCGACAAGCTTGATCAGCCCGCCCCGCATGGAAACACCAAGAAGCAGCCGGTCGCCATAAATCTTCCATCGCATCGTTTGGTGCGCATATGGATCGCGTCCGGAATTGCCCATGAACAGCGTCTGCTCGGAAATGAGTGCCTTCTTCTTGCCTTGCTTGATGCGGCGAGTATCCAGGTAAGACGTCGAGGTCTCCTGCCTCAACGACCCAAATGTCGCACCGGCATCGCAAACCTCCCGGATGATCAGGATATCCCGATCATCCAGCTTGAAGTGGTGAACGGCGTCGAACCGGCTGGAGCGGCGGATCGTCCGGCCCTTCATTTCGGGAGAAGCGATGTAGTCGACACAATCCCATGCAAGATCGTCCTCAGCAGGCAGGCTCCATTTCATGGAAAGACGGTGTGGGAGAACCAGTTTGTCAATTGCATCTCTGGTGGACTTGAAGGGATGGGTCGTCGAGAGCTCAAGAAATCCGCCTTCGATTCCTTTTTCGCTGGTTTCCCAAAGACTATCCGCTTGAACGGAAGAGGCCAGCAAGATTCCGACGCGTGCAAGATCTGCCTTCAGCCCGTCGGGGTCAATTTCGGCGAACGTGTCCTTTACGGCTCCAAGACCGCGAATGGGGCCAGCCAGGATTGTTTCGGATAAGTCCTGGGCTGCGGCGGTTTTCGTTTCCACGTCGCGTATGAATTCCGGCCAGAACGGCTTTCCGCCCGGGGCTGACGCTTCGCCGATCCGGGGCGTTTCACGGGGGCCGATGGCAGTGCCCCATGTCTTGTCCAGCGAAACGGCTGTTGCAGGAGCCATCATCTGCACTGCCCTTAGCAGCCGTCCGGTCGTAATCCCGCCCTTTATCGCATAACCGCTCCCGGCGTTTTCGCTGTCTTCTACATTCCCGTTTTGCAGAGCCGCAACCAGATGACCAAGTTTTCCGAAAATCAATACCAAGTTGTTCTCGGTATCCACGTTCGCAACGGCTTCATCCTGCGCCGTACAACATGACGGACCTGTGTTCTGGTCGATGATTTTCACCCCGTCGTGAAAAAGAGACGACAAATCCACCTGCCCCCAAGGAGCGGTATCCACAAATGCAAAACTGTCGTTGCGCATCCATTGTGGCAACGCGTCCACGTCATCTGAAGGAAGCGTGTATTCCGCAACCGTTTTCCCGTCGACAACATCGATCACAATGGACGGGTTCTTCAGGGATACAAATCGCTGAGTTGGTGAAAGCGAGATACCTTGCCCTTCCCGTTCCAGGATTTCGCTTTCATCGCGGTCATCCACCAGCAAAATACGATCGTCGTTGAAGCGCAGAATTCTCCGAAATTCCGGAATAGGGATTTCGTGTTTCCAGGCCGCCAAATCGAATTCATCGCGCACGACAAGTTCCGGCTGGTCAGGTTCCACGGTTATGGCAACTGTCTGGCGCGACAGCTCAACCGTTTCCTGACAGGCGCGCAGATAACTTACGAGGACCAGGTCGATTGATCTGGTGTCAACTGTCAAAGGCACCAGTTTCAAGGTGCCTACGTTTCCTGCTCCGGGAGCATAGAGCGCAACAATGCCGCGTGTCTTTTTCCTGTCCGTCTCGATGCCGAATGGACCGATAGCATCAGGCCCGAGCGCATAGCTGCCGACGCCAGAGAACCTAACAGGTGTATCACTCGTCGCCATCAACCAGACCGGCAACACCTCGGTCAGCGAGTTGCCACTCCAGTTGATTTCCACTGGTTGGCCTGCGCGTACAGATGTTTTGGGCACGACAACCTGGAAATCTTTCGCGAGTGCATCAAATTTCGCTCGCTCGTTCTCGCAGGAACCGCCGAACTTCGTGGCTACCGAACGCAGGTTTCTGATATATTGCTCCTCGGTTTGGTCCCTTGACAGGATTCCGGGGGATGCTGTCGCCACCGGTCCAGGCAATCCTGCTTTTGGCTTGGCAGCCGGGCGCCTCTCCAGAACGGCAGACCTCGCGCCGGGAAATGCTTTGGCTCGTTCCATCCGGTCTTTAAGAAAACAGGTCTTCCGGAAATAGGTATATCCGCGGCAGCTTGGCTCATCGATGCAGGCAGCCCCGCATTCGTCTTCTTCGATACCGCTGAAACGCTTGTCTTTCAGGCCGGACACAATGTCGTGACCTGGAAAATCCGTGTTGAAATGAATGTTCCATTGGGTGTCGCCGGGCTTCGAGGACGGCCCCACCTCGTCATTGGCCGGCGCCTTATTCAGAGCAATTGTGCCTGCTGGCGCCGCTCCGGTTTCGCAGCTCGCGCGCAATGCCGACACCGCCGCGCCGCTGCCCTTTAGTGAGAAAACGTGCCGGTATCCCGGATCAAAGACAAGCTGACGGCCGTTCACAGCCTGTTCCATCACCTCTTTTGCGACGTCTTCAACGAGGTCGTGAACAAGTGTGCTGTCCGCAGTCATGAAAAATGGAAGATCCGTCCTGAATTTACCGACGGCGATACGGGCTATTGGCTGTCGGGAATAGTTCCCGACATTGAATTCAAAACGAATCCGGTATTGCCCCCTACTGGCGCATTCGAAGGAGAGACATGAGTAGAACGCCTTTGCCCGATTGCAGATGCCCGCTGATCTGCCATCGTTTTCGCCAGCCCAGCGCCCGGTTGGAAATTCACCAGAGTGAGCCGGTAAACACAGAAATATTATGAACAATAAGGACGCAACAAAAGCTTTGGCGTTGAAATGACAGGGCATCGAATTTCCCAGGCTCTCCGACTGACAGTCTCCGGTTCGGGAAATACATTGGCACCTCACAACACGGTCGGCAACAATTCACTGATATTTCTTATCAATGGCTCAGGCACTTCTCCTCATGCAACAGTTCGGCGTAATCCTTTCCATTGAAATAGGTCTGCTCTGATCCCGGATCGATACACCCACCGTTTGGTTCTATAGAACCGCCATGGCATACAAGATGCCGCTGAGTGGGGGGCATTGACCTGCCACTGAGTTTTTTCTCCATTTGGAGTTAGAGTCCGGCCTTGATTCAAGGACGGACAGATGAAGCAGAAACGGTTCACGGAAGAACAGATCATCACGGTGCTCCGAGAGCACGCGGCTGGTGCGAAGGCGGCCGATCTGGCTCGCAAGCACGGGGTCAGCGAGGCGACCCTTTATAACTGGAAGGCGAAGTATGGCGGGATGGACGTGTCCGACGCCAAGCGCCTGAAGGCTCTGGAAGACAAGAATGCGAAGCTGAAGAAGCTGCTCGCCGACCAGATGCTGGAAGCATCGGCACTTCGCGACGTCCGCCCTGCGGGCTCCCACTATAAAAAAAATGGTAGGGCCCGCCGCCAAGCGCGAAGCCGTTGCGCATCTGCAGGCTGTCATGGGCCTATCGGAGCGTCGGGCCTGTTCCTTCGTCGGTGCCGATCGCAAGATGGTGCGCTACCGGTCCTGCCGTCCGCCGGAGACGGAATTGCGCGGCAGGCTGCGCGAGATTGCCAATGAGCGACGGCGGTTTCGCTATCGGCGGCCATTCATCCTGCTACGGCGGGAGGGCGAGCCGTCGGGAATCAATCGCATCTATCGGCTCTACCGGGAGGAAGGGTTGACGGTTCGCAAGCGCCGGGCGCGGCGACGAGCGGTGGGCACGCGGGCGCCGATCCTTGTCGAGGCGAGACCGAATGCGCGATGGTCATTGGACTTCGTGCACGACCAGTTCGCCTGCGGACGGCGCTTTCGGGTGCTGAACATTGTCAATGACGTGACACGCAAGTGTCTGGCTGCGATCCCGGACACGTCGATCTCCGGTCGCCGGGTGGCACGTGAACTGACCGACCTGATCGCCCGTCGCGGCAAGCCCGACATTATCGTTTCCGACCATGGCACCGAGTTCACCTCGAATGCCATCCTTGCCTGGTCAAAGGATCACCGAGTCGAATGGCACTACATCGCGCTCGGCAAGCCGATGCAAAACGGTTATGTTGAGAGCTTCAACGGACGGATGCGGGACGAGCTTCTGAACGAGAGCTTGTTCTTCAGCATAGATCATGCGCGCAGCGCCATCGCCGAATGGAGAGAGGATTTCAACACCGCGAGGCCACACTCCTCGCTCGGCTACCAGACCCCGGCGGCATTCGCCGGAACCCTCACCGCAACCGGCTACGACGCTTCGCTTGACACGGGCTTCGCGTCTGCACCGGTTGCTCAACCCGCGCCCTACGGCGTAACAGATACGGTCGAGGCTCTAATATGTGCAAACTACTTCGCAGCCTGCGGATATGATCCAACATGAACCGGATGGGCTCTAGTCATGACAAAAAGTATTACCTGTACTACTATTTTTATAGCAATGTGCCCATGAGTATTTTTCGACAATTTCCGGTTCTGATCCATTAAATAACAATTTCCCGTTATTATTATCTAGCACACTCTTTGCCCCGGATGGCCATATAAAATATGTAATCTTTCTATTTTTTATCTCTGAATTTTCTATTGAGCATATTTCCCTGTCTATGACGCTACCAATGGAATTCATCACTACGCATGTATGTGATTCTTGCCCAATATCATTAATATTGTTTTCTATATATATTTTCGCCAATGTCTTTATTGGTAAACTGCCATCAATGAGAATCAACCTCTTGTCTATTCCTCCAAATTCGTATGCTGGAATTCTATTTCCATCCAGAGAAATGTCGAATTCTCTGATGTAACCTACACTATCAGTTTTAAATTCAATATCACAGACGGGGCCATATTCTGGATTTACAACTATCTGAAGTCGGTATGCATATTTATCTCTTATTGCTACTTTAAATGATTCCTCTCCATCCCAGTAATATTTTACTGCCGATTTATCATCATTCCAAAAAGATGCATTCAAACAAGCGCGAAAGAGAAATTCTTTTGAAGGCTTTACTTCAATTTTTATTGGGTCAATTCTTATTGACCATCGCCCAGCTTTTTCCACATCGTCTATATAAAAAATTTTCTCACTTGGTGTTTTTAAGAATTCTAGAAAAAGTTGATATTTTACCCGTTCAAATCTATTAATATCATTAGATATAAATAAATCTTCAACTAGTTTTGCAATCGTATTTATTGCTGTATTGTATGATTTTGAGATAATATTAGGAGTAATTTCTACGCTCTCAGGAACTGTTAAAGATGGCGCGTGGAATCCTAATTTTCCGTTTGGGTGCATGGATCTAGAAATTAGCGTTCTATCTTCATCGCCGGCCGTGCTTCCTGCCATAAATACCCAAGCGCACGCTGATAAACAGGACGCACCCGAATCAACTCTTGTTCCGATATAATTTTCTATTAAATATTTTGCTATCAATATTGCTTCATTTAGATAACCGCCAGGACTGTCTAGGCATATTGTTTTCCACTTTAGTTCTTCTTGTTCGTTGTATTTTTTGATTTTTTCCAGATCACCCCGTTCAATGCTTCCAGTTAGATGGTAATGACATCTTGTATCATTCTCAATTATTTGGATCTGTTTTTCATTTTCGATCGCTGCCATCATAAAGTCAGCAGAATATGCAAATTTTTCCATAGAAAATAATGTAAACATTATGAATACCGCATTTATATAATTTACTCGTTTCCCAAAAATGGAATAATTATTATAGAATAACTTTTCTGTAATTTTGGAGATGTGTACAAAAAGTATTTTTAACATGAATATTATTCTCTATTTCGCCAATTTTGATTGGCATGAAGCGTTATGTCTATGCAATGGGTTTCGAAAATTATGTGTGAGTCGTGTGCTCCTTGCCTAAAGTGTATGTTTCATTAGCTAGAGAATATACATCATCTGCGACGTGGCCAATGTTTTTTGATTTTCGGGAGGGATAATTTGAAGCGCTTTTCGGTCGCAATGTGAATAGCTCCGAGCTTTCTAGACGTGATCTGATCCCCTGAATGAGCCAACGCCGCAGCCAAATGGGGAGACAGTTCGTGGTCAATCTCTTGGGACCAGACCGCAGACTCTTTGCACGTTAACCCGTGAAGGGTCACGTGTTGTGATTTCGGGCTGTCACGAGGGGCCCAGTCGCAAAGCGGCAATCGTAAATCACGAAGGTGCAGAATTCGCCGGGATCGCGCGAATACCGCGACTCCGGTCTCACGAGTACGCTCGCAACGCTCACCAAAGCACACTCGATGTTCGCAATTCGGCAATCCGATCCCGGTTAACGACAATGCGATCCCGGATAACGGCAATTCACTCCCGTATTACGGCATGGAATACGCCCGAAAACGCTACCTAACTGCTGGTTTGGCCTGACAGGTGATCATTCCTTGTATCGGCCAAGCAACTCGGCAAGTCGCTGTTTTCCTAGCATTTTTCGCGCAATCGCATCGCTTTTTTCGACTATTTCCATCGAGCTGGCAAAGCCTAGGACCCTCCGAGCAAATTGCACAGCCAGCCTTTTTCCACCACCCCTACCGCCATACACCGGACATGGAAAAGCCGCGCTGGACGGATTGCGCCATCTGGACCGGTGGCGCGTTGCCCCTCACGCGTAGCGGGTTCGTGCATGAGGCTCTGTGCCGCCATTCTGGCCGAAAACGCATCAGCGGTATTCGTTCAGAACAGCTGGCCAGGCAGGAACAAGGTCAGTTGTGGTATCAGAGCAATTGCCGCAAGAACCAGCAGGCATATGCCGATCAGCGGCAAGGCCTCGCGAATGACCCGTGTGACCGGCTCTCCGGAGATCGCGGATGTGATGAACAACAGGATGCCAACCGGTGGCGTCGCCATCCCGATCACCACGTTCAGCACCACCATGGTGCCAAAATGCACCGGCTCCATTCCAATCATCGCCTGGAACTTCAACAGGATCGGCATGGTGAGGATCAGGATGGAAATCGGCTCGAGGAACATCCCCAGGATAAGGAGGAAGATGTTGAGTAGGATCAGGATCGCCCAGCGGTTTTGCGTGATCGAGAGCATTTGATCGGCAATCAGCTTGGGCACCTGTTCCAGCGTGAAGACGAACGAGACAATGCTGGCCATCGAGGTGATGAACAGGATCGAGGAGGAGACAAGCGCGGTGGCGATCAGCGCTTCCCACACGCCTTTCATGGTCAGGTCACGATAGAAGAAACCGATGATCAGCGCATAGCCGACTGCCACGGCTGCCGCTTCCGTCGGTGTGAAAATGCCGGTCTTGATGCCAACCAGGATGATCAGGGGCAGGAACAGGGCAGGCAAAGTCCTCTTGGTTGCGGCAAGCCGCTCCTTTCCATTCATCCTCTCCGTGATCGGAAATCCCTCGATGCGGGCACGCCAACTGCCATAGAGCAGCAACCCGGCGGCGATGCCTGCTCCCGGAACCACGCCTGCCAGGAACAATTGTCCGATCGAGGTGCCGGACAAGACACCATAGATGATCATGGTGATCGACGGAGGAATGATCGGACCCATGACTGAACTGACCGCAATCAATGCGGCCGCATAGGCCGGCGGCATGCCCTGCTTCGACATGGATGGAATGAGGATTGCCCCAAGTGCCGAGGCCTCGGCGGTGGCGCTTCCGGAGATGCCGGCAAAAAAGCCGGACGACAGGATGGAGACCGACGACATGCCACCGCGCCGGTGTCCGACCATCGCACGCGCGAAAGCAACAATCCGCTCGGTGACTCCGCCGACATTCATCAATGCTCCGGCAAGCAGGAACAGCGGAATCGTCAACAGGACGAACTGGTCAACCCCGGCAAGGATTCGCTGGGGCAGCATCAACACCATCGTGCCGTTGCCGGAGAAATACAGAAAAGCTGTTCCTGCAATCCCCAGCGCCAGGGCAATGGGAATTCCGGATGCCAGAAACCCGGCAAAAAGCAGGAAAAAACCACCCATCACGCAGCCTCATGGGGCAGGCCGTCATGGCCGGCCGGAAGATTGTCCCGGAACTGCCGCCGGAACGTCGAAACCAGATCGGCGACCACATGCAGCGCCATCAAGAAAAGGCCGACTGAAACGGAGACATAGACCCAGCGGATGGACAGCCCCATCGGCTTGCCGGCAATCGCGGTCCAGATGAAATCCAGGGCCGGGATGGTCTGCCGGTCGAAGCGCGAGGCAAAATCGTAGGCGTACCAGGCGATCGCCAGCAGGAAAACGAGGATCGGTACCGCCATCACCGCACGAAGCACCCATTTGCCGCGCGGAGACAACGCAGCGGGCAGGAAATCCAGATTGACGAACTCGCCGCGCGAGTAGGCAAGCCCGAGCACGAGAAAGGTCTGCCAGATAAGAATGTAGCGGCAGAGTTCCTCTGCCCAGATCAGGCTGTCCCCGAGAACATAGCGATAGAAGACCTGAACAATCATGATGACGACAATAGCCGCCATGCTGACCCCGGCCAGCAATCGGATCAGGCTCAGATAGCCGCCAACAAGTCGTGACATGAAACCGGCGTGATCGTGCATGGGCTGGCCTGCTTTCGGTAAAATGGCGGGCAGGAGCCTCAAGGCCCCTGCCCTGAACCAGGATCAGGCCTTCCGCGCGGCTGCAACCAGTTCTGCGATGAGGGGGTCCTTTGCGGCCCATTCCCCGGTCATCGCCGACACCTTGTCGCGCATGACGGAGAGATCGGTAAGTTCGCCGATCTCGACGCCCTTCTTCTTCAGTTCTTCGCGGCCTTCCAGGTCCTGCGTCTTCGCGTAATCGAGGGTCTTGCTGATGGACTGCTTGCCGGCCTCGACCACAGCCGCCTGCTCTTCCGCGCTCAACGTATCCCAGTAGCGCTGCGACATGATCGTCGCCATGTGCCACGGGTAGTGACCGGTCAGTGTGAAGTGCTTGCCGACTTCCCAAAGGTTCTCGCCCAGCATCGAGGAAACGTTGATTTCCACCGCGTCGATGACACCGGTTTCAAGCGCGCCATAGACTTCGCCGTAGGGCAGGCCGACGGGCGACGTGCCAACCGTTTCCCAGATCTGCTTGTGCAACGGGACGGGGACGATCCGGGTCTTCAATCCGGCGAAATCGGGCACCGACGTGACCTGCTTTTTCACTGAAAGGAAGTTGCGCTGTCCCGTATCCGCCGTGGCGAGGCCGATCAGGCCGGCAGGCCGCAGGTCATCGAGGATCTTCCGACCGATTTCGCCGTTGGAAAGGGCGCCGAAATGGTCGTAGTCCTTGACCAGAAACGGCAATTGCCAGGCATTCATTGCCGGCCGTCCGGTAACCAGCGGGATCAGGACGCCCGACACAGCGGTAACGTCCATGGTGCCGGCGACCGTACCTTCCAGAAGCTGCTTGTCATCGCCAAGTTGACGATTTGGGAAGATCTGGACATCAAAAGCGCCGGGCAGCAGCTTCTCCAGCCCTTCCGCGAAGCTGGTGGCCAGGACATGGCCCGGATGCACTTCGCTGGCGCCGTGGGCGATCCGCATGGTCTTGCCGGCGGCCCGCGCGACATAAGGCATGGCTAAGGTAGCGCCGAGTGCTGCGCCTGCCTGCAATAGAGTTCTTCTGGTGATCATCTGGTTTTCCTCCCTGAGAAATTGACCGGAGCAACGCATGTTGGCTCCATCTGCTTGAACGGCCGGCAGGCTATTGCGGCATCGGGTAGTCTGCGGCATTCAGGATCCAGCCCGGCTTGGCGGAAAAGTCGTCGCGCGGCGGGCTGAAGATATCGACCAGGAAATTGCTGCCGGCACCGGTGGCCTGGGTTGTGTGGATGACCGGTGGCGGAATGACCAGCAGGGATGGGGACCCCATCTTCAGGGCCTGGTCCGCGCGCCAATCGGCCATGTCGCTTGTCCACGGCCAGCGCAAATAGTGGGTGAACTCCCCTGCGAGGGCGAGCGACCCCTGTTCAAAATCATCGTGGTGATGCGGCGACATCTTCGATGGGTCGCGCGGACCTTCAAAGGGATCGAGCACGTTCACCATCAGCGTGGTGCAGCGGAAGATACGGCCAAACCGGCCCGCTTCCTTCGGGACATCCAGAGAATAATGCCGGACTTTCCATCCGCCTGCCGGTTCAGGCCAGGGAACAAATGCCGGAATGTGCCAGCGCGGTGTGTCGTAGCCGCCTGCATTGCCGCAAGCTGATGCCAGATCTTCGCTCCGGGTGGAAAATATCCGCACAATTTCCCCGCCGCTCGTGACGGTCACGGAACTGTCGCCGGCGGGGACGAAGGCAATGGAGAAACCGGGAACCGAAACGGTGACCCCGTCCCACGTGATATCGGCGCCGCTCTGCGGCAGAAGCACGCAGTACTCGTCCACCTGGTCCACGCGCGTGAAGGTCGCACCGGCCCTGGCCTGGGAATAGGCCGTCAGGAAATTGTGGCCGCGATGAAGCCACGTCTTGCCGTTGGTGTCATCCACCTGAGGAGCAGAATCATAAAATCGCGCCTCTTGGGCCTCGGCAATCAGACCTGTCTGCGACAGCATGCTGCCCGGTTTTGCCGGCGCCAAGGACGCACGCGGGTCGGATTTGTCGTACATGGTCGCTCCTCCGCGAGCACCTGCCTGCAATTTCCGGGCTGCAGACGGGGCGCCTCCTCCAATCAGACCCATTGTTGTTGCGCTAGGCAAAACAGTGTTTCTTCATACGAAACATAATTTGCCAAGGCTCGCGCTGTCAAGCATTCTGTGTTCACATCATGATGACGATGCTTTATCGGCGGGGTTGCACGCATCGGGGGTGGCGAAATTGGCGGAAGACGTGGACGAAAAATCGGAGCTCATCCAGAGTGTCGCGCTTGCCTTCCAGGTTGTCGAAACGCTCGCCCAAGCCGAAGGCGACATGGGGGTCACGGCACTGGCTGCTGCGCTCGGCACGACGAAGAGCCGGATTTACCGCCATCTGCGCACCCTGGTTTCGCTGGGCTATATTTCCCAGTCGGAAGAAACGGAGCGCTACAAGATCGGCGCTCGCCTGATATCGCTTGGGCGGGCGGCCTCCGGCTCACTGGATCTTACATCCGTTGCGCTGCCCCACATGCGCGACCTGCGTGATCGCACAGGCCATGCGGTCAGTCTCGGCCAAGTCGGTGACGACGGTATCCGCATCCTGCATACGCTGCACGGCAACATGCAGATCGAAGTCGGGGTGCGGCCGGGTTCTCTGCTGGGCTTCTTCAACTCGGCCCAGGGAAAGGTTGCCCTTGCCTCGATGCCGGAACGCAGATGGAAGCCGATGGTGCCGCTGGCACTCGAGGCATCCACTGATTTCACAATCACCGACCGGCCGGCTCTGATCAGTCACATCACTGAAATTTCGAAGCGCGGCTGGGCAACGGCGCCGAACGAAACCATGCTCGGCCTGAACGCCCTGGCCTGTCCGATCTTCAATGCCGAGAACGAACCGGTTGCCACGATAGCAATCGTCAGCCTGACCCAGTACATCGAAACGCCGCCAGATGCCGGCCAGATCCTCGCCGTTCAGGAGGCTGCCCGGAAGACCTCCGCAGAACTTGGCTATCAAGGCTAAGCACCCGGCGCGGCGCCCTTGCCAGTTGACATGAAACCGGACTGGCCTCATGTTCTGATCTGCGAAACATCGGTTCGTACTGCGATACATGCCGATGTGGTGACCAGGGAGGAGGCAAGATGTCGGCAATTGACCAGATCGAACAGGACGAAGCCGAGCGGATCAGCGCAATCCTGCAAGGCGCGGTGGACCCGCATGTTCACAGCGGTCCCTCGATTGCCCCGCGGGCCATCGACCACCTCAATCTCGCCAAGGAATTGTCCGGCTCCGGCTTTGCGGCCATCGTCACCAAGGACCATGATTATTCCGGCGTGATGTGCGCGAAGATGATCGCTGACCACTACCCGGACCTGAAGACGAAGGTGTTTTCCGGCATTGTGCTGAACAATGTGGTCGGTGGACTCAATCCCTACGCGGTCGAGCACACGGCAGCTTCCGGCGGCAAGATCGTCTGGCTGCCGACGTTAGCGGCCGAGAACCACCTTGAGTGGGAAAAGACCTCAAACTGGTCGCACCCCGCATCGACACAGAAAATCCGCCCTGCGAAAGCCGTTTCCCTTTTCGACGGTGACAAGCTGAAGCCGGAGGTTCTCGACATTCTCGATGTGGTGGCCGATACCGGCCTGGCGCTCGCCAGCGGCCACATCCACGTTTCGGAAACCCGGATCGTGTTCACCGAGGCCCGCAAGCGCGGCGTGGAACGGCTCATCTTCACGCACCCGGAAGACATTGTCGGCGCCACGCATGACGACACGCGCGTGATCGCTGACCTCGGGGCCTATGTGGAACATTCCCTGGCCTTCTTCCTGGAAGGCTCAAAGTTCCGGACACGGACGAATGAGGAATTGCAGGCCTATATCGACCTGGTGGGGCCGGAGCGTACCATCCTGTGTTCCGATCTTGGCCAGGTTGGCACGCTATCGCCCCTGGAAGGCATGCGCAAAGGCGTGGCAACCTGCCTGTCGCTGGGATATTCGGATACCCAGATCCATACGATGGTCGCGACCAATGCGGCCCATGTGATTGGGCTGAACGGATGACCGGACCGGCCGAGACCACGGGACTGAAAGCGCGCATCCGCGCCGGCGACCTGCTGATCGGCACGTTTGTGAAGACGCCGTCGCCGCATGTCGTGGAACTGCTCGGGCATGCAGGCCTCGACTTCGCGGTGATCGACCAGGAGCACGCGCCCATAGACCTTTCACAGATGGACATGCTGGTGCTGGCGGGAAAGGCCACCGGCCTTCCGCTCCTGTCACGGCGATGGGGCGACGGCACCGACTGGATCGCCCCGCTGCTGGATCTTGGTCTGACCGGCGTGATGGTGCCGCATGTCCGGGACGCGCAGGGCGCAGAGCGCGTGTGCGATGCGGCGCTCTATTCCCGTGGCAAACGTGGCCTTTCCCCGTCGCCGCGCGCGGGCAACTATGGCGGCATGAGCCTTGCCGAATACCGGGAAGCCAGCGACCGGACCAGCGTCGTGATGGTTCAGATCGAGGATGAAAGCGCGCTGGAGCACCTCGAAGACATTGCCGCCAACGGCGATGTGGACATGATGTTCATCGGCCCGGCCGACCTGTCGCAATCGATGGGAGTCGGCTTTCCGTCGGAAGCGTTGAGTTCGGCCATCGACCGCATCATCCACGCCGGCCGCACTGCCGGGATGGCCGTTGGCATGTTTGTGGGCGATGCGTCGGCGATCCCGGCCTGGCGGGAGAAGGGCATCAGCCTTTTTGTCTGCGGTTCCGACCAGTCCATGCTGCGAAAGGCCGCAACCGAGTTGATGGCAAGGTCACGGTGACGGACCGGGTGTGTCATTCGTTGCCCGGGGCTATCCAGATAGTTTTTGCTGCCAACGCGTGAACCGGTATCCGTGCCCGGTAACCGTTTCCACGGAAGGGGCCCAATTGGCGAGCTTCTTGCGGAGCGCGCTGATCACCACATCAATCCGGTTTGACCCTTCAAAGGCCTTGTTCCAGACCTCGGCCAGCAGGACGTCGCGTGTGACGACCTGGTTGGCCCGATCCACAAGCAGACGCAGCACCCCATATTCGAGCGGTGTCAAATCGATGATCCGCCCCTCGACAACCAGGCTGCGGTTTTCAACATCCAGCCGGCAAGCCGGGTCGCGCAGCGGCTGGCCCGGATCCGTGGATGCCTCATCGAGGCCCGCGCCACGCAGGAACGAATTGGCAAGCCGGGCTACGACTGCACCCTGAAACCAGGGCGGATGGGCTGTTCCGCGGCAAGTGACCAGACGGCTCTTGCGCAGGCGGGAGGCCAGGGCACGGCCGGCCTCGTAGGGTACCGCACGATCCTCTTCGCGGTGAAGGACGAGACAGTCCGCCGCCACATGCTCCACGATGCCGCTTGATGTGGAGTTGTAAGCCATTTCGAGGATTTGTCCGGCGGCCTTCGCCGATGCGGAGTCGCGCATCATCTGCGCGCTGAACCTGACGGTTTCGCGCGGCTCATCGGGAAAGAGCACATCGGCGATTGCCCGTGCCGCCATGCCCCAATGGGCATGCACCACCGCCAGGAATGCCTGTCTGATCTCCGGTGTACCCAGATCGCTGCCGTCCATGAATGAACCGAAAAAGCAGATGCGCCGGACATGTTCCGGATGGCCCACGGCATGATGTATGACAATCGGCCCGCCAAACGATGCGGCAAACAGCCCGTATCCGGTTTCGCCGGCCACATCTGCAACCTCTTGAAGCAGACGCACTTCGTCTTCAAAGGTGCCGGGACCGGACTTGCGATCGCTCAGTCCAACTCCCGGGCGATCATAACGCAAGACCCGCAGGCCCTCCCCGAGGATCCCGAAAAACTCGCGGAAGGGCTGAGACGTCCAGTCCTTTTCCACATGGCTGACCCACCAGGGCGGGCAAATGACCAACGGGCCCTCGCCGTGAACGGCATAGGCAATGTTTGCCCCCGTGCTGTCCCTGAAAAAGCGGATATCTGGCAAGCCGGGCTCCCGGATGACTCCTGTCGAAAGAACGATCTCATCAAATCCTCATGCCGATCACAAGCCAAGCCTTTCGCAAAGGCGCATAGCAAGGGGCATCGACACGCCAAGACAAATGTCCGGGAGGATGCACATGTTTCTGAAACTGACCGATGCGACCCTGATGGTTTCAGCGTTCGGAAGCGGGCCGCGCACCATTGTCGCGCACGGCGGCTGGGTGGGAAGTGGCGAACTTTGGTTCCCTCCGTTCGAGGCCATGTCGAAATCCTGGCGCACGATCACATATGATCATCGCGGAACCGGTGCCTCGCAGCACCGTGCACACGCCATCACATTTGAGCATCTGGTCACCGACCTGTTCGCCGTTCTGGACCGGTTGGAAGTCGAGCGGTGCGTTCTCGCGGGCGAGTCGGCGGGCGCGGCGGTTACGCTCGCTGCGGCTCAGCGGCAGCCGCACCGGTTTGAAGGCCTCGTTCTGGTCAGTCCGTACTACGACGGTCCGGTGAACACGACGCTCATGGAAGGTTGCAGAACCGGCTTTGAGGCGACCATGGACGCGTTTGTCGATGCCTGCGTGCCCGAACCGGAGTGCACGGCAGAGCGTGCATGGGGACGAAAGATCGTGAAGCGGTCGACGGCCAAGGACGCCATCGACCTCATGGAATGCATGCGCGACGTGGATGTGACGGCCGGTCTGCCAGCCATGAAAACGCGGGCGCTTGTCCTGCACGGGGACAAGGACCTGATCCGCCCCGTCGCGTCCTCCCAGGCACTGGCCAAGCTCATTCCCGGCGCGAAGCTGTCAATCGCCGCCGGTGCGGGCCATGTTCCGACGGTGACCCGTCCGGATTGGGTTGTCCGCGAGATCGAAGACCATTTTTCCGCGCCAGTCCTTGCACGTCCCTGAAGGGTAAGCCCGGTTTCATGCAAGGGCAGAGACCGCCAGGAGAATGGCCGTTTCGGTGAGGGTTTGCGTTGCGCCGAGCGTATCGCCTGTCTGGCCGCCTATCTGGCGAACGGAGAGGACGCTGATTGCAAGCGTTACCGCTCCGCCCGCCAGCAGGGCGGGAACGAGCGCGGAAGAGGGAAGCAGCAGGATCATGGCGGCCAGACCCAGCGTCAGGGAGGCCGCCCAGACCGGGGTATTTGGCGCACCGGCGCCGTGGCCGAGCCCGTCGCTGCGGGCGGGCGGCAGCATGGCCATCACCACGGGCAGCACGGAACGCGAGGCCATGGCGGTGGCGATGACGGCAAGGGCTGCGGAAAATCCCGGTGACAGCGCCGCAACCGCCGAGGCGCGCAGGCCGACAACCAGAACCAGAGCCAGCATGCCGTAGGAGCCGACGCGGCTGTCGCGCATGATCTCCAGCTTGCGTTCCTTCGTCGCGCCACCGCCAAAGCCGTCCGCCGTGTCGGCCAGCCCATCCTCGTGCATGGCACCAGTCGCCAGCGCCATGGCGGCGAGCGACAGGAACGCACCGGCAAGAGCGGGCAGTCCGAGCGCATATGACAGCCATAGGAATGCGCCGCCGATAGAACCCACGGCCAGCCCGGCCAGCGGATAGGCCCAGGCGGAGTCCCTCATCGCGGGGACGGGGTCAGCGATGCGCCCGGCAGGCAGCCGGGTCAGCAACATCAGCGCAAGGCGCGCTTCATCAAGGAGGCGCGCCGGGCCGGTCATCCGCCGGCAACCCCCGCTTCTGCGAAGGTTGCCATGCCTGCATGGCAGGCAACGGCAGAACGCAGCACCGACAGGGCGACAGCGGCACCAGAGCCTTCACCCAACCGCATGGAGAGCGACAGGACAGGCTCCTTGCCAAGCGCGGCCAGCAGGCGGCGGTGCCCCGACTCAGCAGAAACATGGCCGGCTATGCAGTGATCGAGCGCGCCGTCGAAGCGCGCAAGCGGTGCGGCAGATGCGGTGCAGATGAAACCATCGAGGATGACGGGGATGCGGTTCCGCCGGGCTTCCAGCACGGCGCCGCAAATGGCCGCCTGTTCGCGCCCGCCCAGGGCGGCCAGAAGCGTCAGCGGATCGGCAAGCGCATCGGCGTTGCGTGCGACGGCCTGATCGACAATGCGCGCCTTCAATGAGACGCCGTTTTCGTCCGACCCGGTCCCGGGTCCGGCCCAGTCCGCGCCCGTGCCACCGAAGGTTCCTGCGGCCAGCGCGGCGGCAATGGTGGAATTGCCGATGCCCATTTCGCCCAGCAGCAGCACATCGGCTGACGGATCGACGGCGGAGGCCCCGCGCGCCATGGCGTCCAGCGTCTCGGCTTCGCTCATGGCCGGGCCCTCCGAGATGTCGGCGGTCGGCCGGTCGAGATCGAGCGCGATCACCGAGAGTTCTGCGCCATTGGCCTTGCAGAGCTGGTTGATCGCCGCGCCGCCATGGGTGAAATTCGCCACCATCTGGGCGGTCACTTCCTGCGGGAAGGGATTGACGCCCTTGGCGCAGACCCCATGGTTTCCGGCAAAGACAAGGGCCTGCGCCCTCTCCAGTTTCGGCTTCTCCACGCCCTGCCAACCGGCCATGAAGATTGCGAGTTCCTCCAGCCGTCCGAGTGAACCGGCGGGCTTGGTGAGGCTGTCCTGACGGATGCGCGCAGCCTGCGCGGCGGCCAAATCTGCCTGCGGCAGGGTGGTGATGCCTTTCGCCAGACCGGCGAAGCTGGTGGCGGGGAAAAGCGGCTTGTTCATCGGTCTCATTTCACTTTCATCGGCAGTCCGCAGACCACGAAATGCACGTCCGTGGCGGCAGCGGCCACCATCTGGTTCAGGCGGCCCTGGGCGTCGCGGAACTCTCGGGCAAGGCGGTTGTCCGGCACGATCCCGAGACCGACCTCGTTTGTCACCAGCACGACAGGGCTTTGCATGGATGACAGGGCGGCAACAAGCGCCTCGGCTTCCTGTTGCCAGTCGCGGCCGGCGAACATGAGGTTGGACAGCCAAAGCGTCAGGCAATCGACGAGGCGCGGTCCCTGCCCGTCCGTCTCGGCCAAAGCTGCGGCGAGGTCCAGCGTCGCGGGACGGTCCAGCCAGCGGGAATCGCGGCGGGCCCGATGGACGGCAATGCGCGCCTTCATCTCCTCGTCCCCGGCCTCGGCGGTCGCCACATAGACCGGACGGCCGGGCAGCGCGAGCACGGTTTTCTCGGCAAATTGGCTCTTGCCCGAACGGGCGCCACCTGTGATGAGTGTGACCTGCATGCGCGACTCCAGAGAGCGCCCAACAACCACCAAACGGACGATTTGAAAAGAGGCATGGACGGGATTTCGACCAGCGGCGCGGCCGAATGGCTGCTCGTGCGCCACGCGCCCCGGGCCGAGCCGCACCGGCTGGCGGGACGCACAGACCTGCCCGCCGAGCTGCCGGAAGCGGGCGCCTTGTCCGCCGTTGCCTCACTGATCGGGCCTTTCGATCATCTCGTCTCCAGCCCGGCGCTGCGCTGCCGCCAGACCGCGGAGGCGCTCTTCCCCGACCGGGAAGCCGTGCTTGACGCACGGCTGTGGGAGCAGGATTTCGGCGATTGGGACGGCCGCGCCCATAGCGACATCCCGGACATTGGCGCCATGGGGCGGGCGGCGCTCGCAGCCCATTGCCCGCCCGGTGGCGAAAGCTTTCTCGACATGGCCCGGCGCGCCCTGCCTGCGCTGATCGCCCTGCCCGCGGGCCGCAGCCTGATCGTTGCCCATGCGGGCACGGTGCGTGCCGCTCTCGGCCATGCGCTGGGCGACCTTGCGGCTGGTCTTGCCTTCGAGGTCGCTCCGCTTTCCGCCACGCTGATCCGTGCGCTGCCCGGCGGCGCGTTTTCCATCGGCTTCGTCAACCGGTGCGCCGCCCGATGAGTTTTGCGCTTTCCATGCTTGTTGCGCTGGCAATCGACAGTGCCGTCGGCTGGCCGGACGCGCTCCATCGGCGAACCGGGCATCCGGTCACCTGGATCGGCGCCCTTGTGTCCACGCTGGATCAGGCCTGGAACAGAGGGGATGCCCGCCAGCGCCTTTTTGCCGGGCTTGCAGCCTGCCTTGCCACGCTTCTTTTGGCGGCAGGTGCTGGTGCGCTGCTCTGGTTCATCCTGCCGGGCGGGCTCCTGGGCGCCGTGCTGGCGGGCGTGCTCGCCTGGCCATTGCTGGCGGTACGCTCCATGCATGACCATGTGGCGGCAGTCGAAAAACCGCTGGCGGCGGGCGATCTGGCCGGGGCGCGCCACGCAGTCTCGATGATTGTCGGGCGCGATCCGGCGCAACTGGACGAAGCGGGCGTGGCCCGTGCAGCCATCGAGAGCCTCGCCGAAAACACCTCCGACGGCATTGCCGCGCCGCTGTTCTGGGGTGTTGTGGCCGGGCTGCCGGGCATCGCCGCCTACAAGGCCATCAACACGCTCGATTCCATGATCGGGCACCGCAGCGAGCGCCATCTTTACTTTGGCCGGGCCTCGGCCCGGCTGGACGATCTGGCGAACCTCGCACCGGCGCGGCTTTCCGGCGCGCTGTTTGCCTGCGTTTCAGCGGCGCCGCTGCGCGCGCTATCTGTCATGTTCCGGGATGCAGGCAAGCATCGCTCACCCAATGCAGGCTGGCCCGAGGCGGCCGTTGCCGCTGCGCTCGGCGTGCGCCTTTCCGGTCCGCGCGCCTATCATGGCGCCACGCATGACGAGCCATGGCTCAACGGGGATGCCCGCGACCCGGATGCTGCCGATCTGACACGGGCGCTGCCGCTTTACCGCCGTTTCATCCTTGCGCTATTCGTCCTTCTGACCATTCTGGTCATCATCCTGTGAGGACGGACATGCGCGACCATGGCGGTAATCTGGATGAGGCGATCGCCCGCTTTGGCGGCGAGCGGACAGCCTGGGTGGATCTTTCCACCGGCATCAACCGCGTGCCCTACCCGCTGACTGCCTTCAGCGGCCAGGCGCTTCGCGACCTGCCGACCCGCGCCGACATGCTGCGGCTCAAGGAAGCTGCGCGCGCAGCCTATTGCACGGCATCGGCGGTGCTGCCGGTCAACGGGGCGCAGGCGGCCATCCAGATGATCCCGCGACTTTCGCCGCCCGGGACGGCGCGCGTGCTTTCGCCCACCTACAACGAGCATGCGGCGAGCCTGCGTTCTGCCGGATGGGCAGTGGAAGAGGTGACCGGCCTTGAGCAACTGGCCGGTGCAGACTTTGCCGTGGTGGTGAACCCGAACAATCCGGACAGCCGGTCCCATGCGCCTGGCGACCTGCTGGCTTTGTCCGGACAGGTCGGCACACTGGTCATCGATGAAAGCTTCTGCGATGCAGCGCCGCAGCTCTCACTGGCCGCCCGCGCGGGGGAGAACGGGATTGTGGTGCTGCGCTCCTTCGGCAAGTTCTACGGGCTTGCCGGCCTGCGTCTCGGTTTCGTGCTGGGCAGCCCGGAGGTGGTTTCGCGGCTCGAAGCCATGAGCGGGCCATGGGCCGTTTCCGGCACCGCCATCGAGGCCGGCCTGGCGGCGCTTGGCGATCCCATGTGGCGGGACGCCACCATCGCCCGGCTGACGCAGGACGCGGCACACATGGACGGCCTTGCGCACGGTGCGGGCTGGCGGTTTGCCGGTGGCACCGCCCTGTTCCGGCTTTACGAAACGCCGGATGCCCTGGCCGCGCAGGAGCGGCTTGCGTGCGGGCATGTGTGGAGCCGCGTGTTTCCCTATTCCTCAAGCTGGATAAGGCTCGGCCTGCCGGGCACGGAGGATGAGTGGGAGCAGGTTGAGCGGGCGTTGAAGGGCTAGCCTAACGCGCCAGCGCCAGCATCGCATCCACGTCCAGATGGGCCTCCATGTGGGCGGCGAGCGCATCCAGCGTCTGTTCGACGGCGGCCCCGTAGGCAAGTGATCCAGATGCGCCGAACCCGGCCAGAAAGGCCGCACGAAACCTGTCATCGGCGAACATGCCGTGCAGATAGCTGCCGGTGACGCGGCCATCGGGCGACATTGCCCCCTCCGCTTGCCCATCCACATGCGCAAAGGCGCGCGCGCGGTCCGGCCCGTCCGTGACGCCGATATGGATTTCATAGCCGCTGAACGGGCTGCCGCTTGCCGCATGCACCGCTTCGACCGTGGTCAGCCGCTTGTCAGGCTTCATCACCGTTTCGACGTCGAGCAGACCAAGCCCCGCATCGGTGCCCGGCGTGCCTTCCAGACCGTCCGGATCGGCAATCGTGCGCCCAAGCATCTGGTAGCCGCCGCAAATGCCGAGCACATGCCCGCCGCGCCGTACATGGGTGGCAAGGTCGATGTCCCAGCCCTGCTTGCGCAGAAAGGCGAGGTCGCCACGGGTCGACTTCGAGCCGGGCAGGATGACGAGCCCGCAATCGCCGGGAATCGCCTCGCCCGCACGGACCATCACGAGGTCGACGGCGGGTTCCAGCTTCAGCGGGTCGAGATCATCGAAATTGGCGATCCGGGACAAGGCCAGGCAGGCGATTTTTACCCTGGCTCCCGGTTTGCGGCCCGAGCCGATGTCGAGCGCGTCCTCGGCGGGCAGCTTTCCGGCATCGGCGAACCACGGCAGCACGCCGCAGCCGCGCCAGCCGGTCTGTTCCGAAATCAGGCGGTAGCCGTCATCGAAGAGGGACGGTTCGCCGCGGAACTTGTTGATGAGGAAGCCCGCGATCATCGCCGCGTCTGCCGGATCGAGCACTGCCTTCGTGCCCACCAATTGCGCGATGACGCCACCGCGATCGATGTCCCCGGCGATGATGACCGGCACGTTGGCGGCGCGCGCAAAGCCAATGTTGGCGATGTCGTTGGCGCGAAGGTTCACCTCCGCCGGGCTGCCCGCGCCCTCCACGATGACAAGGTCGCAGGAAGCCTTCAGCCGGTTGAAACTCTCCAGCACCGGGGCCATCAGCTTCGGCTTCAGCGCCGCGAAGTCCCGTGCCTTCAGGGTGGCGATGCGCTGCCCCTGCACCACGACCTGCGCGCCGGTATCGGTCTCGGGCTTCAGCAGCACCGGGTTCATGTCGGTATGGGGCGCGACACCGCAGGCCAGTGCCTGAAGTGCCTGCGCGCGGCCGATCTCGCCGCCATCCACCGTAACGGCGGCATTGTTCGACATGTTTTGCGGCTTGAAGGGGCGTACGGTCAGGCCACGCTTGACTGCCGCGCGGCAGAGGCCCGCCACCAGCATCGACTTGCCGACATTGGAGCCGGCGCCCTGGATCATCAATGCGCGGGCCATGTACCTGTCAGAACTCCACGCCCTTCTGGCCCTTCACGCCGGAGCGGAAGGGATGCTTCACCAGCGTCATTTCGGTCACCAGATCGGCGATTTCGATGAGTTCGTCGGCCGCGTTGCGCCCGGTCAGCACCACATGGGTCATGGGCGGTTTCTCGCTGAAGAGAAATTCCACCACCTCGGCAATGTCGAGGTATCCGTAGCGCAGCGCGATGTTGATCTCGTCGAGCAGCACCATGGCGTTGCGCTCGTCGCGGATCAGCTCCTTCGCCTTGTCCCAGGCCTTTGCGGCAGCGGCGATGTCGCGCGCCTTGTCCTGGGTTTCCCAGGTGAAGCCCTCGCCCATGGCGTAAAACTGGCAGAGGTCCGAAAAGCGCTCCTCGATCAGCGTGCGCTCGCCGGTGCTCCAGGCGCCCTTGATGAACTGCACAACGGCACAAGGCATACCATGGGCGATGCAGCGCAGGATCATGCCGAAAGCGGCAGAACTCTTGCCCTTGCCCGAACCGGTATGGACGATGATCAGCCCCTTCTCGCCTTCCTTGGTGGCCATGATCTTGTCGCGCGCGGCCTTCTTCTTGGCCATCTTGGAGGCGTGGCGGGCGGCATCGTCAGGCGTCTGGCTCGTCTCGGTCATCGGTTCTCCATCCTTGACAAGGGGTGCCCTTTGAGAGCAGGTGAAGCGGCGCTGGTTCCTGTCTTATGACAGGCGAAGAGGGAATGCGACAGGTCAAGCGGCGATCGCTTGGCCAAAAGCGCAGCCGCCCCCGCGACCGTGACCGGAGAGGCCGCCCCTCGCCACTGGCTGAAAGCCGGGAAGGCGGGCAGGCCGCAAGCATCCAACGATGCCGGAATCCGCAAGCCGGGAGACCTGCCAGCGCGCGAAACGAGACAGGCGGACGGGGTGAGCCGCGACCGGTCCGGACTGGCGGCCTGCCCGCCGGCTTCGATCCCGTCCATCCCTTCTGCCGCAACCGCCGGGACGGATGGCCATGATCGCCACGCTCCATGTCTGCATCACCTGCCGCCGCGAGGGCGAGGACAGTGGCGAAGCGCCGCGTCCCGGCCTGCGGCTGCATGATGCGCTGGTTGCCGCGGGCGCGCCGGAGGGCGTCGTCATCAAGCCTGTCGAATGCCTTTCGGCCTGCTCCAATGGCTGCTCGGTGGCGCTGTCGCGGGCCGGGAGCTGGGCCTATGTCTATGGCCGCATGGACCCCGAGAGCCATGTGAACGACATCCTGGCCGGTGCCGCTGCCTATGCCGCAACCGCTGACGGGCTGGTGGCCTGGCGCGAGCGCCCTCAAATCTTCCGCAAGCAATCGCTTGCGCGCATCCCGCCGCTGGAGACTACCGAATGAGCGACCTTGCCAAGATCCCTGTCACCGTCATCACCGGCTTTCTCGGCTCGGGCAAGACGACGCTGATCCGCCACCTGATGGCCAATCCGCAGGGCAAGCGGCTTGCCGTTCTCGTCAACGAATTCGGCGATGTCGGTGTGGACGGCGACATCCTGAAAAGTTGTGCGGATGAAAACTGCCCGGCGGAAAACATCGTGGAACTGGCCAATGGCTGCATCTGCTGCACGGTCGCCGATGATTTCATTCCGACCATCGAAACGCTGATGGCGCTGCCGCAGAAGCCCGATCACATCCTGATCGAGACCTCCGGGCTGGCGCTGCCGAAACCGCTTCTCAAAGCCTTTGACTGGCCGGATATCCGCTCGCGCATCACGGTGGATGGCGTGGTGGCGGTTGCCGATGCCGAAGCGGTGGCCAATGGCCGTTTCGCGCCGGATGTCGCCGCCGTCGATGCACAGCGCGCGGCCGACGGCAGCATCGACCACGAGACGCCACTTTCAGAGGTTTTCGAGGACCAGATTGCCTGCGCCGACATTGTGCTGCTCTCCAAGGCAGACCTTGCCGATGAGGGCCAGCGCGCCGCCGCGCGTGCCCATGTTGAAGCAGAATCGTCGCGCAAGCTGCCGATCCTCGACATGGCGGAAGGGCGCATCGACCCGCGCGTGGTGCTGGGCCTCAACGCCGCCGCCGAGGATGACCTCGCGTCGCGCCCTTCCCATCACGACGGCCATGACGACCACGAGCATGACGACTTCGATTCCGTTGTTGTGGAGATTGGCGAGCAGGCTGACATCGAGGCCCTGAAGGCGAAGATTGTGCGCCTCGCCCGCGAACAGCATGTGCTGCGCGTCAAGGGCTATGTCGCGGTCACGGGCAAGCCGATGCGGCTTCTCGTGCAGGCCGTGGGCGAGCGCGTGCGCGCCGAGTTCGACAAGCCATGGGGTGCCGGGCCGCGCCGCTCGCGCCTTGTGGTCATTGGCGAGCATCACGACATCGACGGCGCGGCGATCCGCGCGGTGCTGGAGGGCTGATGCACGTCATCTTCCGCGAAAGTCATGGTCTTGATGATCAGGACACGCCACGGGATCTCGGGCAGGACCCTGCCGATCTCGTCGTGCTGTCCTTTTCCGATTCCGACCTTGGCGCCTTCGCGGAAGGGTGGAAGCGCGGGCGGGACGGACTGCCGTCACTTCGGCTGGCCAACCTGTCCGGCCTGAAACACCCGTTGTCGGTGGACACCTATATCGAGCGCACGCTGGACCAAGCCAAGGGCATCCTGATCCGGCTGATCGGGGGCGCGCAATATTGGACCTACGGCCTGCAGGAAGTGGAAGCGCTGGCGCGGCGCAAGGCCATTGCACTCGCCGTGCTTCCGGCCGACGGGCGGCCCGACGAGCGTCTGGATGCCGCCTCCACCCTGCCCGTCTCGGTGCTGCGCAGGCTTTCGGCGCTCTGCGACGCAGGCGGCGCGGTGGCTTCACAGGCCGCGCTCCAGCAATTGTCGCTCGCCGCCGGGCTTTATGCGCCACCGGTGCCGGGCATCAAGAGCGTGCCGGACCACGGCTGGTACGATCCCAGCGACGGCGTGATCGCCGCGCTTCCCGAAACGGACAAGGCGCGCATCGTCATCAGTTTCTACCGTTCCTACCTGACAGCGGCGGACCTCTCCCCGGTCGATGCACTGATCGGAGCCTTTCGCACCAGGGGTTACGCGGCGCACGGGCTGTTTGCCACCTCGCTCAAGGCGCCGGACAGCGCAGCGTGGATCGCGGACCAGCTCGCCCATCTCAAGCCCGCCGCCATCGTCAACGCCACCGCCTTCTCGGCACGCGGAAGCGACGGCGGACCGTCGCCGCTGGATGCTCCCGGCTGCCCGGTCTTCCAGGTGGCGCTTTCAACCGCGCAGCGCAGGGACTGGGCGGCTTCCGAGCGCGGGCTGTCACCCTCGGACCTCGCCATGCATGTGGTGCTGCCGGAAGTGGACGGGCGCATCCTTTCCGGTGCCGTCAGCTTCAAGGCACCCGGCAAGCGCGACCCGGACCTGCAATATTCCCGCTTCGCGCACCGCGCGGATGGCGCCCTCGTTTCCTCGGCGATTGACCGGATGGAGGGCTGGATGCGGCTGGACAACAAGGCTGCGGCGGACAAGTCCGTGGCGTTTGTGCTCTCCACCTATCCGGGCCGCGACCACCAGCTGGCCCATGCCGTGGGGCTGGATGCGCTCGCGTCCGTGGAGGAGATGCTGGGCGCGCTGGCGGCGTCCGGCCACAGCGTGACACCGGGAAACGAGTTGGGTGCGGCCTTGTTGGAGGAGGTGCTCACCTGGCCGGTTGCCGATTATCTCGATGCGCTGGAAGCGCTGCCGCAAACGCTGCGTGATGATCTTTCCGCTGCGGGGGGCGCCCCCGAGGCCGATCCCGCCATTCATGACGGCGCCTTCCGATTCAAGGCTATCCGGCGTGGCAAGGCGCTCATCGCCCTGCAACCCGAGCGCGGCGAAGTTTCCAGCCGCGATGCCGATTACCACGACCTGTCGCGCACTCCGCGCCATGCCTATGTCGCCTTCTATCTGTGGCTCAAGGCGCAGGGCATGGATGCGCTGGTTCATGTGGGCGCCCATGGCACGCTGGAATGGTTGCCCGGCAAGGCAGTCGCGCTTTCGCCTGAATGCTGGCCGCAGGCCCTCATTGCCGGCATGCCTGTGATCTACCCGTTCATCGTCAATGATCCGGGCGAGGCCGCGCAGGCCAAGCGGCGCATCGGCGCGGTGACGCTCGGCCATGTACCGCCGCCGCTGACCGGCTCCGCCGTTCCGGACGGGCTGCTCCGACTGGAACAATTGCTGGACGAATATTCGACTGCCGACGGGCTGGATCCAAAGCGGCGCGACCGGCTTGTCGCCTCGATCCGCGAAGAGGCCCGCGCCTGTGGCGTGGAGGCCGATCTCGGGCTGGATGAAGCCTCAAGCGAGGCAGAGGCTGTCACCCGCATCGACCGCTTCGTCTGCGACATCAAGGAAAGCCAGTTCGGCGACGGGCTGCATGTCTTCGGCACCGGCGACCATGGTGCGGCGGAAATGGCGGGGCTGCTGGCTGCGCTCGCCGGCAAGCGCGTCGCGTCCGGGCCGTCCGGCTCGCCCTTCAGGGGACGCGCCGATGTGCTGCCGACCGGACGCAATCTGTTCACCACCGATCCGCGCTCGGTGCCCTCGCGCGCAGCGCATGCGCAGGGCGTGAAGCTGGCCGAAGAACTGGTGCGCCGCCACCTCCAGGACCACGGCGACTGGCCGCGCGGCCTCGTCGTTGATCTCTGGGGCTCGGCGACGATGCGCACGGCAGGCGAGGAATTTGCCATGGCGTTGCATCTGGCCGGGCTGAAACCGGTCTGGGACCATGGCAGCGAGCGCGTCAGCGGCTTCGAGGTGCTACCACCCGCCCTGCTGGGGCGTCCGCGCATCGACGTGACGCTGCGCGTCTCCGGCCTGTTCCGCGATGTGTTTCCGGGACTTGTTCAAATGTTTGGTCAGGCGGTCGCAGCGCTGGCTGCGCGCGACGAGGCCGATGACGAGAACCCCTACCGGGGCAGTGCTGCGCCGCGCGTGTTCGGGCCGAAGCCCGGACTGTTCGGGCTCGCCATGGGCGAGGCACTGGAAGATTATTCCCCCGGCGCACAGGCGATGGCCGGCGAGGCCTGGCTTTCGGGTTCCGAGTGGCGGTTCACGACGAATGGCGAGGCCGAGCAGGACCGACCGGCGCTGGAGGAGCGGGTACGCGCGGCGGACGCCTTCGTGCATGTGCAGGATCTCGCCGAGACCGACCTGCTGCTGGCCTCGGACTATGCGGCGCATGAAGGCGGGTTTGCCGCTGCGCGCGCGGCGCTCGGCGAAACGGCCCCGGCACTCTACCATCTGGACGCTACACGCCCTGACAGCCCGCAGGCGCGCACGCTATCCGAGGAAATCGGCCGCGTGGTGAGGGCCCGCGCAGCCAATCCGCGCTGGGCGGACGGGATGATGCGCCATGGTTTCCGGGGGGCTGCCGAAATCGGCGCGACGCTGGATCATCTGGCGGCCTTTGCCAACACCACGCGCGATGTGCCGGGGCACCTGTTCGATCTCTATCACGAGGCGACTCTCGGGCGCAGCGATGTGGTGGCCTTCATGAGCCGGGAAAACCCTGCGGCACTCGACGCCATGCGCGATCGTTTCCGCTCGCTGCTCGATAGCGGACTATGGAGCACCCGGCGCAACTCCGTCATCGCTTCACTGGAGGTGCGGCCATGAGGGTTGTTCCCACGATTTCAGCCGGTGACGGTCCGGTGATCCAGGGCTGGTGTCCCGGTGCGCTGCGCCCCATGCAGTCGGGTGACGGCTACGTGGTGCGTGTACGGCCGCGCTCCGGACGCATCTCGGCAGCGCAGATGGCCACGATTGCATCACTGGCGCGCGCGCATGGCAGCGGTCTCATCGATTTTTCGTCGCGCGCCAACATCCAGTTGCGCGGGGTCACAGAAGCGAGCCATGGACCACTGATCGAAGGCCTGCGTGCGGCCGGGCTGGTGGATGAAACGATTGCGCAGGAGACCACGCGCAACATCATCGTCACGCCCTTCTGGCAGGACGGTGACGGCACGGTGGAACTCGCGGAGGAACTGGCCGGTTTGCTGGCCGAGGGTCCGTCCCTGCCCGCCAAATTCGGCTTCGCCGTGGATACTGGGGCCCGTCCGGTGCTGACGGAAGTCTCCGCCGATATCCGTATCGAGCGTGCAGAAGATGGCGGGCTGATCTTGCGCGCCGATGGTGCGGATCGTGGCATACGGGTCAACGGGCGCGATGCAGCCGCACAAGCCGTGGCGCTGGCGCGCTGGTTCGTGGCAAGCGGTGGCGTGACCGGTGGGCGTGGCCGGATGCGCGCGCTTCTCGCCAAGGGGCATGCCCTGCCGGACGCATTCACCTGCGACACCCCGCCTGCATCGCCAGACCTCGCGGAAGAAGCCGGGCCCTGTGCGGGTGCCGTGGAGGCCGGGTTCCTCGTCGGCTTTGCGTTCGGGCAGGCAACGGCTGAACAACTCACCGCGCTTGCGGACCTCGCGCCCGCCTTCCGCATCACGCCCTGGCGCATGGTGCTGGCCGAAGGATTGCGCCAAGCCCCGGCAACAGACGGCCTGCTGACCGGCCCGTCGCCGCTTGCCCGCGTGTTTGCCTGCACCGGCGCGCCCGGCTGTCCGCAGGCGCTGCAGCCGGTGCGTCCGCTCGCCCGTGCGCTCGCAAGGCACGTGCCGGAAGGCGCCGTTCTCCATGTCTCGGGTTGCGCCAAGGGTTGCGCCCATCCCGGCCCCGCTGCCTTCACTCTGACGGCCACGCGGGACGGTTTCGACCTTGCCCGCAACGCTCGCGCCGGCAGCGACCCGCAATCCCGATCGCTCGACCCTGCCCGCCTTTCTGCCGATCCCCCGGCCCTGTTTGGAACACCCTGATGCCGCATAGTTACGAAACCGACGGGGCGGCGATCTACCGCCAGTCCTTTGCCACGATCCGCGCAGAAGCCGACCTCGCGCGCTTCACGCCGGAGGAAGAAGTGGTCACGGTGCGCATGATCCACGCTGCGGGCATGGTGGGATTGGAGCAGCATGTGCGCTTCTCGCCCGGCATGGCAATTGCCGCGAGGTCAGCCCTTGAAGGCGGCGCGCCGATCCTCTGCGACGCCTACATGGTCTCGGAAGGGGTGACGCGGCCGCGCCTTCCCGCCAACAACGAGGTGATCTGCACCTTGCGTGATCCGCGCGTGCCGGACATGGCGCAGACCATGGGCACGACGCGCTCAGCCGCGGCGCTGGAACTCTGGCGGCCGCATCTGGCGGGTGCGCTGGTCGCCATCGGCAATGCGCCAACCGCGCTGTTCCACCTGCTCAACATGCTGGAAGACCCGGACTGCCCGCGCCCGGCGGCGATCATCGGCTGCCCGGTCGGCTTTGTCGGGGCGATGGAGAGCAAGGAAGCCCTGATGGCTGACCTGCCGGCGCCCTCCCTCATCGTTGCCGGAAGGCTCGGCGGTTCGGCCATCACGGTCGCCGCCATCAACGCGCTGGCGAGCCGGAAGGAATGAGCATGGGCAAGGTCATCTGTGTCGGCCTCGGCCCCGGCGATCCGGAGCTGATGAGCGTCAGGGCGGACAGGCTGGTGCGCACGGCGCGCCATGTTGCCTTCTTCCGCAAGGCCGGGCGAAGGGGGCAGGCGCGCGCCATCGTGGACGGCATGCTGGCGGGCGATGCCACCGAGCACCCCATGGAATATCCGGTGACAACAGAAATTCCCTTCACCGACCCGGAATACAACCGGCTTCTCTCCGCCTTTTATGACAGCTGGGCATCGCGATTAGCCGAACTAGCCGAATCCGGCGAGGACGTGCTGGTTCTCTGCGAGGGCGATCCGTTCTTCTACGGCTCGTTCATGCATCTGCATTCACGCCTGCAAGGCCGCGCCGAGGTGGAGGTGGTGCCGGGCATCACCGGCATGTCGGGCTGCTGGACGGCGACCGGCGTGCCGATCACCTGGGGCGACGACGTGCTGACCGTGCTGATGGGAACCCATGACGAGGAGGAACTGGTTTCCCACATGCGGCGCGCCGACGCGCTGGTGGTCATGAAGACCGGACGCAACCTGCCCAAGGTGCGCCGCGCGCTGCAGCGCGCCGGGCGTCTCGACGCGGCCTGGCTGGTGGAGCGTGGCACCATGAAGGGCCAGACCGTGCAGATGCTGAAGGATGCGGGCGAAGAGGCCTCACCCTATTTCGCCATCGTGCTGGTGCACGGGAACGGGCGGCGCCCATGAGTGGATGGCTTGTCATTGCGGGTTTGGGGCCGGGCGCCGATGCGCTGGTGACACCGGAGGTCTCTGCGGCGCTGGCCGAGGCAACCGACGTGATCGGCTACATTCCCTATGTGGCGCGCGTCGCGCCACGCGACGGCCTGACACTGCACGCCTCCGACAACCGGGTGGAACTCGACCGCTCCCGCCACGCGCTGGACCTGGTTGCGGCGGGGCACAAGGTGGTGGTCGTGTCGTCGGGCGATCCTGGCGTCTTTGCCATGGCGGCGGCCGTATTCGAGGCGCTGGAAGCCGGACCGGAGGACTGGAAAGCGCTCGACATCCGCGTACTGCCCGGCATCACGGCCATGCTGGCGGCCTCCGCACGGGCCGGTGCGCCGCTCGGCCATGATTTCTGCGCCATCAACCTGTCAGACAACCTGAAACCCTTCGAGACGGTGGAGAAGCGCGTGCGGCTGGCAGCGCAGGCTGATTTCGCGATGGCCTTCTACAATCCGCGGTCCAAGTCGCGTCCGCACCAGTTTGCCCGCGTGCTCGACATCCTGCGCGAGGAATGCGGGCCGGACCGCCTGATCCTGTTTGCGCGCGCGGTCTCGACGCCGGAGGAAAAGCTCGACTGGGTGCGGCTTGGCGACGCGACGCCGGAGATGGCCGACATGCGCACGATGGTCATCGCCGGCTCCTCAGCCACGCGCCGGATCGAGGGCACGAGGTTTGTCTACACGCCGAGGTCGGCCCCATGAGCGAGAAACGCCATCACGTCTTCAAGGCGCGTCAGCACGCAACGCGGCGGCACGTGCGGGCGGGCGATCAGGATCAGCTTGAGGCCGAGCGTGCGCGCGGCATCAATCTTGGCGCTGGCTCCTTCGCCGCCCGCATTCTTGGCCACAACCGTGCCAATGCGGCGCTCCCTCAAGAGCGCCAGATCGTCCTCGTAACGGAACGGTCCGCGCGCGACGATCACCGTGCAATCAGGCAGGGGCAGCGGGGCCTGCGGCTCGTCCACGAGGCGCAGCAGATAGTGATGCTGCGGCTGGTGGGCGAAGGCTTCGAGGTTCAGCCGGCCGATGGCGAGGAACACGCGCGCCGGGGGGCCGTCGAGTGCGTCAACGGCAGCGTCCATGTCCGGCACGGTCTGCCAGTCGTCGCCCGGTTGAGGCTGCCAGGCCGGGCGCTCGAAAGCGGCCAGAGGAACACCGGCCAGCCGCGCGGCCTCGACCGCATTGGCGCTGATGCGCGCGGCGAAGGGATGGGTGGCATCGACCAGATGCGTGATGGCGTTGGCGCGCATCCAGTCTGCCAGCCCCTCCGCACCACCGAAACCGCCAATGCGGGTTTCGACCGGCTGGGCACGCGGCGCATCCACACGGCCAGCATAGGACAGCACGGCATCAAGCCCGGCGTCCGCACAGGCGCGCGCCAGCAGGCTGGCTTCGCTCGTTCCGCCCAGAATGAGGACACGGCCCATGGCTGATCCCTGGCTCACCATCATCGGCATCGGCGAGGACGGGCTGTCCTTGCCCGCGCGTGCCGCAGTTGCACAAGCCGATAGCATTTTTGGCGGGCCGCGCCATCTGGAATTGGCGCAAGCAGGTGCCAAGGGCCGCCCGTGGCCGGTGCCATTCTCCGTTGATCCCGTTCTTGCGGAGCGCGGACGCCGCACCGTGGTGCTGGCTTCAGGTGATCCGTTCTGGTTCGGGGCGGGGTCATCGCTGGTGGCCCATCTGCAACCGGGCGAGTGGACAGCGATGCCCTCCCCATCGGTCTTTTCGCATGCTGCTGCCCGCCTCGGCTGGCGGCTGGAGGAAACCCATTGCCTCGGCCTGCATGCCGCGCCGTTCGAACGGCTGGTGCCGGTGCTTTCCAACGGCGTGAAAGCCATCTGTCTTGTTCGGGATGGCGCGGCGGCGGGGCACCTCGCGCACTGGCTTGATGCCAACGGGTTTGGCGCGTCGGAACTGACCGTGCTGGAAGCGCTTGGCGGCCCGCGCGAAAGGGTGCGGGCGACCCGCGCTGATGGCTATGCGTTGGAGGATGTGGCGCACCCGGTGGCGGTTGCCATCGACGCCAAGGGCAGCGGCGGCCTGTCGCGCGCCTCGGGCCTGCCGGATGATCTCTTTGCCCATGACGGGCAGATCACCAAGCGCCCGGTGCGCGCACTCACGCTGTCTGCCCTTGCTCCGCGTCCCGGTGAGGTGCTGTGGGATATCGGCGCCGGGTCCGGCTCGGTTTCCATTGAATGGCTGCTCGCCGCGGCGGGAACCCGCTCCTTCGCACTGGAAGCGGACGCGGAACGCGCCGACCGCGCGGCCATGAACGCCGAACGCTTCGGTCTCGGCCATCGCCTGACGCTGGTTCACGCGCGCGCACCGGACGGGCTGGCAGACCTTCCACGGCCGGATGCGGTGTTCATCGGCGGCGGAGCCAATGATGCGCTGCTGGACGCGCTGTTCGCAGTGGTGCCTGCGGGGACGCGGATTGTCGCCAATGCGGTGACGCTGGAAACCGAGAGCCTGTTGGCGCACTGGGCGGGCCAAAAGGGCGGCACCCTGCTGCGCATCGAACTGGCTGAGGCACGTCCGCTCGGCTCCAAACGCGGCTGGCGATCCGCCATGCCGGTGGTGCAATGGAGCACGACACGATGACCGGAACCTTCCAAAAGGTCGCCGGGATCGGCTATCGCGCGGGCGCAACGCCCGCTTCGCTTGCCGCTGCCCTTGACGCGGCAGGCGGGGCGGCGGGTGTCGAGGCGCTGGCGAGCATCGCGGGAAAGGCGGAGGGCGCGCCCTTGCGAGAGCTTGCGGCGCAGCTCGGCCTGCCGGTCATTGCCATCAGCGATGACAATCTGGCGGCGCAGGTGACGCTGACCCAATCAGACCGCATCCGGCGGATGCATGGCACGGGCAGCGTGGCGGAAGCCGCCGCGCTGGCTGCCTGCGGGCCGGGCGCCCGGCTTGCCGCACCGCGCGCGCTGTCGCCGGACCACATGGCGACGGCGGCCATCGCCCTTTCAGGAGAGACCAGATGACCGTTCACTTCATCGGCGCCGGGCCGGGTGCCGCCGACCTGCTGACGCTGCGCGGACGCGATCTGATCGCCGCCTCGCCGGTCTGCCTCTATGCCGGGTCGCTGGTGCCCGAAGGCGTGCTCGCCCATTGTCCGGCGGGCGCGAAGATCATCAACACAGCGTCCATGTCGCTGGATGCGATCATCGCGGAAATGGTCGCGGCGGATCGCGCGAGGCTGGATGTCGCGCGGCTGCATTCGGGTGACCTCTCGGTCTGGTCGGCCATGGGTGAGCAGTTGCGGCGCCTGCGCGAGGCAGGCGTGCCCTACGACGTGACACCAGGCGTGCCGTCCTTTGCTGCGGCGGCCGCAACGCTCGGAGCGGAGCTGACCCTGCCGGGCATGGCTCAGTCGGTCGTGCTGACGCGCACTTCAGGGCGCGCGACCGCGATGCCCGAAGGTGAGACGCTGGAAAATTTCGCGCGCACAGGCGCCGTGCTGGCAATCCACCTGTCGATCCATGTGCTGGACAAGGTGATCGCCGATCTGACACCCCATTATGGCCTGGATTGTCCAGTGGCCGTTGTGTGGCGGGCAAGCTGGCCGGATGAGCGGGTGGTACGTGCAACGCTTGCCACGCTGCAAACGGCCATCGCGGGCGAGATGGAACGCACCGCGCTGATCCTTGTCGGGCAGACGCTCGGTGCGGAGGATTTCGGCGAAAGCCGCCTCTACGCCGACGACTACGACCGGCGCTACCGTCCGCGCGGCACGGCGCCGCGCTTTCCCGGCACGGAGGCCTGAGTGAAGCCTGGCCTCCTCATCTCAGCGCCTGCTTCCGGCACCGGCAAGACGACGGTGACGCTGGGGCTGGCGCGCGCATGGGCACGCGCCGGTGTGGCGGTACAACCCTTCAAGAGCGGACCGGACTATATCGACCCGGCCTTTCATGCTGCTGCGGCGGGCCGCGCCTCGGTCAACCTCGACAGCTGGGCGATGGGGCGCGACCTGATCGGCGCGTTGACCGCACGTGGCGCGGCGGCGGATCTGGTGCTTGCGGAAGGCTCCATGGGGCTTTTCGACGGGGTTGCCAAGCCGGGCGAGACGGGCACCGGGGCCAGCGCGGACATTGCCGAACTGACCGGATGGCCGGTGGTGCTGGTGCTTGATGTTTCCGGGCAGGCGCAATCGGCTGCAGCCATCGCGTCAGGCTTTGCGCGGTTCCGCGACACCGTGTCCGTCGCCGGCGTGATCCTCAACCGTGTGGCCAGCCCGCGCCACGAGGCGCTGGTGCGGGCGGGCATGGAGGCGGCGGGCATCCGGGTCTTCGGTGCCCTGCCCCGGCGCGACAGCATATCCCTGCCCTCGCGCCATCTGGGGCTGGTGCAGGCGCAGGAGCATGGGGCGCTGGACACGCTGCTCGACGAGGCGGCGGATTTCGTGTCCGCCCATTGCGATCTCGACGGCTTGCGGGCGGCGGCGGCCGGAAATCCCCTGCCTGCCGGAGGGTTTGCCATCCGTCCGCCCGGCCAGCGGATCGCCATGGCGCGCGATGCTGCCTTCTCCTTCACCTATCCGCACATGCTGGAGGCCTGGCGGGCGGCAGGGGCCGAACTTTCCTTCTTTTCCCCGCTCGCCGACGAGGCCCCGGATGATGCTGCCGATGCCTGCTGGCTGCCGGGCGGATACCCCGAACTGCATGGTGCGGCGCTTGCTGCCGCTTCGGCGTTTCGCAACGGCCTGCGCCGTTTCGCCGAAACGCGGCCTGTCCACGGCGAGTGCGGCGGCTACATGGCGATGGGCGCCGTCCTCATCGACAAGGATGGCACGGCCCATGAAATGGCCGGGCTGCTCGGGCTGGTGACATCCTATGAGAAGCGCAAGATGCATCTGGGTTACCGCAAGGCAGAACTGGCTTCGCCCGCGGCAGGTTTCGGCGCAGGTGCCGTATTGCGCGGGCACGAATTCCATTATTCCACCATTATCGGCCAGCCGGATGCGCCGCTGGCGCGCGTCAGCGATGCCAACGGCGATGCCGTCGCCGAAACCGGCTCGCGGCGCGGCCATGCCACCGGCACCTTCTTCCACCTGATCGCGGAGGCCACATGAGCGGTCCGACCCCCTATCCCGTTGCCTTCGTCTCGTCAGGTCCGGGCGACCCGGAACTGATGACGCTGAAGGCCGTACGCAAGATGCAGGAAGCTGACGTGATCCTGTTCGACGACCTGTCATCGACACCGGCGCTGGTCCATGCACGGCCTGAAGCTGAGCTGGTGTCGGTCGGCAAGCGGGCCGGACGTCCCTCGGCCAAGCAGGATCATGTGAACCGGCTGATCGTCGACTACGCTTTTGCCGGGCAGAAAGTGGTTCGGCTCAAGTCAGGGGATTGCTCGATCTTCGGACGGCTTGAGGAAGAGCTGACCGCGTTGCGCGAGGCCGGGCTATCCTTCGAGATCGTGCCGGGCGTCACATCGGCAACGGCGGCGGCGGCAGCCATCGGCATTCCGCTGACGCGGCGTCTGACCGCGCGGCGCGTGCAGTTCCTCACCGGCCATGACGTGACCGGCAGCCTGCCGGAGGACCTCAACATGGCGGCGATTGCCGATCCGGCGGCGACGACAGTGATCTTCATGGGCAAGCGCACCTTTGCCAAGCTCGCAGGCATGCTGGCGGCAGCGGGCCTGCCCGGCGACACGCCGGCGATCCTTGCCGAAAATGTCTCGCTTCCCGAACAGGTGATCCGGCGCGGGACGGTGGCAAGCCTAGCCGCCGCAATGGAACAGATTGCCGGGGACGGACCCGCGCTCATCCTTGTCGGCCCGCTGGCAGAGGTTGCATGAGCCCGTTGACTGTAACGCTTTGTGCCAGTTGTACCATGAGCGAACAGCGTGGCGCATCGCTGCATGATGCCTTGCAGAGGGCCTTTTCGGCGCTGATCCCTGCCTGTACCCTGCGCCTGACCGACTGCATGAACGGCTGCGCGCGGCCAGCCACGCTTTCCTTTCGGCAGGAAGGCAAGACGGCCTATCTGTTCGGTGACATCTCCGCCGATGATGTGGCAGACATCCTGGAATTCATACGACTCTACAACGCATCCAGCGATGGAAATCTGGAAGATGCGCGGCCACTGGGACGGCTGCGCCTGAAGCTGATCGCACGGATACCCGGCTGAGATTTCGGAAAGTGTCGCAGGCAGAGCAGAATATCGGTCGAAGGCGGCTTGACCCTCTGGCCCGCATGCTGGCAAATGGAGTTGCATGGTTTCCACAAAGGCGCACAGCGCCGGAATGAAACAGGAATGCGGTCGGGGCCGACCAAAAGAGGGGCCCGATGCCGCAACCGCCCCCGCGACTGTATGCGGCGAGCGGCTTTCCAGCAGCCACTGGTGACGGACAACCGGAACCGGGAAGGAGGAAAGCACGCTTTGACCCGCGAGTCAGGAGACTGGCCATGCGAGAGAAATACCCGCAAAGCCGTCGGGTGTGACGGCAAGGAGAAGACATGACTGCCATGACCAGGACCGCAACCCGTTTCGCCGCATCTACGGGCATTCTGCCGATCGCCTTTGTTGCCCTGTTTGGTGCAACGCTTCTGTTTGTTGCCGGGCACGCCCAGTCGGCTGCCCTGCATGATGCCGCGCACGACATGCGGCATGCCACGGGCTTCCCCTGCCACTGAGCGGGAAGCAACCACGCATATGACATTGAAGATGTTGGCCGGCGGTTTGATCGCCGGCTTTGCAGCAGGGCTGATCGCGGCCATGCTGCATTTCGCTTTTGTCCAGGACCTGATCCTTCTGGGCGAGAAATATGAAACCGGCGCACTCACGCATTTCGAGGGCGGTCATGCCAAGGCAGAGGCCGGGGAACGTGCTGGGCACGAAACGGGCAGCGCGCATGCGCATTCCGCCAAGGACAGCGACAGCCCGTTCTCACGCAATGCCCTGACAGTTGCCTTCACCTGCCTCATTTACGTTGCGTATGGCCTGATCCTGGTCGCAGGCTTCGGCCTGGCAGAGCGTTATGGTGTCTCCATCGGGCTGAAAGAGGGTGTCTTGTGGGGGATCGCGGGCTTTGCCGCATTCCAGCTGGCACCTGCGCTGGGTCTGGCGCCGGAGTTGCCGGGTACCCTTGCCGCCGAACTGGCCAATCGCCAGGTCTGGTGGGCGGGCACTGTTGCCGCGACCGCCGGGGGGCTGGCTCTTCTGGCTTTCGGTCCGGGATTGGGATTTGTGGCACTTGGAGCCGTGCTGCTGGCTGCGCCTCATGTCATCGGTGCACCCATGCCGGATGGCTACGCCGGGTCGGCCCCGCCGGAATTGGCCGCCGCCTTCACCGCCCGGGTGCTGGGCGTTGGACTGGCCGCCTGGGCTTTCCTCGGTGGTGTTGCCGGAAAGCTCTGGTCTGGCCGGTTGGTGTGACGCAAGATCGGTTTCGCGTCTCCGGCCGCGAAACCGGCGACACCCTACGGCGATCCTCGCGGAAACATGCAATGCTCACGCTCAAACTGATCGGCATCGGCACGGGCAATCCGGAACACCTGACGCTTCAGGCCATCCGCGAAATGCGCAGTTGCGAGCTGATTCTCGTGCCTCGCAAGGGCGGAGACAAGGGCGAGCTTGCCGCCCTGCGCGACACCATTCTTGCCGAACACCTCACACCGGCGACGCGAATCGTCCATTTTGACATGCCGGTGCGCGACCCTGCCATCGCCGACTACAAGACGCGCGTCGATGCCTGGCATGACGCCATCGCCGGACGCTGGCTGGAGGCCATTGGCGACGCGCGCGTGGTCGGGCTGCTCGTCTGGGGCGATCCGTCGCTCTATGACAGCACGATCCGCATTGCCGGGCGGCTTTCGGCTGCCAGCAAGTTTACCCTGACGGTCATTCCCGGCATCACATCGCTGCAGGGGCTGATGGCAGCGCATTGCATCCCCGTCAACGAGATCGGCGAGCCGTTTCTGGTCACGACGGGCCGCAAGTTGCGCGAAAGCGGCTTGCCAGACGGGACGGACACTGTCGCCGTCATGCTGGACGGCGAAAACTCCTTCACCAGCCTCGATCCGGCGGGCCTGACGATCTGGTGGGGAGCCTATGTGGGCATGGCGCAGGAGATCATCCTTTCCGGCCCGCTGGAGAAGATGTCCAGCCTGATCGTGGAGACGCGCGCGGCAGCGCGCGAGAGACACGGCTGGATCATGGACATCTACCTGATCCGCCGCGCAGGCTTGTGACGGGCGTTCTCAGCGGGTATCGGCGAGCACGAGCAGACGCTTGCGAGCGGCAAGGCTGACGCGCATCAGCTGACGCACAGCCAGTGGCGGCAGGGAACCCGTTTCATCCGGCAAGGCGCCCCCGGATGACATGGCTGCCAGCCGTGCGCGCGGCGCACCGGTCACCAGCACAGCGTCGAAGGTCCGGCCAAAGACGGCATCCGCGCTCCCCTGCGCGATGCCGGGATGCGCGCGCCCGGGCATTCGCTGCCGCTCCCGGCGCAGGTCAACCAGCGCGATCGCCGATGCCTCCATGCCCTCCGCGCAGCAGTCCTTGACGAACTCCACCACCATCGCCTCCTCCTCCGCCTCGCCACCGGGAAAGGCCAGCGCGGCCTCGCCATCGCCCGGCGCCGGTTCCAGCACGGGACGCTGCGCCGCGGGAAGGAAGCCAAGCGCCAGCTGCGCGACGTCCCGCGTGGCGACATGAGCGTGGCGCAGGCGCAGGTGTCTCGAAAACCCCGGCAGGCCCAGACCGGCAGACACAAGATCATCCAGGGCCGGGTGACCGTCATCGGTTGCGACCGCGAGCAGGCCCGGCGCGCGGCGCGGCAAGAGTGTTGCGGCAAAGCGCAGCGACGCGGGATCGAGATCGCCCGCATCATCGAGAAAGAGGTGGGTATAGGGCTTGTCCTCGGCCTCTGCAAAATAAGCGGCCATGCGCTCCATCAGCGCGCCATCGGTCAGTTGCATGCGCGCGTCGAAGACATGGCGCGCGTGATCGAATGCGGGCCACAAGGCCTCGCGCTCCCCGTCCGCAAGCGGTGGCCAGCCTTGCGCCTGCGGTGCGGCGGCATAGGCGCGGGCGCCGCCGATCCGCAGCGGATCGATCACGCTGTTCCATTCCGCCATCAGGCGTTCGGTGGCCAGGGGCAGACCACCGCGATCAAGAAAGGCCGACACGATCACGTCGCGCACCAGATCGGCGGGCGCCATCACCGGCGAGCGTCCGCCCACATAGCCGTGCAGCTCTTCGGCTTCTTCGCGCAATGTCGTGACGGTCATGCGCGCGCCGAAGCCGGGCCGGCCAGCGGCAAGTTCGGCAAACAGGGCTTCAGCAGGGGCGACGAGATCACGCCGCGCCACGCAGAAGAGCACGGTATTGCGGCTGTTTTCCTCCAGCAGGCGCACAGCGCGATACACGGCAACACAGGTCTTGCCGGTTCCTGCCACGCCGGTCAGCAGCACAGGGCCGGAAAGATCGGCAGCCATGAGCAGCCGCTGGTCCCTGTCCAGCCCGTCCAGCAAGTTGGCGCCAAGCCCGGCCATGATCTTTCCCTCTCGCGCGAAGCCGGCGGATTGCCGGGAGCCACCCCAAGGGTAGCGCCGGTTCCCAAAGCTGCAAGCGTTCAACGGGAAAAGGCGCCTTCGCGTCCGGCTTTGCGTTGACAGAATGTCGCAGGCGGGGCTAGCCTTCCCATGGGGCACGCTGGAAAAACAAACGCATGACGCCATTGACCGTCTTGCAGCGCATGGGGCGTGCGCTGACGATTCTCTCGCTATTCCTGCTGGTCCTGCTGCCGGCAAGTGAGGCCTTCGCGCGCCAGATGGCGCTGGTGATCGGCAACAACAGCTACGCCAATCTGGGTGAACACCAGCAGCTCAAGACTGCCACCAACGACGCCGATGCCGTGGGCGCGAAGCTCTCCGAACTGGGTTTCGAGGTCACGGTGCGGCACAACCAGTCGCGCCAGGATTTCGTCAACAGCCTTTATGAATTTGCGTCGCGGCTGGTGAAGGATGACGTGGTCTTCGTCTTCTATGCCGGGCACGGGGTGAATTTCTCCGGCCAGAATTATTACCTGCCGACCGACGTGCCCGCCCCTTCCGGGAACTCCAAGACCGAGGAGAACCGCATCGCGGTCAATGCGGTCAGCGAGAAGCTGGTGATCCAGACCATGGTGGATGCCGGGGCGAAGGTGACCTTCGCCATCTTCGATGCCTGCCGGGACAATCCGCTCAACGTCAACAATGACCCGACCCGTTCGCTCGGCACCAGGAGCGGCCTCGACATCCCGCCACTGACGCGCGGCGTCGGCATCCTCTATTCCGCTGCGCCCGGCCAGCAGGCGCTCGACCGGCTGCCGGGCGAGAGCGATGACCAAAGCCTGAATTCGGTCTTCACGCGCGTGCTGTTGAAGGAGATGGGCAAGCCTGGCCAAAGCCTGATCGGCATGGCGCGGGCAACGCGCGACGAAGTGGAGCGGCTGGCCAAGACTGCCGCCGGCCATTCTCAACGACCGGGCTATTACGAGGATCTTTCGGGCGACATCTTCTTTTCCGGCACGCCGCCGCAGACGACCGACACCGGGCAGCCGCCGACCTCCGTTCCGCCTTCGACCGTTCCGCAGCCGGGTCCCATCCAGACCAGCCCGGACCCCGCCAAGGACTGGGCCTTCGTGAAAGACACGCAGAACAGGGCCGTGCTGAAGGCTTTCATCGCGAAATACAGGGACAGCCCTGTCTATCGTGCGCTCGCCGAGGAAAAGCTGGCTGCGCTGGAGACCCCGAAGCCTCCACCGGCTCCGCCGCCGCGCACCCAGCCGCGTGACAGCGGCACCGATGTAACCTCGCTCCCCAAACCGTCGCGCGGCATCGCCGACGGCACGTCGCTGCCCGGCGCCCGCTGGGTTGTCGTACTGGGTTCCTATCCGAAATCGGTGACCTCAAAGCCGGTCTCGCGCCGCGCCCAGATGCGCAATGCCGGGTTCCCCGCCTATATCGTCGATACCGATGACTTCCGCGCGCTGCGCAACGGACTGTGGGCCGTGGTGATCGGCACGGCGTCACGCGGCGAAGCCGACCGCTATCTCTCTTCCGCCAGAAGGTATGTTCCCGATGCCTATATCAAGCAGCTGCGCTAGGGCTGCGCTCGCGCTGGCTGCCCTGATGGCGGCGGTCGCACAAGGCCTGCCCGCTCAGGCTGCGGGACCGGACATGCTGACGCGCGCGCAATGGGGCGCCAAGGCACCGATTGCCAAGATGCGCCGCCAGACGCCGTCGCGCATCCTCATCCACCACACGGCCAGCCGTCAGAAACCGGGCACATCGCTCAGCGCCAAGATGGCCTCGCTGCAACGGTTCTCGCAGAGCCGCGAAAAACTCTCCGACGGGCGGATGAAGCCAGCTTGGCCGGATGTGCCTTACCACTTCTACATCGGTGCAAACGGCGGCATTGCCGAAGGCCGCGACATCTCGGCTGTCGGCGACACCAACACCGGCTACAACCCGGCCGGCTACATCCAGATCGTGCTGGAAGGCAATTTCGAGAGCGAACAGCCCTCGCCTGCCCAGATGGCGGCGCTTGACCGGCTGGTGCGCTCACTGATGACCCAATACGGGATTGCCCCTTCGGGGATCGGCAGCCACCGACAAGTGGCGCAAACCGCCTGTCCGGGCAAAAACCTGGAAGCGCTGATGCCCGATTTCGTCGCGTCACTTCAAGCGAAGGGAGGCTGAGGCGCAAGTGACGGGCTTCACTGACAGCACACCGGTCATGCTGCGTTCATCTAGGGCGGACTAGTTTGCAATCATGACGTATGGTCATATTGCGTGAAGACAAATTTCCGGCATGCCCCCGGCTGGAACGCCCGCCGCTTTCAGGCCGGCCTTTCATCCGGGAGATGCCAAGAAGGGGAAAAGAAGCAATGGGAATTGCGCTCGTCATTCTGGCCTGTCTCGGGGCATTCGTGCTGTCCGTTCCGGCCGCGAGCCATACCGGCCTGATGACCTGGCTGTCGATAGCCTGCGCCGCAACCTCCTTCGTGGCCATGGCGATCAACCAGGTGCTGGCGACACGCTGGAAAGTCCTCGAGCCGCTGTTCGGCGGGCTCGACCGGGTCTACCGGGTGCACAAGTGGACCGGCATTTCCGCATTCGCCCTGTTCCTCGTCCATTATTTCGTGACGCCCGATTTCAAGGGCAAGCTGCTCGCCTCGGCGCTGAACAATTTTGCCGCCGGCATGGGCAGATGGGGCTTTTACGGGCTGACCGCGCTGATCGCCATTTCCATCTTCAAGCGGCTGCCGCGCACCAAATACGAGTTTCCCTACCACATCTGGCGCCAGACCCACCGCTTCATCGGCGTATTCTTCATCCTGATCGCCTTCCATTTCCTGTTCATCAAGCGCCCCTTTGACGGCTCGGCGCTGCTGGTGAGTTATCTGGTGATCTTCGCCATCCTTGGCATCACGGCCTTCATCTACACGCAGGTGCGCAGCTTCCTGCACACGCGCTCCTATGTGGTGACCGCCGTGGAGAAGGCACATGGCGCCACCGTCATCACCGCCGAACCGGTCAAGGGCGCGATCAAGGCACGTCCGGGCCAGTTCGCCTTCATTGCGGCGGGAAAGCCCGGCCTGCGCGAGCCGCACCCGTTCACCATTGCCGGGCACGACAAGGGCGAGGACGGCAAGATGCGGCTGACCTTCGCCATCAAGCCGCTGGGCGACTACACGACGCGCCTGCGCGACGGCATCGCGGTTGGCGACCGGATGAGCATCGAGGGCGGCTATGGCCGCTTCACCGCTCAGCGCGGCGGCAACAAGCAATTGTGGGTGGCCGGCGGCGTTGGCGTCACCCCCTTCCTCGCGATGGCCAAGGCCGCGGGCGAGATGAAGGACAAGTCCATCCATCTCTTCTACTGCGTGCGCGAACCGGCCGAGGCGATTGGTGCCGACCGGCTGACAGACGCCGCGCTCAACGAAAATTTTTCCTACACGCTCCACTCCTCCAACACCGATGGGCGGGTCAGCGCCGAGGTCGTGCGCGACAAGGCGGGCTTTGACCTCAACGGCGCAGATCTCTGGTTCTGCGGGCCGCCCGGCCTGCGCGAGGCATTGGTGAAGGGGTTCAAGGACCTGGGCGTGAAGCTTGCGCGGGTGGAATTCGAGCGTTTCGAGTTTCGCTGATCATGACCGGCTCTGCCAAGGAGCCGGAGGAAGATGGAGAAGGGGCATAACGGAGGTGTCTGACGTGAGACCAACACTGAGAAAACCCGGACGGCGCATGGCCGCCGTCGCCAGCCTGGCGCTTCTCGCCACGCTGTCTTCCGGATGGACGGGCGCTTCGGCGCGCGACCTGTTCGAGGACGGTGCCTTTTCACAATACAAGCCCGATGTTGCCAATGGTGAATATCTGGCCAGCGTTGCCGGTTGCATGGGATGCCATGCGGCGGGCGGAGACGATGTGGCCAATCCGGCGGGTGGCGCGCGCATGGACACCCATGCCGGCGTGGTGAATGTGCCCAACATCACCAACAATGCCAACGGCGTGACCGGCTGGACCAACGCGCAATATCTCAATGCTGTCATCAACGGCGTCTCACCGGACGGCCGTCACTACCTCCCCTTCTTCCCCTACACCTCCTATGCCGGGATGAAGCCGGAGGATGTACTGGACATCAAGGGCTACATCGAATCCCTGCCGGGCTCGGACAACAAGGTCGAACCGCACGAGATTTCCTTCCCCTACAACACCAACCTGTTCTGGGCAGCGTGGAAGAAGGCCAATTTCGACATGCCGGCCTTCCAACCCGGCGACGGCTCGCAGATGCAGCGCGGCCGTTATCTGGTGGAGAATGTGGGGGCCTGCAACGATTGTCACACGCCACGCACCTACACCTACGGGCTTGACCGCACCAATGCCTTCAAGGGCGACGTGTCGCTGACCGGCGATCCGGCGCCGGCCATTACCGCGGCTGTCATTTCCGCTGCGGGCCTGAAGGAATTTTCCAAGGCTTTCCTGGATGGCGGCAACAAGCTTTCGGGCAGCCCCATCACCCCGGCTGTCAAGAAGCACATGACGATGGGTCTGGCGAAGATGACCGAAGAGGACCGGGCGGCGATGGTCGCCTATCTGACCGGTGCCGAACAGATCACGGCCGTCGATACCACGCCGCCGCCGCAAGCGGTCTGCGAGGTGGAGGACGATGCGGCGCCTGCCGTCGATGGCGGCAAACTGGCTGCTGCCGCCGATGATTTCATCGGAAAATACTGCCGCAACTGCCATGGCCTCGGCCAGAAGAACCAGGACACGTTCCCGGCAGGATCGCTGAAATCGATTTCGCAAAACCCGGCCTTCGTGGTGCCCGGCAACCGCACCGCCTCGGTGCTGTTCAAGTCGATCACATCGGGCCGCATGCCGCCCGGATCGAAGCCTGGCAATGGCGAGATCGAACAGCTTGGCGCATGGATCGATTCGCTCGGCCAGGAAGTCATCGCCAAGACGGTGAAGGCCGAACCGCCGGCGCGCAGCCGCAAGATGATGGAGTGGCGCGATGAAATCCAGGCCGCGCTCAAAGACATCGGCGAAGTGGCCGATGTGGACAAGCCGTTCATCCGCTACTTCACCTTCCGCGATTTCTACAACGGCTATTTCCCCTGCGAGACGGAGGAGGCCTACAAGAAGCGCACCGAGTTCTTCACTGCCGGTTTCAACAAGGCGCTGAACTCGGTGTCACTCGGGCCGGTGGCCATCGCGCCGGAACCGGTTGCGGGCACAAAGGATGTGCTGGTGCGCGTCGATATCCGCGATCTCGGCTGGGATGCGCACAAGTGGGACCAGCTGACGGCGAAGTATCCCTATGGCTACGACCCGTCGAGCGATGCGACACTGAAAGCTCTGTCCCATGACACCCAGACGCTGCTTCCCGTCATGCGGGCGGGCTGGCTGGCGGCCAATGCGCTGCAGCCGGAAAACTACCACATGCTGCTGGAACTGACGGACAACATCCGCGATCTGGAAAAGCGCATCGGCGTCGATGTCGACCGCAACATCCGCTCGCTCAAGGTGGTGCGTACCGCCTTCGAGGAAGGGCTTTCGGGTGTGTCCGACCACAACCGCATGCTGGAGCGCCATGACGCGGCCAATGGCGGCTACTACTGGAAGTCCTACGACTTCGCCAAGTCGAAGGGCCAGGGTGACCTGAAGCGTCATCCCCATGGTCCGGAAGATGTCGAGCCGCTGGATTACGGCCTGACGGCCTTCCACCACGATGGCGGGGAAATGATCTTCTCGCTGCCCAACGGCCTGCAGGGCTATTACCTGTCGAACAACAAGGGCGACCGCCTCAATGCCGGGCCGACGCAGATCGTGTCGTTCCGCGACCGTCCAATCGGCAAGGGCATCGAGATCATCAACGGGCGTTCGTGTGTGGATTGCCATGCCGACGGCACGATTGCAAAGCGTGACCAGATGCGTGCGCATATCGAGAACTCGACGCTGTTCGGCAACGACGCGCGCGAAATCCTGCTGAAGATGTACCAGCCGCAGGAAGTGCTCGACAACTACTTCCAGAAGGACCGCGAGGCCTTCACCGCGACGCTCGAAAAGATCGGCGCGGCGGAGAAGGCGCCGGACGGGTCTCTGAAGAGCAAGTCGGCACCCAATGGCGGCGAGATCATTACCTGGTTTGCCGACACGCATGAGGACGATCTCGACTTCGAGCGTCTTGCCGCCGAATTCGGCATGACGCCGGAGGAATTCACCAAGGAGTCGCGCCGCATCCAGGATCCCGAAGCGCTCGCGCTGGCTCTCGACTGGATCACCCAGTTCGAGGCCGGTTCCAAGATCCCGCGTTACGAGGTGGAGCTCCAGTTCGCCAAGTTTGTCGAACCGCTGCTCGACCTGAAGCCGCTGACCTACGTTGACGGCGAATATCAGGCGCCAGACACCCATGCCGCCAAGATCGAGGTGAAGGCCGATCCGGTCTATGCGCCGGACAAGACCAACATCATCAAGATCACGGCGCCCGTGAAGCCCGTCCAAGTGCCGGCCTACAAGGACCCGGATTACCGCGACGACAGCTACAAGGCGCTGGTGAAGGGTGAGCCGCACAAGCTGGAACTCGGCATCCACGTTCCCTCAACCGAGGTCTATGTGAATGACGAACTGAACTTCACGGTCACCACCAACAAGGCCTGCGAATTGCAGATCTTCTACGTGGAAACAGACGGCACGGTCGAAACGATCCCGCAGGAGATGATCGGCGATGCCTTCATCCGGCCGGGTGAGGAACGGCGCATTCCCGACAAGTCGGCGGGTGACCTCGTGTTCGACACGCCGGGTTACAACGAGACGCTGTTTGCCTATTGTCATGAGGACGGGCTGAAGCACCACGGCATCACGACCGAGGAAGCCCGCCAGATGATCAAGGAGAGCGGCGACAAGCCGACCCGCGGCCTTGCCATCAAGATGCATGAGCGCAAGGAAAAGATCGAAGCCAAGCTGCCTTCCGACCAGAAGGGCCGCTTCGGCCAGACCTTCCTGACGTTCAACGTCAACCCGCGTTGAGGAGGCATCATGGGTTACTGCCGGAACATCACCGAACCGGGACAGGCCGCCGCCAGGGCGGTGGCCACCCGGCTTCGGCCGATTGGCCCGGCGGCCCTGATGCTGCTCACGCTTGTTGCCGGCGGGCCTGCGCTCGCCGGTGACCGCATTGCGCTCGTCATCGGAAACGGCGCCTACCAGAACACCTCCCCCCTGCCCAATCCGCCCTCCGACGCCGCGCTGATGGCCGAGACGCTGGAAGCAACCGGCTTCACCGTGACCCGGCTGACAGATGCCGACCAGGCGAGCATGAAGCGCGCGCTGCTGGAATTCGGCCGGGCGCTGCGCGGGGGAGATGTCGATGCCGGACTGTTCTTCTATGCCGGCCACGGCGTCCAGGTGAAGGGCGAGAACTACCTCGTCCCGGTCAATGCCCGCATCGACAGCGAGGACGAGATCGACCTGGAAGGCATCAACGTCAATGATTTCCTTCAGGTCATGAATTCAGCCAATTCGAAGATCAACATCGTGATTCTCGATGCGTGCCGCAACAATCCGTTCGCGCGGTCCTTCCGTGCCGTATCACGCGGGCTTGCCCCGGTGGATGCGCCCAAGGGCACGCTGATCGCCTATGCGACGGCACCGGGCGATGTGGCGCTGGACGGCGCGGGCAACAACTCCCCCTACACGCTGGCTCTGACGCAGGCGATCCGCCAGGGTCAGGGCCGCACGGTGGAATCGGTCTTCAAGGCGACGCGCCGCGATGTGCTGGCAGCGACCGGCGACCGGCAGGTGCCATGGGAGACCAGTTCCGTCACCGGTGACTTCTACTTCACGCCCGGCGACGGCAAGTCGCCTGCCCCACAGCCTGCCCCCTCACCGTCTGCCGAAAGCGGCATGGTGCGCAAGTTCGAGCTGGCCCGCCAGATGGACAGCGAGGCGGCCTGGGGCGCGTTCCTGGCCGAATACGGATCGGACAGCAACAATTTCTATGTGACGCTGGCCAAGGCCGCGCTTGCGAAATTGCAGGCGGCGCAGGCACCCAAACCCGCGCCGAAGCCAGCGCCTGCGCCGCAGCCCGAGCAAAGACTGGCGAGCCTTCCTCCGCCATCGGCCGGACGCAACCAGAAATGCACCAATGCCAGCCGCGCCCTTTCGGGCGGCAGGCTTTGTGTCTCGTCCATCCTCGACCCGCAATTCGGCAACCGCTACGGCGGCGTGAACCTGACCGACGGCAACATGGCGACGGCTTGGGTGGAAGGTGTCAAGGGCGACGGTATCGGCGAGACGATCGTGGTACGCTATGAAGGTCCCCGCCAGTTGAACCGGCTGATCCTTGCCAACGGTTACAACAAGAACGCCGATATTTACGCCAAGAACAACCGTGTCTCGACGCTGATCATCCAGGGTGCGAGCGGCGAGAAGCGCGGCTTCCAGCTTTCCGACAATGGCGACTGGCAAGCGGTCGATCTCAGCTGGCTCGGCGAGACCGACTGGTTTTCCCTGTCGATCCGCTCGGTCTTTTCCGGCACGAAGTACAAGGACACGGCCATCAGCGAAATGAGGGTGGAGTGATGGCCGCCCGCGCCGCCACGTTCGGCCTGCTGGTGGCGCCCGTGCTGCTGGCCGCGCTGCCGCTCCGCGCAGAGGACCTGCCCGCTGCCAAGCCAATCCCGCTGGAAGAGACGGCCTCGCCGGCCACCGAAAAGACGGTCGATACGGCCGCGCCCGGAACCGGGACCGCGAGGGAACCCGCGGCCAAACCGCAGCCGGCCGCGGCACGGCCCGCACTGCCCAAGGGCTTCGTCCACCTGGCGGCGGTCGATCCTTCGATCGTGCAGGACATGCGCTATGCGGGCGCAAAAAACTTCACCGGAGCGCGGGTGCCCGGCTACGAGGGCGCTAGCTGCATCCTCGCCGATCCGGCAGCCAAGGCGTTGGCCAGGGTGCAGGCCGGGCTGAAGGCCGAGGGGCTGACGCTGGTGATGCTCGATTGCTACCGCCCGGCCCGCGCAGTCAGGGCGATGGTGGCGGCCATGCAGAAGCGCAAGGGAACCAACGCCACCTATCATCCCAGGGTGCCGGCAACGCGGCTTGTCGTGGAAGGCTATCTCGCGGCGCGCTCGGGCCATTCGGCGGGCGGCACGGTGGACCTGACGCTCGCGCGCCTCGGGCCGGGCGGCAAGGCCGAACCGCTTGCCATGGGGACAGCCTTCGACTTTTTCGATCCGGCAAGCCACACGGCAGCCAAGGGCATCGGGGCGCAAGCGCGCGCCAACCGCATCCGTCTGCTGAAGGCCATGACGGCCGCCGGCTTCGCCAACTACGCGCGGGAATGGTGGCATTTCCGCTTCACCGCCGAGCCCTTCAAGGGCCGGCACTTCGATTTTCCGGTCACGGCGGCGCCCGAAGTGCCGAAGTCCTGACCGCAACAAAGGAGAGACGCCATGTCACGACTTTTCAAATCCGCATCGCTCACCGCTTTTGCGCTGTGCCTGATGATGGGCGTAGCCGGGGCGCAGGGCCTGAACAAGGAAGCCATCGAGCAGGGCCTTGGCGGCGACAAGAAGCCGGCCACGCGGTCACTGGGCGCCAAGCCCGCCACCGCCGTGCCTGAGTCCGCGCGCGACGAGCTCATCCAGTCACGCGGGTTGAAGATAAACCTCAAGAAGAAGGCGGCCGAGGTGATCGACACCTACAAGCCGCCGAAGATGGATTTCGAGATCCGCTTCGCTTTCGACAGCGACCGTATCCTGCCGGAATCCATCCCGGTGCTGAACGTGATCGGCGAGGCGCTTTCGGGCGAGAAGCTCGGCCATGCGCGCTTCTTGCTGAACGGCCACACCGATGCCAAGGGGTCGGATGCCTACAATCTGGACCTTTCGGAACGCCGCGCCTTTGCCGTGCGTGACTATCTGATCGAGCGCTTCTACATTGACGAGAAACGCCTCATCGCCATCGGCTTCGGCGAGGAACGCCTGAAGGACCAGTACGATCCGGAAAGCGGCGTCAACCGCCGCGTCGAGATCGTCAACATGGACGGCTGAGGCCACCAACCGTGAAAGGAAGGGAACCGCAATGACCCGCCTGACCACCCTCGCCGCGCTGGCATGCCTTGCCGCCGGACCTGCGTTTGCGCAATCGACAATCACGCTGGAGGACTTCGACCTCGGAACGAAGAAGACCACCGGAGCGAAACCCGTCACGGACACAGCGCAGGCGCGTGCGCCATCGAGCGAAATGGAAAAGTGCCTGCTTGACCAGGCCAATTGCACCAGCAAGGAATTCAAGACCAAGACGAATTTCTCGCTCGACGACGTGGTCAATCTTGGCGTGATCGATCATGAGGACGCCAAGAAAGCCAAGGCCGCACAGGCCAAGGACAACACAGCCGCCGGAATGCCTGCCGACACCGCGCAGGCGCTTCCCTCCATAGATATCGAGATCCTGTTCGACTACGATTCGGCGGAAGTCCGGCCGGACCAGTATGCCAAGCTCGTGGAGCTGGCCAATGTGCTCAAGGGCGCGAAGTTCCAGGATTACCGCTTTGCCTTCCTCGGCCATACAGATGCCAAGGGATCGCCCGACTACAATGACAACCTGTCAGCACGGCGGGCACGCGCGGTCTCCAATTTCATCCAGGCGTCGGCAGGCCTGCCGTCGGCCCAGATGATCGCCACGGGGCTCGGATCGCGCAAGCTGAAGGATTTCGCCGATCCCTACGGCCCGCAAAACCGGCGGGTGCAGATCGTCCTGGTGAAGGTCAATTGACATGACTTCATGGGCTGGCCGGCTTCGCGCCGGTTTGACGGGCGGGCTGGCACTGGCCGCCGGTGGCGCTTCCTGCGCGGAGGTCGAATTCCGGCCCGATCTCGCGGAACACATCACCGCTCTCCAGCGCATCTACCCGGCGGAAGGTCCGTCCTCGGTCATCGGCAATCTGCGCAGTGCCGAGCAACTGGCGCAAACAGCCCGCCTGAGCGCGCTCGGTTCCGACCTGACCGTCATCCACCTCTCCGGCGCGATCGAGACGGGGGATGCGGAGAAGCTGAAGGCCGTCATCGAGAAATCTCCAAGCTACAACAAGGTGATCGTGTTCGAGAGCCCCGGCGGAAGCTTCCTGGAAGGGTTCAAGATCGCCGAGGTCCTGCGCTACGACCTGGAAGGCCAGGACCCCGGCATCAAGGGTGTGTATGTGATCGGCGGCGCGCAATGCCTTTCTGCCTGCGCGATCGCCTTTGCGCTCTCGGTCGATCTGGTCCATGCAGACCAGGCCGACACACGCTTCATCGAGCACGGTGCGCAGGTGGGCTTCCACATGGGCTTCCTGCCGTCCGAAAAGGCCACTCAGCAGGCGGAAGTGGGGCAGGTACTGAACCTCTCCTATGACATTTCGGCGGCCTACAGCCGGTTGCTGAATGGCGGCGCCAACCCGCCTTCGCTGTTCCGCGAGGCGTTGAAGCATCGCACGCAGGACAGTTTCTTTTACCTGCAGGGCAATGTGGAGGCCTGGCAGATGGGCTTTTCTCCTGTCTCGCGCGGCCTGCTCGCCCACCCGGCCTATGCCTACGGGCTGGACGAGGCGGGTGCCGCCCGGCTCTGCAACACGCTGATTGTCCATGGCCGGGCCTACAAGTCGGGCGCGGAGCTGGAGTTCGGCACGGTGGACCCGCCTGAGGAGCCGAAACCGCTGGAGGCGCCGGAAGGCCAGACGACGTGGTTTTCGTCGGGCACCAATGGCGGATTTGCCTGTGCCATCATGGCCGGGCCGGACAAGCGCCTCCAGGCTTCGGTCTGGCGCGGCAGCCGCCAATGCGCCGATGGCTACCGGCCGGCGGACGAATTCGACGTGGGCTGGTGCCCCGGAAAGCCGGTCGGTACCTATCCGGTGACCGCCGGCATGATCGGTGATGCCTATGGCTGCGTGGATGGCAAGTTGCATCCCGACATCATGTGGAACAACTTTGCCGACAAGACCAGGAAGCATCCGGGCCGGGTTTCACGCGAGGTCAATTTCCGGGAAAGTCCTGACCTGAAGGCCGGTGTCATCGGCAAGCTGCAACCGGGCCAGAAGGTCGACATCACCGGCTGCCAGTTGCTGCCGGACTTCCAGGCTGTCTGGTATGAGGTGGACACCGGATCCGGTCGCGGCTGGCTTTCGGCGCGCTTCGTCTATCCCTACCTGCTCCAGTACCGGCTGGACGAGAGCAGCGGCCAATAGCGCCGGGCGCGGCAGCATCCCGGCGGCGGGCGGCTGGCTCCAACAGACAGAGGCGCGGACTTGCCGCCCGGCACCCCCATATTCTTGCGGACCCCTGATGCAGGCGCTGCCCCCTTGCCTCAATGGATGTCGAATGGGTTGAACCGGAAAGCGATGTTCTCAAAGGTCTTGAAGCTGACGGTGCCCGCCATGGTGCCTGCGGACAGCTTGGCATCCAGTTCACGGATGATGCCGATCGTGTCCTCCTTGTCCTCAAGGCCGGGCGGAACGCAGAAGAAACCGATGAGGTTGCGGCCACGCTCGTCCTCCTCCTGCACGATCAGTCCGTAGCGGGAGCCGGGCGATATCTCGAAATGGTTGCGGCCTGCGCCAAGGTCGGTCTGCTTGAAGAATTTCGCCGGAATGGGTGCCACCTTGCGGCTGGGCGACAGGTTGAGGAAGGACGGCTGGCAGGCCATCGGCACCTCGGCCAGAACCGAGATTTCCTCGCCGGTCTTCACATGCGCCGGATAGACAGACAGGATCGTACGCACACCCTCATCGCGCTCCACCTTGGTATCGTCCTTCGTGCTGCGCTGGAAATAGAATTCGCGCTGCATCTGGGAAAGCTGCTGGGGACGCTGGGTGCCCTTGGTCTCGTCCATCACATCCTTGGTGACACGCTTCATCAGCACCGAGATTTCCACATCCGGTACGGTCATGTGGCTGGCGAGCGCGCGGGCAAAAGGTGAATTGCCGAGCGCGCCATCGGAGGCAACCGTATTGGGGAGGGTCGCAAAGGTCACGAGCAGATCGCCGCGCGGACGCACCACGGCCAGCCCGCGCCCGACATTGGCGGAACGGCCTGAACTGCTGGTCGTCTGGAGCAGCGCCTCGGCAAAGGGGTTGTTGCGGCAGGCATCCAGGAAGACCAGCCCGATGGGTGCGCGTTCCATGACATCAAGGAAGCTTTGCAGGCTCAGCGTCTCCCGTTCGATCGCCGTCTCGGTCTCCAGCTTGGCATCGACGGGCACGAGATAGTTCACACCATCCTTCTGCAAGCCATGGCCGGCATAGTAGAGCGCCACGGCATCGACGCCTTCCACCCGCTTTGCCATCTTGTCGAGCGCTTCGCCCAGCGCATCCTCACTGGCGTCGATCACCTTGTCGACCTCGAAGCCGACCGAGGCGAGCTTGGCAGCGATCAGCTCGGCATCGCTGGACGCATTGGGTAATTTTCCGGCGCGCTGGTAATCGGAATTGCCGACGACGAGGGCATATTTCCCTCCGGCCAGAACCGGCCCGCCGCAAAGGGCGGCAAGAAGCACCGCCAGTGCCAAAATCCTGGAAAGACCCATGGTTTCGCTCCTGCACTGCCCCTTGGTGCGACAGGATAACGACGGCGGCGGCTCATGCAATCGCTTGTGACAGAAAAAATGGGCGCCGGGGATTTGTGCCGGTCACATCTGCGCGATGGTCGCGGGCGGCGCCGGGCCAAAGCGGGGCAGAGGGCAGACCGGCGCTAAAACAGCACGCCGCCGGGCAGCGCAAGGCGCACGTCGCGCCGGTTGGCCTGCATCAGTTCGGCCGACAGGACCGCACGGGTCGAGGCCGACAGATCACGCAGCGCCTGCGTATCCGGGTTCACCCGGGCGGAGGCCGCGATGGAATTGGTTGTCAGCAGCCAGTTCTTCATGCGCACGATCCGCGCATAGGACGCATCGATGGCCCGGCGCACGGCGGGGTCCTTTGCAGCGGCTTCCTTGAGGATCAAGGCGACCTTGCCGGGAATGTCCGGATCAGCATGCTTGTCGTTGGCGAAGATCATGATGTCATTGCCGGCCTTCACCGCGCGCAGCACCGCATTGGCCAGCGAATAGGCCCCGTGGACCGCATCCATCTGCATGTCGTCGGTGATGATGACACCATTGAACTTCAGATCACCGCGCAGACTCCTGGCGAGCGCTGGCGACAGCGACATGGGCGCCTTGTCGCCCTTGGCCTGCAATTGCCCATTGTGCACATGGCCACTCATGACGAGATCGGCATCCTTGCCGCGGATGAGCGAGCGGAAGGGTTCCAGTTCCTGCGGCGTCCAGCTGGCGGTGACATCCACCGCACCCTTGTGGCTGTCGCGTGTGGAAGAACCATGCCCCGGAAAGTGCTTCAGCGCGGTCAGCACGCGATGTTGCCGATGGCCATTGACGAAGGCCGAGGCGTAATCGGCCACCTTGGCGGGGTCAGCGGAATAGGACCGGCCCAGCTTGCCGATGATCGGGTTGGACGCATTGACGTTGAGGTCGACGACGGGTCCGAAATTGAGGTTGAAGCCCCAGGCCTTCAGGTTGGCGGCCATGCGGCCATAGGCCTCCAGCGCGCCGCGCGGATCTACGCTGGCCGCCATGCGCGCGGCGGACGGCGTTTCGGGGAAGCCGACCGCCGAGGTCAGGCGTTCAATGCGCCCGCCTTCCTGATCGATGGAAATCAGCGGCGGCAGATCGCCTGCGGCAATCTGCAACTCCGCATTCATCGCCTTGACGGAGGCGGCATTGCGGATGTTGCGCTTGAGATAGATGACGCCGGTGATCTCGCCTTTTTCCAGCTGGGCGCGCGTACGCTTGAAGGCCTTGTTGTCAACGGTATCGCCGTTGAAGCCGATCAGCACCATCTGGCCGATCTTCTGCTCGATGCTCGTGCCAGGGGCCTTGGAGAAGGCCTGCTCGATCCGCAATTGCGGATCGGAAGCGACAGGCTTGCCGTCGTCCTGGGCGAGTTTCACCCCGGCTGCGGGCGCAGCCACGGGCTCGCCGTTGCCGGCAACAGCCGGTCCGGCGGCCAGGAGGGCCAGGGCCATGATGAGCGGACGCATGGGCGGCTTTCCGGTTCGCGTTTCTTTCAAAACCCTAAACGCGGATGCTTAACCAAGAATTAATCGACAATGTGACGCGGCCATCCCGACCGGTCCGCCGGGGTTTCACCGCAGGGCGTCGACGCGGATCACGCGGTCCGGATAGACCGGGCGGTTGACCCTTCGCGCCGAGGTGACGCCGCGCCGGGAATTGCGGTTGTAGACCGGACTTCCGCTGGAGCTTTTCAGCCAGCACTGCTTGCGCTTGGTAAAGTGGACGAAGGCAAATCCGTCGCAGCCCGGCCTGCCCCGGCAGGTGTTGATGCAGCCCTCAAAGCTCTGCGCACCGGAATCACCCAGATCGATGCCGTCGAGGTCGGCCTTGGCGAAGACCTCCCACTCGGCGACAATGGAAGGCGCGTCCTTCTCGCCGGTTCCCTGGAAATAGAACCCCGCAAGGGCGCCGGAAAAGATTTGCGCAAAGGAATAGCCGCCCTTCAGGAAGCAGAGATTGGCGGAGGAGTTGTAGGTGAAGGCGCGGCAGGCCGTGTTGTTTCCGCAATCGCGGGCGCATTGGGTCGCGTCGGAGGTTTTCAGGCCGCGCCCCAGATCGTTTCCAAACAGGTCAATGTCCCGGTAAAGAGCCAGATACCAAGAGGTCTGCGGAACAGGATTCGACTGGTCCAGCGGCGAATTGCCTTGGTCTCCGTCATCGGGCCTTTCGTTCCGGTTTCCCTGCTCGCGCTGAAGCTTTTCGCGGCGGGACTGGGCCAGCTTGGCGTAGAATGTGCCCGCGAATTCGCGCTCAACCAGCTCGAAATCGCCGGGGTCGCTCGATTCCTTGACCGCTGCCCAGGCATCGGCAGCGGCTTTCAGACGCAAGGCTTCCGGGCTTTGCTGTCCCGGAGAAACGGGTGTCCCGGCACTGTCGTCGGGCTTGTCAGTGGTCACGGATGCCGGATTGATGAACACGTCATCGCCCGGCAGCGAGCGATAATCGAAAGGCTCCTGCTCGCCCGCCGTCGTCTTGATCACATCATCGCGGATCTTGCGCATCATGCGCCCGACATCGAGGCGCGGCGCATCGATGTATTTCAGCAGCGCGGTTGTGTAGGGACTGTTGCGGCCGGTGCCGTCGCTGGCGGTTGTGCCTTCCTTGGCCGAATAGCCGATCAGGCTGCCATGGTCGGGATCGACCGCGGCAAGGCCGCCGACGAGTGTGGACCGGCGTGCCGCGCCTGCCGATCGCATCTTCTTGAGGAACGGGTTGTTGCGGCAGGCATCCAGCAGGACCACCTTGAGCTTCTTTGCCCCGGTCACGGCGTTCAGCATCATGTCGAGCGGGATGGCCTGGAAGGCAACCTGGCTGTCGCTGTCGAGCTGGGCATCGACGGGAATGAGGTAGTTCTGCTTGGATATCTCGATGCCATGCCCGGCAAAGAAGATCATCGCGACATCGGCGCGCGCCGCCTTGGCCGCGAAGGCCGACAGGGCATTGCGCATCTGGTTGAAATCGGCGTCGAGAAAGGTATCGACCGAATAGCCCATGGTCTGGAGCTTCAGCGAAACGTCCTCGGCATCATTGACGGGGTTCTTCAACTCGCCGGCATGCACATAGCGTGAATTGCCGAAGACCAGCGCCACATGCGTGCTCTCCTGCGCCCGCAGCCATGTCGCAGGCAGGAATGCCAGCAGCAAAGCCAGCAAGAGCCTGAATGAACATCCCCGCATCGCAACGCCTCATGTACCCGGTCGCGCCCCAAGGGCCTTCCGTGGCACGGACAGGAGTCCGGCTCGGGTTCGTCAGCGGGGCATGCGCAGTGTGGAACGGAACGGCCCGCCAAGGCAAGCCTTGGCGGCCGTCACGACGCGGCCTCACCCCGGCAGGATGAAGGCTTGCGGGTCGCTACCCTCCAGGGCCGCCAATTCTTCCGCGCGGTTGCCGAGCACGGCGCGCTGGTTGATGTAGCCCTTGTCATTGATCTCGCCGGCATCGACGGACGGCGGGGCCGCCATCAGGCGGGCGCGGGTGGCAAAGCGGGACGAGCCGCCGCCTTCCGCCTTCAGCGCCCCCAGCCCCTTGGCGGCATGGGCACGAACAGCAGGATGGGCGAGCACGTCGGCCACCGGCGCATCCTCGCCGAGGCCTGCGATCTTGCGGGCAGCGGGCATGTTCGGGAAGATCAGGAAGCCGACTGCATCGCGGTTGTGGCCGGTGACGACGATATCCTGGGCCAGCGGTGTCAGCGCATCGATGCCGGCGACACGAATCTGGCCGACATGGACGAAGGTGCCGGTGGAGAGCTTGAAGTCCTCGGCCACACGGCCATCAAAGAACAGGCCCTTGGAGGCATCATCCGGATCGGCGAGCTTCATGGCGTCGCCGATCAGGTAAAACCCCTCCTCGTCGAAGGCGGCGGCCGTCTGGGGTTCGTTGCGGTAGTAGCCCGGCGTCACGTTGGGTCCGCGCACGCGCACTTCCATCTTGCCGGCATTGGGCACCAGCTTCAGTTCCACGCCGGGCACCGGCACGCCGATATTGCCGGAGCGCGTTGCCTGGAAATGGCAGTCGGTGGCAAGCGGTGCGGTTTCGGTCGACCCCCAGGCGGAGACGAGCGCCGGCTTGCGGCCGACCGCCTTCTGCGACAGCTCCTCCAGCTTGTCCCAGGTGGTTTGCGGCAGCGCGGCAGCGGCATAGAAGATGACCTTGACGGCAGAGAAGAAGCGCTTGGCGGCTTCCGGATCGGCCTCCAGCGCATCGGCCATCATCGCGTAACCGCGCGGCACGTTGAAGCAGATGTTCGGTCCGATCTCGGCGACATTGGCGACGGTCGCATTGATGGCACCGGGAGCCGGGCGGCCGGCGTCGATATACATGGTTCCGCCGTTGCGCATGACCATGTTGAGATTGTGATTGGCGCCGAAGGTGTGGCTCCACGGCAGCCAGTCCACGATCACCGGCGGTTCGGCTGCGAGGAAAGGCCAGCAGGCGGCGCGCATTTCCTGGTTGGCGGTCAGCATGCGGTGGGTGTTGATGACAGCCTTGGGAAGACCGGTCGAACCGGATGTGAAGAGCAGGCGGGCAATCGTGTCAGGCGTGATGGCGGCGTGGGCGGCTTCAACGGCGGCCTCGTCACGCGGGGCCAGCACACCGGCCATGGAGATCACCGCACCGGCGGAACCGTCATCATCGGAGGTGATGACCTTGCCGGCGTGCAACGGGCTGATGGCCTTGAGCGCCGGGCCGAAGCGGGCGGTGTCGGAGGCATAGACGGCGCCGGGTTCCAGCAGGCCGACCATGGCCTTGATGCGTTCGTGATCGGACGACAGCAGCGAATAGGCCTGGCTGATGGTGGCGGCGGGAATGCCGGCATAGATCGCGCCCAGCGCCAGCACCGCGTGATCGATGCTGTTGTCGGACAGAAGCGCCAGCGGATGATCCTGCGACAGGCCGTTGGCCAGCATCCAGGCACCGGCGGCGCGCACCTTCTCGAGGGCTTGGCCGTAGGTCAGGCGCACCCACCGACCATCCTTGCCGCGCTCGGCCAGGAACAGCCTGTCCGGATCGGTCTTTGCCCAATGGACCAGCCAGTCGCCGATGGAGCGGGCGGGCTTTCCCAGTTCCAGCCGCGATGTCAGGATGATGGTGCCGTCAGCGCGTTTTTCCTGCGCAATGTCCGGCGTTGCAAAAAGCGTGTTGGTCATATGATCCTCCCTGGCGGCCAATGCCGCATTCCTCTTAGCGCAACCGCCGCATCCTCCTGCGGCGGCGCGCGTCATGCCTTGGCCGCGAGTGCCCGCAGCCCTTGCGACACCTGCCAGACGACGGCGTCCTCGCGTGCAAATTCCTCAATATCGGCGATCACCCGGTCAAAGCCGTATTCGGCGGCATGGTGCATCAGACCGCCCCGCCAGCGCGGGAAGCCGTAGCCGTTGACGGTGACCAGATCGATGGCGGTTGCGTTTTCGGCGATCCCTTCCTGCAGAATGGCGGCTGCCTCGTTGATCATGCCGGCCAGCAGGCGCCGGCAGATTTCGTCGTGGCTGAACTCACGGCGCGTGATCTTCGCGTGGCGCGCTTCCTCCGTGATCATGTCTTCCAGCAGCGGATCGATCACCGCACCGCCGCCACCGGGATAGCGGTACCAGCCGACCGAGGCCTTGCGGCCCAGACGCCCCTCCTCCACCATGCGGTCGCCGATGGGCACATAGCGCCGGTTCGGGTCGCGCGTGGCGGCCTGCCGCTTGCGGTTGGCAAAGGCGATGTCGAGACCGGCCAGGTCCTGCGTCATGTAAGGGCCCATGGCGTAGCCGAATTCCACCATGGCTTCATCGATCTCCCATGGCAGCGAGCCGTCGATCATCACCATGTCGGCGATCTCGCGGTAACGCGCCAGGATGCGGTTGCCGATGAAGCCGTCGCAAACGCCGGAGAGGACGGGAATTTTCTTCAGCCGCTTGGCGACGGCATAGGCGAGCGCCAGCGCTTCCGGAGCGGTCTTGTCCGCCTGCACGATCTCCAGAAGCTTCATCACATGGGCGGGCGAGAAGAAATGCAGCCCGACCACGGCTTCTGGGCGCGACACCACGGCCGCGATCTCGTTGATGTCGAGGTAGGAGGTGTTGGTGGCGAGGACCGCGCCTTTCGGCAAGGCAGCATCGAGCGCGGAAAAGACCTGGCGCTTGACCTCCATGCTCTCATAGGCCGCCTCGATGGCCAGCGCGCAATCGTCCAGCCCTTCATAGCCCACTTGAAGGCGGATCTGTCCCATCAGGGCCGCGCGTTTTTCCGGCGTCAGCAGCCCACGTTTTTCCGCCTCAGCGGCCAGCTTTCCAACATTGTGGGTGGCGCGCTCGACGGCGCTGTCCATCGCCTCGACAAGGGTGACGGCGATGCCCGCCTGAAGCAGCGCCCAGGCAATGCCGGCACCCATGGTGCCGCCACCGATGACAGCGGCGCGGGTGATGTCCGGAACGGGAAGCTCTGCAATATGGGCCGGGGCGCGGGCGCCCCGTTCGGCAAAGAACATGTGGCGCAACGCCCTGGCCTGCGAACCCGTACGCAGCGACAGGAAGCTCTTGCGCTCCTCGGCTGCGCCTTCGGCGAAATCCGTTCCGGCCGACAGGGCAATCAGTTCGATGGCGCGGCGAGGGGCCAGCTGTCCGGCCTTCTTCCTGGCCACGGCGGCTTCGGCGGCCTCCAGCGCTTCGGCTTCCGGCGCGGGGGATTCCATGCGCGACACCTGCCGCTTGGCGGGCGGCGTGTCCGCCCCGGCGAGTTCCAGCGCACGGGTCAGCGGATCGTCGCTCAGTTCGTCGGCAAGGCCTATGGCCAGGGCCTTGTCTGCCCTGACGGGTGTGCCGAGCGGGATCATGTCGAGGGCCGCCGCCATGCCGACAAGGCGCGGCAGGCGCTGCGTACCGCCGGAACCCGGGACGATGCCGAGATTGGTTTCCGGCAGGCCGAGCGTTGCACGCGGATGGACAATACGGCGGTCGCAGACGAGCGCGATTTCGAGCCCGCCGCCAAGTGCTGCCCCTTCGATGGCCGCAATCCACGGCTTGGCACAGGCTTCAATGGCGTTGAGGACATCGGGCAATTGCGGATCGAGCGCCGGGCCGTCAAATTCGCGCGCATCGGCACCGGCGGCGAAGTTGGCACCCTCACCGCGGATCACTGCGGCGCGCAGGCTCCCATCGGCCTCGATCCGGGCCAGCGCGTCGAGCAGGCCCTGGCGCTCGGCCTGGCCGATCGCGTTGACCGGCGGGTTGCTGATCGTCACCAGCGCGACAGGACCGCGCGTCTCCACCGATACCGGCATGGTTCCTCCGTGGCGCCGATTCTTGTCGTTGATCGCCGCTGCGCGCCGGGCACCGGCGTCCGCGCAGGGTGGGGTCACAGAGCCCAAGCTCCGTGTTTTTCATCCTTGCGCATCCTCTTTAATGCATTATTTTGCATTTTTCCAGCTCCAACCTGAATGTTTGTAACTATTTTATGATATGACAATCATGAGACTTGCGCATTTCATCCGGTTTTATGTATTATATCGCACAAGCGTCGTGTGAACGCGACCGAAGGGAGGACGATATGGTCTGGGATACCACCCAAGCTGTCACGATCAGGGTGGCCGGAGCGCAGCTGAACGGGCGCTGTTTCGGCCCCTCGCCTGCGGAAGCACCCACCATCGTCATGCTGCATGAAGGTCTCGGCAGTGTCGAGCTCTGGCGTGGGTTTCCGCAGGCGCTGCAGGAAGCGACGGGCTTCGGCGTGTTTGCCTATGACCGGCGCGGCTACGGCCGTTCATCTTCCTTCCCCGCCCCCTGGGCGCTCGATTACATGAAGGATGAGGCTGTGGACGTGCTGCCGCATGTGCTGGATGCCATCGGCTTCCGGCGCGGTATCCTGCTCGGCCATTCGGACGGTGCCTCGATTGCCACGCTCTACCTCGGCAACGTGTCTGATCACCGGGTGCGCGGACTGGTGCTCATCGCGCCGCATTTCTTTACCGAGCCGGAAGGGCTGGCCTCGATCGCCGAAGCCCGCAAGGCCTATGACCAAGGTGACCTGCGCGCGCGGCTGGCAAGGTATCATGACCATGTGGACGATGCCTTCAATGGCTGGAACATGGGCTGGCTGACACCGGACTTCCGCGGCTGGAACATCGAATATGCCATCGACGAGCTGCGGGTGCCGGTTCTGGGCATCCAGGGGCTGGCCGACCAGTACGGCACCATGGCCCAGATGCGGTCACTGGAGACGCGCACCTACAGCCCTTGCGAAATCCTCGCCGTGGAAGGGGCCCAGCACGCTCCGCACGCCGAAAAGCCCGAAATTGTCATGCCTGCCATCCAATCCTTTGTGGGTTTGCTGGAGCGCATGGACACGGAGGCTTCCCCATTCCAGCCGCTGTAAGGCTGCATTCCTGATCATCGCCGGAGGAGAATTCCATGAAAGCCTACATTCCCTATGGGGGTTACTGGTCAACACCCTTTGCCCGCTGGCAGGGTGATCTCGCCCATCTGCATTCGATCGAGTTTGCAGCCCACGTGACGCGCCAGGCGCTCGCCAAGCGCAGCATTGCACCGGACGTGTTCGATTTCGGTGCCTATGGCTTCACCATTCCGCAGAAGAGCTGCTTTTATGGAATGCCGTGGTTCGGCGGCCTGATCGGCGCGGAAAAGCTGACCGGCCCGACGATCAACCAGGCCTGCGCCACCGGCACGCGCCTGATGGCGACGGCAGCAGCCGAAATCGGCCTCGGCAATGCCGGCACGACGCTGGTGGTCTCGGGTGACCGCTGCTCCAATGCGCCCCATGTCTACTATCCGAACCCGGCAGGCCCGGGCGGCGCAGGCGATGGGGAAGCCTGGCTGCTCGATGCCTTCAACAAGGACCCGTGGGCGCGCTGCGCCATGGTGGACACGGCAGAGAATGTCGCGCGGCGCGCCGGCGGCATCTCCACCGAAGAGCAGCACGAGGTGGTGCTGCGCCGCTGCGCCCAATATGGCGATGCCACGGCTGACGGCCATGCCTTCATGAAGCGCTACATGGACCTGCCCTTCGAGGTTCCGGATGCGCGCTACCGCAAGACGGTGGCCAGCATGGAGGGCGACATGGGCGTGACGCTTTCCACCGCCGAGGGGCTGGCGCGGCTGAAGCCCGTGCGCGACGGCGGCTCGGTTACCTTCGGCGGCCAGACTCACCCGGCTGACGGTGTGGCGGGGATGATCATCGCCGATACGCCGGAAAAGGCAGCCGATCTCGCAACGGACAAATCCGTCACCATCGAGATCATCGCCTTCGGGCAGGCGCGCGAGGACAAGGGCTTCATGCCGGCGGCCCCGATCCAGGCCTCGAAGCGTGCGCTTGACCATGCCGGGCTGAGCATCACGGACATGGGCGCCATCAAGGCGCACAACCCCTTTGCCGTCAACGACATCGCCTTTGCACGCGCCTTCGGCATCAAGTGGGAAACGATGAACAACTATGGCAGCTCGCTGATCTGGGGCCATCCCCAGGGGCCGACGGCGTTGCGCTCGGTGATCGAACTGATCGAGGAACTGGCCATCAAGGGCGGCGGATACGGCCTGTTCCAGGGCTGCGCTGCCGGTGACAGCGCCATGGCGGCGATCATCAAGGTTTCCTGATCTCCCGGAGCGCACCGCGTCACGCAAAACCCGCCGGTTCGCGAGACCCGGCGGGTTTTCTTTCGTCGGGGACTACGTCCGGCAGACCGGCTGCGCGCCCCTACTTCGAGATTTCCTTGCCGTCACGCGTGGTTATGGATTGCAGGTAGGACAGGATGAAATCCTGCACGGTGCGATCCTCGATGCCAACATGGCGCATCTTGGTGCCGGGCATGAACCCGTCATTGTCTTCCATCCAGGCCCGCAGGGCAGCCGGTGTCCAGACGATCCCGGATGCTTCAAGGGCTGTGGAATACTTGTAGCCCGGATAGGTGCCTGCCCCGCGGCCGACGACATTTTCAAGTGGCGGACCGTAGGACGGGTCCTTGGCGTCCGTGGCGTGGCAGCGGCGGCAATTGCCTTCAAAGAGCTTGTGGCCCGCATCGACCTTGATCTGCTCGAAATCTTCAGTGGCGAAGGCGGGGGCAGCGGTGACGAGGGCGCCTGCCAGCGCGAGGAATGTGAGTGCCTTGTTCATGGGTTTGTCTCCGGTGGATGGCTGCGGACAAGAGTGTGGTGACGCAGGCCTTGCGGGCTTGATCAGCGTCAAGGGCGGGCTTGTGCTTTGGTGCACACCGGCGCTTCGCGACGATGCCTTCTGGCACCTGCGGCGTGCGCGCGATCCCAGAAGAAAAGGGCCGGCCCAAGGCCGGCCCTTCCATGATCTGCGATACCGATCAATCAGTTGGCAGAAGCCATCTGCTTGGGCAGCTTGAATGCCCAGACCGTGCCGCCCTGGTTGATGTCCTTGACGGCCTTGGCCACCTCACCGCCCCAGAGCGGGACCGCACCACCCCAGCCTGCGACGATGGCAACCCACTGCTCGCCATCCTGCTCCCAGGTGATGGGCGAGCCGACGATGCCTGTGCCGGTGTTGAACTTCCAGAGCACTTCGCCCGTCTCGTCGTCGAAGGCCATCAGGTAGCCTTCCGGCGTGCCGGTGAAGACGAGGCCGCCGGCCGTGGTCATCACGCCGCCCCAGAGCGGAGCCTTGTTCTTGTATTCCCACTTGGTTTCGCCGGTGGCCGGGTCGATGGCCTTGAGCGAGCCGATATGGTCGTCAAAGATCGGCTTGATGGTGAAGCCGGCGCCAAGGTAGGCAGCACCCTTCTTGTAGGTGACCGGCTCGTTCCAGATATCCATGCCCCACTCGTTGGACGGAATGTAGAACATGCTGGTCTTCTGCGAGAAGGCGATCGGCATCCAGTTCTTGCCACCGAGGAAGGACGGGACGGCGAAGATCGACTTGCCCTTCTTGCCATCGGCGCTTTCGGCCGGATTGCCCGGACGGTTGTCGTCGATGTAGATCGGGCGGCCGTTCTCGTCGATGCCCTTGGCCCAGGTGATGTTCTTCACGAAGGGCACGGCGGAGATGAACTTGCCGTTGGTGCGGTCGAGCACGTAGAAGAAGCCGTTGCGGTCGGCGGTTGCACCGGCCTTCACCGTCTGGCCGTCCTTCTGCATGTCAAAGGACACGAACTCGTTCACACCGTCGAAGTCCCAGCCATCATGCGGGGTGGTCTGGAAGCCCCACTTGATGTCGCCGGTTTCCGGATCGATGGCGATGCGCGAGGAGGTCCATTTGTTGTCGCCCGGACGCAGGTGCGAGTTCCACGGAGCCGGGTTGCCGGTGCCGAAATAGATCAGCTTGGTTTCCGGATCGTAGGTGCCGCCGAGCCAGGTTGCGCCGCCGCCGTTCTGCCACATGTCACCCGGCCAAGTTTCGTTCTTGGTACCGGTCATGGTGGATTCCTTGCCGTTCAGCGTGCCCATGTGACCTTCGATCACCGGGCGCTCCCAGACCAGTTCACCGGTCTCGGGGTTGCGAGCCTGAACGGCGCCGACAATGCCGAATTCGCCACCGGAATTGCCGGTCACGATGAGCGCGCCATGGGTTGCGGAAGGCACGACGAGCGGCGCGGCGGTGGCCGAGTAGCCGCCTTCGAAGTCACCGATTTCCTTGCGCCAGACGACCTTGCCGGTCTTGGCGTCAAGGGCAACGATCTTGGCGTCGAGCGTGACAAAATAGACCTTGTCGCCGTAGAGGGCGGCACCACGGTTGATCACGTCGCAGCAGGGCAGGATGCCTTCGGGCAGGCGGGCGTCGTACTGCCACAGCTCGTCGCCAGTCTTCACATCGATGGCGTAAAGGCGGCTGTAGGAGCCGGTGACGTACATCACGCCGTCCTTGACGAGCGGCTGGCTTTCCTGACCACGCTGCTTTTCCCCACCGAAGGAGAAGGCCCAGGCAGGGGTCAGGTTCTTCACATTGGTCTTGTTCAGCGTGGCCAGCGGGCTGAAGCGCTGGGCGCGCGGACCCATGCCGTAAGTCACGACGTCGTCGGCAGACGCCTGGTCGTTGACGATCTGGTCGATGGTCACGCCTTCGGCCTTCACCGCGCCCAGAGCGGACGCGGTCAGGATGGCGGCGCTCGCCGTGGCGAGCAGCAGAGATTTGAGTTTCATGCGTTCCTCCCGTTTGCCCGGCTGGGCAAAATTCGATCAACCTTCCACTCCCTTGGAAGGCAGGAGAAAGCGTAGATGAGCCCCGGCATATTGATTATTGCCAAATAGTACACACCGGCCGTTCGCGGCCGTTTCCAGCGGGGATCCGCGCCGCTTTGCATCAGAAAATCAAGCGGTTGCCGGTCTGATAAATAGCTGGCAATTAGTTTCGAAGCACGTCAACCGGCTGAAAGATTTCATCTTCCAGCCGCTGCCAGAGGTGCACGACAGAGCGCTGGTATTCCTCACCTGCAACGCCAAGCGCGGCAAAGCGGACCGGCAGCGGGATCGCCATGGCCTCGTTCTGGGTCAGCCCCTTGGCCAGTGAGTCGCGCAAGGTTCCATCCAGCCAGTCGAGCCAATCACGCGTCTGGATGAAGGAACGCCCGGCCGGATCGAGCGGACCGTGCCCGGGAAGCACGCGATCAATGTCGGCGCGCTGGAGGGTGACGAGGGCATCGCGCCATTGGGGAAGGTCGGCGTGGGGCGTCGTCGGCGCGCGATCCAGAAAGGCGAGATCACCTGAAAACAGCACACCGGTCTCATCGTCGCGCATGGCAAAATCGGCGCTGGTATGGCCGGAGAGCCGGAAGAAGGTAAAGCGGCGGCCGCCCACATCCTCGCCATCACCTTCCAGTGCGGTCCCCGGCGAAACGGGGGCAGTGCCGCGCATCCAGTCACCGACGAGGCGGTACATATTGTCTGCAAAGCCGTTTCCTTCGGCGTCGATATTGTCGATCACCTTTTGCGGCGCGGCGATGAGCGAGCGCTCGAAAACCTGGTTTCCGAGAAAATGGTCCGGATGATGGTGGGTGTTATAAACACGGAGAACCGGCTTGCCGGGGAGCATATGTTCGATCAGCGCCTTCAACGCCTCGCCGAAGCGGCGCGACGGGCCTGTATCGATGACGACCACGCCATCGGGCACCTCAACAAAGGCGACATTGACGATGTTGCCACCATTGGCAAAGGAGAAGTGCTCACGCGCGCCGAATACCGCCCATGTGCGCGGCGCGATCTCGACGGCCCGCAAATCATAGGACAGCGTTGCGGCATCGGCTCCGCCACAGGCCATGCAGGCGCATCCGGCAAGGCCAAGGCCAAGGATCTGGCGGCGGTTGTATCTCAGGCGCGGGCGGTTCAATTGCCCGCCCCGGCCGCCGGAACGGATACGTCGTAGCCGTAAACGTTGCCCTCGGTGTCGCGCGCCAGAACCGACAGCGTTTCGGCGGCCGGCCCGAGCCTTGGCTTGACCGTGAAGGTCGGGTTTTCGGAAACGGGCTCGAAGAGTTCAAGAACGGCGATTGTGTTTCCGGCCGCGCCCTTCATGGCGAGGTTTGAAAGGTAGAAGGCCGGGATGCCGTCAGCCAGTCCGGTGTCCATCGGGTGGCGCATGCGCAGGGCAACGCGTGCTGTGCCAGAGGCTTCACGCACAGCCTGTACGCGCGTCTGCCCGAGGCGGGCCATCCAGTTGACCTCGCCATGCGCAAGCGCCGGAGCCGTGCAACCGCCTCCTGCCGCGTCGATCAGGTTGCCGCCGAGATGCCAGGTGCCGTCCGGCGTGCGGGCGGCCGCGCGGATGACGGTGGCCTGCTCGATCTTCACGCGGAAGGAGATGAAGGCCTCGGCCGCTTCGGGCCGGAAGGTCAGGACATGGGGAATGGGATTGAGGTCGGCAAGCACGATGATCTCGCTAACCGGCCCGAGTGCGGAGGCATCGACAGTAACGGGGACAAAGAACTGGTCTTCCGCCGCCCGCGGCATCAGCACCTTCACCCGCTGGTCGAAGACGATGGGCCCGCCCGGCAGGAAACGGGCGGCCATGTCTTCCCACATCACCGAATTCAGCGGATCGGCCGGAAGGGTTCCGGCGCGCGCAACGGAAGGGCCCGCCGGTGCGGAAAGGCACGCGAGCACGACACAGGCTGTGCGAAATGTGAACCTTGCCACCGGCACCTCCCTGCTTCCGGTGTTTCCTCCTGCCCGCCTCACTCCAGCTCGGGCTTGCGCCAGGTTACACCATAGCGCGCGCAAATCCCTTCAAGTTTTCCCGAATCCTGAAGCGCCGTGATGATGTCTCCAACCGCATAGCCCAGATCACGGCTGTTTTCCTTGACAGCCATGCCGATGGGCCACTTGGCGCGCACAATGCCCTGCATGGGTGGCTGCACGATTGACGTGGCTATTCTGCCCTTGGCCAGATGGGCAACGTATTCCACTTGCGCCCGCGAACCCATGAGGGCCGGCACCTCGCCTGTGAGAAACAGGTTGAACGTGTCGTCCAGGGTTCGGCCACGGCGTATCGATTCCAGCAGCTGCCCGCGAAAGGCGTTCGACAGGAAGAAGTCGGAGGCCGAATCCAGTTCTGCGCCGATCTTGTTGGTGACGAAGCGGCCGAAAGTCTTCACTTCCGGCAGGCGGGCCGTGTCGAAGATGACAGCGTGCTCCTCACCGAAATAGGGATTGAAAAGGATCGCGAGCGATTCAGAGCGGATTTCCAGTGTCCGGTCATAGGGGACATGCAGCATCAGGTCGGCGGCCTTCTTGCCGATCACGTCGCCTTTCCAGACGTTGACGCGAAGATCGTCGTCGACATTCTCGTCAGCCTGACGGACGAGCAGGTCCAGTTCGAAGCCGAGTCCTGCAGCGATCTCGCGCGCGATATCGACGTCGATGCCGGTCATTTCGCCGTCCTTCTTCCAGGACCATGGCGGATAGTCGGCATAGACAAAAATGGTGATGCGGCCGGTCTTCCCGATTTCTTCCAGCGGGCGCGCAAAAGAAAAAGGCGCTGCCGACGCCACGAGGGCGACAGACAGCGCAGCCAGGGAGAAAAATCGCCGGGTCAGGCCTTTCATGGCATCACCCGGCTTGTCCTCTTGAAGGATCGCCGGAGCATGGCCGTCATTCCTCGGGCCGGGTCTCGATGTAGGAGCGGATGGCCCACATGGCCTCCTGGCTCAGCACGCCCTCGAAGGGTGGCATCTTGTAGGCACCATTCTGGCTGTAGCCGTGACGGATGCGCTGCAGGAACCACTCGTCCCCGTCAATGCCTTCATCCAGATAACGCAGATCGGGCGCGATCCCCCCCGAGATGACCTGGAGGCCATGGCAGCGTGCGCAGTTCTGATTGTAGCCGGACGATCCGATCTTCTGGGCCAGCTCATACTGCTCACCGCCCTTGAGGCGGTAGGGGTTTTCTTCAGCCCAGGCTTCGCCGACCGGATCAAGACCGGTTGTGTCCACCGGCTGCGGCGCCACATCCCCATGGCCATAGACCTGGGTGGCGGAAACGGAAGCAATGACCGCAAAAGCAGCCATGGAGAAAGCGCGGGCAAATTTCATCATAGACCTCCCGGACGCCTAGTCGCAGCTGGCGTCGATCATTGTGTACCGCTGATGTACCAATGCGCAGGTGAAGCCAAAATTGTCCTTTGGTGCACAGCCGGCCCTTTGCCGTGTGTACTTTTTGGCAATTGGCGGGTGGGGGGCTGATGCTAACGTCCCATCAAGGTGGCGAAGACTGCCCGAAAACAACCTTGGAACCTTTCCACCGGGAGGAGTGCATGAAGCGCACGATGCGCTTTCTGGTCACGTCAGCCGTGTTGATCGCTGCGGGGATTTGCTTCCGGCCAATGCCCCTTCATGCGCAGGAAAAGCCTGCTGGACGGCTTGCCGTTTCAGTCCTCTACATCCAGCAGCAACCGGATCGCCCGCCGGTACTCTCCAATATCGTGACCTGGCCGGAGGACGAGGGACTGCAAGGCGCGCGCCTTGCCATTGCCGACAACAACACCACCGGAAAATTCCTGAATCAGGATCACATGCTGGCCGAAACGCTGGTGGAACCCGGCGGTGATGTGGTGGCGGCGGCGCGGGCGGTGCTCGATGGCGGGCCGAAGCTTGCCGTGCTGAACGTGCCCGGCGACCGGCTCAAGGAAATCGCTGCGCTTCCCGAAGCCGCAGATGACCTTCTCTTCAATGCCGGGAGTGCGGATGATGATCTGCGTGACGCGGCCTGCATGGCAAATGTCCTGCACACCCTGCCCTCCCGGGCAATGCTTTCGGATGCCCTGATGCAGTTCCTTGCAAAGCGGCAGTGGCGCTCGCTGTTCCTGATTGCCGGAAACCGGCCGGGCGACCTGCTTTTTGCCGAAGCCCTGCGCCGGTCGGCCAGGAAATTCGGGCTCTCCATAGATCACGAGAAACAGTGGATCGAGGATGCCGACATGCGCCGCAACGCGTCGGCCGAAGTGCCGGTCTTCACACAGGCGCGTAACTATGACGCCGTGATCGTGGCGGACGAGGACCACGATTTCGGGCAATACGTCATGTACAATACCTGGCTGCCGCGCCCTGTCGCCGGGTCGGCAGGCATCGTGGCGACAGCTTGGGACCGTGTTGTGGAACAATGGGGCGCGGCCCAGCTTCAATCGCGCTTCGAGGCGCAGGCCAAACGCGGCATGATGGCCGGAGACTACGCGGCGTGGGCTGCGATCCGCTCCATCGGCGAGGCGGCAACACGGGCCAGGACCGCTGAGCCGGCAGCCGTGCGCGGCTTCATCCTGTCAGACCAGTTTTCACTGGCCGCCTTCAAGGGCGCGAAGATGACCTATCGCGGATGGGACGGGCAATTGCGCCAGCCCATTGCGCTCATTCACCCGCAAGCCGTGGTGGCGACCGCGCCGGTGGAGGGCTTCCTTCACCGCGTCACGGAACTCGATACACTTGGCCTCGACGAACCGGAGAGCAAATGCACCGCCTTCAAGGAATGACGCCCATGTTTCGCATGATCGCGGGGGCGGCTGCCCTCACCTGCCTGATCAGCACGAGCGCCCTAGCGCACCGGGTCTACGTGACGAACGAGAAGGACGACACGGTTTCCGTCATCGACACAGAGACCAACGAAGTTGTCGACACGTTCGAGGTTGGCGAACGGCCGCGTGGCATCCTCTTCAGCCGGGATTTCACCAAGCTCTACATCTGCGCTTCGGATTCCGACACGGTGCAGGTCTGGGACGTCGCCACAGGCAAGAAACTCCACGACCTGCCCTCGGGCGAAGATCCGGAACAATTCGCCCTGCATCCGGACGACAAGCACCTCTACATCGCCAATGAGGACGATGCGATTGCCACTGTGGTTGACGTGGAAAGCCGCAGCGTCGTTGCCCAGATCGATGTCGGCGTGGAGCCGGAGGGCATGGCGGTCAGCCATGACGGCAAGTGGGCCATCGTGACTTCCGAGACCACCAACATGGCGCACTGGATCGACACGGCCGCCCAGAAACTCGCTGGCAACACGCTGGTGGACCAGCGTCCGCGCGACGCCGAATTCTCCGCAGATGACAGCGAGCTATGGGTTACCTCCGAGATCGGCGGCAATGTCGCGGTGATCGACACGGCCAGCAAGGAGGTCAAGCACACGATCTCTTTTGCCATCAAGGGCATTTCCAGGGACCGCATCCAGCCGGTCGGCATGGAACTGACGAAGGATGGCAAATACGCCTTCATCGCGCTCGGACCGGCCAACCATGTCGCCGTGGTCGACCGCACGAAGAACTACGAAGTGGTGGACTATATTCTTGTCGGCCGGCGCGTCTGGCACATGGCGCTGACACCGGAAGAAGACAAGTTCTACACGACCAACGGCATTTCCGGCGATGTGACCGTCGTCGATGTGGCGACGCTCAAGGCCGAGAAAACGATCAAGGTCGGCCGTTTTCCCTGGGGTGCGGCCATCCTGCCGAAGGACAAGATTCCACAGTGAGAAGACTGGCCTTGGGAGAATGATCCGTTGAAGGCCACCATGCGCTGAGGCCTGTTTCAAGGGCAGGCGATCCGGCCTATGGTCACGGAACCGTCCGCCCACCCATCAAGGATCATGATTTGCCCGAGCGCCCTGCCCTGGAAATTTCCGGACTGACCTTCGACTACGGCAACCGCCGGGCGCTCGATGACGTCAGTTTTTCCATTGAGCCGGGCGAAGCGGCGATCCTGCTCGGACCGAACGGCGCGGGCAAGACAACACTTTTCTCGCTCATTTCCGGCCTGTTCGCTGCGCAGCACGGACGCATCGTGCTGGACGGTCGCGACCTCGTCACCACCGGCGCGCAGGCGCTGGCGCCGCTCGGCATCGTGTTCCAGGCCCAGACACTCGACCTTGACCTGACCGTCCGGCAGAACCTGCGCTACTTCTGCGCCTTGCGTGGCATCGCGCGGGTGGAGGCCGACCGTCGTATCGCTGCCGAGCTGGAGCGCTTCGCCATGGCCGACCGGCTGGATGACAAGGTGCGCGCGCTCAATGGCGGCCACCGGCGCCGCGTCGAGATCGCCCGCGCGCTGCTCCACCGCCCGCGCATCCTCCTGCTGGACGAGCCGACCGTCGGCCTCGACATCCCGACCCGGCGCGACCTGATCGCGCACCTTCATGCAAGGTCACGCGAAGACGGCATTGCACTGCTCTGGGCCACGCACCTGATCGACGAGGTCGAAGCCGGCGACCGCGTGATCGTGCTCCATCGCGGGCAGGTGCGGGCCGACGGGGCGCCGCAAGACCTTGTCGCGCAGACGGGGGCTGGCGACCTTGCGCAGGCCTTCGACCGGCTGACCGGTGCAGAGGCAGCGGCATGAAGGGCGCAGTCCTGGCCTTTGCCGGCATCGCCCGGCGGGAATTGCTGCGTTTCGTGAACCAGCGCGAGCGGTTTTTCGCCGCGCTGGTGCGCCCGCTTGTCTGGCTGGTTGTCTTTGCGGCCGGGTTCCGCGCCGCGCTCGGCCTGTCGATCACTGAGCCCTACCAGACCTACATCACCTACGAGGTCTATATTGTTCCCGGGCTGATCGGGATGATCCAGCTCTTCAACGGCATGCAGTCCTCGCTCTCCATGGTCTATGACCAGGAAATGGGGTCGATGCGGGTGCTGCTCACCACGCCATTGCCGCGCTGGTTCCTGCTGCTTGCCAAGCTGATGGCGGGAGTGGCCGTCTCCATCGTGCAGGCCTATGCCTTCGCGCTCGTCGCGCTCGCCTTCGGCATCGACATTCCGCCCGCGGGCCTCGTTGCCATCTTCCCGGCGCTCATCCTTTCCGGGCTGATGGTCGGTGCGCTTGGCCTCCTGCTCGCCTCGCTGATCCGGCAGTTGGAGAACTTCGCGGGCGTAATGAACTTCGTCATCTTCCCGATGTTCTTCCTTTCCACCGCGCTCTACCCGGTGTGGAAGATGCAGGAGGCCAGCGCCGTGCTGGCCGCCATCTGCGAATGGAACCCGTTCAGCCAGGGTGTCGAACTGATCCGCTTTGCACTTTACGGCCAGATCAACTGGCTGGCACTCGCCCTGACAGCGGGCAGCGGGCTTGTGTTTTTCCTGGCGGCCGCATGGGCCTTCGATCCGTCACGCCGGTTCCGGGCGGGCCGCACAGCCTGACCGTCACGCTGGAAACTGCGCGGCAAGCTCTGCCGCCAGCCGTTCCAGAGCCGCGCCGTCGCGCCCGGCGCGTGGGACATTGACACGAAACACGCCGCGAACATGGGACGGCCTGTCGGTCAGCAGGATGATTTCGTCTGCCAGCTCCAGCGCCTCGCGGATATTGTGGGTGACCATCAGTGCCGTGGTAGGCCGTGCCGACCAGACCTGCATCAGAAGCGCGCGCAGGCGTGCGGCAGTGGCTTCATCCAGCGACACGAAGGGCTCGTCCAGCAGCAGCAATGCGGGCTCGACGGCGAAGGCGCGGGCCAGCGCCACGCGGCGCGCAAGTCCGAGCGAAAGCTGGCGCGGAAAAAAGTGCTCCATGCCGGACAGGCCGAGCGTCTCGTAAAGGCCGGAAAGGTCGCAGGCGCGCGCTTCCGGCTCCAACGCGAGGCGTACGTTCTGGTCAACCGTGCGCCACGGCAGCAGGCGCGGTTCCTGGAACACGGACGCCATGCGCCCTGCGGGCATGAGGACCCTTCCCTGATAGTCATCATCCAGCCCCATGATGATGCGCAGCGCTGTGGACTTTCCGCAGCCCGAGGGACCGACGAGGCAGGAGAATGTGCCTTCGCGTACCGAAAAGTGCATGCCGCTGATTGCTGTCAATGCGCCTGTTCCGGCCGTTCGATAGGTCTTTTCGGTGATGGCCACCTCAAGCATCGGCCAGCCTCCAGCGCCGCGCGTGGCGCTCGAAGGGCTGCACCAGCGCGAGTTCCACCGCCAGCATCACCGCGACAAAGGCCAGCGTGTAGCCGAGGATGGCGGCGACATCGAAGAACTGGAAATAGAGGTGGATCTGAAAGCCGACACCATTGGAGCGGCCAAGCAGCTCAACGACCAGCACGATCTTCCAGATGAGGGCCATGCCCGAACGCGAAGCCGCAGCCAGATAGGGCTGCAACTGGGGCAGCAGCACATGGCGCAGGCGCTCCGTGTGCGAGAAGCGGAACACACGCGCCATCTCGTCCAGTTGCGGGTCGAGCGCGCGCGCGCCCTCGCGCAAGGTGACGATGACATTGGGGATCTTGTTGACCGCGACCGCGCCGATGGCAGCCGCCTCATTGAGGCCGAACCAGATATAGGCGAGCACGATGACGACGAGCGCGGGGATGTTGAGGAACAGGATGACCCATGGATCAAACAGGCTGTTGGCGCGGCGCGACCGGCCGAGCGCGACCCCGATGGCCGAGCCGATGGCCATGGCAACGGTGAAAGCGGCGATGACGCGCGCAAGCGTTGCCGCCAGATGGAAGGGCAGCTCGCCGGAGAGTGTTTCCTTCCAGATGAAGACGAACACAGTTTCCGGTGGCGGAAAAACGCGTGAGCCGATCAGATGCGCGGTGGCGAACCAGACGGCAAAAAGGCCTGCCAAGGAGGCTGCAAGCATGGCGGCCGGGCGGGTTGCGGGTGGCTGGGCCAACTGGATGTCCCGTCAGAATGCGTTCTTGAGTTCGGGCCACCATGTACCGGTTGGCAGCTCCGTCCGGCCGCCCGTCAGCTTGCCGTCACCGGCTTTCGCAAGCACGCCGAAGAGTTTTGCAGCGTCGGCCTCCTCTTCGGCCGCCGGTCTATCCGGAATGCCGTCACGGTAGCGGTCCCGCAGCGTGGCGAGAGCCTGGCCTTCATCCTTGATGGTGCCGTCGTCGTGCAGGCGCTGCCACTCCGGGTCAGAGCCCTTCAGCAGGGTCTTGGCCTCGCGCGAGGCCTTGACGAAACCGGTGACCACCTGGGGATGAGCCTTGGCCCAGTTTTCTGAAAACACATAGCCGATGACCGTGACCGCACCTTGCGCGCCCAGTGCCATGGAGGCCTCGTGCGCCGAGACCAGCTTGCGGAAGCCATCCGCCTCAAGCCGCGCGCTCCAGTGCCAGAAGTTCAGCACGGCATCGAACTCGCCTTGCCGGGCCTTTTCAGCCAGCAGCGGCGGCGCGCCGAAGACGATCTCGTTTTCAGCGGCGATATCGAGGCCGAACTCCTGTCTTGCCATGGCCTGGATCAAGACCCACGACTTGTCGAGCGGTCCGCCCGCAACACCGATCTTGCGGCCCTTCAGATCGGCTACCGACCGGAGCGGTGAGCCCGCCGCAACCATGATCGCACCGGCCGCAGTGGAATAGGGCACCATGGTCAGGTCGTCGCCCAAGGCGCGCGAGCGGGCGACGTCCAGCCAATCGGTGACGATCATGTCCACGTCGCCCGCGCGCAGCGCCACGGCTGTTGCATCCTCGGCGGCAAAGCCCTTGATCTCCACGTCGATACCCTGTTTGGCATCCAGCCCGTGGGTCTTCATCACGTCGAGTTCCCAGTTGACGGTGCCGAATTTGAGGACCCCGATGCGGACCTTTTCTGCCGCCCCTGCCGGGAGCGCCCACAGGGCCATGGCGAGGGCCGCGGCAAGCGCCGCGCCTGGAATTTTCCCGGTCATGCCATCCTCCCGGCGCATCGCTTGATCATGGTGCGCTTCAGCCCATCGTAGGTCGCGCGCGCAAGCGGGCGAATTGCACTATGGTACAGATGCAGGCACCCGTGCCGCCGCCCATACTTGTCATGGGAGGAACTTGAATGGCCGCATGGCGCGTCTGGCTGAATGCCATGGCCGCTGCGGGTTTCCTAGCTGCCAGTCCGGCCTTGCCGGCATGCGGCGGGGAGTTGCCCGAAGGCGTGGACCCGGCAACGGGGTTTCGCATGGAGCGTTACCGCGCGCCCGTGCCCGATGTGTTGCCCGGCGGGACGGTGCTGGGCACCGGCGCGCTCAAGGCCCTGATGGTCACGCCAGGCGCCCTGCTCATCGATGTCTATCCGCCCAAGGGGGCCGGACCCGACCCGCTCGACGGCAGCTGGCGCAACAGCGAGAACCGCGACAACATTGCCGGTTCGGTCTGGCTGCCGGAGGTGGGGCGCGGCTTTCTGGAACCCGGCCTTGAGGCCTATTTCAGGCGCAATCTCGAAAGCCTGACGGCGGGTAACACGGCGCGCCCACTGGTTTTCTATTGCACCGCCGATTGCTGGCAAGGCTGGAATGCGGCGCGGCGCGCCGTGCTTTGGGGGCATGCGGCGGTCTACTGGTATCCCGGCGGCACCGACCAATGGCGCGAGGACGGCGGCGCCACCGTGCCGGCCGAGCCGGTCAATTTTCTGGGAGAGGTCCAATGATGCAGGTTGCCGCCCTCGTCCTGTTCGGCGGGCTCGCTCTGTCGCCGCAGGCCGTATTTGAGCGCTTGCCCGAGAAGGCACGCATCGTGCTTGGTGCGCAGGACGGGACCGGGACAGAGATCGGCTCGGTCACCTTCGGGCCGCTCCAGCCCAATGGCGAACGCGGCTTTGCCGTTGACCTGTCATCCGGTCCTTTCAGCGAGCACTTCCTGTCCATGCGACCGTTTCGCTGCCTTGAAGCGGCTGCCGAATGGTATTGTCATCTGCCCTATCCTTATTCCATGCGCGGGACCATCAGCGCCGATGATCTGACAGACCTAGAATATAGCCTGCTGTTCATTCGCAAGGCTCCAGCCGAGTTCGGCATTGACGCATGGAACGGGCTCTACTTCCGCCTGAAACCGGGCGCAACCTCCACACTGGAAGGCACGCTGCTGGAGGGCGACTTCAACGTGCTGGCCTCGCCTCCGGAAACCGAGAATGCCCGCCCGCTCGATCCCGCGGAATTCCTCGAAGCCGACCGGAAGCGCCGCGCCTTTCCTTCCCTCGTGATCCGGTGACCGCGATGACAGAGATGACCCCGCCCGCCATGCCGTCGCCGCTTGAGGCCTTCCATGCCGCACGCAGCTTTCTCAATGCGCGGCTCATCGGCCGGCCCGACCTGGTGGACCGGCTGATGATTGCGCTGCTGACCAGCGGTCACGTGCTGATCGAAGGGGCACCAGGTCTTGCCAAGACGCGCGCGATCCGGCTTTTCGCGCAATGTGTCTCAGCCCGGTTCGTGCGCATCCAGGCCACGCCCGACCTGCTGCCCGCCGACCTGACCGGCACGACGGTCTTCCGCCCCGAAACCGGGCACTTCGAGTTTGTGCAAGGCCCGCTCTTCGCCAATGTGGTTCTGATGGACGAGGTGAACCGCGCACCGCCCAAGGTGCAGTCTGCCCTGCTGGAGGCCATGGGCGAAGGCCAGATCAGCGCGGGCGGAGAGACACGCAGGCTGGAGCGACCCTTTCTGGTGGCGGCGACGCAGAACCCCATCGAGCATGAGGGCACCTATCCGCTGCCGGAAGCCCAGCTGGACCGGTTCCTGTTCTTTGTCACCGTGCCGATGCCCAAGGAGGAGGAAGAGCGCGCGATCCTCGATCTGGCGCTCGATGAAAGCTCGGCTGCCCCTTCGCTCCCGCACGCCTTCCTGTCACCCGGCCTTCTGACCGATGCGCAGGCGCAGGTTCGCGCCGTGCACGTTTCGGCTGCGATTCGCGACTATGTCGTGCGCCTTGTCGCCGCCACGCGCGGGGAAGGGCCGGGTGGTGCGGAGGCAGCCGACATCGAGCATGCCGCCTCGCCGCGCGGGTCCATCGGCCTGGCACAGGCATCCCAGGCTGCGGCCTGGCTGGCCGGACGCGACCATGTGCTGCCCGGCGATGTGCGCGGCCTTGCGCGCGACGTGCTGTCCGGGCGTATCGGCCTGACCTACAAGGCGCGCGCCTCCGGCCGCACCGCCGGCGCGGTGGTCGATGCCATTGTTGCCGCGACTCCGCTGACGTGAGGCACGCATGACAAGCGCCGTGGGCGGCAGTGCTGGAGACAATGCAACGGAGCTGACGCTTGACCGCCTGGTTGCCATGCGCCTTTCCATGTTGGCTGGCGGTGGCCGTTCGCTGCGCGGCCTGACACATTTTCCGGGTCTGGTACGCGGGCCAAAGCGCGGCCACGGGCTGGATTTCGATGATCTGCGCGCCTATGCCGACGGCGATGATGTGCGCCACATCGACTGGAACGTGACGGCGCGCACCGGCAAGCCGCACACCCGGCTTTACCGCGAGGAGCGTGAGCGTGCGATCACGGTTGCGGTCGATTTCCGGGCTTCCATGTTCACTGGCACGGCCTGCCTGAAGGCGGTGCGCGCGGGCGAACTGGCTGCCGCGATCCTCTGGCAGGCCAGCGCGGATGGTGACCGCGCGGGCGCGGCGGTGTTTGACGCCGGAGGCATGTCCGCCAGCCGCCCGGCAGCAGGAACCAAGGGCGCGCTTGCCGGTGCGGGGCTGATCGCCGGGCGCTTCGCGGGGGCCAGCGCGACGGCCAAGGCGCGTGGCGCGGCGCCGGATGCTCCCCTTGCCGATTGCATCTCATGGCTCAACGGCGCGGGACGCGCTTCCGGTGCGGCCCTGCTCATCACCGGTCTGGACGGACCCGGACAGGAATTCGAGGCCGACATACTGGAGGCGGGACGGCGCAGACGGCTGGCCATACTCCATCTTCTGGACCCCTGCGAGGCCGAAGGACTTCCGGCTGGCCGCTATGCCTACGAAGGGGCCGCCGGAAGCACAGTATTCCGGGCCGATGCCTTTTCCCGCGAGGCGCTTCTCGCCCGTCTGGCAAGCCACCGCGCGGCAGTCCACGAGCAGCTTGAGCGGGCCATGGTTCCCGTGCTGCCGGTGCTGACCACAACGCCGCCGGGAGACGTGCTGCTGGCGCTCGAAGCGCGCGGATGGCTGTGAGGCAGCCATGGCCGCGACCAACCCCTCCCCTGCCGCCAACCCGCTTGACACACTGCGTGACATCCGCCTGCCGCCACCGCCGGATGGCCTGCCGGACTGGGTGCTTCTGGCCTTGGCCGCCTTCACCTTTCTCTCTGCCCTGCTGCTGATCACCGCACTGTTGCGCCGCCGCAGCCCAGCGCGCCGGGCAATGGGCGCGCGCATTGATGGCGCCATGCGCCTGCCGGGCGAGGCGGGAGTGGCAGCGCTTGCCCATCTTCTGCGCGACGAAGCTTCGCGCAGTGGCGGGACGGCGGCGGCCGCACTCAGCGGTGACGCTTGGCTGCGCTGGCTTGACCAGCATTTTGCGACAGATTTTTTTACCCGGGGAGAGGGCCGCATCTTCGGCGACGCCCTTTATGCCCCCGGCGTCTCTGCCGACCGGGATGCCTTGACCAAGGGCGTTCTCCGGGCGCTGACCGGACCATGGTGGCGCCCATGGTAAGTTTCGGCTGGCCGCTCGCATTCCTTTTGCTGCCCTTGCCCCTGATTCTGGCACTGGCGGGCAGAAACCGTGCGCCGGCGTCTCCGCTGCGCGTGCCCCCTGCCTTGGCCGAGGCGATGGATGCGGAGGGAAGCAGCGGACGCCGCCCGCCGGCCCGTCTTCTGCTGCCCGCGCTCGTCTGGACCGCGCTTGTCACAGGGATTGCCCAGCCGGGCATCATCTCCGGAGAGCAGGTCGCACCGGCGAGCGGGCGCGCGCTCGAATTGGTCATTGACCTTTCCGGAAGCATGGAAAAGCGGGATTTCGTGATCGGCGGTCAGGTCACCGACCGGCTTGCGGCGGTGAAAACGGTGGCGGGTGCCTTTCTGACGGCGCGGCAGGGTGACCGTGTGGGCCTTGTGCTGTTCGGTGAAGAGGCGTTTTCGGCAAGCCCGGTCTCGTTTGACCGGGCCTCCGTTGCCCACGCGCTCGGCGAAAGCGCCATCGGCATGGCCGGGCGCACCACTGCCATCGGCGAGGCACTGGGCCTGGCCATCGTCAAGCTGCGCGATGACCCCGCTCCTGAACGTGCCATCATCCTGCTTTCCGACGGCACCAACAATTCCGGCTCAGCGGAGCCGGAGGATGCCGCGCGCCTTGCGGCCGAAAACCGCATCCGCATCCACGCCATCGGGCTTGGCAGCGAGCGCGCCGACGCTGCCGGCGACCCTATCGACCCATCGGCCGATCTGGACGAAAAGACCTTGCGCGAGGTGGCGGAAGCATCTGGCGGCACGTTCTTTCGTGCCCGCACGACAGAGGAATTGAAAGCTGCCTATGATGCCATCGACGCGCTGGAAGGCGGCAAGGCCCCTGCCCCTCCCTTCGTTCCGCGCCAAGACCTGACCGGCTATGCGATTGCAGCGATGCTGGTTCTGCTCGGTCTGGCACTTGCGGCCGCCTGGCGGGAGGAGCGCGCATGACGGTCCTGCACCCGCTCTGGCTGCTTGCCGCCCTTGCCTGCCTTGCCATGGCCCTTGCCGCCCGCAGCAGCGCCTTGCGCGATGGCTGGGGGCGGGTGATGAACCCGCAGGTGCTTGCCTGGCTGAGACCAAAGCCAGCCACCGGAGCGGGATTGCATCCGGGCTGGATCGCCGCTGCGATCGGCTTTGCGGCATTGAGCGCACCGGCAATCCGTGCCGATAACCAGAATGCATGGCGGCATGCGGAAGCCTGGCTGGTGATGGTGGATGTCTCCAAATCCATGGGACTGGATGACATACGCCCGACGCGCATTGCTGCCGCACGCAATGCCGCGCTGGCGCTTTCCAAGGCCGCCGGGGCAAGGGCGGCCGGCCTTGCTGTGTTTTCCGGTGATGCCTATCTGGCCGAGCCCTTCTCCTTTGACCGGCGGCAATACGAGGCGGCGGCCGGTGTGCTGGAAACCGGCTTGATCCCCACGGAAGGCTCGGATGTGGCGCGCGCGCTGTCGCTTGCCGCCTCCATTGTCTCCGACTCCGGCGTGTCGCGGGCGCGGCTGTTCATCCTCTCCGACGCTCCGGTGGTGACACCTGCAGCTCTTGCGACAGCCGCGCAGTTTGCCGCCAGGGGCCATCGCATTGATGTGCTGGCCTTTGCCGGCGAGACAACGGAGACACCCGCGCCGCAGGACATGGCCGCCAACCAGCGCCTTGCTGCGGCAGGAAACGGCAGTCTCGTCGTGACGGATGGTGCCGGGGCAATCGACATCGCGGCACTGGCAGCAGAATCCGGCGCGGCGGCCGATCCGCTGGCCACCAACCCGCTGGAAGCGGAAGGCTGGCAAGGCATCGCCCACTGGGTGCTTGTCGCGGCCATCCCCTTCCTGCTCGCCGACATGCGCCGGAGGCTCGCATGAGACGGCGCCTGCTGCTTCTGGCCGCATGGATTGCCGCTTCCCCGGCGCAGGCAAGCGATGACTGGACCGCACACCGCCTCTATCTGGAAGGCCGGCATGCCGAGGCCGCGGAACTCTTCAGCGATCCCGCATGGAAGGGCGCGGCGCTCTACAAGTCCGGGCAGTGGTGGCGGGCGGTAGAGGCCTTCGTGCGCGCCAGTGATCCAGATTCGCTGTTCAACCTTGGCAATGCCTACGCCCAGCTCGGCTATTATGCGCTGGCGCTTGAAAGTTACCGTGCGGCCCTGGCGCGCCGCCCGGATTTTCCAGATGCCGCCTTCAATGCCGGCGTGATGCGCGAGTTGCTGGCAAGGGCGGAAGACAACAAGGGACAGGCCGCTCTTCAGCCCAAGGCCCGCGCCATCGACGAGGTGGACGAGAAGCCGAAGCCGGAAGATGACAAGGCCGCCGAAAGCGGGGATCAGAAGGATGGCGCCGAGCGCCGCCGCGAGGAGCAGCAAAAGGGCGAGAGCAGGGACCAGCAAGAGAGCGACGCCACCGATGCCACAAAGGGTGGCGCAAAGGGCGACACACCCGGTGGTGAGCGCCCGCAAGAGGATGGCAAGGACGGCGCCAGCCGGACGCAGGGCGGCAAGCCGGAAGGCGAGCGCGAGGAGCAGGCAGAACAGGCCGCAGCTTCCAGCGAAAGCGCGGAGGCGGCGGACCCGAAATCAGCGGCCTTGCGTGCCCGGCTCGAAGGTGCGCAGGCGACCGAGCAATGGCTGAACACGATTTCCGACAATCCGGCCCGCTTCCTGAAAAGCCGGATCGCGTTGGAAGCCCGGCGGCGCAAGGCGGCGGGCAATGCGCCAGATGAGGGGCAGTCCCCATGGTAGGTGCAAGACCGCTCGTCCTTGTCGTCCTCTCCTTGCTGACCTTTCTGCTCGCCATCCTTCTTGCGGGCCTTCCACGACCGGCGCAGGCGCAGCTTGCCGACCAATCCGTAACGTTGCGGCTTGATTCCTCCCAGATCGTGCTTGGGGATACGCTTTTCCTCGACATCGAGACGGTGGGACTGCCAGAGCCGGCCGACACGGCACCGCTGGAGGCGGTCGCCAAACTCGGCCGGGAGACGCGCGGCACGCGCATTGCTGTTGTCGGGGGCAAAGTGGTCGAGATCCGCCTGCGGCGCGTGGAGATTCAGCCGCTGAATGCCGGGACCGTCATTATCGGGCCCCTGTTTGCCGGTGAGGTCGCGTCCAATTCGGTCGTGGTGAACGTGCTGGCGGAGGCGCCCCCGGCCTGGGCTCCCGGTCCCGACGACCTGAAGCTGGAGATGACGGTCTCGCGGCGCGATCCACGCGTTCAGGAAGAAGTCGTTCTTGACGTTGTCTTCAGCCACCGCCATCCCATCCTTGCCGACCGCCTGCCGGTGCCGGTCCTCGACGGCTTCAGGGCCGTGCCGGTCTGGACCGAACGGCGCACGGTGGACGAAGCCGCAGGCTGGCGGCAGATTGCATGGCGCTGGCTGATCTTTCCGGAACGGTCCGGCGCAATGACGATCCCCGAACTCAAGCTCAGCGGAGAGATGATCAGCTCACGGGTCGAGCGCGGGCTCTTCTCCGTCACCGCTCCTTCCATTTCGTTCAATGTGCTGCCTTCGGTTTTCCCTGAAGGCAAATGGTGGCTGCCCGCCCGCGATCTCACGCTCGCGGAAGACTGGTCGCAGGATGTGCGCGAGCTGAATGCGGGCGACGAGGTGACGCGCGTTCTGACGCTTTCGGCGCGCGGCGTCACCGCCTCGCAATTGCCCGATGTCCTGATGCCGGAAAGCCGGGCGCTCGGTATCACGCGCATTGCATCCGAGCGCAGCCAGGAGGTGACGCCGGAGGGCATGACGGCCCGCGCCTCCTTCACCTACCGGGTGCGTGCACTCAGTCCCGTACCGGTGTTCCCGGACACGATCCGGCTCTCCTGGTGGGACACGCAATCGCGCCAGACGCGCGAATCGATCATTCCCGCCCGGCGGATCAACATCGGTGCGCCGGACCGTAACGCCCTGCTCCGCCAGGCTGACGAAAGGCGCGGACTGGCGGGAAGGCTTGCGGCATGGCTGCGTGTGACCACCGCGCCCGGCCTGCTGGCGGCAAGCGGACTGGCCCTGCTGGCTGCGGCCCTGCTGGCAGGAGCGCCCGCCCTGCTGGCTCCCGCATGGGCGCGTCATCGCCACAGGCGGGCAATGTTGCACGCGCTCCGGCAGGCGCGCGATCTTGCGCAATCCGGCGATGCCATGGCGCTCTATACCCATCTGGAACGGCATGCCGCGCAGGATGCGGGCGCGGCGCTGCGCCCGGCCCGTGCAGCGCTGGGAACCATGCTGTTTTCGCCGGGCGGGCAGACCAGCCTGAAGGACATCGAAAGGCTTCTGCCAGAGCGCACGTGACAGTGCCCGCGCAAAGGTAACATCAAAGCCGTTGGCCTTCGGCCAAATGCCGAAATCAAGGCCTTGCTTTTGAAGGAAAAAATGGCGCGAGTGACGGGGCTCGAACCCGCGACCTCCGGCGTGACAGGCCTAATCGTTGTTGAACAATCTCAATATCTTCAGACTTCTATAGGTGGCTGAAATCACTGCCAATCTGTAGCAAAGTTTGAACGATAGTCTATAGGCTTGCCAGTCTGAATTTACCTCAAGAGGTGAGCGCGGGAGCTTCAAATGCGGTAGCAATCTGATGTCATTCATCAGACGGTCTCTCGGCTCTAAGCGAACCTGCTGCCCTTGCATGTTGCAGTCTTCGGAAAATATGGCCGGTAAAATCTAATTCAATCGCGTTTTAGGACCTCATCGAGATCCTTCGTTATGTTCCTGCCGACCATGTAGGCATACAAGGCACTTGGATAAATTCGAAGCGAGCAGCCTTCAATCACGCTGCTCGAATGAATGGTCTTGGTCGTAATGAAGGAACTCTCAATCGACGGATTTTTGCGGATCAAATGCGCAATCCCGCTCGTTTTTTCTCGAAATTTTTGTTTAATTTGATCTGACCATTTAATTTCCCCTATCCACGCTGCATTTTTATTCGACAAAATATAAACAATATCTACTTCTCCATTTCGCCATCTTGCGTAATGCAACCTTCCAAATCGCGCAGAATGTTGCCATTGAGAAAATATCGCCGACTCGGCCAGTCGACCGACCATAGCACTGTCGTCCGCTACGACAGGAGCAAAAAGAGCAGCTCGCATGGACGGATTGTTTAAATATACCTTAAAATTTCTCTCCCTTTGTTTTATTCTGCACATCTCATCCGTGCTACTTGTCTTAATTATCAAGAATGCACTTTCTAGATACTCAATAAATTGCTTCACCATCGGCTTGGTTAAGCCGGTTTCTTGTGAGATATTTTCATAACTCGCCTCCAACCCAGCATTGTAAGCAAGAAACGAAAAGAGCTGATTTAATTCTTGAATTCTATTTATTCCATAAAGACTTGGCAGATCTTTTAGTAGCACCTTATCAATAATGTCATTTTTAATAAATCTCTCTGGATTTTTTCTTATTTCTTGATTAAGTACTGCCTCCGGATATCCTCCAAAATTCAGATAGTCGATGAAACAATTATTTAATTCTTCTATATTTTTACATTTATATCTATCTAATTTCTCCGTTTCATACTGATTTTCATGACATACTTCCTCAACTAATTCTTCATCTCGTCCGATAAAAAGCAGAAATTCGTAGAACGTCAATGGAGGCAGCATGAAGTCAGAAAATCGCCCGGCGCCAGATTCTTTGCTCTTCAAGCGAAGAGCCGCAGCGGCTGACCCGCTAGCAATAAATTTAATATTCTTATAACTGTCCACCAAATCCTTTAAATGAACTTCCCAACCCGAAAGATACTGTATTTCATCAAATATTACTATATATTCCATATTATCAGAATATTCATCGATCATTTCGATAAATGCTTCAAGACGAATGCCTAAATATATGGGTGTATCGACGCTAATATAAAGAATTCTTTTTGGGTCTTGCCCCCGCAGCATCGCCTCATGAATCAGCTGCTTAAGCATGAACGTCTTACCGACGCGCCGCGGCCCTAAAAGTATCGCAGCTCTCCGGATATTCTTATTGAGGGCTACCTCAACAAATGAGTTGAAATATACTCTTCGAGGCGATTCAGCTTCCGGTATTACGTTATCGACATCACTCCACCAAGGATTGTCGCGACGTACTCGAATCAGAATGTCGTCTTTTGAAATTGCGTCCATACGAATTAGATATCTGAATCAGGCTAAACCTGCAAACTTGCATTATCTATCTGATTTCTTTTGTATTTTTACCGTCAATTAGCGAGAACGCGCCCAAGTGCGGCCATTTTTGATGACTTAATAGGTGGGGTTGCGAGTCCTTGGCTGAACCGAGTTTTCGACCAACAGGTTTGCGTCCAATCAGAAGAAAACTGCATCCCACAATCGAGTCTGAATTGCCGGCCCGGCATTCAGACTTTTCGCCAACGGCATCAATGCTAAGTCATTGAAAAAATGGCGCGAGTGACGGGGCTCGAACCCGCGACCTCCGGCGTGACAGGCCGGCACTCTAACCGACTGAGCTACACCCGCGCTTTGGACGGCCGATCCGTTTCCGGCGGCGTCGTGGGGCGTGACTTAAGGCCATCGGTGATGAGTGTCAAGCGGGGAGAGCGCATTGGCCGGTTAATTCTCGCCGCACCGTTGCACGCCGCGCCAAATCGGTTTTTTCCTTGCGCCGGGGGCGCTAAACGCCTAAACCCCTGCCGTCCGCGGACAGCCGCGTCCGGGCGATTAGCTCAGCTGGTAGAGCGCCTCGTTTACACCGAGGATGTCGGGAGTTCGAGTCTCTCATCGCCCACCATTTCCAGATGATTCAAATCTTGCGCTTCGCTGCGTTCAACGTGCGATTTGAAGCGTTTCCAGATGATTCCAATCTTGCGCTTCGCTGCGTTCAACGTGCGATTTGAAGCGTTTCCAACGTGGCCAAAAGGTCGCGGAACTGCGGTTCCAGCAACATGGCGCCCGTGGCGCTCAGATGGTCGCCATTGCGCCACACCGGCTGGCCATTGCGCATCAGGCGGCAGGCCATGTCGTCGCAGAGGGTTGTAAACAGCGGCTCGTAGGTGACGTTGGGGTGCGTGGCGGCCAGTTCCTTGAGCAAGGGCTCATAGGCATCGCGCTGGGCCTGGTAATCCGCACGGTCCATGGCGGCAGCGGCCATGGACCCCTGGCCTGACCGCCAGATGCGGCGCGCCTGGCTTTTCAGGTCCAGCGCGTTGCCCGAGGCGACGTCATCCAGCAGGATGAATCGGCGGTCGGCAAAGGTGGTGAAGAGACGTGTCAGGCCGTTGCGCGTGGCTATCCGGTTGTAGGCGGTGCCAGAGCCGTCATAGGCGGCATCGTACCAGAGGGTGCCCCTGTGCCGGAAGGAATCCCCCGTCAGCTGGTGGATCCAGAAGCCGGTGATGATGACGGTGTGCACTTCCGGGTGCTGCTTCAGAAACGCGACAAAGGCGGCCGAGCGATGCACGTAATTTGGCTCGCCCCGCTTTTCCACACCCGGCATGGGGCGGAAACCGGCCGCCGTGTACTGGTAGCCGCGCAGGCCAAGCGCTTCAGCAGCGGCGAAGATGGCCGGACTGGCTGCATCGGCATGGCTGTCGCCTGCCAGCACGAAGGAGGGTTCGCCCGTTTCGGCACCGCGGATGCAGATGTCGCCCCGGCGCATGCGGGACGGTGTCACGCGGTGGCAATCGCGCCTGTCGTGCATGTAACGCGCCTTGATGAGCTTGCGCAGTTCGGGATCGAGCCGGCTCGGAAAGCCGCGCGCCGAAGAAATGCCCGCAGATGTTCCCGCCACCAGTGCAGTTGCCAGCGCACCGGCCGCCAGCACCTTCAGCGGATCTGGGAATCGTTGGCGGTCGCGGAACGGCTGTTCGATGAAACGCCATGACAGGATGGCGAGTGCCACGGAAACGCCCACCCAAACAAGCATTTCGGCCGCTACGGGCGCGACCTCGCGTCCATAGCGGGCAAAGACGAAGACGGGCCAGTGCCACAGGTAGAGCGAATAGGAGATGCGCCCGATGAAAACCATTGGCGGCAGTGCAAGCAGGCGGTTGGCCACCGCCGCTGTTCCGCTTGCGCCGGACCAGATGAGCAGAACGGCCCCGAGGCAGGGTGCCAGCGCCGCGGCACCGGGAAACGGTGTGGAGGCGGAATAGGAGAAAACGGCCCAGACGATCAGCGCGAGGCCAAGAGCGCCCGCGCCGTTGGCGATTGCCGGACGGGCTGAAATCCGGGAGGTGAGACCTTCTCTCACGGCAACGGCCAGCATGGAGCCCGTCATCAGTTCCCAGATGCGGTTGTGGCTGAGGTAGAAGGCGGCTTCCGGTGTGCTGCGCACGGCAATAACGGAAAGTGCGAAGGAAATGGCCGCGATCACCGACAGCAGCATGAGCAGCCGCCCGGCAGAGCGCAGGAAGCGGTGGGCCAGCCACAAGACCAGCGGGAAGACGACATAGAACTGCTCTTCCACCGAGAGCGACCATGTGTGCAGCAACGGGCTCAGTTCGGCGGCTTCCATGAAGTAGCCGGTCTGCGCATAAAAATGGAAATTGGACAGAAACACAGAGGACCACAGCGCCGATTTGGCGGTGGCCTGGAAATCGGACGGCATCAACAGCACCGAGGCCGAGGCCAGCACCATGACTGTTACCACCAGCAGGGCCGGGAAAATGCGGCGGATGCGGCGGTCATAGAAGCCGGTCACCGAATATGTGCCGGCCTTCATGCCATCATGCAGGATGCCGGTGATCAGGAAACCGGAAATGACGAAGAAGATATCGACACCCACAAAGCCGCCGGAAAAGCCCAGCCCGGCGTGGAACAGGACGACCGGAACGACGGCCAGCGTTCTCAGGCCGTCAATGTCTGCGCGGTATTTCATGCCGGACATGCCCCCTTCCGATTGCGGGGGAGGCTTAGCGCAGGCAGGCGGCGAAGCCAAGCCGTGAGGTGTCACCCCGCTGCAATCACCCCGCTGCAATCACCCCGCTGCGATCACCTCGAAGCGGTCGACATCGACCATGCCGTGATCGGTGATCTTGAGGTGGGGGATGACGGGCAGCGCGAGGAAGGCCAGTTGCAGGAACGGCTCTTCCAGTGTCACGCCGAGGGTGCGGGCTGCGGCGCGCAGGACCATCAATTCGTCACGCACATCTTCATAGGGCTTCAGGCTCATCAGGCCGGCGACGGGCAGCGCCACTTCTGCCAGCACCTTGCCATCGGCCACCACGACGAAGCCGCCCTCGATCTCGCCAAGGCGTGTGGCGGCCAGCGCCATGTCGGCATCGTCCGTGCCGACGACGGCGATGTTGTGGTGGTCGTGGCAGACGGTCGAACCGATGGCGCCGCGTTTCAGGCCGAAGCCCTTTACGAATCCGGTGGCAAGGTTGCCGTTCTTGCCATGGCGTTCCAGCACGGCGATCTTGACCAGATCGCGGGCGACGTCCGCGCGCTTCTGCCCGCCCTCCAGCGGCATGTCCTCATGCAGGTGGCGCGTGATGATCTTGCCGGGTTCGATGCCGATGACATGGGTATGCCCGTTGTTGGACCGGTGGGCGAAATCGGCAGCGGTAACGGCGCGCGCCTTGACCGAGTGGCGCGCGACGGGCTCGACGATGGTGCGTGCGGCGAAGAGCGCATCGTCCACGATCCTGCCGGCCGAGAGCACCATCCCGACGTCGCAGGCTTCCAGAGAGGAAACGATGGCGAGATCGGCGCGCCAACCGGGCGCGACGAGGCCGCGGTCATGCAGACGGAAGGCTTTCGCCGCGGAAATGGAAGCTGCGCGATAGACGGCCAGCGGATCGGCGCCGAGGGCAATCGCTGTGCGGATCATGTAGTCCAGATGGCCATGTTCGGCGATGTCGAGCGGGTTGCGGTCGTCGGTGCACAGCGCAATGAAGGGCGAATTTCGCTCCGTGATGATCGGGGCCAGCGCATGCAGGTCCTTCGACACCGAGCCTTCGCGGATGAGGATGTGCATTCCTTTGGAGAGCTTTTCGAGCGCTTCGTCGGCGGTGGTCGTCTCATGGTCGGTGCGGATGCCCGCCGCCAGATAGCCGTTCAGGTCCAGCCCGCGGACCAGCGGCGCATGGCCGTCGATGTGGCGGCCCTGGAACGCCTCCAGCTTGGCGATGCAGGCGGGATCGTTGAAGAGGACGCCCGGATAATTCATGAACTCGGCCAGGCCGATCACCTTGGGGTGATCCATGAAGGGCGTCAGGTCTGCGGCCTCCAGCCGGGCTCCCGTCGTCTCCATTTCGGTTGAGGGCACACAGCTGGAAAGCTGGACGCGCAGGTCCATTGCCGTCTGCATGGCACTGTCGAGGAAATAGCGGATACCGGGAATGCCCGCGACATTGGCGATTTCATGGGGATCACAGATGGCCGTGGTGACGCCGTGCGGCAGCACACAGCGATCAAACTCGAATGGCGTGACGAGCGAGGATTCGACATGAAGGTGTGTGTCGATGAAGCCCGGCACGACGATCCGGCCGGAAATGTCGATGACTTGCGCGCCACGATAGGACGCGCAGGTGCCGACGATCGTCTCGCCACAGATGGCGATATCGCCCTCCACAAGGCGGCCGCTCACCAGATCGAAAAAGCGCCCGCCACGCAGCACCAGATCGGCGGGCGCCGCGCCCCGCCCCTGATTGATACGGCCGGTCAGGCGGTGGCTGGTCATGATCGTTCGTCCCTCTGCCAAGTCCCGAGCATGAGACAACAGGCGGCGTGACAAGGCAACGGCGGGACGGGGGCAGACAAGAAAAACCCGGCCGGACAGCGCGTCCGGCCGGGCAATCGGAACTGGCAGTCGGGCGCGTCTTAGTTGACGGCGTCCTTCAGGCCCTTGCCGGCCGAGAACTTCGGCACGTTACGGGCCGGAATGTCGACGGTCTTGCCGGTCTGAGGGTTGCGGCCGGTGGTGGCTTCACGGCGGGAAACCGAGAAATTGCCAAAACCGACGAGACGAACATCGCCGCCATTCTTCAGTTCGCCGGTGATCGCCTCGAACACGGCGTCGATGGCGGACTGTGCATCGGTCTTGGACAGGTTGGCCTTCTCGGCAACGGCAGCCACGAGTTCGTTCTTGTTCATGGGGTTTCCCTTTTCTGTTGTTCATCAACCGGGAATGCGACTCAACCGGTTGCCGGGACCATATTCACGGCTCGGGGCGAAACAAAGCCTTTTTCGTTCCCGCATCGCCGCAAACCCCCAGAAAAGGTGGGATTCCAGCAAAAAAGCCGGGTCGAAACCCGGCTTTTCAACAGTTGGTTTTCAAAAGGCCTCAGTGGGCAATGCCGACCGCATCGGATGCGGCTGCGACGGGCTTCACAGGCTCGGCCGGTTCGGTCCATTCGATGGCCTCCGGCATGCGCACAAGAGCGTGGCCCAGCACCTCGCCTGCCCGGCCGACGGGAACGATTTCAAGGCCTGCCTTCACGTTCTCCGGAATATCCGGCAGGTCCTTGGCGTTCTCCTCGGGGATCAGCACCTTCTTGATGCCGCCGCGGTGCGCCGCCAGCAGCTTTTCCTTCAGGCCGCCAATGGGCAGCACCCGGCCGCGCAGCGTGATCTCACCGGTCATGGCGATATCCTTGCGCACCGGAATGCCGGTCAGCACCGAAACGATGGCGGTCATCATGGCGATACCGGCCGACGGGCCGTCCTTCGGCGTGGCACCCTCCGGCACGTGCACGTGGATGTCGCGCTTGTCGAAAAGCGGCGGCTCGATGCCGAAATCAATGGCGCGGGAGCGGACATAGGAGGCCGCCGCCGAGATCGATTCCTTCATCACGTCGCGCAGGTTGCCGGTGACGGTCATCTTGCCCTTGCCCGGCATCATGACGCCTTCGATGGTGAGCAACTCGCCGCCCACTTCGGTCCAGGCCAGTCCGGTCACGACACCCACCTGGTCCTCGCCCTCGGCCTGGCCATAGCGGAAGCGCGGCACGCCGAGGAACTCGTCCAGGTTCTTGCCGGTGACCTTCACCGCCTTCACCTTGTCCTTGAGGATGCGCGTGACGGCCTTGCGCGCCAGCGTCATCAGCTCGCGCTCGAGGTTACGCACGCCCGCCTCACGGGTGTAGGTGCGGATCACGCCGCGGATGGCATCGTCGGAAACCGAGAACTCCTTGGGCTGGAGCGCATGGTCGCGCACGGCCTTCGGCAGCAGATGGCGCTTGGCGATCTCCACCTTCTCGTCCTCGGTGTAACCGGCAATGCGGATGATCTCCATACGGTCCATCAGCGGGCCGGGGATGTTCAGCGTGTTGGCCGTGGTGATGAACATGACCGGCGACAGGTCGTATTCCACTTCAAGGTAGTGATCCATGAAGTGCGCGTTCTGTTCCGGGTCCAGCACCTCCAGCAGCGCCGATGACGGGTCGCCGCGGAAATCCATGCCCATCTTGTCGATCTCGTCGAGCAGGAAGAGCGGATTGGCCTTGCCGGCCTTCTTCATCGACTGCATGACCTTGCCTGGCATGGAGCCGATATAGGTGCGGCGGTGGCCACGGATTTCAGCCTCGTCCCGCACGCCGCCGAGCGCCATGCGGATATATTCGCGGCCCGTCGCCTTGGCGATGGACTTGGCAAGCGAGGTCTTGCCGACGCCGGGCGGGCCGACGAGGCAGAGGATCGGACCTTTCAGCTTGTTCTGGCGGGCCTGCACGGCGAGATATTCGACGATGCGGTCCTTGACCTTGTCGAGGCCGAAATGCTCATCGTCGAGCACCTTCTGGGCATAGTTCAGGTCCTTCTTGACCTTGGACTTCTTGCCCCAGGGCAGCGACAACAGCGTGTCGAGATAGTTGCGCACGACGGTGGCTTCCGCCGACATGGGCGACATGGAGCGCAGCTTCTTCAGTTCGGCCTCGGCCTTGTCGCGGGCCTCCTTGCTGAGCTTGGTCTTCTTGATGCGGTCTTCCAGTTCGCCGGCCTCGTCGCGGCCGTCCTCGCCCTCGCCGAGTTCCTTCTGGATCGCCTTCATCTGCTCGTTGAGGTAGTATTCGCGCTGGGTCTTCTCCATCTGGCGCTTGACGCGCGAACGGATGCGCTTTTCCACCTGGAGCACGGAAATTTCCGACTCCATGAAGCCCATGGCCTTTTCAAGACGCTGCTTGACCGAAAGCGTGGCCAGCATTTCCTGCTTCTCGGGGATCTTGATGGCGAGATGGGAGGCGACCGTGTCGGCGAGCTTGGAGAAATCCTCGATCTGCGAGGCCGCGCCGACAACCTCGGGCGAGATCTTCTTGTTCAGCTTCACATAATTCTCGAAGTCGGAGACCACGGAGCGGGCCAGCGCCTCAAGCTCGATGGCTTCCTCGGCCGGTTCGGCCAGGATTTCGACATCGGCCTCGTGGAAGTCCTCGCGGCCGGTAAAGCCGGTGATGCGCGCGCGCGCGCCGCCCTCGACCAGCACCTTGACGGTGCCGTCCGGCAGTTTCAGCAATTGCAGCACGTTGGCGAGCGTTCCGGTGTCGTAAATGCCCGCAGCATCCGGTTCATCAACGGAGGCATCCTTCTGGGTGGCAAGCAGGATCTGCTTTTCACCGCCCATCACCTCTTCCAGCGCACGGATGGATTTCTCGCGGCCCACGAACAGCGGCACGATCATGTGCGGAAACACCACGATGTCGCGCAGCGGCAGGACGGCATAACGCCCGTCGCGAGCCTCGAAGCTGCGGCTCACAGCTCTATCCGTCATTTTCATTCCTTCCTGGCTCCTGGTGGAGCCCCACAGCAGCGTCCGGCAGTCCCAATTCCTGGCAACCGGCCAGACGCCCATCCGGGTCAACGGCCCGTGGCCCTTACTTGGAGGCCTGCGCCCATCTTTTCAAGGCGCGGACCTTTCGTGATTCTGTCATGTTAAACCCGCTTTGCAGCGGCGCCAATTCGCAAATGCCTGCCGGTTGCAGCAAATTCCGCCTTCCGGTAGTTTGCCACGCGCCATGTTGGCCCGGCCCGGGCTCATTGGCCGACGGCTCTTGATCAACGCTGTTCGGTCATCGATACATCAGCGCATTCTGATGTGCACATACCAACGGAAGCAATCCTGATGACCATCCCTTCCCTGCGCCGGGGCAAAGCAGACACGCTGCAGCCCAATCCCGCCACAACCGGCTACCGTTGCAAGTTGTGCGGCGGAAACCATTTCCGGCTTCGCCATGAATGGCCGGTCGGCGACTACTGGAACCAGACCAAGATCCCGCTGGCGCTCTGGGATTGCGAGAATTGCGGGCTGTGCGCGCTGTGGCCGGTGCCGACGGAGGACGAATATCCGGATGCAGGTGACTGGTTTGCCGATGGTCATCGCAGCCTGGCGCGGAAATATGCCTTCAAGACCTGGAGGCGGAAGATTCTGGACCGCCTGCTGGGTTCCAAGAAGCAGCGCTTCTACAGCCAATGCCTCCAGGCCGTTTCGTCAGGCCGTTTCCTCGATATCGGCTGCGGCAAGGGCGTGCTGCTGGGCCAGGCCTCGAAAGACTTTCAGGAAGTGGTGGGCGTTGAGCCCTCGCCCATCGCGGCGGCCGAAGTGCGCCGCAAGGGTTATCGTGTCCATGAAGGCATGCTGGAAGATGTCCAGCTGGAAAAGGATTATTACGACCTCATCACGATGAATGCAGTGATCGAGCACGTGCTCGACCCCATCGCCGTGATGCGCCAGTGCCATGATGCGCTGAAACCCGGCGGCTACCTGGCGATGACGACGGTCAAGCTCGACGGGCCGACCAACCGCATGCTCGGCGCCGGCTGGAACGGCTACCGGCATGGCTGGCACACGATCCTGTTTACCGAGAAGACATTGCAGGCCTGCCTCGACAAGGCCGGCTTCGAGTATGTGCGCAAGCCGCGCCGCGCGCGCCCCGGGGACGACATTTTGATCCTGTGGGGCCGCAAGCCGCTTGCGGCACCCTCCGAAGCCTGAAATGCCGGGCATTAGGGCGATTTAATACCGGGCGGGGACGCTCTGGAAAACGAAAAGCCGCCGGACAAACCGGCGGCTTTTCCGTTCTTCGAACTTGGCCCGGTCAGGCGCTCGACTTGCCCTTGGCTTCCTCGCGCTCGGCATAGATGTAGAGCGGGCGGGCATTGCCGGCGACAACCTCGTCGGAAATCACCACTTCCTGCACACCGTCCATCGACGGCAGCTCGAACATGGTGTCGAGCAGGATTGCCTCCATGATGGACCGCAGTCCGCGCGCGCCGGTCTTGCGCTCGATGGCCTTCTTGGCGATGGCGCGCAGGGCATCCTCATGGAAGGTCAGTTCCACATTCTCCATCTCGAAGAGACGCTGATACTGCTTGATGAGCGCGTTTTTCGGCTCCGACAGGATCTGGATCAGCGCATCCTCGTCGAGGTCCTCCAGCGTCGCGAGCACCGGCAGGCGGCCGACAAATTCCGGGATCAGGCCGAAGCGCAGCAGGTCTTCCGGCTCCACCATGCGGAAGAGTTCGCCGGTGCGGCGGTCTTCCGGGTTCTCGACCGTGGCGCCGAAGCCGATGGACGTCTTGCGGCCGCGATCCGAGATGATCTTGTCGAGGCCCGCAAAGGCACCGCCACAGATGAAGAGGATGTTGGACGTATCGACCTGCAGGAATTCCTGCTGGGGATGCTTGCGCCCGCCCTGCGGCGGAACGGACGCCACCGTGCCTTCCATGATCTTCAGCAGTGCCTGCTGCACGCCTTCTCCCGACACGTCGCGGGTGATGGACGGGTTGTCGGACTTGCGCGAAATCTTGTCGATCTCGTCGATGTAGACGATGCCGCGCTGGGCGCGCTCGACATTGTAGTCGGCCGATTGCAGCAGCTTGAGGATGATGTTTTCCACGTCCTCGCCCACGTAACCGGCTTCGGTCAGGGTGGTGGCGTCGGCCATGGTGAAGGGAACGTCGATGATGCGGGCCAGTGTCTGGGCAAGCAGCGTCTTGCCGCAGCCGGTGGGGCCGATCAGCAGGATGTTCGACTTGGCCAGCTCCACGTCCTGGTTCTTCTGGGCATGGGCGAGGCGCTTGTAGTGATTGTGGACGGCGACCGAGAGCACGCGCTTGGCATGCTTCTGGCCGATCACGTAGTCGTCCAGCACGTCGAGGATTTCCTGCGGCGTGGGAACGCCTTCGGACGACTTCACCATCGAGGACTTGTTCTCCTCGCGGATGATGTCCATGCACAGTTCGACGCATTCATCGCAGATGAAAACGGTCGGACCGGCAATCAGCTTGCGCACCTCGTGCTGGCTCTTGCCGCAGAAGGAGCAATAAAGGGTGTTCTTGGTGTCCCCGCTGCTGCCGCTGACTTTGCTCATCTTACCTGTCCTTTCAGCACCCCTGCCCGGCCTGCCGGACCAAGGACCCGCCTGAGGGTCCTGCCCGGACATGAATGCCGGGCGTGGCAAGGGTGGAATCACCCATTCTATCGACCCAAACACAATTTTGCCGGACCGGCAATTCCCCGTCCCGCTTAAGCCTCAGGCTATGTGCGACGATGCAAACATTGCCTTAACGTAGGCAAGCTGGCGGCCAGCGCCAAGCCCGGCGAAGCAAAGGCGGGCCGGAACTGCCGTCCGGCCCGCCGTTTTTCCTTCACATGCGCGTGAGCAGGGCCTTGCCTCAACCGGCGGAGCCGTCGGCGGCATCACGCGAGGAGATCACCCTGTCGATCAGGCCCCATGCCTTGGCCTCGTCCGCGGTCATGAAATGATCGCGGTCAAGTGTGCTTTCCACCGTGTTGTAGTCGTTGCCGGTGTGGGTGACATAGACCTCGTTGAGGCGGCGCTTCAGCTTGATGATGTCCTGGGCATGGCGCTCGATGTCTGAGGCCTGACCCGAGAAACCGCCCGACGGCTGATGCACCATGATGCGGGCGTTCGGCGTGGCAAAGCGCATGTCCTTGTGGCCGGCGCAAAGCAGCAGCGAGCCCATGGACGCCGCCTGGCCGATGCACAGCGTGGAGACGGCCGGCTTGATGAACTGCATGGTGTCATAGATGGCCATGCCGGAGGTGACCACGCCGCCGGGCGAATTGATGTAGAGGTGGATTTCCTTCTTGGGATTCTCGGCCTCCAGGAAGAGGAGCTGCGCGCAAACCAGCGTCGCCATGCCATCCTCGATCGGGCCGGTGATGAAGATGATGCGCTCTTTCAGAAGGCGCGAGAAGATGTCATAGGCGCGCTCGCCGCGGTTGGTCTGTTCGACGACCATCGGCACGAGGCTCATGGCGGTTTCGACGGGGTCCCTCATCGTCTCTCATCCTTCCTGAAAACGCCCTGTCGCCAGAACGGCGCGGGCGATGAATCAATCATCCGTGTCGCCCCTAGATAAGGGCTGGCAGAGCGCCTTAGCAAGGGCAGCGGCCCTGCCGTCCATATTAACCAGCGCGATTAACGACAGATGAAGGTTTCGCGGACAGGGGCGCGCTTGCAGGCTAGTCTTGCCACAACCCGGCGGCGACCGGGACAGGGTCAAGCGTCATAGCGGAGTTTCTCATGGTTCAGGCAATCAAGGCAGTGGCAGGAGCCACGCTTCTTCTGGCAAGCATCACACAGGTGCAGGCGGGCGGCAGGGCCGTCGCCTGCTACCAGCCGGTGCACCAGCCGGCACAATATTCCACCGTTCAGGAACGGGTGATGGTGTCGCCCGGTTCACGCCAGGTCGTCACCACGCCGGCCGAATATGCCTGGCAGGAGCGGCGCGTGATGGTGCGTGGCGAAAGCGTCTCCTATCGCGTGATCCCCGCCCGGTACCGCACCGTCAGCGAGACCGTGATGGTGGAGCCCGCCCGTTCGGTGGCCCGTGTGATCCCGGCGCAGACGCAGATCGTGCACAGGACAGTGATGACGCAGCCGGGCGGCTATGGCTGGGAATGGAAGTTGATCGGCGGCAAGCGCACGCTGTGCAAGATCAGGACGAAGCCGGTCTACGGCACGGTGGCCGAGCAGGTGGTCGTGGCCCCGGCCCGCACTGTATACGAAACGGTTCCGGCCCGTTATGCCGCCCGCACGAAAACGGTGATGGTGTCGCCGGAGCGCCGCGAGGCCATCCGCGTGCCCGCCATGTATGACACGGTGCGCGAGAAGGTGCTGGTGCGCGCTGCGACGTCGCATGTTGTCGCGACGCCGGCGGTCTACGAGACGCGGTCCCGCGCGATCAAGGTGCGCGACGAGGTCAACGGCTGGAAGCAGGTGGCCATCCCGCGCCATTGCCGCTGAGAAAGCCCGAAGCAGGTTGAGACGCCCAGTCCCTGCGGCCGGGCGTTTCCGTTTGGCGCGGCGTTCCTGCCTGGTCGCAGTGGCGCTGAATGCCAAGGGCATGCGGCCGGGATCCGCCCGAACCGCGGATCAAAAACAAAGAAAGCGCCGGGATTACTCCCAGCGCCTCCCTGTACAGTCCGGAACCCACAAGCGGTTGCCCGCCGTGTTATTCTGTCCTGTAGGATGCGGGTTTGACGCGTTCCGAAGATCATCGCCGTTCCTGCATCTGGTGCCTTCTGCTCCCATCCCGTCCCGTCCGCCTGCCTCCAACGTTCCGAAGACCGTCTACCAGCCTGCTTCCAAAACGATCCGGTTGCTTCCGGCGTTTTGCCATCGAAAGACTTGACCGGTCCTTCATGGGCAGCATCGGTTTGCCACTCTTTGCGTTTCGAACCGCTCCAAGCAACTCCGCCGGACTCCTTCCGTTTCCATCCTTTCCGGGTCGCCCCATCCAGTCTTTCCGCGGCCGGTGCGGTCCCAGGTGGCGCCGCCAGGTCCGCTGTGCTGTCCAGGCACTGCGGTTGGCTTCCTGAGATGAATTCAGGCTATGGCAGGAAGGCGGCGCAGACAAGTGAACCGGCCCTGTGGAAACTGTGGATTTCGGGGACTATACTTTTGAAATATTGTTGCGATGCAATATCTTGGGCGCGAGGCGGTGCGAAACATTTCGCATCGCAGCATCAATTTTGCAATGCGTTCAAGTTTTTCTTGTCTTCTGCACCGGTAGCGCGTGGTGCCATGCCATTGTCAGCACATGGCCGAGTTCGTCCCGCGACAGAGCCGCCAGCGTCACGGTGGTCCAGCCTTGAAGGCCGAACTTGTTGGGGACCGGTGCCAGCGCGTGAGGCGCCATCAGGCACTGCATCTGCTGTTCATCGGGCGCCAGCTTCAGGTTCGCGGTCAGCCCGTCCGGCGGCAGCGTCGCGTAGATGCGTTTCACCCTGAAGGCAGAGCGGTCAAAATGCGGCGCCTCAACAGTACCTTGCAGGGACAGCGCGAGCGTGCGCAGATCGTTTGCGGTCGCCATGGTCTCCTCCTTCAAAGCCGGATCACATAATCCTTGCGCGTGGTCTCGATCACCTCCCAGGTCCCGTTGAAGCCTGGGCGCAGGATGAAACTGTCGCCCGCGCGCACCGTCACTGACGCGCCGTCATCTTCGGAGATCACCGAGACACCGTCCAGGATGCGGCAATATTCCCACTCGTCATAGGCAATGCGCCACTTGCCGGGCGTCGACTGCCAGATGCCGCAGTAGAGCCCGTCGCGCTCCTCCAAGTTCCAGGCGGTGTGCACCGGATCGCCGGAAATCACCCTTGCGGGGTCCGGACGCGAGACTTCGGCCTCGCAGGATGTGGAGACGGACAGGAAAAGAGGTTCAGACATGGTGGTGCTCCGCTGCTGACAGGCGCAGGACAGCACGTCATCGGCGCCGGTTCAATCGGGCGGACACGAAAGGCCCGGCAAGGGCGCTTGCCTGCCGGGCCGTTGTTCCAACCTTACCGCGTTCAGGCCTTTGCCAGGGCCTGTTCGATATCGGCGATGATGTCGTCGGCGTTCTCGATGCCGATGGACAGGCGCACCACATCCGGGCCGGCACCGGCCGCCACTTTCTGTTCGTCGGTGAGCTGGCTGTGGGTGGTGGAGGACGGGTGGATGACGAGCGAGCGCGTGTCGCCGATATTGGCGAGGTGGGACAGCATCTCCAGAGCCTCCACGAAGCGAATGCCCGCCTCGTGACCGCCCTTGATGCCGAAGGTGAAGACCGATCCTGCCCCCTTGGGCGAAACCTTCTTCTGCAGCGCGTGGTTCGGATCGTCGGCCAGGCCGGGATAGGAAACCCAGGCGACCTTGCCATGGCCTTTGAGCCAGGTTGCGACCTTCAGCGCGTTCTCGCAATGGCGTTCCATGCGTAGCGGCAACGTCTCGATGCCGGTGAGAATCTGGAAGGCATTGAACGGCGAGATGGCCGGACCGAGGTCACGCAGGCCGAGCACGCGGCAGGCGATGGCGAAGGCGAAATTGCCGAAGGTCTCGTGCAACACGATGCCATTGTATTCCGGGCGCGGCGACGACAGCATCGGGTACTTGCCCGAGGCCGACCAGTCGAAGGTGCCGCCATCGACGATGACGCCACCCATGGAATTGCCGTGGCCACCCATGAACTTGGTCAGCGAATGAACGACGATATCGGCGCCCTGCTCGACCGGACGGATCAGGTAGGGCGTGGCCATGGTGTTGTCGACGATGAGCGGCAGGCCATGGGCATGGGCGACCTCGGCGATGGCCGCAATGTCGGTGAAGGTGCCGCCGGGATTGGCGAGGCTCTCGATATAGACCGCCTTGGTCTTGTCATCGATCTGCGCGGCGATGGAGGCCGGATCGGTGGCATCGGCCCAGCGCACTTCCCAGCCGAAGCTCTTGAAGGAATGGCCGAACTGGTTGATCGACCCGCCATAGAGCCGGCGTGCGGACACGAAGTTCTCGCCCGGAGCCATGATGGTGTGGAAGACGATCATCTGCGCGGCGTGGCCCGAGGCCACAGCCAGTGCTGCCGTGCCACCTTCCAGCGCCGCGACGCGCTCTTCCAGCACGGCCTGGGTCGGGTTCATGATGCGGGTGTAGATGTTGCCGAAGGCCTTCAGGCCGAACAGCGAGGCGGCATGGTCGGCATCGTTGAAGACGTAGGCCGTCGTCTGATAGATCGGCGTGGCGCGGGCGCCGGTGGCCGGATCGGGCTGGGCGCCGGCGTGGACGGCAAGGGTTTCAAAACCGGGTGTACGCTGAGACAATTGTTCCTCCCTCGGTAATCGTGTCAGAAAACGTTGCAGCGGTTATCCGACAGGCAGGCCGCAAGGTCAAAGCCGAACTTGGGCGGGCGGGACCAATGTGGGAAACAGGATTTCGCGCCAAGCGTCACCGGCGCAATTTCGTGCCTCTGCCGTTTCCCGCTCCGCTGTCACACGGCTGTCATGCGCCGTGGCTAGAAAGGCGCTGTCAGGCTTGGCAAGTCACGGATGAACTGGCTGCCAATGTCTGCATCTGCCTTGACGAAAACAGGCAAGCGGGAAGCGGGGTTTTGCCCCGCTTTTTGTTTTTGCGCCTATTTTCCGGCCCGCCCTTGAAAAGTTGCCCTGCCGTTAACACTTTATTAACCGAACAGGCCGAGCATGGCCTGACGGTTTGCAGCGGCCAGCCACGGATGTACTGGCGGTCAGCGCGGACCGGTCACCCGGACCTGAAATCCGGGTTGCGGAAGCGGGGTTTGAAACAGCCCCGCTTTTTGCTTTTTCGGGCCTTGTCTATCTTTGGCGGATGCCGAGGCTCTGGAACCCTGCCCGCAGCACCGGCTTGCGCGAGGAAATCTGGCCGGAATTGATGCCGCTCCAGCCGATCTCGCGCGACAGGCGGCCATATTCGATCTTCGGACAGCGGTTCATCACCACCCTGATGCCCTCGGCCTCCAGCCGGGCGGCACTGTCATCATCGCGCACGGTCAGTTGCATCCAGACGACCTTCGGCCGCCATGGGAGCGCGAGGATCGCGTCCGTGATGCCCGGCACGGCGGAAGAGGCGCGAAAGATGTCGATCATGTCGGCCGGTTCCGGCAAATCTGCAAGCGAGGCCCAGGTCATCGCCCTGTCGATCGGCTTTCCGGCATGGCCCGGGTTGATGGCATCAACGCGGTAGCCCTTGTCGATCAGGTATTTCAGCACGAAGAAGGACGGACGCACCTCGTTGGCCGAAGCACCGAGGATGGCAACCGATTTCACATCGTGGAGAATGCCGGAGATGTAATCGTCGCTGTAGTGATCGTGGTTCATCGCTTACTCCGGCAGTACCATGAAACCGTCTTGGTCATTCGGCATGAGAGGATTGAAAGCCAATTCCCAAAGGTGCCCGTCAGGGTCGGCGAAATAGCCCGAATAGCCGCCCCAGAACACGCTTTCCGGATTCTTGACCGGTTTTGCACCGCTGGAAAGCGCGTGAGCATAGGCGTCATCCACCTCGCGCTCGCTGCCGAGATTGTGGGCGATGGTGACACCCGAAAAGCCCGGCGCGCTGTCAGCCACGCGCGCATCCTTCGCCAGATCGGCGCGGCCGAACAGGCCGAGCACCGTGCCCTTCATGCGGAAGAATGTGACCGACGGGTTCGACGCCGATGACTTCACAAAGCCGAGGCGTTCATAAAAGGCAGTCGATGCCGCCACGTCGGCAACGCCGAGCGTGATCATGGTGATGCGGGGCGCGAGATCCATTGTTTCGTACGTATTCCTGTACTATATTCGGTACCCAATCAGGAGATGGCCTCATGAGCATCGTCAGCCAATCGGACTTCCGTGCCAATCTGGCGAAATATTTGGACCAGGTCGAGAGCGATCGTGCGGAACTCATCGTCACGCGGCAGGGAAAGCCTCCGGTCGCGGTGATTTCGCTTGAGGAACTGGAAAGCTGGAAGGAAACATTTCACCTTCTGGCCAGCCCCGCCAATGCCAGGCGCCTGTCCCGCTCCATTGAGAGGCTGAATGCCGGACGGGTCACGCCAAAAACCGCAGCCGACCTCGGGCTGGAGGATTCGGACAGGGCGGACGGGAATTGATCGTCGCCTTTGACGACGACGCCTGGGAGGATTTCTGCTACTGGATCGACAATGATGCCGCCACGGCAGACAAGCTGCGCGCGCTGATCAAGGACGTGCGCCGTTCGCCCTTTGCCGGATTGGGCAAGCCGGAACCGCTGCGCGGTGCTTGGCAGGGCTTCTGGTCGCGCCGCATTACCGGCGAACACCGGCTCGTCTACCGGGTATCAGGATCCGGCGATGGCCGGATGCTGGAAATCGCCCAATGCCGCTACCACTATGGCAGGCGATGAGGAATCACTCCCCGGTCCATTCCGGGGAGCGCTTCTCGATGAAGGCGGAGATGCCCTCCTCCGCGTCGCGCGCTAGCATGTTTTCCACCATCACCCCGGCGGCGTAGTCATAGGCATCCGCCAGACCCATTTCGGCCTGGCTGTAGAAGGCTTCCTTGCCGATCTTCACCGTCAGCGGCGACTTGGACGCGATGGTGTCGGCATATTTCTTCGTGACCTGCGCGAGGTAGCCGGCCGGCACGACGCGGTTGACCAGGCCGAAGTCACGCGCCGTTCCCGCGTCGATGGTTTCGCCGGTCAGCAGCATTTCCATCGCCTGCTTGCGCGAGACATTGCGCGACAGGGCCACCATCGGTGTGGAACAGAACAGGCCGATGTTGACGCCCGGCGTGGCAAAGCCCGATTCCGGGGTTGCGATGGCGAGATCGCACGAGGCAACAAGCTGGCAGCCGGCAGCCGTGGCGACGCCGTCGATTTCGGCAATCACCGGCTTGGGGTGGCGGACGATCGCCTGCATCAGCTTCGAGCACAGAGCAAAGGTTTCGGCAAAGAAGGCGCGGCCCTTGTCTGCATTGGCGCGGGCCGCTGCCATTTCCTTCAGGTCATGACCGGCGCAGAAAACACGGGCTGCCGAAGACAGGATAATGACCTTGACGCTGTCATCCGCCCTCGCCTCGTCGAAGGCGTCGAGCAGCATCTGCATGAAGCCCAATGACAGGGCATTGGCAGGTGGACGGTTCATGGCAATGCGCAACACCGCGCCGTCGCGTGTCCGGATCAGCGATCCCGGGTTCTCCGTCCTTGCCGCTTCCGCCATGCCGTCCTCCGTCGCGTCAGTTTGTGCCGCCCAGCACGCCATCCAGCTTGTCGAGATGCGGCTTGACGGCCGCCATGTTCCCGTCAGACGGCTTCATGGTCTCCATCTGGTCGCGCGCTTCAGCAAGGCTTGCGAGCAGGTCCTGCCGCTCCTGGTCCGAAATGCCCTCCATCTTCTGGATTTCGGCCTCGGACGCGTCCAGCTCTTCCGCGCTCGGCGGGTTGGTGAGCCACATGCGTGCAATCATGACCGATTGGGCCGTGTCGTACCAGTCCTCGAAGCCATCGAACCCGGCTTCCTTCACCTTGGCCTCGATAGCCTTGACCGCCTCGCTGTTGCCAGCGAGATAGTCGACCTCCTCCATCACGGTGTCCGCATCGCCCGGCTCGTATTCCTTGTCGAGCTCCGGAAACAGTGCGGCAACCTGGGGGAAACTGTCAGCGAAGCGCTGGACGCGCGCATCATCCAGCGCAATCTGCTTGACGGGCTGCATGCTCTCGTCTTCCTGCGCGCCCACGGGGGCGGCCAGCAGAAACAGCGCTGAAGCTGCGGCGATCGCCCAACCGGCGAGAGTATGAATGCGTGTCATGATGTCTGCCCTCCGCGACAGGAAGATTGCCGCCCCAACGGCCGCAGTTCTAGTCGCCCGCCAGCAGCTTGGAAAGCGGGATTTTCGTGTTACCAATACGTCAAGGTGAGCCGCGAGGCAGGAGGGCACGCATGGGGACGGACACGGCGGGAACAGGACGGCGCCGTCAAAAGGCGCTGGAGCCGGTGATGGACGTGGCACAGCTCAACGCCTTTCTGGGCGAGGTCTTTCCCCAGCTCAACGGAGAGCATGCCGATTATTCGGTCGTTTCCATCGGACCGGGCGAAGTGACCGTGCGCCTCAATGCCGGCCACAAGCACCTGCGGCCCGGCAATACCGTTTCAGGCCCATCGCTGTTCACGCTCGCCGATATTGGCGGCTATGCCTGCGTTCTGAGCCATGTGGGTGGCGAGGCACTCGCCGTGACCACCAATCTCAACATCAACTTCATGCGCAAGGCTGAGGCCGGGGTGATCGAGGGGCATTGCCGCATCCTGAAACTGGGCAAGGCGCTGATGGTGTTCGACATCGACATTGTCGCCGCAGGCCACACGGTGGCCCATGCGACGGGCACCTACAGCATTCCGCCGAAGCGGTGAAGACATTCCGCAAGACCCGCAATTTTGCGGTAAAATATTACCGCATATTCAACGCATTGATTTTATTCATTTATATTGACACTCGACAAGATGCGTCCGCTTGACGTCATGCCTGCCCTCCCCTATAAGCCGCGTCATCTGCGGTCCTTTCGGGCCGCGGTGTCGTTTTGCGGCCTGTCTTCAGAGGCAAGGCGCGAAACGGAAGCAACAAGAAACGCCGATCCGGCAGGGATTTTCCCGCGGACGGTCCAGTTTGAGAGACAGACCCATGAAGACTTTCAGCCAGAAGCCGGCGGAAGTGGAAAAGAAGTGGATCCTGATCGACGCCGAAGGGCTCGTTCTCGGCCGCCTCGCCTCCATCGTCGCCAACCGCCTGCGCGGCAAGCACAAAGCCACCTTCACCCCCCACGTCGATGACGGCGACAATGTCGTGATCATCAACGCCGACAAGGTGAAGCTCACCGGCAAGAAGTACACCGACAAGGTCTATTACTGGCACACCGGCTACGCCGGCGGCATCAAGGAGCGCACCGCGCGCCAGATCATCGAGGGCCGCTTCCCCGAGCGCGTCATCGAGAAGGCCGTCGAGCGCATGATCCCGCGCGGCCCGCTTGGCCGCCGCCAGATGAAGAACCTGCGCGTCTATGCCGGTTCCAACCATCCCCATGAGGCACAGCAGCCCGTCACGCTCGACGTGGCCGCCATGTCGTCCAAGAACGTGAAGGGCTGATTTCCATGGCCGAACTGAATTCGCTTGAAGAACTGGGCGCAGCCACCGGCGTGACTGAAGCCGCAGCCCCGGTCCACGTCCAGAAGCTTGACGCCCATGGCCGCGCCTATGCCACCGGCAAGCGCAAGGACGCCATTGCCCGCGTCTGGGTAAAGCCCGGCTCCGGCAAGATCGTCATCAACGACAAGGAGTACGAGAAGTACTTCGCGCGTCCGGTGCTGCAGATGGTGCTGCGCCAGCCGATCGTCGCCGCCAACCGCGACGGTCAGTATGACATTGTCGCCACCGTCAAGGGCGGCGGCCTGTCCGGCCAGGCCGGTGCGGTGCGTCATGGCATCTCCAAGGCGCTGACCTATTACGAGCCGGCCCTGCGCAGCGTGCTCAAGAAGGGTGGCTTCCTGACCCGCGACAGCCGCGTGGTCGAGCGCAAGAAGTACGGCAAGGCCAAGGCCCGCCGCAGCTTCCAGTTCTCCAAGCGTTAAAGCGCTTGGGGCCAGTTCTCCAAGCGTCAAGGCGCTTGGGGAATTTACCGGGCGCGGTTGCGCGCTTCGGACACTGGCGGAAACAGAAAACCCGGGCCTCGCGGTCCGGGTTTTTCATTTTGTCCGGGATGCCAGCCGGCTGGTGCGTCGGACAAGTCCTTCACGCATTGGCGACGGAAGCAGATGTCCAGCGGCGCATCCGCCCGTTCGCCCATGCCATCACAGGAAGCTCGAAGCGGGTGTGGATCAGCCAGCTCGCCGCAGCGACCATCGGGAAGAGGACCAGGGCAGCGAAGAACGGGTTGGATGCCCAGCCCGGAGCATGGGGCAGCATCAGCTTCACCATGAACTGGATCAGGTAAATGTGCACGAGGTAGGTGGAGTAGGACCAGTCGCCGAGCCTCTTCATCCAGCCGACACGGCGGGTGAAGCTGTGGATGCCGCCCGCAACCAGCAGCGTGGCGGGAATGCCCCAGGACAGGAAGCGCCACTTGTCCTGGGTGATGTCGTGATGGGCGGCCATCAGCATCACGGCCGCAGTCAGCGCAATCCACCAGATGCCCTCCGAGGCTGACGCCTGACGCTCGCGGAACACGATGCGGTAGAGAATGATGCCGAAGCCGAATTCCAGGACGATGGGATCAGTGTAGAAGCGGATCGCCGTGCCCGGATTGTCTGTCATCGTACCGGCGAAGACCAAAGCAGCCAGGAAGACCACGAGGCTGACCAGCGTGCGTTCGCGGAACAGTCCTGCAAAGATGGTCACCAACAGGTAGAAGAACATCTCATAATTCAGCGTCCAGCCGAGCGACAGGATCGGCTGGTTGCCGCCCGTGCCATCACTGTGCGGCAGGAAGAAGAACGACATGAGAAGGTGCGCCATGTCGGCGCGCACGGAATTGAGCAGCCAGGGCGCAACCACCGCAATGGCGAAGACAGCGACCGTCATGACGTAATACAGAGGCGCAATCCGGATGAACCGGCGCAGCAGGAATGTCAGGCCCGTCTCGTGGCTGCGATCAACGATCATGGCCATCAGGAAGCCCGAGAGCACGAAGAAGACATCGACCCCGATGGCGCCCAGCGTGAAAACCGCCGGAATGCCGGTGGCCCGCGCCAGGGATGCCGTCAGATGGAAAAAGACGACCATCCAGGCCGCGATGGCGCGCAGATACTGGACGGAAAAGAGGATACCGCCCTGGCTGTCTTGCGCCGATTTCACCTTGCTGACCACTTGCCGCTTGCCTTTCTGTCCCGAAGCAGGACATCGGCTGCCCTGATGCGCCGGAATGGCACGGCACGAAGACCGCACCCCTTTCCGGCACTCAAGCCTTGCAAGCCGCGTGCCGGGAGAGCATCAGGGACAAAGGTTTTTTTGCGGTTTACCGGCATTTTCACCGCGCGCGCAGATGTTCTGCTGGCCGAGCGCTTCAAGCGTCCAGCCGTTGGCAGTCGGCCGGATGATGGCGCGAAACTGTTCCCCGGCCACGGAATCGTCGGCATAGCCCTTCATGGTGACATCGGCGACATAGCCTTGCCGGTCAGGCGCCGGTGCCAGGTTCACGTCAAGCGACGGCATGGGTTCCATTTCCATGAACAGGTCCTGCCAGACCGGTGCGACGGCTGCGAGCGGTGTGGCGGCCTCCGCCGGTTCCCAGCCGGACACATCGCGCAGGTTGTAGCCCTCCAGCGGATCGGCGGCACCGCCGGCAAGGGCTGGCAGTGCGCCCGCAAACAGGGCCAGTGCGGCCAGGGCGGCGCGCGTGCGTTTCATGGTCATGACTGGTCCTTTCTCGTGGAGCCGACCCGCAGCCTGCAATGCTGCGGATGAACACGCGATGAAGGCAGGTTGGGGCTTTCGCGCCCACGGCCGCCAGTGCAGGATGCGGCGTGCCAGAAGGGAGTCACGCATGCCGTCCAAAACCATCGACCACGCCTTCACCGCCCGCAGCCGCCGGGGTGCTGCCGGTGATCCCACCTATGCGGGCGCGCTCTCCTTCATGCGGCGGCCCTATTCCAAATCCGCCGCCGGGGCCGATGCGGTGATCTGGGGCATCCCTTTCGACGCGGCGGTTTCCAACCGTCCGGGCGCCCGCTTTGGCCCGCAGGCGATCCGGCGGGCTTCCGCCATCTTCGACAATGACCCGCAATATCCCTTCGCGCGCGACCTTTTCGAGGCGATGGCGGTCATCGACCATGGCGACTGCCTGCTCGACTATGGAAACCACTGGAAGACACCGGCGGCCATCGAGCGGCAGGCGGCAAAAATCCTCAAGTCCGGCGCCTTCCTGCTGTCGCTCGGCGGCGACCATTTCGTCACCTGGCCGCTGCTGAAGGCCCATGCCGCCATCCACGGGCCGCTGGCGCTCGTCCAGTTCGATGCGCATCAGGATACCTGGTTCGACGACGGCAAGCGCATCGACCACGGTTCCTTCGTCGCGCGCGCTGTGCGCGATGGCGTGGTCGATCCGCTGCGCTCCATCCAGATCGGCATCCGCACCGAAGCGCCGGAGGACTGCGGCATCCGGATCATCCGCGGTTACGAGCTGGAGGAGATGAGCGGACCGGCAATCGCCGCCGCCATCCTCGACCGGGTGGGCGACAGCAAGGCCTATGTCACCTTCGACATTGACTGCCTTGACCCGGCCTTTGCGCCCGGCACGGGGACGCCGGTCGCCGGTGGTCCGTCCTCGGCCAAAATGCTGTCGGCGCTGCGCCATCTGACCCCGCTCGACATGGTTGGGGCCGATGTGGTGGAGGTTTCGCCTGCCTATGACCATGCCGACATCACGGCCATCGCCGGGGCCACCATCGCCATGCACTATCTCGGCCTTCTTGCGGAGCGCCGCGCGGGGCAGTAAACAGCGCCCCAACCAATTCTCCATCAAGGCACCGGACCCATGGCAGCGAATATCTTCATCGACGGCGAACACGGCACCACCGGATTGCAGATCCGCGAGCGCCTTGCCGGCCGCAGCGATATCGCGCTGATGTCGATCCCGATGGAGGAGCGGCGCAACGAGGCGCTGCGCGAGCAGATGCTGAAGGATGCCGACATCGCCATCCTCTGCCTGCCGGACGATGCCGCCAAGCAGGCGGTGGCGCTCGCTGCCGGTTCCGGCACGCGCTTCATCGATGCCTCCACCGCCCACCGCACCAACCCGGACTGGGTGTTCGGCTTTGCGGAGATGAAGCCCGGCCAGGCGGAACGGATTGCCTCGGCACAGTTCGTGTCCAATCCGGGCTGCTATTCCACCGGTGCCATCGCCATTGTCGCGCCGCTGGTGGCCGCCGGGCTGCTTCCCGCCGACTATCCGGTGACCGTCAATGCCGTGTCGGGCTATTCCGGCGGCGGCAAGGCGATGATCGCGCAGATGGAGCAGCCCGAAAGCGCTGATGCCATCCACGCCAACCATTTCGCCTATGCGCTGACGCTTGCCCACAAGCATGTACCCGAAATCATGGCCCATGGCGGGCTGACGCGGCGCCCGGTCTTCACGCCTGCGGTCGGGCGTTTTGCTCAGGGCATGCTGGTCAATGTGCCGCTGTTCACGGACCTGATGGCGGGCGACCCCTCCATGGCCTCCATCCATGAAGCGCTAGCCGCCCATTATGCCGGTCAGCACATTGTCGAGGTGGTCGCGCCAGCTGAAGGCGTGGCCATGCCGCGCATCGATGCGGAAGAAATGACGGGAACCGACCGGCTGAAAATCTATGTGCTTGGCACCGAGGGCAAGGGACAGGTGAACCTGATTGCCTCGCTGGACAATCTGGGTAAGGGCGCGTCCGGTGCGGCGGTGCAGAACCTCAACCTGATGACCGGGGTGTGAGGCTAATCCCTCACCGCTTCCTCCGCATCGCGGCCAGCGTGCGTGCGTCATAGGCGCGCTGGGCTTCGCTGTGTTCGCCGAGAGTGCGTTCGATCAGCTTGCCTGCCTCGGCACCCAGCGCCCAGCAGCTGCCGTCATGACGCAGCTTCATGAGCCTTGCCTCCAGCAGGCGTGCATAGCGGGCAGCGATGGTGACATGCCCGTATTCATGGGCACGGACATGGCGCTCCAGACCGCGCCAATGGCGCTGCACGGCGGCCTCCGGCTGTCCGCCCTCGCGCCATTTGGGCAAGATCAGCGTAGCGCGCGCCGTGACGGCGGCCGAAGCCACCCGGCAGCCTCCCGCCTGGGTCTCCAGCCGGTACCGCCGGTCCAGATCGATGATGCCCATGCCGCGCGACCGCCCGCCGCGCGGTGCATTGGCCCGGACCACGGCGTCCAGTTCGGCGACGGTCCGGCCATGCACGCGGTAGTAGCGTTCGGTCACCTGCTTGTCCGCGGCCTGCACCGGAAGGCTTGCCATCAGCACCAAGGCGGAAAACAGGATGCGGAACGGGGTTCTCAACCACGTTCCTCCACGCGGGTCGGCAGCCGGTACGGCCCCTTGGTGCCGCGCCAATGGGCGGCGGCGAAGCCGAGTACCACCAGCGCCATGCCCTGATGGGCGAGCGCCACGTGCAGATGTACCTGCGTCAGCAGGGTCATGATGCCAAGCGTGGCCTGCACACAAACCAGCAGGAAGAAGAGGACGGCGCGGGCCGAATGGGGCGTTCCGGCATCGCGCCGCAGCGTAGCCAGCATGTGCCAAAGGGCCGCCAGAAGGACGACATAGGCGCCTATGCGGTGGACGAACTGCACGGTCTTGGGATTTTCGAACAGGTTGATCCACCAGGGCTGCTGCACGAACAGGCCGCCCGGCACTATGGCGCCATCCATCAGCGGCCAGGTGTTGTAAGCCACGCCCGCGTCAAGACCCGCGACCAATGCGCCGAGATAGATCTGGAACAGAACCAGCAGCAGCATCCAGCCCGCGCCGGAGCGCGTGCCGGCACTTGCCTTGGACGCGGAATGGGGCGCCAGTCCGCGCGCCACCAGCATGGTGGCGGTGAAGATGAGGCATGCCATGATGAGGTGGATGGCGAGGCGGTATTGCGAGACATCGACCCGTTCGGACAGGCCGGAATAGACCATCCACCAGCCGATGGCCCCTTGCAGGCCACCAAGCGCCAGAATGCCGAGCAGCTTGGGCTTCAGCGCGCGTTCGAGCCGTCCGGTCAGCCAGAAGAAGGCGAGTGGCAGGGCAAAGACGAAGCCGACGGACCGGGCGAGGAAGCGGTGGCCCCATTCCCACCAGAAAATGCCCTTGAACTCGTCGAGCGTCATGCCCTTGTTGATCTGTTCGTATTCGGGAATCTGCCGGTACTTCGCAAATTCCTCTTCCCACTCGGCAACCGAGAGCGGTGGAACGGCGCCATGGACCGGCTTCCATTCGGTGATTGAGAGGCCGGAATCGGTCAGCCGCGTCGCCCCACCGACAAGCACGAGCGCAAAAAGCGTGAGCAGCACGACATAGAGCCAGACACGCACCTGGCCGCGGTGGCGGATTTCACGTGCGCGGGCCGCATAGGGCGTGTCGGAGGCGGTTTCACCTGCCGCAAGGATCAGATCGGTCATCAAGGCACCTGCATGGGGCCGGCACGCGCCGGAACAGCGCGATAACTGACGCAGGCTGGCCGCGTGATCAAGGGGCTAGAGCGTTTCCACCCGGTATTGGACCAGTTTGATGGGATGGATTTTTCGCAGTGGCGAGGAAAATACCGCAAGGGCAATGCGGCGCATTGTCCGAGGATTTTGACGATGCCAGTGCGGAAAAGACACCCGAGCCAAATGGATAAATCCTTGAAACAAAATATCAAACCGACATCATTCGAGCACCGGGAGCCTGCACGATTCAATATCGGGTGGAAATGCTCTGGATCGGCGCAGGCCGCCGATAAATCACATCTACGCGCTTTGCAGGCGTCGAAAGCAGCGCTAGATAGCGGGCATGAAGAGGACCAGCCCATGCCCGTGCGCCTGAAGAAACTGATCGGAACCTTCGTGTTGATCGCTCTGGTGGTGATCTATGCGCTTGTCGCGACGACGGTGGCGGTGGCGCGCCTCGGCGAAAGCAGCGCCCTTGTGCATCTGGCCTATTTCCTCTTCACCGGCGTGCTGTGGGTGGTGCCGGCGATGTTCATCATCAGCTGGATGAACCGGCCTCCGAAGCCCAAGGCGTGAGCGGACGGCCCTGCCCACATCACTATCAGACGGTCAGACCGTGACCAGGCGCTTGCCGCCATTGGCAATTGGCGTGGTGATACCGGACAGCATGGTGCGCAGGTGATTGACCGACTGGTAGCGGCCGTTGACGGAGATGCGCGGCAGCGCATGCATGTGTTCCTGATGGCCGCCCGTCAGCAGACCGTGGCGCGTCGTCGTGGCTGTCAGGAAACCCGCCTTGGCAGCCAGTTCCACTTCACGGGCTCCGGCTGCCGCCTCGTAGCCATAAGGAAACGCCATGTGGAGCGGCCGGCGGCCCAGCTCCAGTTCAATCACATCGGCAGCCGTGGCCATTTCCTCATAGGCCTTGTCCGCATCAAGGCGCTTGAGATTGTAGTGATGGATCGTGTGGGCGCCGATGGTCACCAGCTCATGGCGTGAGATGGTTCGCAGCTCGTCCCAATCCATCAGCAGGCTGCGGCCGGGCGCATCGGGATCAAAACCAGCCGTGGCGGCCAGTTCGCGCACCAGCGCGTCCTGCTTTTCTTCCGGAACATCTTCCGTCAGGTAGCGCTCCACCTGTTCATAGGCGCGGCGCTTGGCAGCAAGGCTGGCACAATCGATCAGAGCAGTTCCATCCGGGGTCGGCAGGTAAAAGCCCTCACGGCGCGCGATCACCTCTTCCAGAACGTTCCACCAGAGCGTGACACGCCGGTCGATCTGGGCGGGCGCGGCATAGATGGTGATGGGTGCGCCGTGGCGCTCCAGCACGGGCAGCGCCTCGGTCATGTTGTCGCGGTAACCGTCGTCGGCGGTAATGGCAATCACGCAATCATCACCGGCCGCACGGTCGCCACCGGAAAGCCGGCGCGCCATCTCGTCCATCGATACGAAACGGTAGCCGTCCGCCGCCAGTCCGGTGAGCAGATCATCGAGAAAACACGGAGTGATGGAGAGATGCCGGTGGTAGCCAAGCGGCGAGGTTTCATCGGCGGTGACGCGATGGAGCATGAGGATGGCACCGGCGCACGGGTTCATCGCGCGGTAGAGCCGCGACAGTCCCGTCCAACGCACACCATTGAGGATCACCTTGCGGATCACCTCACCCCTGTCGAACATTCCTTCACCTTTTCGCGCTACTGCTTGAAGCCGAAACCCCAAGCTGGCTGAACCGACTGGATAGCAGACAAGGATTGAGGGATGGTTGACACGGCGGGGCAATTGGAACGGACGCGGCTTGCCGCAGGCGGCGGCATGGTGCCGCAGTTGGGCCTGTCTGTCGCGGCATCGTCCGGCCCGGCGGCGCTTGCCGCCTACCGCGCGCTGGCGGCAGACCACATTGCCGCCCCGGCCCAATCCGCCGACTGGACGGAGCTGTGGGCACGCCATGTCAATGGTGACGTGCTGATCGCCACCATCAGCCTTGACGGGACGCCCTTGCTCGCCTGGCCGCTGGAAGTGGTTCGCAGCCGCCTCGCCACGATTGCGCGTCCCTGCGGGGGCCGCCACGCCAACGGTAATTTCCCGGCCCTGGCCGGCGGCTTCAGCAGCCTTGCGGACAATCAGGCTCTGGCCGCCGCCTTGGCCGAGGGCGTCGCCGCAGCCCGACCGGACATCGACCTGATCGCACTGGAGCGTCTGGAACCCGTCATTGGCGGCGCTGCCAATCCCTTCATCCTCCCCTCCTCCACGCCAAGCCCGAATGTGGCGCTGGCCTGCGATCTCTCCGGAGGGTTTGAGGAAACGCTGCAGCGCCATTCCGGCAAACGCAAGCGCAAGAAGCACCGCAACCATGCCCGCAAGTTCGAGGAACAAGGTGATATCGAGACCGGTTTGGCAGAGGACCCGGTTGAAATCCGCGCGCTGCTGGATGCGTTTTTCGCGATGAAGGCGATCCGCTTCGATGAGCTCGGCATTCGCGACGTCTTTGCTGAAACGGACATCCGCGCCTTTTTCAAGGACCTGTTCGCCGGCCGGCCGGAGCGCTTCTTCGTCCACTATCTGAAGGTCGGCGGCGCGGTGCGCGCCGTGACCGGTTCCAGCCTATGCGAAGGCCGGATGATCTGCGAATTTTCCGGCTTCGTGCCCGACGAGACCGAAAACACCAGCCCCGGTGATTACCTGTTTCTGGAAAACATCGCCTGGGCCTGCGGCGAAGGTCTGACCGTTCATGATTTCTCGGTCGGCGACGAGCCCTACAAGCGGCTTTGGTGCGACATCGAGGTGGTGCAGCGCGACACGGTGCTGGCATTGACGTTGCGTGGCCGCATGGCCGCGGCCCTGGCGCGCACAGAGGCTGTTGCCAAGCGGCGCCTGAAATCGAACCCGGCGCTGTGGAACGCGGTCAAGCAGTTGCGCCGCAAGTTCGGCTGACAGCTGTTTTCGGGTGCCGACCCGGCAATAAAAAGGGGCCGCGAAGGCCCCTTTTCCATGCGTGGTATTTCTGTGGTCGTCAGGCCGCCGAGCGGCCCCTTGCGGATCCCTTGCCGGTGCGCCCGGCGTCGGCAATCATCAGGTCGCCATGGCCTGCGGCCACCAGATCCTCGGCAGCCGTGATGACGGCTTCGTCCTTCGGATTGATGACCGAGAGAACCACCTCGCTCGTCTGGTTTTCCACGCGACGGATGCCCTTGGCATCCGTCGGGCCGCATTCGATGACGATCAGGTCATAGACGTTGGCGAGCGCGTCCAGAATGATCGGCAGGCGCTCGATGGCGGCGACGGCGCGCGCAGCATCGCCATTGCCGGAGGGCATGACATGGCATTGCGACCAGGCATCACCGTGGATGACCTCTGCGAAGGAGGCATCACCGGCCAGCAGGTTGGTGACGCCCGGCTTCTGGCGCGTCTCCAGCATGGGCAGGGCCGCAGCGCTCGCCTCGGTCAGGTCGACGAGGATGATACGCAGGCCGGAATCCGACAGGGTGCGGGCTACCATCACCGAGGCGGCAGCGGCCTCGTCACCTTCCGGCGACACGAAGATGGCGCGCGAGGCCCCGGCATTGATGAGGCGGGCGGCGAGTTCGTCGGCACCGGTTCCCGGATGAGCCGGCCTGGCCGGAGCCTTGGCAGCCATGGCGGCGGCGGCGCGGGCCGCGGCTTCCGATACCGGCATGGCAACCTGTTGGGCCGGGGCCGGAGCGGGGCGCGCAGCGCGCATGGCGCGGCCGGAGAAGAGTTCGCCGAGAAGCGTGAAGACCGTCATCAGCAGCAGGCCTGCCGCAAAGGCGGCACCGGTGATCGGCAGCTTCTTGGGAAAGTAGGGCTCGCCCGGCATCTGCGCCTTGGCAAAGACGCGCGCATTGACCGGCACATAGTCCGGATTGTTGCGCGACACAGCCTCGCGGAAGCGCGAGAGGTAGGATTCCAGCAGGTCGCGCTGGGAGGCCGCTTCGCGTTCAAGGGCACGCAGCTCGACTTCCTCTTCGCCAACGCGCGAGGATTCGGCCTTCAGCCGGTTCACTTCCTTCTGCAATTCGGTCTCGCGCAGGCGTGCGGTCTCGGATTCGGTACGCAGGCCCGCCAGCACCTTGTTGGCTTCGACACGCAGCTGCGATTCCAGCTGGTCCAGCTGCGAACGCAGCGAGCGGATTTTCGGATGGTTGTCGAGCAGCGTGGTGGAAAGATCGGCGACTTCGGCGCGCAGTTGCACCTGACGCTCGATCAGGCGCTGGATGAGCGAGGAGGTCTGGACTTCCGGAATGGCATTGACCGAACCGCCGGCGGCGATGGCGCGCTCGATGGACTGGGCGCGCGCTTCGGAAGCCGCGCGGCTGGCACGCACGCGCGTCAGCTCGGTGGAGAGTTCCGAAAGCTGCTGGGTGGCGAGCGCGGAATTGTTCTGGCCGACCGGAATGTCGTTGGCGGCGCGGAAATCGGCGACGCGGGTCTCGGCGGCCTTCACGCTGTTGCGCAGCTTCTCGATTTCGGGCTGGAGCCAGTTGGCAGCGCTCTTGTCGCTGTCCAGCTTGGCGTTTTCCTGAAGCGCAATGTAGGCGTCTGCAATCGCGTCGGGCACCCGGGCGGCCAGTTCGCGGTCCTTGGAGGAAAACTGCACGACGATGACGCGCGAGCCTTCAACGCGATAGACCTTCAGCTTTTCGCGCATGTTGCGGATGACGCGCTCCTCCACCGTGCCAAGCGACGGCGAGGTGACGAAGGGAATGGAAAGCGACGTATCCTTGGTAAATTCGGAGCGGCCGGCCAGGTTCAGTTTTTCGGCGACGTCCTGAAGCAACGCCGTGGACGAGATGATCTCGATCTGGCTGGCCACGCTTTCAGGATCGAGCGACTTGTCCTCTCCCTGCACCTTGTCGGGCCGGGTGAAGACGGATTCGCGCGTCTCGATCAGGATTTTCGTTTCCGCCTGGTAGCGCGGGCTGATGAGCGTGGCGATACCGAGCGCTGCGCCCGCCATCAACAGTGCGACGAGCAGGATGGTGAGCTTGCGCCGCCAGATGCTGCCGAACAGCGCCGCGATGTCGATATCAACATCCTGAGGTGTGCCAGATACGCCGGACATGAAACTACTCCGATACAAACTGCCCGGCATGGTAAACAGGCTTGGTAACTGTCCGGTTAAACGGTGCTTAAGCCTTTCTTCGCCAAGTTTGACGCGGGGTTAACAGAAACGGCCTCCAGCGGCCCTCTCCTGCCCTGCATCCGATCTTCGTCATGAAAAGAATCTGCCGCTTTACCGGTCATTAACCCTAACCAATCGATAACAGGGGTGAAGTTGCACCACCCGCATCGGGTGCGCATGAAAAGGTATCGACTGGCCATGAACCGCCGAGACTTCACCCTTGCCCTTGTGGCCGCCGCCGCGATGAGCGCATCGGGTTGCGCGAGCTACAGGCCGACGCCGCCAGCCTTTCACCAGGCGCTGCAGCAGGCCTACCGGCTGGATGCGGGCGACCGGGTCCGCGTGACCGTGTTCGACCAGGAGGGCCTGACCAACACCTATGCGGTGGACCAGTCCGGCTACATCGCCTTCCCGCTGGTCGGGCAGGTGCCCGCACGCGGGCGCACCGTGCAGGAAATGGAAAGCGCCATCGCGGCGCAACTGCGTTCGGGCTACATCCGTGATCCCGACGTGTCGGTGGAAGTGGACCGTTACCGGCCGGTCTTCGTGATGGGTGAAGTGGGTTCGGCCGGGCAATATTCCTATGTGCCGGGCCTGACGGTGCAAAAGGCCATCGCGCTTGCCGGCGGATTCAGCGCGCGCGGCAACCAGGCCAGTGCCGATGTCACGCGCACCGTCAATGGCAAGGTGCTGACCGGCCGGGTGCTGCTGTCCGATCCGCTTCTGCCTGGCGACACGGTCTATGTCCGCGAGCGATTCTTCTGATTAGATGGCAAGCCCTGCCCCGCTCACCATCGTGCATTGCTTCCGTTCACCGGTGGGCGGCATCTTCCGCCACGTGCGGGACCTGTCGCGGGCCCAGCAGGCGCTCGGACACCGGGTCGGCATCATCTGCGATTCCACCACGGGCGGCGCGTTCGAGGCGCGGCAGCTGGAGGAGCTGGCACCGGAACTGGCGCTGGGCGTCATCCGCACGCCCATGCAGCGCCACATCGGTCCCGGAGACATCGCCGCTGCGGCAAAAACATTCAAACATGTCAAGAGCTTGAAACCGGACGTGCTGCACGGGCACGGCGCCAAGGGGGGCGTCTATGCGCGTGTGTTCGGTTCACTCCTGCGGGTCTTCAGGTCACGCGTAGCCCGCCTCTATTCACCCCATGGCGGAAGCCTGCACTATGATCCCGACACGGTCACGGGCAAGGTGTTCTTCGTGCTCGAAAAACAGCTGTCGCGGATGAGCGACGCGATCCTGTTCGTTTCCGAGCATGAGCGGCAGACCTTCCTCACCAAGATCGGCGAACCGGCGTGCCGCTCCTTCATGGTGCACAACGGGCTGACCGATCCGGAGTTCGAGCCGGTCGTCCCGGAGGCAGACGCCGCCGACTTCATGTTCATGGGCATGCTGCGCGACTTGAAGGGGCCGGACCTCTTCCTTGAAGCCGTGCTCGCGGCAAAACGTCCTGACGGCACACCTGCAAGCGGCGTCATCATCGGCGACGGAGACGACCGCGACGCCCTCATCGCGCGCGTCAAGGCTGCCGGTGCTGAAAATCGCATTACGTTTCACATGCCGATGCCGGCGCGCGAGGCCTTCCGGCTCGGACGGATCATCGTGCTGTCATCACGCGCCGAAGCCATGCCCTACACGGTGCTGGAAGCGCTGGCGGCAGGAAAAATCATGCTGGCGAGCCGGGTCGGCGGCATTCCGGAAATCCTGGGCACGGACAGCCCCGCGCTGATGGAACCGGAGCAGGCGTCCGTTTCGGCCACCATGCAGGCTGCACTCGATGACGAGGCGCGGTTCGCCGCAGCCATGCCATCGCCCGCGACGCTGCACCAGCGCTTTTCGGCAAGCGCCATGGCGGCTTCGATCAACGCCATCTATGCCGCCATCCTTTCCGGCGATGCCTGAGACGGCTGCCTCAAGGGTTTCTTAGCAGCTTCAGGCTATCTTCAGCGCAAGCGGTGCGACCAAGCGCCCAAGCCACCGGAAGATGCCATGAACAGGATTGACCCGACAGACTCGTTCTCGCCCAAGGCGGTCCGGGAGTTCCAGCCGGACGAGGAAGCCAAGGCCCGTTCGCGCGCCTTCAATGCCATGGCCAAGACGGTCGCCGCGCAATATCGCGACGACAAGCTGTCGCCGGGCATGATCTCGGGCATCGTGAGGCTGCTGGAGTTCGCGTTGCTGGCCGCCATCGGGCTCGGCCTGTTCCTGCATTATGTCGGCGTTTCCAGCGCCATAGCCGGGTCTTACGTGCTCGCCGCGCTTGCCGGTTCCGCCCTGGTTGTCGCGGCGATGGAGCTGGGAGAGGGTTATCGCATCTCGCGCCTTCGCCGGCCCTATCAGCGCATCAGCCGCACCCTGCTTGCCTATGCCGGAGCCTTTGCGCTGATGGCGCTCACCGGTTTCTTCCTGAAGAACTCCGCGCAGTTCTCGCGTGTCTGGTTTGGCGGCTGGGCGGCCGGCGGCTTCGTCGCGCTGATGGCCATGCGCTTCTTCATCTCGCGCCTCATCATCCGCTGGTCGCGCAATGGCCGCATGGAGCGGCGCGCCGTGATCGTCGGCGGTGGCCAGGAGGCCGAGCGCCTGATCCGCGGCATCGAGCAATCGCCCTTCAATGACATCCGCATCTGCGGCATGTTCGACGATCGCGACGATCACCGCTCGCCGCCCATCGTGGCTGGATACCCCAAGCTCGGCACCATTGACGACCTGCTGGAATTCGCGCGCATCGCCCAGATCGACATGCTGATTGTCGCCATGCCGCTGACGGCGGAACGCCGGGTTCTGACAATGCTCAAGAAGGTCTGGGTGCTGCCGGTGGACATCCGCCTGTCGGCCCATTCCAACCTGCTGCAATTCCGCCCGCGCGCCTATTCCTACGTCGGCAGCGTGCCGATGCTCGATATTTTCGACAAGCCGATCACCGACTGGGATTCGGTGGCCAAGCGCATGTTCGACATTGTCTTTTCGGCTCTCGCCATCATTGCCTTTTCGCCGGTAATGCTGGCGACCGCCCTTGCGATCAAGCTGGAGAGCAAGGGACCGGTGTTCTTCAAGCAGAAGCGCCATGGCTTCAACAACGAGGAAATCGACGTCTTCAAGTTCCGTTCGATGTACACCGAAATGTGCGACCCGACCGCCAAGCAGGCGGTGACGAAAAACGACCCGCGCGTCACCCGCGTCGGCCGGTTCATCCGCAAGACCTCCATTGACGAGCTGCCGCAGTTCTTCAATTCGCTCATCGGCTCGCTGTCGCTGGTCGGCCCGCGCCCTCATGCGGTGGCTGCGCAATCGCACAACATGCTGTTTAACGAAGTCGTGGACGGCTATTTTGCCCGCCACCGCGTCAAGCCGGGTGTCACCGGCTGGGCGCAGATCAACGGCTGGCGCGGTGAAGTGGATACCGACGAGAAGATTCAGCGGCGCACCGAATTCGACCTCTATTACATCGAGAACTGGTCGCTGCTGTTCGACCTGAAGATCCTGTTCCTAACACCCATCCGCCTGTTGAAATCGGAAAACGCCTATTGAGCGCGATCACCCATTATGGCGCGGCGCTGCCGCGCGCTGCCGTCAATGCCAAGCTGGTTGCGATCGTTTCCAGCTTTGCGGCGGCGCTTGCGGTGTTCCTGGCAGGCTTCGTCATCCGCGAACCGGCTCCGTACGAACTCTACATGGCAGCGCTGCTTCCGGTCTGGGGGCTGATGGGCTTGCGCCTGTCCCGCGGGATCATGCCGCTGACGGTGCTGATCGTGACCTTCAACATCGGCGGGTTCCTGTCGATGCTGACCATGGCGGAAATCCGCGACACGCCGCTCTACCTCGCCGTCTCGCTGTTCCTGGGCTTCACGGCCATCTTCTTTGCCGCCGTGATCGAGGCGCGCCCTGCCCTGTTCCGCCCGATGTTCCATGCCTGGGTGATCGGTGCCACCGGCACGTCGATCCTCGGCATTCTGGGCTATTTCCATGCCTTTCCCGGTGCGGAGGCCTTCACGCTCTACAATCGCGCGGCGGGTGCCTTCCAGGATCCGAACGTGTTCGGCCCCTATCTTGTCGCGCCTGCCTTCTACCTGATCCACCGCCTCGTCACCGGTCCGGTCTCGCGCATGCCGCTGATCGCCGTGCCGCTGCTCATCATCTCGCTCGGCATCTTCCTTTCCTTTTCGCGCGGCGCGTGGGGCCTGTTCGGCATCGGCACCATCGTGCTGGTCGGCATGCTCTTTCTCCAGGACCCGTCGCCGAAATTCCGGCTGCGCGTGCTGGTCATGTCCGGCATTGCCGTTGTCCTTCTGGTCGTTGCCGTCCTCATCGCCCTGCAAATCCCGTCGGTGGCCGACCTTTTCCAGACGCGCGCCAAGATCGTGCAGGATTATGATGGCGCGCGGCTGGGACGCTTTGCCCGCCATGCCATCGGCTTCATGATGGCGATGGAGAAGCCGCTCGGCATCGGGCCGCTCAATTTCGGCCTGATGTTCGGCGAGGACACGCACAATATCTGGCTGAAGGCGCTGATGGACTATGGCTGGCTCGGCTTCTTCTCCTATTTCCTGCTGATCATGTGGACGCTGGCGGCGGGCTTCCGCATCCTGTTCCGGCAGCGGCCATGGCAGCCGTTCTTCATGTGCGCCTATTCGGCCCTGCTCGGCCACGTACTGCTCGGCACGGTGATCGACACGGATCACTGGCGCCATTTCTACATCCTGCTCGGCATGGTCTGGGGCGTGATCGCACTGGAGATGCGGGTGCAGGGCGCACGCGCGCGAGGCCGCGAGCACCCGGCCCTGCTCCCCGCCTGACCGCGCGGCTCCATTTTCCTGCATGCCGACATGTTTTCCGGTTGCCAGCGATGCCGTGGACAGCTAGAAGGCCATCCGTCGGAGCGTAGCGCAGCCCGGTAGCGCACTTGACTGGGGGTCAAGGGGTCGTGGGTTCGAATCCCGCCGCTCCGACCATTTCCTTGGCACCCTGCACATCATGACCGCTGGTCCTGCACGGCCGCGTGCCGGCCGGTCAGGCCAACCGTCGAGCTGTCGACGCCGGATCAGTCACACCCGTCGATGATGACAACCGTGCTCTTGGCATTTGCGTGCCGGATGGCCTGTACGGGCGCATAGTCGGCGGAGTGGGCGAAGGCCTTGGCGCTCGCCATGTCGGGAAACTCGATGATGACGAGGCGTGTCGGCTCCCAGAGGTCCTTGTCGATCACCTCAAGCTCGCCGCCGCGAGCACGATATTGCCCGCCGTATGATTCCGCGATGGCGCGCGCCTGCTTCATGTAGGCCGGGTAGTCTTCAGGATTTTCAATCCGCACGTCGGCGATGATGAAGGCAGCCATGACACGTTCTCCCCTTGGTCCGGCGGCTCAGCGTACCTGGTCGAGCAGGCGCTTGCACTCCAGAAGATCAAAGAGCGCTTCCTGCAGCAGCGCACGATTGTCCTTGGAGAGCTTGTTGCTGCCGGGCTCGACCGGGCCTTCCTCCTCGCCCTTGCCGAGGCTGAAGAACCGCCGGGCTGGCTTTGCGCGCGCCTCGCCGACGAGACGGTTGTCGTCCACCGGCGCATCGGGCGCCTTGTGCGGCGCATCGGCTTCCATTTCTGCCTGCTTGCGCTGAGCAATCGCCTCGATGGCCGACATGTCGCCGCTACCAAGCGCCACGACAAAGGGCGTGCCGTTATCCTTGAGAAGGCGCTGGACGCCCTTGATCGTGTAGCCCTGGTCATACAGGAGATGGCGAATGCCCTTGATGAGATCGACATCCTGCGGCCGGTAATAGCGACGCCCGCCGCCGCGCTTCATCGGCTTGATCTGGTTGAAGCGGGTTTCCCAGAAGCGCAGCACATGCTGCGGCAGATCGAGATCATCGGCCACTTCGGAGATGGTGCGGAATGCGTCCGGGCTTTTGTCCAAGGGGGCCTCCTGGCGTGCGGGCAGAGGTTTCCGCCACCGAATCGTCACCCGCCATTCGACCCGCTCACGCAGGCAAATTCAAGCTTCGGCGCGGCCGGGAAGGCTCAGCCCTTTTTCCTGGTCTTCTTGTGGGCGTCGACAATGCGGCTCTTGAGCACATTGGAGGCCTTGAAGGTCATGACCTTGCGCGGAAGGATCGGCACTTCCTCGCCCGTCTTGGGATTGCGGCCGATGCGCTCGTTCTTGGAGCGGACCTGAAAGGTGGCAAAGGAGGAGAGCTTGACAGACTCGCCCCGCACGATGGCGTTGCAGATCTCGTCCAGGACCATCTCGACAAGTTGGGCTGATTCCGTTCTGGACAACCCGACCTTGCGATAGACGGCCTCTGAAAGATCGGCGCGTGTAATCGTTTTTCCGCTCATGCGCGTTCTTCCTGCCCGTCCTCACCCCAAAACGTGACGGCAAACCCTACCCGTTATCGGTCATAATGGTCAAGGGTCGCAAGGGCGCGGAATGGTACTATAAAGTACGCCAAACGGGCTCAAAACCGCAAAAGAACCGCACCCCACGTGAATCCGCCGCCCATGGCTTCCAGCAGGATAAGGTCGCCCTTCCTGATGCGGCCATCGCCGATCGCCTCTGTCAGTGCGAGCGGGACCGAGGCCGCGGAGGTGTTGCCGTGGTGATCGACCGTGATGACCACCTTCTCCGGGTCGATGCCCAGCTTCTTGGCGGAGGCGTCGATGATGCGCTTGTTGGCCTGATGGGGCACGAACCAGTCGAGGTCAGCCGCCGTGATGCCGGCCTGGGCAAAGACATCCTCGATCACATCGGTGATCATGCCGACGGCATGCTTGAAGACCTCGCGGCCCTCCATGCGCAGATGGCCGACCGTCTTGGTGGTGGACGGACCGCCATCGACAAAGAGCTTGTCCTTGTGGGCGCCGTCCGAGCGCAGCGAAGCGGCAATGATCCCTGTATCGGCCATGGTGCCGGCTTCCTCGCGGGCTTCCAGCACCACCGCGCCGGCGCCGTCACCGAAGAGGACGCAGGTCGTGCGGTCGTCCCAGTCGAGAATGCGCGAGAAGGTTTCCGAGCCGATGACAAGCGCGCGCCTGGCCATGCCGCCGCGCAGATAGAGGTCGGCGGTGTTGATGGCAAAGACGAAGCCGGAGCAAACGGCCTGGATGTCGAAGGCAAAGCCGTGATGGATGCCGAGCCGGTTCTGGATCTCGACCGCTGTCGCCGGAAAGGTGTTGTTCGGCGTGGAGGTGGCAAGCACGATCAGGCCGATGTCCTCCGGCTTCAGTCCAGCCGCATCAAGGGCCGCACGCGCCGCCGCCTCGCCCAGCGATGCGGTCGTCTCGTCATCGGCTGCAATGTGCCGCTGGCGGATGCCGGTGCGCTGCACGATCCACTCGTCGGAGGTTTCCATCACCCCTTCCAGATCGGCGTTGCGGACGATGCGGCGCGGAAGGGCGGAGCCTGCGCCCAGGAGGACAGACCGGATCATCATTCAGTTTCCTTGGCGTTGGTGTCGTTGCCTGCCGGGGCGGCCGTGCGCGCGTGGAACTGCTCGAGATCGTTGCCGATCTGCTCCAGCAGGCGGTTGCGCACCATGTCGTAACCCATCTCCACGGCCGCGGCGAAGCCCTCGGCATCGGTGCCGCCATGGCTCTTCACAACGATACCGTTGAGACCGAGAAACACGCCACCATTGGCGCGGCGCGGGTCCATCTTTTCGCGTAGCTGGGCAAAGGCGTCGCGGGCCAGCAGATAGCCGAGCCTGGCGCGCCAGGTGCGCTGCATGGCGGCACGCAGATAGCCGCCAATCTGCTTGGCCGTGCCCTCGGCGGTCTTCAGCGCGATGTTGCCGGTGAAGCCTTCGGTCACCACCACATCGGTCGTGCCCTTGCCGATATCGTCGCCCTCGACGAAGCCGCGATAGTCCATGCTGACCAGATTGGCCTCGCGCAACATGCGGCCGGCTTCCTTGACCTCTTCCTGGCCCTTGATCTCCTCGACCCCGACATTGAGCAGGCCGACCGTGGGGCGCTTGATGCCGAAGAGGGCGCGGGCCATGGCGGAGCCCAAAATGGCGAAATCAGCCAGTTGCTGCGCATCGGCCCCGATGGTGGCGCCGACATCGGTCACCACGCTTTCGGAGCGCGCGGTAGGCCAGATCGCAGCGAGGATGGGCCGTTCGATGTTGGCCATGGTGCGCAGGCAGAATTTCGACATGGCCATCAGCGCGCCGGTGTTGCCGGCGGAAATGCAGGCTTCGGCCTCGCCTTTCTTCACCGCCTCGATCGCGCGCCACATGGAGGATTTCCAGCGTCCGTTGCGCAACGCCTGGCTCGGCTTGTCATCCATCGCAACGACGACATCGCAATGGTGGAAGGTGGAACGGGCCTTCAGGCGCGGCAGGGTTTCCAGAAGCGGCAGGACATCCGCCTCGCGGCCAAACAGCAGGAACTCGACGTCACTGCGCCGCTCCAGGACCTTTTCGAGGCCGGGCAGGACAACGGACGCTCCGTGGTCGCCCCCCATTGCGTCGATGGATATGCGGATCAAATCGTCACTTCCTGTTTTGCCGCCTCACGCGCGCCAAGCCGGCACATGGACCAGACAAAAGCCCGGCGAAAATAGCGGTTTTGACGTGGCGCACAATGGCTTTCGGCCGGTCGCGGTTCACTTTCCCTCATCTTTTCGCAGCACGGCGAGCTTGGCGAAGGGGTTTTCCCGCGCCGGTTCGCTGTCCTGCGCATCGCCCGGCAAGGTCGCGCCGGGCTTTCGGGGATAAGGATCGACCGCCAGCTCGAAATGCTCCTCGGCGATGGCGCCCGCGTCGATCTCGCTTCCCTCGAAAGTATCGGGCAAATCGGCGCCCTCCGCATCGATGATGATCTCGCCCTCGACGCTGGCTGGCCTTGCAAGGCGCGAATTTTCCGGGACGAGGATGGTGTCGATCTGCGCTTCGACGTGGTTTTCGATCGGCTCCAGCGTGACGACACAAAGCTGGACAATATCCGCCATGACCGTTCCGGCAACGCGCACGCCATCTTTCTTCCATCGGGTGACGAGGAGATCGGCCTTGAAACTCAGCACGTCCTCCAGCCCGTGCTCTGCGGCCAGACGGACGCGCGCCTTGGCGCCGGCATCGATCTGGACCGGCAGACCACGGGACGGCAGGATCTTGACGGAAACGGGGAAGGATACGGGGCTGATCTCATCCTGCATGGCTCACACTCCCCCGTCCCTGGGTGCCGCCGCGACAGCCGCCGGATCAGGAAAACGCACATTGCCCTCCAGAAAGGCCTCGTCAGGCTCCCCGCCCAGTGCCGCATCGGCAGCAAACATGTAGTCCGCGAGCTCTTGTGCCTCGGGCCAGACATCGGCGTCGGGGCGGATGTTGCGGGAAAGAGCCGCCGAAAGGGCCGCGCGGTCACCGGCATCAAGCGCCTTCTCATAGGCTTCCAGCCGGCCGAAATACATCTTGGCCAGCTTCTTCATGCGCTTGGGG
>JACKJW010000026.1 GCA_020637755.1 Brucellaceae bacterium | reverse complement strand
AATGCGGGGCGGGCCACCACAAAAGCCTTGTTTTTTTGCGCCCCAGCCGCTATTCGCCCCGCATCCAACCTGAACCTGTCCCATGCATCCGAGGATACGAAAGAATGGCCAAGGGTAAATTCGAGCGCAATAAGCCTCATGTGAACATCGGTACGATTGGTCACGTTGACCATGGCAAGACGTCTCTGACGGCTGCGATCACGAAGTATTTTGGCGAGTTCAAGGCGTATGACCAGATTGACGCTGCGCCGGAAGAGAAGGCGCGCGGCATCACCATCTCGACGGCGCACGTCGAGTATGAGACGGAAAAGCGTCACTACGCCCACGTCGACTGCCCCGGCCACGCCGACTATGTGAAGAACATGATCACGGGCGCGGCGCAGATGGACGGCGCGATCCTGGTTTGCTCGGCTGCCGACGGCCCGATGCCGCAGACCCGCGAGCACATCCTGCTGGCCCGCCAGGTTGGCGTTCCGTCGCTGGTGGTGTTCCTGAACAAGGTCGACCAGGTTGACGACGCGGAGCTTCTGGAGCTCGTCGAGATGGAAGTGCGCGAGCTGCTTTCGTCCTACGAATTCCCGGGCGACGACATTCCGGTGATCAAGGGTTCGGCGCTTGCCGCGCTCAACGACAGCAACAAGGAAATCGGCGAGAACGCGATCCGCGAGCTGATGGCTGCTGTTGACGACTACATTCCGACGCCGGAGCGTCCGGTCGACCAGCCGTTCCTGATGCCGATCGAAGACGTGTTCTCGATCTCGGGCCGCGGCACGGTCGTGACGGGCCGCGTGGAGCGCGGGATCATCAAGGTCGGTGAGGAAATCGAGATCGTGGGCATCCGCCCGACCTCGAAGACGACCTGCACGGGCGTCGAGATGTTCCGCAAGCTGCTGGACCAGGGCCAGGCTGGCGACAACATCGGCGCGCTGCTGCGCGGCGTGGACCGCACGGGCGTTGAACGCGGCCAGGTGCTGTGCAAGCCGGGTTCGGTGAAGCCGCACACGAAGTTCAAGGCCGAGGCCTACATCCTGACGAAGGAAGAGGGCGGCCGCCACACGCCGTTCTTCACCAACTACCGCCCGCAGTTCTACTTCCGCACGACGGACGTGACGGGCATCGTGACCCTGCCGGAAGGCACGGAAATGGTGATGCCGGGCGACAACGTGACCGTCGACGTGACGCTGATCGTGCCGATCGCCATGGAAGAGAAGCTCCGCTTCGCCATCCGTGAAGGCGGTCGTACCGTCGGTGCAGGCATCGTCGCATCCATCATCGAGTAAGCATTCGATGGCCGGGTGACCGGCAACGGACTCGAAAGGGCGCCTGCGGGCGCCCTTTTTGTTTGCGCGGCCGGCCGGAACTGTTTGAAATGGGACCATGCATGCGGCTGTCATCAAAGTTCTTGTGCTTGCGGGCCTGGTCTGGGCCAGCGGCAGCGGCTTGGCCGAGTCGAAATGTCCGGACATGCCCGGACCTTGCAGCGGATGCGGCTGCAAGGGCAGCCCCGGCTATCGCTCGATTGCCACGGGCCGGTGCGTGTCCCACAAGAACCTCTACAAGATCTGCGGCGATCCGCCTTCCAGCAGTTGCGTCTTTGAAAATGCTCCGGGAACCGGTGGCAACCGTGAGTGTGCCCTGGGCAAGACAACGGACGCGGAATTGAAGCGGCGCGCGGCCCGCTCTCCGCGATGCAGAAAATGACGAAGCGGCGTTTCGTTTGGTCTTGCAATCGTCAGTCAGCTGATGCAAGAAGCCCGCGCGACTGAAGGGGTATAGCTCAGTTGGTAGAGCGGCGGTCTCCAAAACCGCAGGTCGCGGGTTCGAGCCCTGCTGCCCCTGCCAGTCGGTTTCCTGTACATTGTCCGTGCAAAGAGGGTGTCCGCCTGCGGAGGAAAAACCGCACCGCTCCGGCGTCGCTTCGCTCGCCTTGCTGCCCCACGCCGCTGCGCCTTTGGCTCCGCTCGTTCGGGGATCACGGGTTTACGCCCTGCTGCCCCTGCCAGCCAGTTTCCTGTACATTGTCCTTCACTTGCCCCTTGCGGTCGGCGGCATCGCCATGCGCGCATGGTGGCGACCGGCTGCGCGCCAGATGCGGCGGACCGGACGGGGCTGACTTCGTCAGGGCGCGCCACGTGCCGTCCGGCAAGTGACGAAGTCAAAATTGCCTCTTGCGCTTGGCGCGTACCGGTTCTATGTAGTGCCGACAGACGCGAGGTGCGTGAAGGGCGGAAGTGTCCTTGCGCGCCGTATAAGCGTGGCCAAAAATCAGTGATTCGCTGGTTTGGCAGGTCCCGGTGGTGACGATTGGATGGTCGCTCCGGTTTTCCAGTCTGTGTTGATTTCGCGTCCGCGCAAGGCGGATGCACCCGGAAAGTGCCTTTCCGGGATTGGGGCCGGTTTCCGGTCTGGTCAGATGCGGCAGGCGGATGCGTGAAAGCGCGGAAGCCTCAGAATGAAGAGAGCCATCATGGCGGCGAAGACGAAGAACCCGTTCACCTTTCTCCAGCAGGTGCGCTCGGAGACGGCGAAGGTGACCTGGCCTTCGCGCCGCGAAACGGTGATCTCGACGATGATGGTGATTGCCATGGCTTTCCTGGCCGCCATCTTCTTCTTCCTCGCCGACCAGATCATGGCCTACGGCGTCGAGCTCATCCTGGGCATCGGCAAGTAAGGCGGCTTTCGAGGGAGCAAGCGACGAGATGACTGCGCGCTGGTACATTGTCCACGCCTATTCGAACTTCGAGAAGAAGGTGGCCGAATCCATTGAGGAGAAGGCCAAGCAGAAGGGGCTGTGGGACCATTTCGAGAAGATCCTCGTGCCGACCGAGAAGGTCGTCGAGGTGCGCCGCGGCCGCAAGGTCGATGCCGAGCGCAAGTTCTTCCCGGGCTACGTGCTGGTGCGCGCCAACCTGACGGACGATGTGTTCCACCTCATCAAGAACACGCCGAAGGTAACCGGTTTCCTCGGCACCGATTCCAAGCCGGTGCCGATTCCGGATCGTGAGGCCGAGGCCATCCTGACCCAGGTGCAGGAAGGTGTCGACCGGCCCAAGCCGTCGGTCTCCTTCGAGATCGGCGAACAGGTGCGCGTGTCGGACGGTCCGTTCGCCTCGTTCTCCGGCTTCGTGCAGGAAGTGGACGAGGAGCGTTCGCGCCTCAAGGTGGAAGTGTCGATTTTCGGCCGGGCAACCCCGGTCGAGCTGGAATTCGCGCAGGTCGAAAAGGCCTGACGAAAAAGCGCGGCCCGCAAGGGCGGCGCACCCCGGTGGAAGGGCAGCGGCCTGGCCGGCCGCGCGAAAATGTCCGCACCACCGACTTTGCAACCGCCGGCGAACAGCCGGTGACCATCAACCGCCGGGCAACCGGCATGTGAACAGGCAGAGCAATGGCTAAGAAAATCGCAGGCCAGCTGAAGCTGCAGGTCCCCGCGGGCTCGGCGAATCCGTCGCCGCCCATCGGTCCGGCCCTCGGCCAGCGTGGCATCAACATCATGGAATTCTGCAAGGCGTTCAATGCTGCAACGCAGGAAATGGAAAAGGGTCAGCCGATCCCGGTCGTGATCACCTATTTCCAGGACAAGTCCTTCACCTTCCAGATGAAGACCCCGCCGGTGTCCTACTTCCTCAAGAAGGCCGCCAAGCTGAAGTCCGGCTCCAAGACCCCGGGCCGCGCGTCGGCCGGTCAGGTCACCCGTGACCAGGTGCGCGAGATCGCCGAGGCCAAGATGAAGGACCTCAATGCGAACGACGTTGAAGCTGCAATGCTGATGGTTGAGGGCTCCGCCCGCTCCATGGGCCTGGAAGTGGTGGGCTGATCATGGCGAAGAAGATTGCAAAGCGCATTGCCGCGACCCGCGAGGGCGTCAATCCGGACAAGCTCTACGGCCTGTCGGAAGCCGTTGCCATGGTGAAGGAGCGCGCCACTGCCAAGTTCGACGAGACCGTCGAAGTGGCGATGAACCTCGGCGTTGACCCGCGTCACGCCGACCAGATGGTCCGCGGTGTGGTGAACCTGCCGAACGGCACCGGCCGTACCGTGCGCGTGGCCGTGTTTGCCCGTGGTGACAAGGCCGAGGAAGCCAAGGCTGCCGGTGCCGATGTCGTCGGTGCGGAAGACCTGGTCGATACCGTCCAGAAGGGCGAGATCAACTTCGACCGTTGCATTGCCACCCCGGACATGATGCCGCTCGTCGGCCGTCTGGGCAAGGTGCTCGGCCCGCGCGGCATGATGCCGAACCCGAAGGTCGGCACCGTGACGGTCGATGTGGCCGGCGCGGTCAAGGCTTCCAAGGGCGGTGCTGTCGAGTTCCGCGTCGAGAAGGCCGGTATTGTTCACGCCGGCGTTGGCAAGGCCTCCTTCGAGGCCGGCGCGCTGGAAGAGAACATCCGCGCCTTTGCCGATGCCGTCATCAAGGCCAAGCCGTCGGGCGCCAAGGGCAACTACCTGAAGCGCATCGCGATTTCCTCGACGATGGGCCCGGGCCTGAAGGTCGACCTGTCGAGCCTGTCGCAGGCTTGAGAATGAACTTGAAGACAGTCGTGCAAGCGGCTGTCTTCCCATGAATTCCTTCCCCGGCGACGGGGGAGGATGCGGAAGGAAACTTCCGGACATCCTGTCCGAGATTGCAGGCGGCTCGCCTTAATTCATATGGGCCTGCATGAGACGGGTTTCAGACCGGAAAGAGGGGGCGACCCCGATGGAAGGTTCGAACCGTGTAGTCCTTTCCCTTCGTTTTCGGGCGGATGGAGAGGGGCAGGATCCTCAAACGCCGTCCGGCTTTTCGGGGTTCCGGGAAGACGGGCGGTCATCGCCAACCGCCGGCATTGATCACAGCAATGCCGGTCAACTGGAGAGAGGCTGTGGAAAGAGCGGAAAAACGCGAATTCGTCGCGGGCCTGAACGAGGTGTTCAAGAGCACCGGTTCAGTGGTCGTGGCCCACTATGCCGGCCTTACGGTTGCGAACATGACCGAGCTTCGCTCGAAAATGCGCGCTGCCGGGGGCTCCGTCAAAGTCGCGAAGAACCGCCTCGCCAAGATCGCTCTTCAGGGCACGGAATCCGAAGGCATGGCTGACCTGTTCAAGGGCCAGACCGTGATTGCCTATTCGGATGACCCGGTGGCGGCGCCGAAGGTTGCGTCCGATTTCGCCAAGACCAATGACAAGCTTGTCATCCTTGGCGGTGCAATGGGTGCAACCGTTCTCGACGCGAATGGTGTGAAGGCTCTTGCCACCATGCCGTCGCTCGATGAACTGCGTGCGAAGATCATTGCCATGATCAACACGCCCGCAACGCGCATCGCCGGCGTCACCGCGGCACCTGCAGGCCAGCTGGCCCGCGTCTTTGGTGCCTATGCCCGGAAGGACGAGACGGTGTGAGGCCGTTCTCAGCAAAACCTACGTTCGAACTTTCAAGAAGGAACATGAAAAATGGCTGATCTTGCCAAGATTGTTGAAGACCTGTCGGCCCTGACCGTGCTCGAGGCTGCTGAACTGTCCAAGATGCTCGAAGAGAAGTGGGGCGTTTCCGCTGCCGCTCCGGTTGCCGTTGCTGCTGCCGGCGGTGCTGCTGCTCCGGCCGAAGCCGTCGAAGAGAAGACCGAATTCGACGTCGTTCTCGCCGATGCCGGCGCCCAGAAGATCAACGTCATCAAGGAAGTCCGCGCCATCACCGGCCTTGGCCTCAAGGAAGCCAAGGACCTGGTCGAAGGTGCTCCGAAGGCCGTCAAGGAAGGCATTTCCAAGGGCGAAGCCGAGGACATCAAGAAGAAGCTGGAAGACGCTGGCGCCAAGGTCGAACTCAAGTAATTGGGTCACCCGGTGTTTGGCGGACGGGTTTCCCGTCCGCCACTTCGGCCGAAAGGCGGAAGATGTGAGTAAGCCAGGGCGCGTGATGGCCCAAAACCCTTTTCCAGAGAGCCCGGAATGGCTTTCCGGAAACGGGTTTTAACCGTTTGAGAGATCCGTCCGGCTACGGGCGGGAGAGTGGCCGGCAAGGCCAATGGTGTGACACGAGGAGCGACGATGGCCCAGACCCAGACTTTCAATGGTCGCAGGCGCGTACGCAAGTTCTTCGGAAAGATTCCGGAAGTTGCGGAGATGCCGAACCTGATCGAGGTTCAGAAGGCATCTTATGACCAGTTCCTGATGGTGGACGAGCCCAAGGGCGGCCGTCCCGACGAGGGGCTGCAGGCGGTGTTCAAGTCGGTATTCCCGATTTCGGACTTCTCCGGCGCCTCCATGCTGGAATTCGTCAAGTATGAGTTTGAAGCTCCCAAGTTCGACGTGGATGAGTGCCGCCAGCGCGACCTCACCTATGCCGCGCCGCTGAAGGTGACGCTGCGCCTGATCGTTTTCGACATTGACGAGGATACGGGCGCCAAGTCGATCAAGGACATCAAGGAGCAGGACGTCTACATGGGCGACATGCCGCTGATGACGTCCAACGGCACCTTCATCGTCAATGGCACCGAGCGCGTCATCGTCTCCCAGATGCACCGTTCGCCGGGCGTCTTCTTCGACCATGACAAGGGCAAGTCGCACTCGTCGGGCAAGCTGCTGTTTGCCGCGCGCGTCATTCCCTATCGCGGTTCCTGGCTCGACATCGAGTTCGACGCCAAGGATATCGTGCATGCGCGCATCGACCGCCGCCGCAAGATCCCCGTCACCTCGCTGCTGATGGCGCTGGGCATGGACGGCGAGGAAATCCTCGACACGTTCTATGACAAGCTGTCCTTTGTGCGCGACGGCGCCAACTGGCGCATTCCGTACTCGGTTGAGCGCTTCAAGGGCTACAAGGCCATTGGCGACGTGATCGACGCCGATACGGGCGAAGTGGTGGTGGAAGCCGGCAAGAAGGTGACCGCCCGCCAGGCCAAGCAGCTTGCCGAGAAGGGCCTGAAGGCCATCAAGGCGACCGACGACGACGTGTTCGGCTCCTATCTGGCCGAGGACATCGTCAACATGGCGACCGGCGAGATCTATCTGGAAGCCGGTGACGAGATCGACGAGAAGACCCTCAAGGTGCTGACGGAAGCCGGCATCGACGAGATTGCCGTGCTCGACGTCGACCATGTGAATGTCGGCCCCTACATCCGCAACGCGCTTGCAGTGGACAAGAACGAGAACCGCCAGGATGCGCTGTTCGACATCTACCGCGTGATGCGCCCCGGTGAACCGCCGACGCTGGAAACGGCGGAAGCCATGTTCCAGTCGCTGTTTTTTGATCCGGAGCGCTACGACCTTTCGGCCGTGGGCCGCGTGAAGATGAACATGCGCCTCAGCCTCGACGCTGCCGACACGGTGCGCGTGCTGCGCAAGGACGACATCATCGCCATCGTCAAGACGCTCGTCGAACTTCGTGACGGGCGCGGTGAGATCGACGACATCGACAATCTCGGCAACCGCCGTGTGCGTTCGGTCGGCGAGCTGATGGAAAACCAGTACCGCGTCGGCCTGCTGCGCATGGAGCGCGCGATCAAGGAGCGCATGAGCTCCATCGAGATCGACACGGTGATGCCGCAGGACCTGATCAACGCCAAGCCGGCGGCTGCCGCGGTGCGCGAGTTCTTCGGTTCCTCGCAGCTGTCGCAGTTCATGGACCAGACCAACCCGCTGTCGGAGATCACCCACAAGCGCCGCCTGTCGGCCCTTGGACCGGGCGGTCTGACCCGCGAGCGCGCCGGCTTCGAGGTGCGCGACGTGCACCCGACCCATTACGGCCGCATCTGCCCGATCGAAACGCCGGAAGGCCCGAACATCGGTCTGATCAACTCGCTGGCCACCTTTGCCCGCGTCAACAAGTACGGCTTCATTGAAAGCCCGTACCGCAAGGTCGTTGACGGCAAGGTGACGCTCGACGTGCATTACCTTTCCGCGATGGAAGAGGCCAAGCACTATGTCGCGCAGGCGAACGCCGAGCTCGATGCCGAAGGCCGCTTCGTCGAAGAGTTCATCGTCTGCCGCCATGCCGGCGAAGTGATGATGGCTCCGCGCGAAAACGTCGACCTGATGGATGTGTCGCCCAAGCAGCTCGTTTCGGTTGCCGCCGCGCTCATCCCGTTCCTTGAGAACGACGACGCCAACCGCGCGCTGATGGGCTCCAACATGCAGCGTCAGGCGGTGCCGCTGGTGCGTGCCGAGGCGCCGTTCGTCGGCACCGGCATGGAACCGATCGTGGCGCGTGACTCCGGTGCTGCCATTGCGGCACGCCGCGGCGGCATCGTCGACCAGGTGGACGCAACGCGTATCGTCATCCGTGCGACGGAAGACCTCGACCCGGCCAAGTCGGGCGTGGACATCTACCGTCTGATGAAGTTCCAGCGTTCCAACCAGAACACCTGCATCAACCAGCGCCCGCTGGTCCGTGTGGGCGACCGGATCGAGAAGGGCGACATCATCGCCGACGGTCCGTCGACGGATCTGGGCGATCTGGCGCTGGGCCGCAACGTGCTCGTCGCGTTCATGCCCTGGAACGGCTACAACTACGAGGATTCCATCCTCCTGTCCGAACGCATCGTTGCCGATGACGTCTTCACCTCGATCCACATCGAGGAGTTCGAGGTCATGGCCCGCGACACCAAGCTCGGACCGGAAGAAATCACGCGTGACATTCCGAACGTGTCGGAAGAGGCTCTGAAGAACCTCGACGAAGCGGGCATTGTCTATATCGGCGCCGAAGTCGGCCCGGGCGACATCCTGGTCGGCAAGATCACGCCGAAGGGCGAAAGCCCGATGACGCCGGAGGAAAAGCTCCTGCGCGCCATCTTCGGCGAAAAGGCCTCCGACGTGCGCGACACCTCCATGCGCATGCCGCCCGGAACCTTCGGCACGATCGTCGAAGTGCGCGTCTTCAACCGCCACGGCGTGGAGAAGGACGAGCGCGCGATGGCGATCGAGCGCGAGGAGATCGAGCGTCTGGCCAAGGACCGTGATGACGAGCAGGCCATTCTTGACCGCAACGTCTATGGCCGCCTGGCCGAGATGCTTGAGGGCAAGGAAGCCATTGCCGGACCGAAGAGCTTCAAGAAGGGCGCCAAGCTGGATGCCGCGACCCTTCAGGAGTATCCGCGTTCGCAGTGGTGGCAGTTCGCCGTCGAGGACGAGAAGGACCAGTCCGCACTCGAGGCCATGCGTGTGCAGTACGACGAATCCAAGAAGATGCTGGAGCAGCGCTTCATGGACAAGGTCGAGAAGGTGCAGCGCGGCGACGAGATGCCCCCCGGCGTCATGAAGATGGTCAAGGTCTTCGTCGCGGTGAAGCGCAAGATCCAGCCCGGCGACAAGATGGCCGGCCGCCACGGCAACAAGGGTGTGGTTTCACGCATCCTGCCGGTGGAGGACATGCCGTTCCTGGAAGACGGGACGCATGCGGACATCGTGTTGAACCCGCTCGGCGTGCCTTCGCGCATGAATGTCGGCCAGATCCTCGAAACCCACCTGGGTTGGGCCTGTGCCGGCATGGGCAAGAAGATCGGCGAGATGATCGAGCTCTACAATGAGAGCGGCGACATCAAGCCGCTCCGTGCGACGCTGGAGGACATCATCCCCTCCAACGACCGCAACGAGCCGGTGCGCAAGTATGACGACGATTCGCTCGTCACGCTGGGCAAGCAGATGACGCGCGGCGTCTCGATTGCCACGCCGGTGTTCGATGGTGCGGTGGAAGCCGACATCAACACGATGCTGGAGCGCGCGGGTCTTCACACGTCGGGCCAGTCCACGCTCTATGACGGGCGTACGGGCGAGCCGTTCGACCGCAAGGTGACCATGGGCTACATCTACATGCTGAAGCTCCACCACCTGGTCGACGACAAGATCCACGCCCGTTCCATCGGTCCGTACTCGCTCGTCACCCAGCAGCCGCTCGGCGGCAAGGCGCAGTTCGGCGGCCAGCGCTTCGGCGAAATGGAAGTCTGGGCGCTGGAAGCCTACGGCGCGGCCTACACGCTGCAGGAAATGCTGACGGTCAAGTCGGACGACGTGGCCGGCCGCACCAAGGTCTACGAGGCCATCGTGCGTGGCGACGACACGTTCGAGGCGGGCATTCCGGAGAGCTTCAACGTTCTCGTCAAGGAAATGCGCTCGCTCGGCCTCAATGTGGAGCTGGCGACGGTGCGTGCCGACGAAGGCGAGATGAAGGACCAGCTGCCCGACGCAGCCGAATGAAAACGGCGCGCATCGCCCTGACGGGCGGTGCGCGAGCCACCCGGCGGCGCCCCTCGGGGTGCTTCCATGGTCAGGGCCAGGAAGGCAGGCTTCCTTCGCCCGAACGTTTCAAGAGGGGCATCTCACAGCCCCGCCAAGGAGAACGGCATGAACCAAGAGGTCATGAATCTTTTCAATCCTCAGGCTCCGGCCCAGAATTTCGATTCCATCCGGATTTCGCTGGCCAGCCCTGAGAAGATTCTGTCCTGGTCGTTCGGCGAGATCAAGAAGCCGGAGACGATCAACTACCGCACGTTCAAACCCGAGCGCGACGGCCTTTTCTGCGCGCGCATCTTCGGCCCGATCAAGGACTACGAGTGCCTGTGCGGCAAGTACAAGCGCATGAAGTACAAGGGCATCATCTGCGAAAAGTGCGGCGTTGAAGTGACGCTGAGCCGTGTGCGCCGCGAGCGCATGGGCCACATCGAGCTGGCCGCCCCGGTTGCCCATATCTGGTTCCTGAAGTCGCTGCCGAGCCGCATCGGCACGCTGCTGGACATGACGCTCAAGGATATCGAGCGCGTCCTCTATTTCGAGAACTACATCGTCACCGAGCCGGGCCTGACCGCCCTGAAGGAGCACCAGCTCCTCTCGGAAGAAGAATACATGATGGCCGTGGACGAGTACGGCGAGGACAGCTTCACCGCCATGATCGGCGCGGAGGCCATTCAGGAGCTGCTCGGTTCGCTCGACCTGCCGAAGACCGCCATCCAGCTTCGTGACGAACTGGCCGAAACCACCTCGGAACTGAAGCAGAAGAAGCTGCTGAAGCGCCTGAAGGTCGTCGAGAACTTCATGGAATCGGGCAACAACCCGGAATGGATGATCATGAAGATCGTCCCGGTCATTCCGCCGGACCTGCGCCCGCTGGTTCCGCTGGACGGCGGCCGCTTTGCGACCTCGGACCTGAACGATCTCTACCGCCGCGTCATCAACCGTAACAACCGCCTGAAGCGGCTGATCGAGCTGCGCGCGCCCGGCATCATCATCCGCAACGAGAAGCGCATGCTTCAGGAGGCCGTCGACGCGCTGTTCGATAACGGCCGCCGGGGCCGCGTCATCACGGGTGCCAACAAGCGTCCGCTGAAGTCGCTGTCCGACATGCTCAAGGGCAAGCAGGGCCGCTTCCGCCAGAACCTGCTCGGCAAGCGCGTGGACTATTCGGGCCGTTCGGTCATCGTGACCGGTCCGGAGCTGAAGCTGCACCAGTGCGGCCTGCCCAAGAAGATGGCGCTCGAACTGTTCAAGCCCTTCATCTACGCCCGTCTGGACGCCAAGGGGTATTCCTCCACCGTCAAGCAGGCCAAGAAGCTGGTCGAAAAGGAAAAGCCGGAAGTCTGGGACATCCTGGACGAGGTGATCCGCGAGCATCCGGTGCTGCTGAACCGCGCGCCAACCTTGCACCGCCTCGGCATCCAGGCCTTTGAGCCGATCCTGATCGAAGGCAAGGCCATCCAGCTGCATCCGCTCGTCTGCACCGCGTTCAACGCGGACTTCGATGGTGACCAGATGGCCGTGCATGTGCCGCTTTCGCTGGAAGCCCAGCTGGAAGCCCGTGTGCTCATGATGTCGACGAACAACATCCTGCATCCGGCGAACGGCGCACCGATCATCGTGCCGTCGCAGGACATGGTGCTGGGTCTCTACTACCTGTCGATCATGAACCAGAATGAGCCGGGCGAGGGCATGGTGTTTGCCGACATGGGCGAGTTGCACCACGCGCTCGACACCAAGGCCACCACGCTGCACGCCAAGATTCGCGGCCGTTTCCGCACGGTTGATGCGGAGGGCAATGTCGTCTCCAAGATCCATGAGACCACGCCCGGCCGCATGATCATCGGTGAGCTGCTGCCGAAGAACGTCAATGTGCCGTTCGATGTCTGCAACCAGGAAATGACCAAGAAGAACATCTCCAAGATGATCGACACGGTCTACCGCCACTGCGGCCAGAAGGAGACGGTCATTTTCTGCGACCGCATCATGCAGCTCGGTTTCGGCCATGCCTGCCGCGCCGGCATCTCGTTCGGCAAGGACGACATGGTGATCCCGGATACCAAGGCGAAGCTGGTGGCCGACACCGACAAGCTCGCCAAGGAATACGAGCAGCAGTACAATGACGGCCTGATCACCCAGGGCGAGAAGTACAACAAGGTCGTGGACGCCTGGGCCAAGTGCTCGGAAAAGGTGGCCGACGAGATGATGGCGCGCATCAAGGCGGTCGAATTCGACGCCGACAGCAACCGCCAGAAGCCGATGAACTCAATCTACATGATGAGCCATTCGGGTGCGCGCGGATCGCCCACCCAGATGCGCCAGCTTGCCGGCATGCGCGGCCTGATGGCCAAGCCGTCGGGCGAGATCATCGAGACGCCGATCATCTCGAACTTCAAGGAAGGCCTGACGGTTCTGGAGTACTTCAACTCCACGCACGGCGCCCGCAAGGGCCTGGCCGACACGGCCATGAAGACGGCGAACTCGGGCTACCTGACCCGCCGCCTGGTGGACGTGGCGCAGGATTGCATCGTCAATGCGGTGGATTGCGGCACGGAAGAAGGCCTGACCATGCAGCCGATCGTCGATGCGGGCCAGGTGGTGGCTTCCATCGGCCAGCGTGTGCTGGGCCGCACTGCGCTTGTCGACATCCTGCATCCGCTGACCGGCGACGTGATCGTCGAGGGCGGCCGCATGATCGAGGAACGCGACGTCGATGCCATCGAGAAGGCGGGCATCCAGTCGGTCCGCATCCGTTCGGCGCTGACCTGCGAAGTCAAGACCGGCGTCTGCTCGGTCTGCTACGGCCGCGACCTGGCGCGCGGCACGCCGGTGAACATGGGCGAAGCGGTCGGTGTGATCGCGGCCCAGTCGATCGGCGAACCGGGCACGCAGCTCACCATGCGCACCTTCCACATGGGCGGTGCCGCGCAGGTGGTCGATTCCTCCTACATCGAGGCCTCCTACGAGGGCACGGTGGAGATCAAGAACCGCAATGTGGTGCGCAACTCCGAGGGCAACCTCGTGGTCATGGGCCGCAACCTGGCCGTGGCGATCAAGGACGAGGGCGGCAAGGAACGCGCCTCGCACCGCATCGCCTACGGTTCGCGCCTGTTTGTCGATGACGGCGACACGGTCAAGCGCGGCCAGCGTGTGGCGGAGTGGGACCCCT
>JACKJW010000025.1 GCA_020637755.1 Brucellaceae bacterium | reverse complement strand
TGCTGTGCTAACCGCAAGGAGGCAGGCAACCACGGTAGGGTCAGCGACTGGGGTGAAGTCGTAACAAGGTAGCCGTAGGGGAACCTGCGGCTGGATCACCTCCTTTCTAAGGAAGCTTCTCAATGGACTGGCCGTCTTCGGATGGTCCCTCCTTCTGAAGCTTTGTTGGAACAAATGCTGCCGGCCAGTCAGGCTGGTGGCGATCTTTGATCAAACGGGCAGCCGGGTCTGCCGTCCACGTTTCTCTTTCTTCGCAAATGATGTGCCTGTTTCGGGGTGCGCGCCTTGTGGCTGCGCGGTCTGGGGCGGGCAGCGAGGGCATCGAGGGTCTTCCCGGGCTGTGCCCGTGGAACGAAGGCTCCCGGTCCTGCCGCGGTGCTGACGGGCTTGTAGCTCAGTTGGTTAGAGCGCGCGCTTGATAAGCGTGAGGTCGGAGGTTCAAGTCCTCCCAGGCCCACCATTATTGTGTCCTCACGCCGTACCGGCCCTTCGGGCCTGGCTCCGGACGGGGCGCGCGAAAAGTCGCGCGACGGCCCTTGGCCTTGCGGGCCTTGCCCGTTGGTTGCGGGTGTTGCTGGCGGAAACTGTTTAGGGGCTGTAGCTCAGCTGGGAGAGCACCTGCTTTGCAAGCAGGGGGTCAGCGGTTCGATCCCGCTCAGCTCCACCAAGCCAAGCGCGCCGAAGGCGCGCGACGGCGTTGCCGCGGCAGACAAGGCCGCAGGCCGACGTCGAGAGCGGCTTGCAGCTTTATCCATCATCGTTTGCGGAAGAAAAAAGCTTTGCGGATCCTTTTGGTTCCGCCTGTTCGACTGACATTGTGAAGAGAAGATTTGTTCGGATCGGCATCCGTGTGGATGCCTTTGCCGGCCGGGACGCTCAATCCCGGTCAAGATGGTTGGTAAGCCTAACCGCGCCACCGGACAGGTCTCGAGAAGCTGGTCTTTTTGTGCCAGTGATCAACTTGTCCTTTCCCGAAAGGGTGGCTGAACGAAGTGCGTAGCGCTTCGCAAGGCCAAGGGCCGCCGGCCATGTTTGGCCGCCCGGTCCGGAGCGAAGCAGCCGAGAGGCTGCAGCAGCGTGAGGACAAAAAACGGATGATCATTGGCAATGAGAACGATCAAGTGTCTTAAGGGCATCTGGTGAATGCCTTGGCATGCACAGGCGATGAAGGACGTGATACGCTGCGATAAGCGTCGGGGAGGTGCGAATACCCTTTGATCCGACGATTTCCGAATGGGGCAACCCACCTTTGATGCTTGGAAAATCGGACTGGTTCAGCGATGGACCGGTGCGGTTTCCAAGTATCGTGAAAAAGGTATCTTCATCTGAATAAAATAGGATGTAAGAGGCGAACGCAGGGAACTGAAACATCTAAGTACCTGCAGGAAAGGACATCAACCGAGACTCCGCTAGTAGTGGCGAGCGAACGCGGACCAGGCCAGTGGCTGATGATTGACAAGCGGAACCGTCTGGAAAGTCGGGCCATAGTGGGTGACAGCCCCGTACGCGTAATTTGGTCATCAGTCCTTGAGTAGGGCGGGACACGTGAAATCCTGTCTGAACATGGGGGGACCACCCTCCAAGCCTAAGTACTCGTGCATGACCGATAGCGAACCAGTACCGTGAGGGAAAGGTGAAAAGCACCCCGACGAGGGGAGTGAAAGAGAACCTGAAACCGGATGCCTACAAACAGTGGGAGCCTGAAATGGTGACCACGTACCTTTTGTATAATGGGTCAGCGACTTAGTGTGTCGAGCAAGCTTAAGCCGGTAGGTGTAGGCGCAGCGAAAGCGAGTCTGAACAGGGCGTTCAGTTCGACGCATTAGACCCGAAACCGAGTGATCTAGCCATGAGCAGGTTGAAGGTTGGGTAACACCAACTGGAGGACCGAACCCATATCTGTTGCAATAGATCGGGATGACTTGTGGCTAGGGGTGAAAGGCCAATCAAACTCGGAGATAGCTGGTTCTCCACGAAATCTATTTAGGTAGAGCGTCGACCGAATACCCCGGGGGGTAGAGCACTGGATGGGCTATGGGGACTCACCGTCTTACTGATCCTAACCAAACTCCGAATACCCGGGAGTACTAGTCGGCAGACACACGGCGGGTGCTAACGTCCGTCGTGGAGAGGGAAACAACCCTGACCAACAGCTAAGGTCCCCAAGTCATGGCTAAGTGGGAAAGGATGTGAGACTCCCAAAACAACCAGGATGTTGGCTTAGAAGCAGCCATCATTTAAAGAAAGCGTAACAGCTCACTGGTCTAAATAAGGGGTTTTGCGCCGAAAATGTACCGGGGCTCAAGCCATGCACCGAAGCTTTGGGTTTGCGCAAGCAAGCGGTAGTGGAGCGTTCTGTAAGCCTGTGAAGGTGGATCCGTGAGGACTGCTGGAGGTATCAGAAGTGCGAATGCTGACATGAGTAACGATAAAGGGAGTGAGAGACTCCCTCGCCGAAAGTCCAAGGGTTCCTGCTTAAAGTTAATCTGAGCAGGGTTAGCCGGCCCCTAAGGCGAGGCCGAAAGGCGTAGTCGATGGGAACCACGTTAATATTCGTGGGCCTGGAGGTAGTGACGGATCGCGTGTGTCGTATGCCCTTACTGGATTGGGTGTGCGGCGAAGCGGTTCCAGGAAATAGCTCCTCCGTATAGACCGTACCCTAAACCGACACTGGTGGACTGGTAGAGTATACCAAGGCGCTTGAGAGAACTGCGTTGAAGGAACTCGGCAAATTGCACGCGTAACTTCGGAAGAAGCGTGACCCTTCAGCGGGCAACCGTTGGGGGGTGGCACAGACCAGGGGGTAGCGACTGTTTACCAAAAACACAGGGCTCTGCGAAGTCGCAAGACGACGTATAGGGTCTGACGCCTGCCCGGTGCCGGAAGGTTAAGAGGAGGGGTGCAAGCTCTGAATCGAAGCCCCGGTAAACGGCGGCCGTAACTATAACGGTCCTAAGGTAGCGAAATTCCTTGTCGGGTAAGTTCCGACCTGCACGAATGGCGTAACGACTTCCCCGCTGTCTCCAACGCAGACTCAGTGAAATTGAATTCCCCGTGAAGATGCGGGGTTCCTGCGGTTAGACGGAAAGACCCCGTGCACCTTTACTATAGCTTTACACTGGCATTCGTCACGGCATGTGTAGGATAGGTGGTAGGCTTTGAAGCAGGGGCGCCAGCCTCGGTGGAGCCACCCTTGAAATACCACCCTTATCTTCATGGATGTCTAACCGCGGCCCGTTATCCGGGTCCGGGACAGTGTATGGTGGGTAGTTTGACTGGGGCGGTCGCCTCCCAAAGAGTAACGGAGGCGCGCGATGGTGGGCTCAGAACGGTCGGAAATCGTTCGCTGAGTGCAATGGCATAAGCCTGCCTGACTGCGAGACTGACAAGTCGAGCAGAGACGAAAGTCGGTCATAGTGATCCGGTGGTCCCGTGTGGAAGGGCCATCGCTCAACGGATAAAAGGTACGCCGGGGATAACAGGCTGATGACCCCCAAGAGTCCATATCGACGGGGTTGTTTGGCACCTCGATGTCGACTCATCGCATCCTGGGGCTGGAGCAGGTCCCAAGGGTATGGCTGTTCGCCATTTAAAGCGGTACGTGAGTTGGGTTCAGAACGTCGTGAGACAGTTCGGTCCCTATCTGCCGTGGGTGTAGGAATATTGACAGGATCTGTCCCTAGTACGAGAGGACCGGGATGGACGTATCTCTGGTGGACCTGTTGTCGTGCCAACGGCATAGCAGGGTAGCTATATACGGACGGGATAACCGCTGAAGGCATCTAAGCGGGAAACCCACCTGAAAACGAGTGTTCCCTATCAGGGCCGTGGAAGACGACCACGTTGATAGGCCGGGTGTGGAAGCGCAGTAATGTGTGAAGCTTACCGGTACTAATAGCCCGATCGGCTTGATCGTTCTCATTTGCCAATGATCATCTTCTTTTGTCCAAGGGACAAAAGAACACGAACTTTGTCCTCACGCCGTACGGCCCTTCGGGCCTGGCTGCGGACAGCGCGCGCGAAAAGTCGCGCGGCGGGCCTTGCCCGCTCGAAGGCTCACGCCTTCGGGGCGAGAATATCCAAGGCACAAACAGACAACAGCTTCTCGAATTCATGCGCTTCGCCGACCTGGTGGTCATGGCGGGGCGGCTGCACCCGATCCCATTCCGAACTCGGCCGTGAAACGCCCCAGCGCCGATGGTACTTCGTCTCAAGACGCGGGAGAGTAGGTCGCTGCCAGGTCTGCCAAGCGCATGAAACCAATCTTCTCATCACAAACATGCCGCACACCGCGGCGCGACAATGCAAACGCCGCGCCGCTCGCGCGGCGTTCGCCGTTCCGGACCTCACTGTCCGAACACTTGGTGACGCGGGCCCTGACGTCGATTGCTGCGCAATCAACTGACGGACCAACGCATTTGCCCCAAAAGGGCAAATTGCTTGGGTGGAGCAGCCCGTTCGGCCTGACATCGGTTCACCGGATCGATCCCTCAACGGCCTCACCTCATCAGGCTACGCCTGACTTCGCTCCCGGGCACAACCGCCCGAAACACTTGGTGACGCGGGGTGGAGCAGCCCGGTAGCTCGTCAGGCTCATAACCTGAAGGTCGCAGGTTCAAATCCTGCCCCCGCAACCAACAAAACGCCGCCCGCAAGGGCGGCTTTTTTGTTGGTAACGGGTCCAGAACGAGAGCCTCATCAGCGGCCCTCAAGCCGGTGAAATCCGGCGAAGCGGGATCAAGTGAATTGACCTGAGCCCCTGAAGCTCCTCCAGATTTTGACCTGAGACCCAAGACTCACCCGCTTTTGCGCGGAGTCCGCTGTTTCATTTCTGGCCTCATGCGGCCTGCTGTTGCAATGCCATTTTCATGGCGAATTCGCTGGGCGTGAGATTGCCGAGTGATGAATGCGGTCTGTTTCGGTTGTAGTCCTCCTTCCATGCTGTGATTTGGGATCGGGCTTCGGAGAGTGACGAGAACAACGTCTCGTTCAGGCATTCGTCCCTGAAGCTGCCATTGAAGCTTTCCACGATGCCGTTCTGCATTGGTTTGCCGGGCGCGATGTAATGCCAGTCGATACCGGTCTCCTGGCACCATTTGAGAACGGCCATGCTTGTCAGTTCCGAGCCATTGTCGGAAACGACTGTGACCGGCTTGCCGCGCAGCCGGATCAGGGCATCAAGCTCACGGGTAACCCGCAGGCCGGACAGCGATGTGTCTGCCACCAGCGCCAGGCATTCCCGGCTGTAGTCATCGACCACGGCCAGAACCCTGAAGCGGCGTCCGTTGGTGAAGGCGTCCGCCACGAAGTCCAGGCTCCACCTCTCGTTTGTCCTGCCAGGGAGCACCATCGGTCTTCTGGTGCCGAGAGCCCGCTTCCGGCCGCCACGCTTGCGAACCTGCAGCTTCTCCTCGCGGTAAAGGCGTCTCAGCTTCTTTTGGTTCATGTTAATGCCCTGCCGTTCCAGCATCAGATGGATGCGCCGATAGCCAAAACGCCGGCGTTCACCGGCGATCTTCTTCATCGCGTCACGCAGATCCACGTCATCCGGCCGGATGCTCCGGTATCGAACGCTTGACCGGTCGATCTTCAGAACCTCGCACGCCCGACGTTGGCTCACGCCGTGCGCCGTGCACAGGTGAGCCGCTGCCTCCCGCTTTGCGCCGGGCGTCACCATTTTTTTGATGCGACATCCTTCAGCATGGCGTTGTCGAGCATGGCTTCCGCCAACAGCTTCTTCAGCTTGGCATTCTCATCTTCCAGGGCCTTCAGCTTGCGGGCATCCGAAACGTCCATGCCGCCAAACTTGGCCTTGTACTTGTAGAAGGTTGCTTCCGAGATGCCGTGCTTGCGGCAGACATCCGCCGTCTTCATCCCGGCTTCCTGCTCGCGCAGAATGCCGATGATCTGTTCTTCCGTGAACCGTGATCGCTTCATGTTGTCCGTCTCCTGGTCGGACGGACTCTACACAAATCTGGAGGAGCTTCAGGGGCTCAGGTCAGAATCGCAGGCAGCGCAGCGAAACTCTGGCATGCAAGTGAGGGAGCCGTGCGTCGCATGCTCCGCGCTTGTCACCAGGGGCATCACTTTCCGGCGATCACATTGCCGAAGACAGGCAATCGCGCAGGGCTTTGGCCATGGTGCGGATGAGTTGCGGGTAGAGGCCGGGTCCGGCCGGGATGCCCGCGCCCAGCGGGTCAAGCACGCCGGTTCTGGCACTGGTGCCTTCGGTGATCGTCGCGACCAGCCTTGGCTCGAATTGGGGTTCGGCAAAGATGCATGTTGCGCCGAGCTGCCGCACCTTTGCGCGGATATCGCGAATGCGTGCGGCGCCTGGCATCACGTCGGGCGACAGGGTGAGCGAGGCTGCAGCGCTGACGCCAAAACGCGCCTCGAAATAATGGTAGGCATCGTGGAAGACGATGAAGCGCCTGGCACTTACCGGTTCGAGCTCCTTTTCCACGCCGGCGGTCAGCGCATCAAGATTTGCCATGGCCTTGCCGGCATTGGCCTGATAGGCAGCTGCATTGTCCGGATCGGCGGCAACCAGCGTATCCCTGATTTCGCCCAGCATTGCCTTGGCATTCACAGGATCGAGCCAGACATGGGTATCAAGGCGGCCGTGGGCATGGACGCTGCCGTCATCGTGGCCGTCATGCTTTTCAAAATCCGCTCCCTCACGCGGAGCAAGCTTCACGATCCCCGGCGCATCAAGGAGTGATACGGACTTGGCCCGCGATCCGGCCGTCTCGAGCGGCTTTTCGAGAAAGGCTTCCAGGTCGTGGCCGACCCAGAACACCACATCGGCATCTTGCAACATGACAGCCTGTGACGGCTTCAGCGCGAATGTGTGGGGCGAGCCTGCACCGTCGACGATGAGCCGCGGCTCGCCGATGCCCTGCATCACGGCCGCGACAAGCGAGTGAACCGGCTTGATCGAGGCGATGACATTGATCCCTGCTGCGGCGGGTACGGCATTCGCCACAACCAGTGCCAGGGCGAGGGAAGACAATCGTGCGAAACGCATGCCCGGCTCCGGCCAGATTTGGGAGATGTTATGTCATAACGTGACGTGATTGCGTAATGATATAACGTGTGGCATAGGATGCCGCAAGATTGAAATGTCCCTTTTGCGGAGTGAAGTTGCGCGCCATGCCTGCAGACAGGAACGCACTGGTCGGGCTTGAGAATGCCGGGGTGGAGCGCGCCGGGCGCTGGCTGGTGCGCGGGGTCACGTTGTCGATTGCACGGGGCGAGATCGTCACGCTGATCGGACCGAACGGTTCGGGGAAATCCACCACGGCGAAGATGGCACTGGGCGTTCTTGCAGCGGATGAGGGGCGGGTCACGCGGGCACCGGACCTGCGTGTTGCCTACGTGCCGCAAAAGCTCGCCATCGACTGGACATTGCCGCTGACGGTCGAGCGGTTCATGCACCTGACCGGACAGGTGGGAGAGTCAGAGGCGCATTCCGCGATGGATTCGACGGGCGTCAGGCATCTCGCGCATGCGGAAGTCCGCGTGCTTTCAGGCGGCGAATTCCAGCGCGTGCTGCTGGCGCGTGCCATTGCCCGCAAGCCGGACCTGCTGGTGCTCGACGAGCCGGTGCAAGGCGTCGATTTTACCGGCGAGATCGCGCTTTATGACTTGATCGGGCAGATCCGCAACAGGCTGTCCTGCGGCATCCTGCTGGTATCCCATGACCTGCATGTGGTGATGGCGGCCACTGACCGGGTGATCTGCCTGAACGGTCATGTTTGCTGCTCTGGCACGCCGACGGCGGTGGCCTCCAGCCCGGAATACCGCGCGCTGTTCGGTGCCCGCGCCGCGCCGACACTTGCCGTCTATGAGCATCACCACGACCACACGCACCTGCCGGACGGACGCGTGCGCCATGCCGATGGCAGCATCACCGACCATTGCCATGCCGGGGACGGTCATCACCATGGGCATGAGCATGAGCACGGGCATGGTCACGGCAAGGCGGGAGACGCGCGCGATGCTTGACGATTTCTTCCTGCGTGCACTGGCTGCGGGAATCGGCGTGGCGCTGGTTGCCGGCCCGCTCGGCTGTTTCATCGTGTGGCGCAGGCTTGCCTATTTCGGTGACACACTGTCCCACGCGGCGCTGCTGGGAGTCGCGCTGGCGCTGCTTTTCGAGGTCAATGTCACGCTGGCGGTCTTTGCGGTCTCGGCCTGCATTTCCATGGCGCTGCTGCTGCTCCAGCGCCGCGCGAGCCTGTCCTCCGATGCGCTTCTCGGTCTGCTCTCCCATTCGTCCCTGGCCATCGGCCTTGTGGTGCTGGCCTTCATGAGCTGGATTCGGGTCGACCTGATGGGCTTCCTGTTCGGGGATATCCTCGCTGTTTCGCGCGTGGACATCGCGGTGATATGGGCCGGCGGGCTGTTCGTTCTCGCCGTTCTGGTCTTCATCTGGCGGCCGCTCTTTGTCGCAACGGTGAATTACGAACTGGCTCAGGCCGAGGGAATGAATCCGGATCGGGCCAATCTCGTCTTCATGCTGCTGATGGCTGCGGTGATCGCCATTTCCATGAAGATTGTCGGTGTGCTGCTGATCACGGCGATGCTGATCATCCCTGCGGCGACGGCGCGGCGCCTTGCCTCCGGGCCGGAGCAGATGGCCGGGTTCGCTGGGCTGGCCGGTGCGGTGGCAGTGGTGGCTGGCCTAACCGGATCGCTCACATGGGACACGCCGTCCGGACCAAGCATTGTCGTGGCCGCACTGGTGCTGTTCCTTGTTTCGCTGGTGCCTGCAGGTTTTGCGCGGCACAATGGGACCGGGGGAACCGGGAGGACAGGCGGATGAACATGCAGGACGACCAGCACGGGCATGACCCTTCCGGCCTGACCCGGAACCAGACGCTTGTGCTGGGAGCGCTTGACCGCGCGGATGGGCCGCTCAGCGCCTACACGATCCTCGACCGGTTGCGCGACCAGGGATTTCGCGCGCCCTTGCAGGTCTATCGTGCGCTCGACAAGCTGGTGGACATCGGCATGGTCCACCGGCTGGAAAGCCTGAACGCCTTCGTGGCCTGCCGTCATCCGGGTTGCGACAGCCACGACATGACGGCCTTCATGATCTGCGAAACCTGCGGGCAGGTGAGCGAGATCACCGATGGCGGGCTGACGGAGCGCCTGACGGGGCTCGCCCGCCAATCCGGCTTCAGGTTCGCGCGCTCCACGATCGAGTTGCGCGGCACCTGCGCGGGCTGTGCACCGGCATGACCATTTCGCTTCCCGCCATCATCGGTGATATCGGCGGCACCAATGCGAGGTTCCGGCTGCTCGGGGCCGATGGCGCGGCGCGGGGCGAGCCGGTCGCGCGGCTGAACGCCGGCCATGCCTCGGTTGGCGATGCCCTGCAGTCCGCCTTCGAGCCTGCTGTGCTCGCCGGAGTGAAAAGCCTCGTGCTGGCCATTGCATGCCCCGTGCGCGAACCGCCGTTCCGGCTGACCAATGCGGACTGGACGATTGACCCGGTGGAGCTTGTGGACCGGTTCGGTCTTGAGGCCGTCTGCGTGATGAACGATTTTCTGGCGCAGGGGCTGGCATGCGCCAGCCTCCCGCTTGAGGCCTTCCGGCGTGTCAGCGGGCCGGATCGTGATCCGCTTGCGCCGCGCGTCGTCGTCGGGCCGGGCACGGGGCTTGGCGTGGCACAGGTGCTGCGCACCCGCGACAGCTGGCTGATCGTGCCGGGTGAGGGTAGCCATGTGGATCTCGGTCCCCGCACAGAGCGCGAGTTCGCACTTTGGCCCCACCTGGAGATGCGCGGCTGCCGGCTGGAAGTGGAAATGGCGGTGTCTGGGCAGGGGCTGGAAAACCTCTACCGAGGCCTGAAGCGGCTGGAGGCGCGTGCCGACCGCGAAGTCCCGGTGACGGCGCAAGAGGTGGCGCGGCTGGCCGGGACGGGCGAAGACGCGCTGGCTACAGAGGCAATCGCGCTTTTCACCACCATCCTGGCCCGATTCTGCGGTGACCTTGCGCTGCTGACGCTGGCGCATGGCGGTGTCTATCTGGCCGGTGGCATGACGCAGCATTTTTCCGGCGCGGTCGCCGGGCCGTCGTTCCGGCGTGCCTTCGAGGACAAGCCACCCTTTGCGGCGCTGATGGCGGACATCCCTGTCCTTGTCATGCCGGAGGGCAATCCGGCGCTCGACGGCATCGCCGCCTTTGTTCGCGACGGCAGCGGCTTCGACATCGGCCGCTCGTTGCATGTGACCCGCAAGCAAGGGACCTGAAGTTCATGACGGAGTTCCGGGGCACGCTCTTCGACATTCCTGCCACCCCTGTTGTGCCGGTCGCCGGGGAGAGCCAAGGCTATCCGGTGCGCCGCATCTTCTGCGTCGGGCGGAACTATGCCGAGCATGCCGCCGAGATGGGCTATGCGGTGGATCGCGAAAAACCCTTCTATTTCACCAAGGCGGCGACCCATGCGGTGCTGTCGGGCGCGACGGTTCCCTATCCGCCGGGAACGGACAATTTCCACTACGAGGTGGAACTGGTGGTGGCCATCGGCAAGCCGGTTTTTCGTGCCGGACCGGATGCGGCGGCGGACGCGGTCTACGGCTATGCATGCGGTCTCGACATGACGCGGCGCGACCTGCAACTTTCAGAACGGGCCAAGCAGCGCCCGTGGGACCTTGGCAAGGATGTCGAGCAATCGGCGGTGCTCGGAATGATCACCAAGGCTGCCGCGATGGAACCGATCGGGCCGCAGACGATCTCGCTGACACTGGATGGCGAGACGCGGCAGAAGGCCTTGCTGTCCGGCATGGTGTGGACTGTCCCGGAAATCATCGCGCACCTGTCGGGATTCTACCACCTCGGGCCTGGCGATCTGGTTTTCACCGGCACGCCGGCGGGTGTGGGCCCTGTTGTGGTGGGTTCGCGGATCGAGGGGCGGATTGACGGGCTTGAGCCCGTCCGGCTCGCGATTACCGCGGCCGATGCCGGTTGACGCTGGGGCAGCAAGCGTTCCGCAGCGGAAGCTTCGCCCGTTCCGGCGCACGTTGATTTTCTTTTTGATATCAGTCCCTTGGGTTGAAGGCCCGTTGAACCGCAAAACCTGCCGGATTTGCGGGAACGGGCATCTTTTCATGCGCGGTCAGGGTTGACCTGAAGGGAATTGCGAGTCCTCATTAGACCTTCGTTCAAACCAAGAAGGAAAATGGGAGCACCACATGAGAAAGATCACAACGGGGGCATTGGTCATCGCGTCGGGACTGACGATGGCCGCTTCGGCGTTTGCCGCCGACCAGCGCTTCATTTCCATCGGCACAGGCGGTGTCACGGGCGTCTACTACCCGACGGGTGGCGCCATCTGCCGCATGGTCAACAAGGACCGCAAGGACCACGGCATCCGCTGCTCGGTCGAATCCACCGGCGGCTCGGTCTACAACGTCAACACGATCAAGGCCGGCGAGCTTGAATTCGGCGTCGCCCAGTCCGACGTGCAGGACAATGCCTACAAGGGCATCGGCAAGTTTGCCGACGGCAAGTTCGAGGGCCTGCGCTCGGTCTTCTCCATTCATCCCGAGCCGTTCACGCTGGTCGTGCGCAAGGGCACCGGCATCACCAAGTTCGAGGACCTGAAGGGCAAGAAGGTCAATGTCGGCAACGCCGGTTCCGGCCAGCGCGACACGATGGAAGTCGTGATGAACGCGTTCGGCATCAAGATGGAAGACTTCGCGCTTGCCACTGAGCTGAAGGGTTCGGAAATGGCGCAGGCGCTTTGCGACGGCAACATCGATGCCATGATCTACACGATCGGTCACCCGGCTGCCGCCATCACCGAAGCCGCGACGACCTGTGACGTGGAGCTCGTCTCGGTCACCGGCGAACCGGTCGACAAGCTGGTCGCAGACAATGCCTATTACCGCACCGCGGTCATTCCGGGCGGCACCTACAAGGGCACGGACAGCGACACCACCACGTTTGGCGTCGGCGCAACGCTGGTCTCATCCGCCGACGTGCCGGAAGATGTGGTCTATACGCTCGTGAAAGCCGTCTTCGAGAACTTCGACGACTTCAAGAAGCTGCATCCGGCCTTCGCCAACCTGAAGGAAGCCGAGATGATCAAGGACGGCCTGTCGGCCCCGCTGCATGCCGGTGCCGAGAAGTACTACAAGGAACGCGGCTGGATGTAATCCGTCCGGTTGCCAGGTTGAATTGACCAACCCGGGGTCCGGGCGGCGATGACGCTGCCCGGACCCGTTGCTTTCAGGGGTCCGGAACAAGGGCCCGGCCGGCTGCGTCCGTGAGGCTCGCGCCAATTCTTGAGGGGACACAGGCAAGATGAGCGAAGAAACCGCCAACAGGAAATCCGACGTCGATGTCGACATGATGGTCGCCGAGGTCGAGAGCGGTGCGCGCAATGCGACCGGCCTCGCAGGCAAGATCATCCTGGGCATCGCCTTTGTCTGGTCGCTGTTCCAGATCTACATCGCTTCCGACATTCCCTACGCGCTTGCGCGGATTTTTGGCTCCTCGGTCGTCTTCAACAACCAGGACACGCGCCAGATCCATCTGGCCTTTGCGCTGGCGCTGGCGATGCTCGCCTATCCGCTGTTCAAGTCCAGCCCGCGCGACCGTGTGCCGGTTACCGACTGGGTCCTGGCCGTGCTGGCAGCCGCCTCAAGCCTCTACCTGTTTGTCTTCAAGAACGAGATTGCCCTGCGCGCCGGCCTGCCGACGACGGCCGATCTCGTGATGTCCTCGATCGGCATGATCTCGCTTGGCATTGCCGTTTTCCGGGCGCTCGGGCTGCCGCTGGTCATCGTCGCCTCGGTGTTCGTCTTCTATGTCTTCTTCGGGCATCTCGACATCATGCCCGACGCGATCCAATGGAAGGGTGCTTCCTTCGGCAAGGCCATGTGGCACTACTGGATGCAGAGCGAGGGCGTCTTCGGCGTGGCGCTCGGTGTCTCGGCCTCCATGATCTTCCTGTTCGTGCTGTTCGGCTCGCTGCTGGAAAAGGCAGGCGCGGGCAATTACTTCATCCAGCTTGCCTTTGCGCTGCTCGGCCATCTGCGCGGCGGCCCGGCCAAGGCCGCCGTCGTCGCCTCCGCCCTGTCGGGCCTCTATTCCGGCTCGTCCATCGCCAACGTGGTGACGACCGGCACCTTCACGATCCCGCTGATGAAACGCACCGGTTTCAAGGCGGAGAAAGCGGGCGCGGTGGAAGTCGCCTCGTCCACCAACGGCCAGCTGACGCCGCCGGTGATGGGTGCCGCGGCCTTCCTGATCTCCGAGTTCACGGGTGTTTCCTATCCCGAACTCATCAAGCACGCCTTCCTGCCGGCCATCATCTCCTATATTGCGCTGGTCTACATCGTGCATCTGGAGGCGCTGAAGCTCGGCCTGAAGGGGCTGCAACGCCCGACCGTCACCGGAACGATCGCGCAGCGCCTCACCGGCGTGCTGTTCGGCTTCATCGCCATGTGCGTGCTGGCCGCGGTGGTCTATTACGGGCTGGGGTGGATCAAGGTTGCCTTCCCGGGCCTGACCTTCTGGGCGGCCGCGCTGATCTTCCTCGCCGCCTATCTCTTCCTGGTCGGACAGGCCGCCAGACATCCCGACCTGCAGATGGATGATCCGAACGCACCGATGGACGTTCTGCCGCGCCCCTGGGACGTGGCGATCACCGGCTTCCATTACCTGCTGCCGATCGTCATCCTGATCTGGTGCATCCTCGTGGAGCGCCTCTCGCCCACGCTGTCGGCCTATTGGGCCACCGTGTCGATGATCTTCATCATCTTCACGCAGAAGCCGCTGAAGCGCATCTTCCGCGGCGAGGGCAACCCCGTCCAGGGTGTGAAGGACGGCTGGGTGGATTTCTTCGACGGCATGATCGCGGGCGCCCGCAACATGATCGGCATCGGCGTTGCCACGGGGGCGGCAGGCGTCATCGTTGGCACGGTGTCGCTGACCGGCCTCCATCAGGTGGTTGGCGAATTCGTGGAGTTCCTGTCGGGTGGATCGCTGATCGCCATGCTGCTTCTAGTGGCTGTGATGAGCCTTGTGCTGGGCATGGGCCTGCCGACGACGGCCAACTACATTGTGGTGTCCTCGCTGATGGCACCGGTGATCGTGTCGGTCGGCGCGGCGCAGGGGCTGCTCGTGCCACTGGTCGCCGTCCATCTCTTCGTCTTCTATTTCGGGATCCTTGCAGACGACACGCCACCGGTGGGGCTTGCCGCCTTCGCAGCGGCGGCGATTTCGGGTGGCGATCCGATCAAGACCGGCATCCAGGGCTTTGCCTATGATATCCGCACCGCCTTGCTGCCGTTCCTATTCATCTTCAACACCGAGCTGCTGCTGATCGACGTCACCTGGTACAAGGCCATCTTCATCTTCGTGGTGGCGGTGATTGCGATGATGCTGTTTGCCGCGGCGACGCAGGGCTATTTCTTCGCCCGCTCGAAGATCTGGGAAACGGTGGCGCTGCTGCTGGTCGCCTTCACCCTGTTCCGGCCGGGCTTCTGGCTGGACTATGTGCAGCCGCCCTTCGATGAGCGTCCGGGCGCCGAAGCGGTGCAATTGGCCGAAGCCGCGCCGGCCAACGGCACCCTGCGCATGGTGGTGCGCGGGCCTGATTTCGACAACCCCGACAATATCTCCGAGCACACGATCCTGGCCCAGTTCAAGGGCGAGGGTGACGGGGTGAAGAAGCTCGGCGATGCCGGATTGATGGTACGCGTGGAGGATGGCAAGGCCATCGTGGACGAGCCGATTGCCGGTTCGCCCTTCTTCAAGGATTTCCAGAAGTTCGACTTCTACGGCGACCAGCCGGTGGAGATCGCCACCGTCGAGATGGATGCTGAACGAACTCCGAAGGAGATCTTCTACATCCCGGCCCTGCTGCTTCTGGGGTTGGTGATTTTCTCGCAACGCCGCCGTCAGACCGTTCCGGCCTTCTGAGAGGGGAGGGAAGACCATGTATTCATCGATCCTGGTGCCCGTCGACCTGGGTGACACACCGCTGGCCTCGCGCACGCTCGACAAGGCCATCGACATGGCGCGGCGCTACGCGGCGGAGGTCCATGTCATTACCGTCGTGCCGGCCTTCGGCTTTTCGATCGTCGGAGCAGGCTTTCCCAAGGATTTCGAGAAAAGCGCGCTGGAAGGCGCGCAAACCGCGCTCAAGGATTTGATCGCGCCCAAGGAGACCGGCGGCGTGACGGTCAGGGGGCACGTCGCGCACGGCACGATCTATGACGAGATCATGAAGGCGGCGGACAAGCTCAACTGCGACCTGATCGTGATGGCATCGCACCGTCCGGAGCTGAAAGACTATCTGCTTGGGCCCAATGCGGCGCGCGTGGTGCGCCATGCCCGGCAATCGGTCTTCGTCGTGCGCGAAGGCTGACGGGTCGGAATGCCATGACTTCGCGCCATCTCTTCGGCCGCACGACCGCCGGTGACCTGCCGCTCGCAGCACGCGGCGACGGCTGCTACATCATCGACAGCGCTGGCCGCCGCTATTTCGACGGTTCGGGCGGGGCGGCGGTGTCCTGCCTCGGCCATTCCGACGAGACGGTGGCTGACGCCATTCGCGCGCAGCTTTCGCAGATCGCCTTTGCCCATACGGGTTTCTTTTCCACGGCGGCGGCGGAGGAATTGGGCGACCTGCTGATCTCCCATGCGCCGAAGGGGATCGAGCGCGTCTATCTGGTCTCCGGCGGATCGGAGGCGGTCGAGGCTGCGCTCAAGCTCGCGCGGCAATACTTCCTGGAAAAGGGCGAGCCGCAGCGCCACCGCGTGATTGCGCGCAGGCAGAGCTATCACGGCAATACGCTGGGCGCGCTGGCGGCTGGCGGCAATGAATGGCGGCGGGCGCAGTTCGCCCCGCTGCTGGCAGAAACCTCCCATATCAGCCCGGTCTACGAGTATCGCGGCCGGGCCGGTGACGAGAGCGCCTTCGACTACGGCCAGCGCGTGGCCAACGAGCTGGAAGCCGAAATTCTACGGCTGGGACCGGGGAACGTCATGGCCTTCATCGCCGAACCGGTGGTGGGGGCGACGGCAGGCGCGGTGCCGCCGGTCGAGGGCTATTTCCGGCGCATCCGCGAGATCTGCGATACGCATGGCGTGCTGCTGATCCTCGACGACGTGATGTGCGGGATGGGCCGCACGGGCACGCTGTTTGCCTCAGAACAAGAGGGTATCAGCCCGGATATCGTGACCATCGCCAAGGGGCTTGGTGCCGGATACCAGCCCATCGGCGCCATGCTCTGCACGGCTGAAATCTATGATACGATTGCGCGCGGATCGGGCTTCTTCCAACACGGCCACACCTATATGGGCCACCCGCTGGCTGCTGCGGCGGCGACGGCGGTGGTCAAGGCAATCACCGGACGCGGTCTGCTGGAGAATGTGCGCGACAAGGGTGCGACCTTGCGTGCGCGGCTTGAAGAGGTGTTCGGCCAGCATCCCCATGTGGGTGACATTCGCGGGCGCGGGCTCTTCCTGGGCCTGGAATTCGTGGAGGATCGCGATACGAAAAAGCCGTTCGATCCGAAGCGCGGCATCGCCAAGGCGTTGAAGAAAGCAGCCTTCGAGCGCGGGCTGATCTGCTACCCGATGGGCGGAACCATTGACGGGGTGAACGGCGATCATGTGCTGCTCGCCCCGCCCTTCATCATCGCCGATGCGCAGGTCGATGAGGTCGTGGGCAAACTGGAATCAGCCATCAAGGCGGTCATTTGAATGCACTGCCGCGTGACGCGCGGCTGGAACAGGCGCATGATGCGCGACCGAAAGTACAAATGACAGGCTGACAAGGGCTGTGGTTTTAATCCGGAATGGCGCGATTTCTTATCATTGACGATCATCCCCTGTTCCGCGAGGCAATGCATAGCGCGCTAAAGAGCGCATATCCTGATGCCGAGGCTCTGGAAGCGCGTACCATTGCGGAAGCCATGGACCTGCTGTCGCGGCCGCCGGGCTTCGATCTCGCCCTGCTCGACCTTAACATTCCGGGTGTGCAGGGATTTGAGGGATTGCTGCAAATCCGCACGGGCCATCCGCGCCTGCCGGTGGTCGTCGTCTCGGGTCACGAGGACAACCGCATCATCGGCGAGGCACTGTCCTACGGCGTTGCCGGCTTCATTCCGAAATCGGTGCGCAAGGCGGATCTGGCAGCCGCCATCGGCGAGGTGATGGATGGCGCGGTCTACGTGCCGTCGTCCTATGAGGCGCAGGCTGCCAACGAGGAAAGTGCGGACCGCGCCGAGTTGGTGCAGCGCCTCGGCACATTGACCCCACAGCAGTTGCGCGTGCTCCAGATGCTGCGGCAAGGCTTGCTGAACAAGCAGATCGCCTATGAGCTTCAGGTGGGCGAGACGACCGTGAAGGCCCACGTCTCGGAAATCCTGCGCAAGCTGTCTGTCTACAGCCGCACCCAGGCGGTGATCGAGGTGTCGAAACTCGATGGCGCGGAGATGTTCCGTGACAGCCAGGATTTCAGGGTGCTTGGAAGCTGACGCTTCACTTCGCGGATTGCTTCTTCTCCATCGCCTTTTTCAGTTCCGCGCAATGGTCGGCCGTGTCCGCCTTCGGCGTGAAGACGACGAAATCGTAAGGCGCATCTTCAAGATAGCTTGCTATATCTTTTGATTCACCCAGTTCAAGGAAGGCGATGGTCAGCACCTGCGTCCCCGGTGCCTTATGTTCAAGGATGGCCGGTGCCGCGCGGTCCTTGCGTACATGGCCCGCGCCCGCAATCAGGATGGCGCCCGCGTCTCCGGTGTCCAGCATGGCGGCGGCGAGTGCACCGTCGCGCGCCTGCTGCACGGTCATCATGGCGGGGATGGCGTTCTCCGGCAGCAGGCCGCAATGGCTGTCCTTGAGTTCGGATTGCAGCGCGGCCTTGGCCTCTTCACCCAGCGGCACATCGAGGCCGATGCGCGCTGCCTGCGCGGGGTCGAGCGCGGCGGCGCCGTTGCGCCCGATGGCGCGGATCACATCGCGGTCCAGGTCGCCCGCCTTCATGACGAGTCCGGCCTCAAGCGCTGCCTGCGCCACCGGCTGGTAGATGGACCAGTCGGGCCAGCCGCGCTTCTCCCAATCCAGGGCCGGACCCAGCGCTGCCGCACCGGTTTCGTCCGCCTTGTCGAGAGCCGGTTGCAGGCCCGCCGGCACCATTTCCCACACGATCGCCGGCCTGGCGCCGGTCGCGGCCTTCAGTCCGACGATCCGGGCCTGAAGCCGGTGGTGGTCCGGGTTGTTGTGGGTCTCGCCGATGGCGATGAACGTTGCCTTTGCAATGGCGGCCTCCAGCGCGGCATCATCCGCCTGCCGGCCATCGCCAGTCCACACCGTTCCGGCAAGCGGATTGTCCCGGAAATAGGCGGACACCCAATCCGGTCCGCCGAAGGCGCTCGCGCCGGAAGCCTGAGAGAGCAGAAGGGCGAAAGTCGTGACAAGGGTCTTGCGGAAGGCGGGCATGGTCTTGTTCCGTTCGTGACCGGTTGGTCTCCCGGACGGGCTTTCGTTCCGGCCGATCAATAAGCGGCGCTTGGCGAACCATCAGGGCTTTTCATCACAGGTTGCGTACAGACATGCTAGCGTGTGGCGAAAATCAAGAACAGACGGCCAGACAGACGGGATCGGCATGCCACAGCTTTCCTCACGCATTTCCGCCATCCTGACAGGTGGCAAGACAGGCTGGGAAATTCATTTCACTGCGCTTGCGCGCAAGCAGGCCGGCGAGCCCGTGCTCATGGTGACGGCCGGCGACCACGACTTTCCGACACCGGCGGAGACGGTGGAGGCTTGCGTGGCGGCGGTGCGGGCCGGGCATCACCATTACACCCAGCTGGAAGGCATTCCGGCGTTGCGCCGGGCCATGGCGAAGGTCTCGGAGCAGGCGAGTGGCGTGCCGACCACACCGGAAAACATCCTTGCGACCGGCGGCGGGCAGGGCGCGCTTTTTGCCGCCATGCACGCGGCCTGTGATCCCGGCGATCATGCCATCGTCGCCGCGCCTTATTATGCCACATATCCGGGCACGTTCCGCGCCGCCGGAGTTTCCTTCACCATCGTCGATGCCAAGCCAGAGGACGGCTTTCAGCCGCGCGCGGACGCGCTGGAAGCCGCCGTGACGGAGAAGACGCGCGCGATCCTGATCAATTCACCCAACAATCCGACGGGTGCGGTCTATTCGCGCGAAACGCTGGAAGGCATCGCCGGGATCTGCCGCCGTCATGACCTGTGGCTGATCTCCGACGAGGTCTACTGGACGCATACGGGCAGCGAAAAACATCTATCGCCGCAAGCCCTGCCGGGCATGGCAGAGCGCACCATGATCGTGCAGTCGATGTCCAAGAGCCACGGGATGACGGGATGGCGCGTCGGCTGGCTGGTAGCTCCGGAGGCGATCATCACGCCGCTGATCGGCCTCAACCTCGTTTCCACCTATGGGCTCAATGACTTTGTCAGCCGCGCGGCGGTCGAGGCGCTGGATCGCGCCATCGGTGTCGAGGCGATCACCACGCTTTACGCGGCAAGGCGGCGCTCGTTTGCCGAAGCGGTCAGGGACATGCCCGGCATTGAAGCGCGGGGCTCGCAGGGTGGCATCTACACCATGCTGGACGTGCGTGCGCTTTGCGCCAGCGGCGAGGATTTTGCCTGGAGCCTGCTGGAGGCTGAAAAGCTGGCAGTGATGCCGGGCGAAAGCTTTGGCGAAGCGACGGCCGGCCACATCCGCATTTCACTTTGCCAGCCCGATGCGGTGCTGGCAGAAGCCGCGCGGCGCATCCGCCGCCATGCTGACAATCTTGCGCAGAGGGAGAAGGTATCATGAGCCAGTCGCGCCACGAGGTGTTTCTTGCGCTTCACCAATCGGGCTGTTTCGTCATTCCCAACCCGTGGGATGCGGGCAGCGCGCGGCTGATGGCCGGGATGGGCGCCAAGGCGCTGGCGACGACTTCGGCCGGGTTCGCCTTCACGCTGGGACGCCCGGATATGGGAAATGTCAGCCGTGACGAGGCGCTGGCGCATGCCGAAGCAATCGTGGCAGCGACACCTCTTCCCGTAACCGGCGATTTCGAGAACGGGTTTGCCGATGATCCGGACGGGGTGGCAGAGACGGTGCGGCTGGCTGCAGAAGCCGGGCTGTCCGGCTGCTCCATCGAGGATACCGACATGGGCGTGGGCACGCCTGCCTATGACTTTGATCTGGCGGTGGAGCGCATCCGCGCGGCCTCGGCGGCGGCACGCAGCCTTGGCCGCCCCTTCGTTCTGTGTGCGCGCGCCGACGGGTTGATGAACGGGACCTACGGCATGGACGAGGGTATTCGCCGGCTGCAGGCCTTCGAGGCGGCGGGTGCCGACCTGCTCTACCTGCCGGTGCCGCCGGATCTTGCGGCGCTGCACCGGATCATCGCCTCGGTGACCAAGCCCGTCAACGCGCTGGCGGGAGGGGCGCTCGGCCGTGAAACGGTGGCAACGCTGGCAGACGCGGGCGTACGGCGCATTTCGGTCGGATCGCGCATCGCGCGCGCCACCCACAAGGTGATCTGCGATGCGATGGCGGAGATCACCGGCGGCGGAGATTTCGCCCGCATGCCGAAGGTTGCGACGGCCCGTGACATCGATGCGCTTCTGCTGCGCGGCGCACAAGGCTGAGGATCAGCCGGCCAGGAAGTGGCTTTCGATGGCCTCTGCCGTGCGGCGCAAAACGGGAAGAACCTCCGTTTCCAGTTCCCGTGGGGAGAAGCGGGCCGGTGTTGTTGAAATGTTGATCGCTGCGACGGCTCGCCCCGCCCGGTTTCGCACCGGCACGGCGATGGTGCGCAGGCCCATTTCCAGCTCCTCGTCGATGATGGCGTAACCCAGCGCGCCCACCTTGCCGATTTCGGCTTCCAGCGCATCGCGTCTGGTGATCGTTCTTTGCGTGCGGGCTGTCAGCATTACCCCATCCAGCAGGGCGGCACGCGCCGCATCATCGAGATCGGCCAGGAGCACGCGGCCCATCGAGGTGCACCACGCGGGCAGGCGTGAACCCACGTCGAGCGAAACCGTCATGATGGCGCGGCCTGCCACGCGCGCCACATAGACGATGTCCTGACCGGCGAGCACAGCCGCCGAGCAGCTTTCGCCAAGCGCTGCGGAGGCCTCGCGCATGAAGGGCTCGGCATGGGTCCACAGCGGCGTTGACGCTATGAAGCTGCGGGCCAGCGTGATGAGCTTCGGGGAGAGCCGGTAGCGGCGGTCCTCCAGCGCGGCATAGCCTTCCGTCTCCAGCGTGATCAGCAGGCGGCGCGCGCCCGCGCGGTCCATGCCGGCCAATTCGGCCACGGCTGTGAGCGTCAGCCCTGCCGGATGGCTCGCCAGGATTTCCAGCACCGACAGACCCTTTGCAAGGGACCCGACATGATCACGGGGGCGGGGACGTTCTGACAACACGATGATTGACTTTCGCGGCAATTTGCGCAAAAAGTTTTGCATATAAAACAAATGTTCGCAATGCGAATTTTTGATGCGAATTGAATGTGCCTGAACCGGAGGATCCCATGGCTGACGCTTACATCTGCGATTACATCCGCACGCCCATCGGCCGCTTTGGCGGTTCGCTTTCCTCCGTGCGCGCCGACGATCTGGCTGCCGTTCCGCTGAAGGCGCTGATGACGCGCAACGGTGGCGTGGATTGGTCCGCCGTCGACGACGTCTATTTTGGCTGTGCCAACCAGGCCGGTGAGGACAACCGCAACGTGGCGCGGATGGCGACGCTTCTGGCCGGGCTCCCCGTTGAAGTTCCGGGCACCACGCTGAACCGGCTGTGCGGTTCCGGCATGGATGCGGTCATTGCGGCGGCGCGGGCGGTGAAGTCGGGTGAGGGCGAGCTCTATATCGCAGGTGGCGTGGAAAGCATGAGCCGGGCACCCTTCGTGATGCCGAAGGCCGACAGCGCCTTTTCGCGCAACGCAGAAATTTACGACACCACCATCGGCTGGCGCTTCATCAACAAGGCGATGCACAAGGCGTACGGCACGGATTCCATGCCGGAGACGGCGGAGAACGTAGCCGAGGATTTCGGCATCTCCCGCGAGGACCAGGACGCCTTCGCGGTTCGCTCGCAGGCCAAGGCCTCCGCCGCGCAGGCAAACGGACGTCTGGCGAAGGAAATCACGCCGGTGACCATCCCTTCGCGCAAGGGTGATCCGGTGATCGTCGACCGCGACGAGCATCCGCGCGCCACCACGATCGAGACGCTTGCCAAGCTGAAGGCACCCTTCCGGGAGGGCGGTTCTGTGACAGCTGGCAATGCATCCGGCGTCAATGACGGTGCAGCGGCGCTGATCATCGCCTCGGAGGAGGCGGCCAGGAAGCATGGCCTGACGCCGATTGCCCGTATCCTCGGCGGCGCAACAGCCGGCGTTCCGCCCCGCATCATGGGGTTCGGGCCTGCTCCCGCCTCCAAGAAGCTGATGGCGCGGCTGGGCTTGTCGGTCACGGATTTTGATGTGATCGAGCTGAACGAGGCCTTTGCCAGCCAGGGACTGGCAACGCTGCGCGATCTCGGTGTGGCGGACGACGCGGCCCATGTGAACCCGAACGGTGGTGCCATCGCGCTCGGCCATCCGCTCGGCATGTCGGGCGCGCGCATCACCGGCACGGCAGCGCTTGAAATGCAGGTCAACGGCGGCAGGCGCTCGCTTTCCACCATGTGCATCGGCGTCGGCCAGGGGATCGCCATCGCGCTGGAGCGTGTGTAATCCGTTCCGGGCGCAGCCTCGCCATCAGGCTTGTAACTGCAAAAACCTGCCCCGGCCGGGTGCCAGCCTCAATTCAGCGGGATGTCGTTTTCCGCCTTGCTGCCCTGATAAATAGCCGACAATTCATCGTAGCGCGCCTTGACCGAGGCAATGCGTTCCAGCAGGCGCGAGCGATCCGGTTCAGGTAGCGAGGCTGCCGCGCGCGGAATGGAAAAGCTCTTCCAGAAGGCGTTTTCAGCATTGTAGCCGCCGGGCTCCAGCGTGAAGACCTCTTTCAGGATTTTCAGGTCGTGCGGAATGGCGAAGGCGTCGCGGCTGTCCTCGTGGGAAAACAGGTAGCAGAAATTGTCGAAACCGGTCCATGTGATGGCCGACAGGCAGAGCGAGCAGGGCTCGTGGGTGGCGATGAAGACGCATTCCTTCGTGTCGGGCCGTTGCGCTTTCGGCAGTTCGTAAAACCGTTTCAGCGCATGCACTTCGCCGTGCCAGAGCGGATTTTCCAGCTCATTGTTGGTCTCTGCCAGCACCAGCGACAGATCCGTCTTGCGCAGGATGGCTGCGCCGAAAAGCTTGTTGCCCTTTTTAACCCCGGCCTCGGTCATCGGAATGATGTCCTGCTCGATCACGTCAAGGATGCGGTTCAGAAAGGCAGCGTCAGTCATGCGTCGGTTCCGTCGGGGAGCCGGATTTCCCACGGCTCGTCAAGGGTGAATTCTTCGAGGTTGGAGCCGTCGCCACCGCGGTCGACGACGAGAAAGTCCTGCGGCTCACCAATGGGTGTCAACACGGCGTGCCAGGTGTTGCGGGCATAATTCACGCCCTGTCCGGGCGAGGTGATGAAGGCGTGCGGCGTGCCGGGGCCTTCCGCCGTGTCGGGACAGACGACGACGAGGAAGGGGCGCGGCGACAGCGGCATGAATGCCTGACTGCCGAAGGGGTGGCGCTCCACCAGTGTCAGGGTCAGCGGGATCGGGTAGGGCGTGCCGCGAAAGATGTTGATCAGGACATGGCCACCCGGCCCCAAGGCTTCCACCTTGGCCAGATCGTGGTAGCGCTCGCACTTGCCGCCATTGATCGGATAGTGGCGCGCGCCGTCCGTTTCGATGACATCGCCGAAATCGGCAAAGGCCTCGCGCGTCAGCGGGCGGGCGTTGATCGTGCGGGCTGGAACCGTCATGCCGTCCATCAGGGAAACCGCTTCAGCTTGGCGTGCCGGTTGACATCCTTGTAGAGCAGGTAGCGGAAGCGGCCCGGACCGCCGGCATAGCAGGCCTGCGGGCAGAAGGCGCGCAGCCACATGAAGTCGCCGGCCTCCACTTCCACCCAGTCGCTGTTCAGCTTGTAGACTGCCTTGCCCTCCAGCACGTAGAGCCCGTGTTCCATGACATGGGTTTCCTCGAAGGGAATCAGTCCACCCGGCTCGAAGGTCACGATGGTGACATGCATGTCGTGGCGCAGATCGGCGGGATCGACGAAGCGCGTGGTCGCCCAGCGGCCCTGCGTATCCGGCATGGGGGCAGGTGCAACGGTCTTTTCATCCACAACGAGAACTTCGGGAACATCAAGGCCTTCGGCCTTCTCATAGGCCTTGCGGATCCAGTGGAAGCGCGCCGGTTCATTGCCGGTGGACCGAAGTGTCCAGCCGGAGGAGGGCGGCAGCCAGGCATAAAAGCCCGGTCCCATCACGTGGTTCGTTCCACCGACGCTGACGGTAATTTCGCCGTGGGTGACGAAGAGCGCGGCCTGGGCATCCGCATCAGGCTCGGGAGTGTTCGACCCACCGCCGGGCTGCACCTCCATGATGTATTGCGAGAAGGTTTCGGCGAAACCGGTCATCGGCCTTGCCAGAACCCACAGACGGGTCTGCTCCCAACCCGGAAGGTAGCTCGTCACGATGTCGCGCATGACACCCTTCGGGATCACGGCATAGGCCTCGGTGAAAACGGCGCGTCCGGTCATCAGGTCTGTCTGGGAGGGCAGGCCGCCCTTGGGTGCAAAGTAGGTGCGCTCGCTCATCTCGGTCACTCCGGCAGCATGTCTTTGAGGCGCAGCAGCGCGATGCGTTCCACCTGCGCGCAGGCCGTGGCGAGTTCCTCGTCGCGGCTGTTGCCGATGCGGGCGCGGAAAGCGGCGAGAATTTGGTCCTTCGTCAGCCCCTTCACCGCGATGATGAAGGGAAAGCCGAATTTTTCCACATAGGCGGCGTTGAGCGCGGTGAAGGTTTCGCGTTCGGCATCGGTCAGCGCGTCCAGTCCGGCGGAGGCCTGCTCGGAGGTGGATTCGGCGGTCAGGCGTTTCGCCTGTGCCAGCTTGCCGGCCAAATCCGGGTGCGCGCGCAGCACGCCGAGGCGCTCGTCTTCACTCGCCGAGCGGAACATGCGCGCCAGCGCGTTGTGCAGGCCGCCGGCGCTGTCGTGAGCGGGGCCGAGTTCGAGTTCGCAGGCGCGCTCGGCGATCCACGGCGAATGCTCGAAGACGGAGCCGAATTTTGCGACGAAGGCATCACGGCCCATCGCCGAAGGTTTCAGCGTGGCGGGCCGGAACGGGTGCTCAGTCATCCAGTGCCGGGCAATGTCGATGCGGCGCGCCACCCAGACCTTCTCGTGGGACAGCACGTAGTCAATGAATCTTTTCAGCGAGGCGGCACGGCCCGGCCGCCCGGCAAGGCGGCAATGCAAGCCGATATTCAGCATCTTCGCGCTTCCCGAGGCACCCTCGGCATAGAGCACGTCGAAGGCGTCTTTCAGATAGGTGAAGAACTGGTCGCCCGAGTTGAAGCCCTGCACGGCGGCAAAGCGCATGTCGTTGGTGTCAAGCGTGTAGGGGATGACCAGTTGCGCCTTGCCGTCCACCTCGATCCAGTAAGGCAGGTCGTCGGCATAGCTGTCGGAAATATAGTCAAAGCCGCCTTCGCCGGCCGACAGGGGAACGGTGTGCATGGAGGCGCGGCCGAGATAGAAGCCGCGCGGCCGCTCGCCGGTCACTTCGGCATGCAGGCGGATGGCTTCGAGCATGTGCTCGCGCTCGGCTTCCCTGGTGAAGTCCTTGTACTCGATCCACTTGTAGCCATGCGAGGCGATTTCCCAGCCGGCGGATTTCATCGCAGCAACCTGGTCGGGCGAGCGGGCGAGCGCGGTGGCCACGCCATAGACTGTGGCAGGAACGCCCGCTTCCGTGAACATGCGGTGCAGACGCCAGAAGCCGGCGCGCGCGCCATATTCGTAGATGGATTCCATGTTCCAGTGGCGCTGGCCGGGCCAGTTGGCCGCGCCGACAATTTCCGACAGGAAGGCCTCGGATTGACCGTCGCCGTGCAGCAGGCAGTTTTCGCCGCCTTCCTCGTAGTTGATGACGAACTGCACGGCGATGCGGGCGTCACCCGGCCAGCGGGGATCCGGTGTCGCGGCACCATGGCCCCGCATGTCCCTCTCGTAGCGCCTCATCGGTGTTTCCATCGCTCATTTCTTATGCAGGCCAAAGCCTAGCTGATGGCCAAGTGGTGCCATTCCCTGAAAAATTTTGAAACTGTTTTTGTGCGTGCGGGCGCTCGCAAGGCTTAAGAAAGGCACCGTTTTCAGCCAAGCTCTCGACCGAATGCTCAAAGACATGATTAGATCGCGTATCGGACAAAACAGCCGGGAGCCGGGATGGGCAAGGGATATCTGACGACACATGTGCTGGATACCGCGCGCGGCGTGCCCGCCGAAGGCATCCGCATCGAACTTTACAGGCTGGATGGCGGACGGACGCGGATTGCCGAAACGGTGACCAATGATGACGGGCGTACCGACAGCGCGATCCTGCCACAGGGCGTCTTTGCAACCGGAACCTACGAACTGGTCTTTTTCGCCGGGGATTATGTCCGCAAGCATGGCATGGCTTCGCCGAAGGATGGCGGACCGCTGTTCCTGGACGAGATCCCGATCCGTTTCGGAATGGATGATGCGGACGCCCATTACCATGTGCCGTTGCTGCTCTCGCCTTTCGGCTATTCCACCTACCGGGGGAGCTGATGAGCAAGCCCGCGCTGCGCAGCGAAATCGCCTTTCTCCTCAATGATGAGGCCGTGCGCCTCACGGATGTCTCGCCGGGCGATACGCTGCTCGACCATCTGCGGTTGGCGCGCGGGCTGACCGGCACCAAGGAAGGCTGCGCGGAAGGCGATTGCGGCGCATGCACGGTGCTTGTCGGCAGGCTGGATGCTTCAGGCACGCTTTCCTACGAGTCCGTCAATGCCTGCATCCGCTTCATGGGGTCGCTCGACGGCTGCCACGTGGTGACGGTCGAACACCTGAAGGGCCGCGATGGTGCGCTTCACCCGGTGCAACAGGCCATGGTGGAGCATCACGGCTCGCAATGCGGATTCTGCACGCCGGGTTTTGTGATGAGCCTCTATGCCTTGTGGATGGCCGAACCGGACGCCGATGACGTACGCATCGAAAAAGCGCTGCAGGGCAATCTCTGCCGCTGTACCGGGTACGAGGCAATCATGCGGGCGGCGCGTGCCATCTCCGCATACGGCAACCCGGCGCTCGACGCGCTGGCGATGGAACGGGCGCAGGTGGTCCGCAAGCTTGCCGCGCTCAGCGACGGAGCCCGGGTGGACATCACGGGACGGGACGGCCGTCTCATCGTTCCTGCGGATGTGGATGATCTCGCGCGCGTGCTGGAGGAGTTGCCCGATGCGACCATCGTGGCGGGCTCCACCGATGTAGGGCTTTGGGTGACCAAGCAGATGCGGTCCATCGGCCCGGCGGTCTTCACGAGCCATCTCGACGGGCTGAAGACGATCACACGCCACGGCAACGCGCTGGTGATCGGAGCCGGTGCCAGCTACAGCCGCGCCCATGGTGCGCTTGCCGACGCCCTGCCGCCCATGGCGGCGCTGATCGACCGGATCGGCGGCGAGCAGGTGCGCAACATGGGGACCATCGGCGGCAACATCGCCAACGGATCGCCCATCGGCGATACGCCGCCGCCGCTGATTGCGCTTGGTGCGACCGTGACCTTGCGCAAGGGCCATGGCCGCCGCTCGCTGCCCTTGCAGGATTTCTTCATCGCCTATGGAAAGCAGGACAGGCAGCCCGGCGAATTCGTGGAAAGCGTGACAATTCCCTTGCCGGCGCCAGGCGATGCCTTTGCCGTCTACAAGGTGTCCAAGCGGCGCGAGGAGGACATCACCGCCGTGCTCGGCGCCTTTCACATGAAGCGGGCGGCGGACGGCACGATTGTGCAGATTCACATTGCCTATGGTGGCATGGCGGCGGTGCCGAAAAGGGCAGTTGCGGCCGAAAAGGCGCTCACCGGAAAGCCGTGGACGCTGGCAACTGTGGACGCGGCACTCGATGCCTTCGAGACAGATTTCCAGCCGCTGAGTGACATGCGTGCCAGCGCGGCGTATCGCATGCTGGTGGCGAAAAACCTGCTTCGCCGCTTCTTCCAAGAGACCGCCGGTGGCGCTGCCTCCGGACAGGCTGCCTGAGGGAGCGCGCCATGGGTGATCATGAGCAGACAGACATGAATGCCTCGCAGATCAAGGGCGGGGTTGCGGCTTCCCAGCGCCACGATTCCGGCCACAAGCATGTGACCGGTCAGGCAGTCTATATCGACGACATTCCCGAACCGGCCGGTTGCCTGCATGCGGCTGTCGGCCTTTCCACCGTAACGCATGGCAAGGTGCTGGCGATCCATACGGGCGAGGCGATGCATGTGCCGGGAGTGGTGGATATCCTCACCGGTGCCGACATGCCGGGCGGAAACGACATCAGCCCGACCGGGCGCCATGACGAGCCCGTGCTGGCATCTGAGCACGTGCAGTTTTACGGTCAGCCGGTGTTTGCGGTGGTCGCGCGGACGCGGGCGATTGCGCGCCGCGCCGCGCGTCTGGTCAAGGTGGACTATCAGGAACTGCCAGCCATCCTGACCTATGGTGACGCGGGCGAGAACCCGAAGCTTGTCTGCGATCCGCTGACGCTGAAGCGCGGGGACGCGGAGGCCGCGCTCAAGGCTGCGCCCCGCCGCCTCTCCGGCCAGATCATGGTTGGCGGGCAGGACCATTTCTATCTGGAGGGCCATATCGCACTCGCCATTCCCGGCGAGGACGGCGACATGGTCGTGCACTCCTCTACGCAGCATCCATCGGAAGTGCAGCACATGGTGGCCCATGTGCTCGGCGTACCCAACCACGCGGTGACGGTGGATGTGCGGCGCATGGGCGGCGGCTTCGGTGGCAAGGAAACCCAATCGAACCAGTTTGCGGCCATTGCCGCTGTTGCGGCGCGGCGCAGCGGCAAGGCGGTGAAAATCCGCCCCGACCGCGACGAGGACATGGAGGCAACCGGCAAGCGTCACGATTTCCTGATCGGCTACGATGTCGGTTTCGACGATGCGGGCAACATCCTGGCCTGTGATTTCACCTATGCCTCACGGGCGGGGTTTTCCGCCGATCTGACCGGGCCGGTCACTGATCGCGCGCTGTTTCATTGCGACAATGCCTATTACTGGCCGGCAGTGAAGGCAGTCTCCGTGCCGCTCTACACCAACACGGTTTCAGCCACCGCGTTCCGTGGCTTCGGCGGGCCGCAGGGCATGATGGGCGCCGAGCGCGTCATCGACGAGGTGGCGTTTGCCTGCGGACTGGACCCGCTGGAGGTGCGCCGGAAGAATTTCTATGGCGCGCCCGGCCGCAACGTGACGCCCTATCACCAGACTGTCGAGGACAACATCATCGGGCGGATCACCGATGAACTGGTGGCCTCGGCGGACTATGCCGCACGCCGCGCCGTCATCCGGGCCTTCAATGCGCAGGCGGAGGCCACTGGCGGCACGATGCGCAAGGGTATCGCGCTGACACCGGTGAAGTTCGGCATCTCGTTTACCGCCACGCATTTCAATCAGGCCGGCGCGCTGGTCCATGTCTATACGGACGGATCGGTTCATCTGAACCACGGCGGCACGGAAATGGGGCAGGGCCTCAACACCAAGGTCGCGCAAGTGGTGGCGCAGGAATTCATGATCGACATCGACAAGGTGAAGATTACCGCGACGACCACGGGCAAGGTGCCGAACACCTCTGCCACTGCGGCGTCGTCGGGTTCCGATCTCAACGGCAAGGCGGCGCAGGCGGCAGCGCGGACCATCCGCGAGCGGCTGACCGATTTTGCCGCGTCCTTTTACGAGGTGCCGAAGGAGCAGATCGAGTTCCTGCCCAACCGGGTCCGCATCGGCAACCAGCAGGTCGCCTTTGCCGAACTGGCGCAGCAAGCCTATATGGCGCGGGTGCAGCTCTCAGCGACGGGCTTCTACAAGACGCCGAAAATCCACTGGAACCGCGACACGGGGCAGGGGCGGCCCTTCTACTATTTTGCCTATGGCGCGTCCTGCTCGGAAGTGTCGGTCGATACGCTGACCGGCGAATACCGGGTGGAGCGCACCGACATCCTGCATGAGACCGGGCGTTCGCTGAACCCTGCGCTTGATCTCGGCCAGATCGAAGGCGGCTTCATCCAGGGCATGGGCTGGCTGACCACGGAAGAATTGTGGTGGGACGGCAAGGGGCGGCTGCGCACCCACGCGCCTTCGACTTACAAGATTCCGCTCGCTTCGGACCGGCCGCGCATTTTCAACGTGACGCTGGCCGACTGGTCTGAAAACACCGAGGAGACGATCCACAAGTCCAAGGCGGTGGGGGAGCCTCCCTTCATGCTGGGCATGAGCGTGTTCCACGCGCTGGCCGATGCGGTGGCGAGTGTCGCGGGCTACGAGGTCTGTCCGCAGCTTGATGCACCAGCCACGCCCGAACGCGTGCTGATGGAGATGGAGCGGCTGAAAGGGCAGAACGCAGGCAATGCCTGACCTCTCCGCCTTTCTCGATGCCCATCCCGAGGCCGTCGTCGTTGCGGTGAAGGAAGCCAAGGGTTCCACACCGCGCGGAACCGATGCATTCATGCTGGTCGCGGCAGAGGCGCTCCACGGTACGATCGGCGGCGGGGCGCTGGAGTTTGCAGCGATTGAGCGGGCGCGGGCGATCCAGCGAGGCCGGGAGGCGGAAGGCGACTGGCGGCAGCCGCTCGGGCCGGAGATCGGCCAGTGCTGCGGGGGGCAGGTGACGCTATCCTTCCGTACACTTGACGGTGCGCTCCGCGATCAGTTGTTGCATACCGAAGAGCAGGCGCGGGCGGGCATGGCGCAGGTGTATCTTTTCGGCGCCGGTCACGTGGGCCGTGCGTTGGCGCAGGCCCTGTCACCCTTGCCGTTGGCGGTCACCCTGGTGGAAACGCGCGGTGAGGCGCTGCGTGACCTGCCAACCAATGTCATCACACGATGGACGGCGTTGCCTGATGATGTCGTGCGCTCCGCGCCGCCGGGCACGGCCTTCGTGGTGTTGACCCATGACCACGCGCTCGACTTCCTGGTCGTTTCGGAAGCGCTCAATCGCGGCGACGCGGACTATGTCGGCATGATCGGATCGGCCACAAAGCGGGCAGTGTTCCGCAAGTGGTATCTGGACCACGGCGGGGATGAGGCCAGCCTTGCCCGCCTCGTCTGCCCGATCGGTGGTGCGGATGTAAAGGACAAGCGCCCCTCCGTCATTGCCGCGCTGACGGCAGCGGAACTGCTGCGGGCGCTGGCGGCTCTCAAGTCTTGTGGGAGCTGAGTAGCAGCGTTTCCACGGCCTCCATGCGTGACCGGCTGAATTCGGCGCCGGTCCAGCCACACTCCACGACCAGCAATCGCCACGCGGATGGGTGAACAAGCGACCAGACAAACTCCGAGGTGTGTTCCGGAGCCAGCCGGCCGGGCACTTGGCCTGTCTGAGCCAGCTTCTTGAAGATGCGTTTCAGCCCGGCCAGCAATGCATTCTTCATCCGGTCATCCCAGGCGTCGCGTGCCTGCGGGTCTGTCACCGCCGCGGCGTCCAGAAGGATGCCTACGGGGTAGATCACGGGCAGATAGTCAAGCCAGGTTTCGAGATACTCCCGCAGACTCGCCACTGATATGTCCTTGCGGCCAGAGATTTCGGCCAATCTCGCCGCATGATCGCTTTGGGTGTCCTTGTGCCGCACCATGGCAGTCAGCAGGGCGGAGCGGTCTCCGAAGGCAAGGTAGACGGTCTGGCGGCTGACGCCGGCTGCCTGCGCAACCGCCGACTGGCTGACGTCGAGCCGGCCGTTCTCCGCAATGAGCGACCAGGCGGCGTCAAGGATCGCATTCCTGGTCGGTTCAGTGATCGGGGATTTCATTTTACATCCGTAAAGCAACGTGTCATTTTACATATGTAAATTTCGTGTGGATGGAGCGCAACCATGGACAATCTCCCTTTGGCAAGCCACCTGCTCGCTGGTGGCGTCTCATTTCTGCTGTACTGGGCCGCGGCGTTGCAAATCAAGGGAAGCGAACGCCACCGCCGATGGGGGCGGCTGTTTTTTCTGTCGCTCTTGCCTGTCGGCCTTTCGGTCGGAGCTCTCCTGATCCTGCGTTCGGACACCTTCGATCCGGCTAGTTTCGTACAGTTTGTCTACTTGCTCCTTTGCCTTTTGACGGTCGGTACCGTGGGCTGGAGCGCGATCCGCCTGAGGGGCGATCTGGAGCGTTTCCGTGGCCGCCATTTCCGTGTACTCGGACCGGTCATGCTCGTCTCCGGACTCGGTGTGCTCGCCGCCGGCATGGTCTCGGGCCAGTGGCTGCCGGTCATCCTGTCGAGCATCGGTCTCGTGTTCGGCGCTTCGATGATCCGTTTTTCACGCATGCGCCATGTTCATCCGAAATGGTGGCTCGGCTGGCATCTCAATGCCGTCCTGCTGCTCTCCAGCGCGGTGCATGGAACCTTGCTGGCTGTCCTTTACAGGGCGCTGGTTGATCCTGCGGGGTTCGACAAGGCACAGCTTGTCACCCAGCCGGCAACCCTGCTTCTGGCGCTCTTGCTGAGGATTTTCATTGGAGCCCGGCGCGGTGCTCCGCTGGGGCTGCAGGCACCGCACCCGGCACCGATACGTCCCATGGGCCAAGTTGCCCTGTAGCAGCCGGAGTTGCGGGCGCTCCAATGAAGCGCCCGCAACCTTGCCGTCACAGGTCGACCCGCATGTGCGGCTCGCCGTTCGAGGTTTTCGCCACGGTCGTTCCGTCCGGCGACAGCGTGACGGTTACGCGCTGGCGGAGGTTCGAGAAGCCCTCGAAGGTCACCACGTCGACCGGCTCGTCGAATTGCAGCGTCACGCGGAACTGGCCGCTGTCGCCCATCCGCTCCATGCCGATCACCTCGCCAATGAAGCGCTGGCCAAGATAGGTGCCCGTCAGGATCTGCCCGACAAACCAATAGACCGGCGGTCGGTTGCCCGCTGCCGCATGAGCCGTATTCCAGTCGCGGTGGCCGTGCTGGCGGGCAACGAGCTCCAGCGCCTGCGCATGCGAGATCGCCTGCCCGGCATCCTTCAGGCTCTCGCGCAGGCGTTTGGCCTGCGCCTTCATCGTGTCGATGGGTGGTGTGTTTCCAATCATTCCAGTCATCTCCAGACCTCACAGTCACGGATGCAGGTGTCTGGGTGGATGTCCGCATTGCCACCGGTCCGCATCCATGGTGGATCGAGACGGCAGGAAGATCGAGGAGGCTTCACCTTGGCCCTTTCAGGCTGCGGACGGCAGGGGCCTCTGCCCTTGAAGGCGCGCATATAGGAGGGCCGGCGGGAGTTGTCAAACGCGCCCGGGTTCTGGGCCCATCAGGTCGCGGATCAGCTTCTGGCAGCGCTCGGCCATAAAATCCAGGAAGAGCCGGATCTTCGGGTCCTGCAAGTTGCGGTGCGGATAGAGGGCGGCCAGTTGCACCGGCTCGGGCGGCATGTCCGGCATGACGATCACCAGCCGCCTGTCGCGGATGAAGGGCTCGACCTCGAAGCGGGGCTTGTTGATGATGCCGCGCCCGTCAAGCGCCCAGGAGGTGAGCACGTCACCGTCATCGCTGTCGAAGGGACCGGCGACTTCCAGCCGCGTGGGGCCCTCCGGTGTCAGCAGCGTCCAGTAGGGATCACGTGAGCCCGGAAAGCGCAGCAGCAGGCAATCATGATGCTTCAGGTCGGCGGGCATGCGGGGCTCGCCCCTTTCCTGCAAGTAGGCAGGCGAGGCCACCAGCACCCGATCGCAATGGGCGATGTTGCGCATCCGGAGGCTGGAATCCTCCAGGATGCCCAGCTTGAAGGCGATGTCGATGCCTTCCTTCATGATGTCGACATTGTGGTCGGACAGGCGAAGGCGCACTTCGATGTCCGGGTAAAGGTCGCGGAAGGCGGGGATGCCGGAGGCGATGAAGCGCCGTCCGATGCCGAGCGGTGCGGTGACACGGATCGATCCGCGGGGCTGGCCGGACAGTTCGGAGACGGCAGCTTCGGCCCCGGCGACCGCTTCCAGCACCTTCTTGGCCCCGTCATAGAAGGCGCGGCCATGTTCGGTCGGCATGAGCTGGCGCGTGGTGCGGTTGAACAGCCTGACGCCCAGATGCTTTTCCAGTTCCTTGATGCGGTTGGAGGCCACGGCCGGCGAAATGCGCATGTCACGCGCTGCCGCCGACAGGTTGCCGAGTTCAACGACCCGGACGAAGACCGTCACATTGTCCAGATAGGCCAAGCCCGCTGCCCCTTCATCGCGCTGCCTTCGCCGGGCAGCTTTTCGTTCATGACGATAATGGCATCCAGATTTTTTTGAAAGTCTTCTGCATTCCATTGGTCCGGGAGCGCTGGACAGGCTGGCGGCCATTGCCCAAACTCCGGCAAGCGCGGCAAGTTTGTTCCCGGCCGCCAGCCAAGGCCCCCCCATGACCAAGACCCTCATCCGCGGACGCACGCTGACATTCCTGGCCCAGCCCCAGGCGCCCGATGACATGGCCTCATGCCATTACGAGGAAGACGGTGCGCTGCTGGTTGAAAACGGGAAGATCGTCCGGGCCGGGCCCTGCGAGGCGATCCGCGAGGCGGCCGGGGCCGGCGTGCCCGTCATCGACCATCGCCCGCACCTGATCCTGCCGGGCTTCATCGATTGTCACGCCCATTTCCCGCAGATGCAGGTGATTGCGTCCTATGGCGCGGAGCTTCTGGAGTGGCTGAACAAATACACCTTCCCGGAAGAAACGAAATTCTCCGATCCGGCGCATGCTGCGCGCATCGCGAAGGCCTTTCTGGACGAATTGATCCGCCACGGCACCACCAGCGTCGCCGCCTATTGCACCGTACGGCCGCAATCCGCCGAGGCACTGTTTGCCGAAGCCGCGCGGCGGGACATGGCGATCCTGGCGGGCAAGGTGATGATGGACCGCAATGCGCCTGAAGCGCTGACCGATACGCCGCAATCTTCCTATGACGAGACGAAGGCGCTGATCGCCCGCTGGCACGGCAAAGGCCGCGCACGCTATGCCATCACGCCGCGCTTTGCCATCACCTCGACGCCGGAGCAGCTGGAGATGGCAGGTGCACTGGTGCGCGAGCATCCGGACTGTCACATCCAGACGCATCTTTCCGAGAACCATGCCGAGATCGCGCTGACGAACCAGCTTTACCCGCAGGCAGGCGACTATTTCGGTGTCTATGAGCGCTACGGTCTGGCCGGGCCGAAAAGCCTGTTCGGCCATTCGATCCATCTTTCGGAGCGGGAACTGGATGCTATGGCCGCGAGTGGCTCCGTGGCGGTGATGTGCCCGACCTCGAACCTTTTTCTGGGCTCAGGCCTGATGGACTGGCAGCGCTACCGCAAGCGCGGCAACCCGGTGCGGACCGCCACCGCTACGGATGTGGGGGGCGGCACCAATTATTCCATGCTGCGCACCATGGACGAAGCCTACAAGGTGATCGCGCTGAACGGCGAGAAGATCAATCCGCTTGCCTCCTTCTGGCAGATCACGCTCGGCAATGCGGAGGCGCTTTCGCTGGAAGGCGAGATCGGGACGCTGGAAGAGGGAACGGCGGCCGATCTGGTGGTGCTGGACGCGCGCGCCACACCCGCCATGGCACTGCGTATGGAAACGGTGACGACGCTGGCCGAAGAACTGTTCCTGCTGCAGACG
>JACKJW010000024.1 GCA_020637755.1 Brucellaceae bacterium | reverse complement strand
CAGACTTGGAGTTGTCCTTGTGCCGGACTTTCCAGGCCATGGTTTCGGGTTGTTCGAACAAATCTGCGACGGCAAGGGCATGGGTGAAACCCGCGTCTTCCTCTGTAGCCGGGTGTTCGCCAATGCGATGATGGATGAAGCCAGCGGCGCGGGCTGCCTCCGGATCGATGTGGCGGCGAAAATCGAACATGCGCGCCTCTCCCATGACGGACGCAAGGCGGCGCAGGTCCAGCCGGCGGAACTCGGCCCATTCGGTTGCCACAACCAGCGCTTCCGCGTTGGCGGCGCACTCGTATGGACCGGCCATGACGGCAAGGCCCTCCATCAGGTCCCGTCCGGCCGCGACCTGCGGATCGTATGCCGTTACCCTGGCCCCGAGTGTGACCAGCGCGTGGGCGAGCGACAGGGCGGGAGAATCGCGCAGGTCATCGGTCTCTGCCTTGAATGTCAGCCCGAGAATGGCAATGCGGCGGCCCTCCAGCGAGCCCCCCATGACAAGGCGGATCCGGTTGGCCAGGCTACGCTTGCGGATGTCGTTGGCATTGATTGTCTCGGCCACGATCGAAAGGTCCACGCCGACTTCGCGTGCGGAATTGCGCAGCGCCATCGTGTCCTTGGGGAAGCACGATCCGCCATAACCCGGACCGGGCTCCAGGAATTTCGACCCGATGCGGCTGTCGCTGCCGGTCCCGGCGATCACGTCCTTGATGTTGGCCCCCAAGGCTTCGCAAAGATCGGCCAGCTGGTTCACGAAAGCGATCTTGGTCGCCAGAAATGCATTGGACGCGTACTTGGTCGTTTCGGAACTCCTGCAATCGGTGACGATGATGCGGGTGCCGCGGCGAGCCAGCGGCTCGTAGAGCTTTTCCATGGTCTCGCGGGCGTGGTCGTGGTGAACACCGAAGACCACGCGGTCCGGGTTCTGGAAATCGTCGATTGCCGAGCCCTCGCGCAGGAATTCCGGATTGGAAGCGACGTGCACCTCCACATCGGGCCGCAGGTCGCGGATCAGATGCTCGACGCGTTCGCAGGTTCCGGGGGGCACCGTGGATTTCACGACCACGGTGTATCTGCCGCCGCCGCTCAGCGCGCCGGCGATCTCGCGGGCGCAGTGCAAGACTTGCGACAGGTCGGCGTCGCCCGTCAGCGGATCGGAGGGTGTGCCCACGGCGATCATGATGCACCGGGCGTCCGGCACGCTCGCCGCCAGGTCGGAGGAGAAACAGATCCTGCCGCGGTCGCGGCAAGCCGCCAGAAGCGCATCCAGGCCCGGCTCATAGATGGGGATTGCCCCTTCCTTGAGCATGGAGATCCGGTTTTCGTTCTGGTCGACGAGGGTCACGTCATGGCCCCAGTCTGCCAGGCATACGCCGCTTACCAGGCCGACATAGCCGCAGCCGATCACAGTCACCGATACACAGTTGCCCATACCCAAACTCCCCTAGCTGCCATTGCCGGCATTGTTTTTCTCATCCTCGCCAAGCCAGCGCGGATTGAATTTCAGATGGAATTCCTTGCTCCGCCCGGCTCCGACGGGTGCATAGACTTCGCTCGTCAGCCGGAACCAGTTCTGGCCGTATTCCAGCACCCTGATGCCGCGCAGGCCGTAGTCGGAGACCGACGCCAGGGGCAGGAACAGAAGTGCGATGGCGGCGAGAAGGGCCGGCGCCGAATAGATTGCAAGGCGCGGCGTGTGGCCGCTTTCGCGGTAATGCAGCGCCACAAGCACGATCACGACCAGCGCGTAGGCGACGGCGTTGACCGCTGCAAAGATGCGGAAGCCCCATACCGCGGCGTCGCTGCCAAGAAGGGCGGTGGCGCTGCCGGATATCAGCGAGATGGTCATGTATGGCATCAGCACGCGCAGCGGCAGCGCCTTGTCTTCCTTGCTGCCCTTTGGCGTGATGCGGAAATCAACGAACTTGCCGGTGATGCGATCGCGTATGGCGTAGAGTGTGCCGAGCAGGGACCACGGCCACTGGACCAGCAGGAACATCATGCTTTCCCAACTGATGATGGGCACGTTGGCCGGCCGGTAGGTTCCGGTTGCGCGCCACCAGTAGGCCATCAGGAGCAGCCATGCCGACAGGGGCGCAAAGTGCAGGACGAACTGGGGGAAGGTGACGTTGAGGACAGGTTCGCCGATCCACAGGGCATAGACGGGGAGCAGGAACTTTGCCGCCATGGCCACGGAAAACAGGGGATACCACAATTCGCAGAAGAGGAACTGGAGCCGCTTTTTCGGTGGCAGGGTGGGAAAATAGACCGGACTGTACTGGAGGAGGATGGTGACGACGCTGCGCGCCCACTGGAATTCCTGGATCGCCAGGTCCGCGAAGGTCTGGGGGCCGTCACCATGGGCCTCGGCATCGACGGCATGAACGCCCCGCCAGCCAAAGGAATTCATGATCAGCGTGGTGGAATGATCTTCGGCGAGTTCCGGTCCCAGTCCGCCGATCTGGCGCAGCGCTTGCGTGCGCACCGCGTAGTGAGATCCGATGCACAGCGGTGCCAGCCCGTTGGTGTAGCCCGTCTGCATGGAGCCGTGCATGCTGGCTTCCACATGGAGCCGGCCGCGCGCCGACCATGACGCGGCTGCGTTTGCATCGCACACGCTCGGCGCCGAGACGTAGCCGACGCCGCCATCGGCGAAGGGCGCCATCATGTGGGACAGGTAACCGGGCGCCGGAACGTGGTCGGCATCGAGTTGCGACACAAAGTCATACCGCGCGTAGCCCTGCGTATCGTAGAACCAGGCGAGGTTTCCCTCCTTGCAGCGGGTGCGGCGGGGCCATTCGGTGCGGTGATAGGCCGCAACGCCCTTGCGGGACGAGACCCGGACGCCGTTGTCCCGGCACCATGCCAGCGTTTCGGGTGCCGGGTCCTCGTCGGCCAGCCAGACATCGTATGGCGCGTGGTATTCCTGCGCGAGCATGGCGCTCAGGGTCTTCTGCACCACTGGAAAGGGTTCGCTGGGCGCCTTGGTGACGATCATGGCCACGCGGCCCGTGACGTGAGCCGGTTTCGGGCGCAGCGCTCCGGCAAACAGGAAGATGAAGTAGGCCGGCAGGATCGTGAGCCACGCGAAGAGCAGGGACACGGCAATGTAACGCGGCAGGGAGATGATATTGGAGGGTTGGAGCCACCAGGCCCAGAACCAGGCGAGCAAGCCGATCCAGACGGCGCTCAGCAACCAGTAGACGGTTCTGCTGCGGCCCGTGAAGACAGGGTTGAAGAGCGACGGGTCTGGACGGCTGCCGGGCTGACGTCTCGCGGCGGGAACGGGAATGCCAGCGGGAGAGCCGGTCAAGCCTGTGCGCCGTTGAGATTCAACTTCGGCGACCGCGGTTTCATTCAGTGAAACCGAACCAAATGGGATCATGTGAGCGTGCAACCCTGTACCAACACCCAACGCCAATTGCTCCCTCCATCCAATCCTTCAGGACCGGACCGAAAAGCCAAATTGTGACGTAAACTGAACCTTGGGGACGCAGTTTTCCGCCATCCCCCCTCCAACGTGAACCCTCAGGATTCCACGTTGTGTGAAATCTTTCACATTTTTGTGAGAAAGTCAAATATTATTTAGAAATAGTTAATATATACAATGTCCCTGAGTAATGCGGCATCATTTCCGCCTGTGCCAGACAGGGTTCCGGTATCAGGCGTTCCAAAGAGAAAGGGCCGCGCGCTGCACGGCCCGTTCGATCCTGTTGCGCTGATGCCCGGCGGGACGGCCCTGGCTGCCTTCAGCGCAGGTAGCAGTTGACCCGGCGTCCAAAGCCGCTGGGTGTGCAAATGTAGGGGGCATGGCCCAAGGGTGCGGAGCTGACCCGGTAGCTTTTCGGGTTGTTGCGGCGCGTGAGTGAGGCCGTCCGCTTCGTCTTCTTCGTGGCGACGCGGCCGATTTCCGGCACGGCATAGGCGTAGGCAGCCTTGTGTTTCACCGTCGAGGTCTTCGCGGGCGAGACATGCTTGATGCCTGGTCCGACTGCCGACGTTCTGGTGGTCTGGTCGACCGTCGAGCAGGCGGTGAGGCCGGTGAGGGCGCCAAGGATACCGATCAGGAGTATGCGGGATTTCATATGTATTCCCTTCCGTCGTCCCGGTCATGCACCAGCGTCCTGCCGGCGCGGGGTTCAATGGGATGATGAGTGTGAGAAATTAAGAAACGCCTAATACACGCAGTTTCACACGGGTCGCTTAGCGCAGATGCGCAATCTTGCAAAGCCAAAATTATGCTGGATGGCTCTCATGCCAGGAAAAGGCTGTGGATAGAATCGAACGGACCGAGGAGTGTCCTGGCTCGAAAGCGAGCAGGGCGCGGGCCCTCGACGGATCGGCCACCAGTGCCGGAGGGTCGCCCGGCCGGCGCGGGGCGATGGTGACCGGAACCGGCCGGCCGGCCACTTCCGCCAGCCCGTCCAGGATCTGG
>JACKJW010000023.1 GCA_020637755.1 Brucellaceae bacterium | reverse complement strand
GGCTGCGCCGGTTCGATGGCCTTGAAGGGGATGCGCGCGGAGAGTGTCGTGGCCTGCTTGGAAGCAGTGCTGGAACACCCTGCCAGGCCGAGCAGGGCCGAAGAACCGCCTCCCGCAAGAAGCGCACGGCGGCTGATATGGAATTGTGTCAACGGCATGAGGAGGTTCCTGCTCGCAGGTTCGCCTTATTGGGCATGAAATGAACGCGCGCGACAAGCTTTGGTTTCACGCCGCGCCTCTTTTCCTGCGTCAAGGATTCGGGCGAAATCGTGAAATTTCAAATCACGTTTGCGAGCACAGCGAAAATGTTGCGCCGCCGCAACAGCGTGCCCGCCGCGTGTGGGACACGTCAAACCAGCGCCGCAAGCGAGGGGAGGATGCGCGCCGGCGCCAGGTGCTTGTACTCATCCGGCTGCCCGGTGCGGTTGATCCAGACGCAATGGAAACCGAATTTCGCGGCACCCGCAATGTCCCACCGGTTGGATGACTGGAAGGAGACGGCGGAGGGATAGAGCTTCCAGTCCAGCGTCACCGTCTCGTAGACGCGCGGATCGGTCTTGAAGCAGCGCAGCGCATCGACGGAATAGACCTCGTCCAGCAGATCATCGAGCGCAGAATTGCGCACGGCAGCGGCCAGCATGTCTGGCGAACCGTTGGAAAGGATCGCTGTGCGCGCACCGACATCCTTCAGGGCGCGCAGCATGGCCGGCACTTCCTCGTAGCAATCGAGCGTCCAATAGGCCTCCAGCAGCCGCTCCTTCAGCGCCGGGTTGACGCCGGGCACCTTGGCGAAGGCAAAGTCGAGCGCCTCGCGCGTCAGCGTCCAGAAATCGCGATAGTCACCCGAAAGGCTGGCGATCCACGAATATTCGAGCTGCTTGGCTCGCCAGATGTCGGACAGGGCCTGCCCGTCGGGCCCGGCCTCCTGCGCGTGACGGCGCACCGCCGCATGCACATCGAACAGCGTGCCATAGGCATCAAACACAAAAGCCTTGTGCTGCATTGGAGCTCTTCCCGGTCCCGTCTGGTATCCGTGGCACTATTCGGCCTCGCCGAACGGGGGTCAAGGTGCCACACCGGCTTTCCCGTTGACCTTGACGGCGCAAGCGGTTCCGATGGTGCAAACAACCAACGGGAGTCGCATCATGGCTGTGGACACGCGCGCGCAATCGCTGACCTGGACCTGGGTTGACGGTGAATGGCATGAGGGCAACCCGCCGCTGATCGGTCCGCGCAGCCACGCCATGTGGCTCGGTTCCACCGTGTTTGACGGCGCGCGCTGGTTCGAGGGCGTCGCCCCGGACCTCGATCTTCACGCCGAACGGGTCAACAACTCCGCAACAGCCTTGCTGATGAAGCCGGTGATGGCGGCCGAAGAGATCGTTGCGCTCACCCATGAAGGGCTGAAGAAGTTTGACGGCAGGACCGCCGTCTACATCAAGCCGATGTACTGGGCCGAGCATGGCGGCTACATGGGCGTTCCGGCGGACCCGGAATCGACGCGCTTCGCGCTCTGCCTGTTCGAGACGCCGATGATTGCGCCCTCGGGCTTCTCGGTGACGGTTTCGCCCTTCCGGCGCCCGACCATCGAGACCATGCCCACCAATGCCAAGGCAGGGTGCCTCTATCCCAACAATGCGCGTGCCGTGACGGAGGCGCGCTCGCGCGGTTTCGACAATTGCCTGGTGCGCGACATGCTGGGCAATGTGGCCGAAACGGGCACGTCGAACATTTTCATGGTGCGCGACGGCGAGGTGCTGACGCCGGCCCCGAACGGCACATTCCTGTCGGGCATCACGCGCGCCCGCGTCATGAAACTCTTGCAGGACAAGGGGATGACCGTGCGCGAATGCGTGCTCACGGTCGCGGATTTCATGGAGGCCGATGAAATCTTCTCCACCGGGAACCATTCCAAGGTCGTGCCCGTGACGCGCATCGAGGACCGGGAGCTTCAGGCCGGTCCAGTAGCCCGCCAAGCCCGGCAGCTCTATTGGGACTGGGCCCATTCCTGAGTAGAACCGTTCTCTCTTCCCCCTGATTTCGTGACAGATTTCCTTGCCGTTTGAGAAAGGCGGCCTATGCTTGTCACCCGGAACATCCGCCATTGACACCAAGGAGACTTCCCCATGGCTTTTGAACTTCCCGAGCTTCCCTACGACTATGAGGCGCTGGCGCCCTACATGTCGAAGGAGACGCTGGAATATCACCACGACAAGCACCACAAGGCCTATGTCGACAATGGCAACAAGCTGGCCGCCGAAGCCGGCATGGACGGCCTGTCGCTGGAAGACGTGGTCAAGCAGAGTTTTGGCAAGAATGCCGGTCTCTTCAACAATGCAGCCCAACACTACAACCACGTCCATTTCTGGAAGTGGATGAAGAAGGGCGGCGGCGGCAAGGCGCTGCCGGGAGCGCTGCAGAAGGCCATCGATTCTGACCTCGGCGGCTATGACAAGTTCAAGGCCGATTTCATGAATGCCGGCGCCACGCAGTTCGGCTCCGGCTGGGCCTGGCTGGCGGTCAAGGGCGGCAAGCTGGAGATCATGAAGACCCCGAACGGCGAGAATCCGCTGGTGCATGGTGCATCGCCCATTCTCGGCGTCGATGTGTGGGAGCATTCCTACTACATCGACTACCGCAATGCGCGGCCGAAATATCTGGAGGCCTTCGTCGACAGCCTCATCAACTGGGACTATGTGCTCGAAATGTACGAGGCGACCGCCTGAGGACATGAAATCCCCGGCCACCGCGCCGGGGATTTTGCTTTCGGGGCGCAGTCGTATTCGGTGAACAATCTGTCACGTCCCCGGAAGGCCGATTTCACGAAGCTGTGATCCCGCAGCAAAACGGATTGCCTATCATGGCCCTGCGGTAACCGGATTGTCCGGCCGCCTGTTTCGGAGGACGCACACATGAAGAAACTTGCCCTTGCCCTTTCCGCGGTCCTGCTGTCCGCATCCGCCGTCGTCGCCGCCGATGACCCGATTGCCGTCCGCAAGGCCCTGATGCAGGCAGCTGGTGCCGCAGCAGGCGCATCTGGCGCGATGATGAAGGGCGATCTCGCCTACAGCCCGGTGGTCGGCAAGGCCGCCATCGCGGCCTTGAACGCGGTTTCCCATTCCGTGGGCGACTATTTCCCCGACGGGTCCGACATGGGTGCCGACACCACTGCGGCACCGAAAATCTGGGAAGACATGGCCGGCTTCAAGAACGAGATCGGTGAGTTCATGGAAAAGACCAGCGCTGCGGCCGCTGCATCCGGCAAGGATGGTCCGGCTGATCTCGACGCCTTCAAGGCTGCCGTGGGCCCGGTGCTCGGCATGTGCAAGGAGTGCCACGAGACCTATCGCGTGAAGAAGTGACTCGGACCTGATCCATGTTGCGCAAGCTCGCTTTCCTGGCCATTGCCGCCGCCGTGTTCGGCGGGCTTGCCTTCTGGTTTCTCACCATGCCCTCACGGCTGGATGCGGCCACCGTGGCATCCATGCCTCCGGGCGATGCCGAAGCAGGCCAGTTGGTCTTCTACCGGGCCGGATGCTCATCCTGTCATGCAAGGCCGGAAGCCAAGGGTGACGACAAGCTGGTACTGGCCGGGGGCCACCGCTTCGTCACCCAGTTCGGCACCTTCGTGGCGCCCAACATCTCGTCCGACAAGGCGGCAGGCATTGGCGCCTGGACACTGGAGCAGTTTGCCACGGCCTTGCAAAAGGGCGTCTCGCCCGATGGCCGGCACTACTATCCGGCTTTCCCCTTTACCTCCTATGTGCGCATGGCACCCAAGGATGTCTCCGACCTTTTCGCCTTCATGCAGACCCTTCCTGCGGTGGCCGAAACGGCGCCGCACCACGAGGTCGGCTTTCCCTTCAACATCCGTCGCGGCCTTGGCCTCTGGAAGCTGCTTTTCCTGAAAAAAGGACCGGTCGAAACCCTTGCCGCCGATGCGTCCGACCTTCAGAAGCGCGGCCAATATCTGGTCGAAGGTCCCGGCCACTGCGGCGAGTGCCATACGCCGCGAAACCTGATCGGCGGGCTGGAACTGGCCGATTGGCTGGAAGGGGCAGCCGCCGCCGAGGGTGACGGCAAGGTGCCAAACATCTCGCAGGGCGAGGGCGGCATTTCCGGCTGGTCCGAAAAGGACATCGCCTATTATCTGGAATCGGGCTTCACACCGGATTTCGACAGCGTCGGCGGGGCCATGGTTGCGGTTCAGGAAAACATGGCCAAGCTGCCGGCGGGCGACCGCGAGGCCATTGCCGCCTACCTGAAAACTGTCAAGGGCGATTGAGCAAGGCAAACCCGAAGAAGCTTCGCAGTCCCGCTCACCAAACCAGTGCAAGGACGGCGGCGTAGCGCGCAGCCTTGGCAAACGTGACAGTCAGGACGAAGCGCCAGAGCGGTTCACCCATTGCACCTGCCAGCAGCGTCAGCGGATCGCCGACCACCGGCACCCATGAGGCCAGCAGGCTCCAGTGACCCCATCGCGCGTACCAGCGCCTGGCGCGCGGCATTGCGCCACTGTCATTGTCTCTTCCGGCAATGACGGCACTCCCGGCGCGCCCCATCAGCCAGTTCACGCAGGAACCAAGCACGTTGCCCAAGGTGGCAGCGGTGAGCAGAACGGAAGGCGTGGAGACACCCGACAGCGCCATCGCCGTCAGCAGTGCCTCGGACGTGCCGGGCAGCAGTGTCGCCGACGTGAAGGCCGAAACGAACAGTCCGGCCAGGCCGGCTACCGGCCCCTCCATCACGCCTTGCCGGTTACCTTCAGCGCGAAGGCATAGGTGTAGGCGATTTCTTCCAGCCGCGAGAAACGCCCGGACGCCCCCGCATGACCCGCGTCCATGTTGATGCGGAACAGCACCGGATTGCTTGAGGTAGAGAGGTCGCGCAGACGCGCCACCCACTTGGCCGGTTCCCAGTAGGTCACGCGCGGATCGGTCAGGCCCGCCACCGCCAGCACCGGCGGGTAGGGCAGGGCGGCGACATTGTCATAGGGGCTGTAGGCCGCGATCGTCTTGTAGTCCTCGGGTGACAGGATCGGGTTACCCCATTCGGGCCATTCCGGTGGCGTCAACGGAAGCGTGTCGTCCAGCATCGTGTTCAGCACATCGACGAAGGGCACCTCCGCGACGATGCCGCCGAAAGCTTGCGGCGCGAGGTTTGCCACTGCACCCATCAGCATGCCGCCAGCCGATCCCCCCTGTGCGACAATGCGGTCATGCGCGGTATAGCCCTGCGAAACGAGATGGCGTGCACAGGCGATGAAATCGGTGAAGGTGTTGGTCTTCTTTTCGCGTTTGCCGTCCTCGTACCAGTGGTAGCCCTTGTCCTTGCCGCCGCGGATATGGGCGATGGCATAGACGAAGCCGCGATCCACCAGGCTCAGGCAATTGGTGTTGAACGAGGCCGGGATGGTGATGCCGTACGACCCGTAGCCATAAAGCAGGCAGGGCGCGGAACCATCGAGCGGCGTGTCCTTGCGATGGAGGATCGTGACGGGAACCAGCTCGCCGTCGGCGCCAGGGGCATGCAGGCGGCGCGTGACATAGAGGCCGGCGTCATGGCCCGACGGTACTTCCTGGGTCTTCAGCAGAACGCGCTCGCGGGTCGCCATGTCATAGTCGAAGGTCTGCGACGGCGTGGTCATCGAGGAATAGGAGAAGCGGATGACATTCGTGTCGTATTCCAGCGAGCCGATCAGGCCGAGCGAGTAGGCCTCCTCGTCAAAGGCGATGGCATGTTCGGCGCCGGTTGCCCGCTCGCGGATGACGATGCGCGGCAGACCGTCCTTGCGTTCCAGCCGGACCAGATGACGGGCAAAACCCATGATGGAGAGGATGAGGCGTCCCTGTTCATGCGGCACGACCTCGCGCCAGTTTGCCGGAATCGGATTGTCAGCCGGTGCGCTCATCACCTTGAAATCCTTGGCACCATCCGCGTTGGTCAGGACGAAGAAGACATCGCCGCCTTCCTCAAGGTCATATTGCAGGCCGGGCTGGCGCGCGGCCACGAGCTTCGGCTCGAAGCTGGATCCGTCGGCAGGCAGGACGCGGTATTCCGAGGTCTCGTGATCATGGATGGAGATCAGGATGTGGCGGTTGTCGCGCGTGCCGCCACAGCCCATGAAGAACCCCGCATCGCTCTCCTCGTAGACGAGCCGGTCGGCGCTCGCATCCGTACCGATGGCGTGAAACAGCAGTTTTGAAGGGCGGTGGCTGGCATCGAGCCGCGAATAGAAAAAGCCGGAAGAATCCGCGTTCCACGTGCCGGCCCCGCCGGTTTTCTCGACCGTATCCGGCAGGTCCTTCCCGCTGGCCAGGTCGCGCACCGTCAGCGTGAAAAATTCCGATCCCTTGTCGTCATGGCCCCACAAAAGGCGCTGGTGGCCGGGTGAATGATCTGCGCTGGCAAGGCGGAAATAGGCCTTGCCAGCAGCCTCTGCATCACCGTCGAGCAGGATGTCGCGGTCGCCGCCGTCACGCTCCGTGCGGAAGAAGCGCGGCTGCTCCCCGCCGGTGACGAAGGCAGAGCCATAGGCATAGGCACCGTCCTTCATGGGAACCGAAGAATCGTCTTCCTTGATGCGGCCCTTCATCTCGGCAAACAGCGCCTTGCGCAGCGCTTCCGTGTCTTCCATCAGCGCCGACTGGTAGGCGTTCTCGGCTTCCAGATGGGCCCGGATTTCCGGGTCCAGCACGGACGGATCGTGGAACATCTCCTGCCAGTTTTCCGCGCGCATCCACGCGTAGTCATCGCTGCGGGTGATGCCGTGGCGGGTATCGGTGAAAGGATGGCGGGCGGCACGGGGAGCGGGAAGGGAGGGAAAACGGGAAGGGTGCGACATGAAAGACCGGCGGTTCTCGTGAATGGAAACTGAACGCGCCGTTCGGGCCCCGTTCGGCCAAGCCATACTAGGGTTGGACAACAAACGGAACCCACCCGGCCCAAAGGAGCGCCCTCATGTTTCCGACCCGCGTCAAGATGGCGGCCATCGCCCTTGCCCTCTCGCTTGCAGGCCTCGGCGCCGCCACACTGCCCGGTGCCGCGAGCGCACTGGAAAGCTGGCAGGTCGCGAATGTCGACTGGAACGACACGCTGAATGTGCGCAACTATCCCGCGCCCTTTTCCGCCAGGCAGGCCGCCTATCCCAACGGCACCGTGCTGTCGCTGACCGGCCGCTGCACCGGCGGCCTGAACCTCGGCGACATTGGCTGGAAGGGCAAGTGGGACAAGGCTTCTGCCGTCCGCTTCCGCTGGTGCGAAGTCTGGCATGACCCGGCCCGTGACGGCAATTTCGTGACCGGCTGGGTCTATGGAAAATACATCCGCCCCAATTGAGGCGCGACGAAATGTGATGCGGTCATCTTGATTGCGTCACGAGGCTCCGGCAGGCTTCACGCCCCTGACCTGCCGGAGCCTCAACCATGTCCAAGATCACCTTCTATACGAATCCGATGAGCCGCGGCCAGATTGCCCGCTGGGCCCTGCATGAAGCCGGTGCCGCCTATGACGAGGTGATCCTCGGCTATGGCGGTGACATGAAGTCGATCGAGTATCTGGCCGTCAATCCGATGGGCAAAGTGCCGGCCATCCTGCACGAGGGCAGGGCGGTCAGTGAGGCCGCAGCAATATGCCTCTACCTCGCAGAAGCCTTTCCCGAGGCCGGATTGGCACCGCGTGACCTTGCCGAGAGGGCCGATTACCTGCGCTGGACGTTCTTCGCCGCCGGTCCCGTCGAACAGGCCGTCACCAACCGGTCGATGGGCTGGGAAGTGGGGGACAATCTGCAGGTTCAGGGCCGCATGGGCTACGGCAGCTATGAGCGCACGGTCGGCGTGCTGTCGGCGCTCTTCGAGACGCGTGACTATGTCTGCGGCGACCGCTTCACCGCGGCAGATGTCTATGTCGGCTCGGCGGTGGACTGGGGCCTCCAGTTCAAGACCCTGCCCGAAACGCCGGCCTTGCAGGCCTATGCCGGGCGCCTGCGCCAGCGCGAGGCCTACAAGCAGGCCAAGGCCATCGATGGCGCACATATCGCGGCCATGCAGGCCGGGTGAGGCCCTGACACGTCCGTTTCCCGTTCATGCGGCTTCCGGAGGGTCCTAAGCCGCTTGCGTAGCCAGGCCAATTGGTCCCGGAGGAGGGTTGCCTGCGGCTGGAAACACCCTGCATGCTGCATAAAGCGTGGAAAAGCGCTGCGAATTTGCCGCTCGTGCCTTTGCACCTTCAGTCGCGCTTGCCTTGCCTGCCCTGTGTCAGTAAGTCTCCGCGGATAAACGCGCTCCGTTCATGCAAGCGGGATGGCACACCGGATGCCGAAGCAGGCGTCCGCAAGAGACGAGAGAGGGGAACTGGCATGAAACTGATCGTATTGCTCACGGGGCTGCTTTCGCTGTTGGCCTTTCCGGCAATGGCGGGTGAGGAAATCCGGCCGACACTTGACCTGACGGTCTCATGGTACGGTTACCTGTCGATCCTGATTTTCGTGTTGGCCTATCTCCTCGTCATCTTCGAGGAAGCAACCGAGATGCGCAAATCCAAGCCGGTGATGATGGCCGGCGGATTGATCTGGGCGCTCGTCGGCATCGCTTACATGCGGGCGGAGCAGTCTGACGTCGCGCATGCTCTGGCGCTGGGCGTGATCGAGGAATACGGCGAACTCTTTCTCTTTCTGCTTGTTGCCATTACCTATGTGAACACGCTGGAGGAAAGACGGGTCTTCGATGCCTTGCGCGCCCGCCTGACTGGCCTGGGCCTGAGCTACCGCAAGCTGTTCTGGCTGACCGGCGGATTGGCGTTTTTGCTCTCGGGCCTGCTGGACAATCTCACGACCGCTCTGGTGATGGGTGCTGTGCTGATGGCCATCGGCCGCGACAATCCGAAGTTCCTTGTGCTCGGCTGTATCAATGTCGTGGTCGCCGCCAATGCCGGCGGTGCGTTCACGCCGTTCGGCGACATCACCACACTGATGGTCTGGCAGAAAGGCAAGCTCTCCTTCTTCGAGTTCTTCGTCATTTTCTTGCCGTCGCTGGTCAACTGGCTGATCCCCGCAGTGATCATGGGCTTTGCCGTGCCGGCAGAAACGCCGCCCATTACGGAGGATCGCGCCCGCATGAAGCCCGGCGCGCGTGTCGTGATCGGGCTTTTCGCCGCCACGATCATTACCGCCGTGTCGTTCAAGAACTTCCTGCACCTGCCGCCTGCACTCGGCATGATGCTGGGCCTCGGCTACATGCAGATATTCTCCTATTTCATCACGCGTCGCGGTCACCGGCTCGAGGACCACGATCTGGTCCTCGATTCCTTCAAGCTTTTTGAAAAGGTGGAGTGGGATACCCTTCTGTTCTTCTTCGGCATCATTTTCGCCGTTGGCGGACTTGGCGTCCTGGGTTACCTGTCCCTGGCGTCCAGCCTGCTCTACGACGGTATGGGGCCGACAATCGCAAACACCATCATTGGTGCCTTGTCAGCGATTGTGGACAATATCCCGCTGATGTTCGCGGTTCTGACCATGGACCCTGTGATGTCGGATGGCCAATGGCTTCTCATCACGCTGACATGCGGCGTGGGCGGCTCCATGTTGTCGATCGGTTCGGCGGCCGGTGTTGCGTTGATGGGAACGGCTCGCGGTGCCTACACTTTCGGCGCGCATCTGAAATGGTCGTGGGCCGTGGCGCTGGGCTATTTTGCTGCAATCGGTGTCCACTTGGTGGTCAACGCCCATCTGTTCTGAGGGCCGTCAACGCCTTGCGAGGACGATAGCGGGAGACGGGGGTGCATCACCTCCGTCTCCCTTGTTTTGTGCGGGCGCGTGACTTGCCGAACCGTCCGGGCGCCGCTTGTTGGCCTCGGGGCATGTCCTGGCTCCGGCATCCGCCAGGACGCTGTGGCACGCGAGATCCCGGCCGGTGGTGTCCTTTCCGCGGCGCCACGGCATCTTCATGCTGAGGCGGCCATCACCGTTGGCACACGAGGCGGACAGATTGCGTTTTCGCATGGAGGCGCGCACCGGAAGCCCGCCAACATGCCGAAGAGCCGGGAATTTCTCGAAGCTGACGTATTGGCGGTTGTTGTCGGTTGAATATTCCCGCAATTTCGGCGGGCGATGCACGCCGTCTGCACCCATTTCACTTGGAGCAGCGGTTTCTTCTTCTTGAACCTGAGTATTTTGCACCAGCGAACATGGTGAACACCCGGTAAATATAGTCCGGATCGTGATCCATAAACTTGGGTGAATGTAAGATAAAGCGATGTCACCCTTGAATCACGGAAGATTCCGAGTAAAGAATGGCGTCATGCAGATGCGAATCGTGGCGGGGCAAAGATTGACGCCACGAAAGCTGCACAAAAAAAGAAAGTGAAAACCATGGATACGATCGACAAGACTGCGGGCGCAGACACGGCGCTCATCGAACTGACGGCGGATGTCGTCGCTGCCTATGTCAGCAACAATGTGGTGCCGGCTGGTGACCTGCCGAACCTGATTTCCGATGTTTATGCTGCACTGGGTCGCGTGGGTGGCACCAAGGTTGAAGAAGAGCCGGCCGAAAAGCAGAAGCCTGCCGTCAACCCGAAGAAGTCGCTGCATGATGACTACATCATCTGCCTCGAAGACGGCAAAAAGTTCAAGTCTCTGAAGCGCCACCTGATGACCCACTACGGTCTGACCCCGGAGGCCTACCGCGAGAAGTGGGGCCTTGACGCCAACTATCCGATGGTGGCTCCGGCCTATGCCGCCGCTCGCTCGCGGCTGGCCAAGGAAATGGGTCTCGGCCGCAAGGCCAAGTGATCTTTCATCCGTGACATCCGGCCGGCTCTGCCGGTCAGGTCTGAATCCGGAAGGGCGGCCGCTTGGCCGCCCTTCCCGTTTTGTCCGGCACCTGCAGGCTGTCAGCGGTCCGCCACCTCGAAGGCATCGGCTGCCGGCGGATTGGGTTTCGTTTCGCCGGTTACGGCAACGGCAGCGCCCGCAAGCGCTGCAAGGCGGACCGGACAGCCACTCCAATTGCGCCGCCGGAGTGCATCCAACTCGCGTCCGGCCAGCAGCACCGCTTGTCCGCGGTCAACGGTTCCAGTCATCTCCGCCAACCTCCCCGTCCAGATCCAGGCGCAAGCCCATGCATCCAAGCATCGGCGACGGATGGAACCGGTGGACAAGTGCGCTTGAATCGACAAAATTGTTCTTGTTTTGTTCACTCAATCACGGGCTGTTCTATAAACACGTATGGCGTCTGGAACGGGAGTGCGGTCGTGGCAAGTGCGGTGAATCGAAGGCAGGTGGAACGGCCTGCGGGCGGCAGGCAGGCCCGCATGCCGCAACCTCGCAAGGCCTGCGAGGCGGGAAGCCGTGGCAGCGTGCATTGCCTCGATGAGCCGCTGGACGTCGCAGGCTTGCTGGAACCGTTGAGCCTGCCGAAGCGCCGCGACGAATATGTGATCGCGGTTTGCGACGGCATGATCGATCTGATGACCCATCTGTTTGCGGTCGAGGCGCGCGAACTGCGCGACACGGGCCGCTGCCGCGCCGCCGTCGCGCGCGTTCGTCAGGTCGCCATGTATGTCACCCACGTCGTGCTGCAACTCTCCATGAGCGAGACCGGCAAGGGCTTTGGCCGCGACCGGACCACGGTCATCCATGCCTGCCATCTGGTGGAAGATCTGCGCGACGATCCCGAATTCGAGCGCATCATCAGCAGCGTGGAGCAAACCGCTGCACGGCTTTTCCGGCTGGAAGGTGACGGCCGCCATGGCTGATGATGCCGGTCTGAAGGAAATGCTGCGTGTCGTCCGCCACATGCGGCGCGCAACGGTGCGTGTCGAGCCCCTGGTCGGCGGGCGCCTGCTGCTGGTGCGCGAAGATGGCGAACGGCTTGCCGCCGATGGGGCCGCATTCCGCAGTCTTGCGCGCCAAGGCATCGTGGCGCGTGCCGGGCGGGAAGGGCGGGCAAAACTGACGGAGGAAGCCGGGCCATGGTGGAAGCGGAACAATGCGGCGGCCAAGCCGGAGGGTGAACGGGCCGGCCCCGGGAGCGGGCGGGCGCGCGCATCGGTGAATCCGGCTGAATCCCCGGTTGCGCTGCTGGCAAGGTTGCGCGCGCGAGACGGCAAGCCCTGGCTCGGCGAAGCGCAGGCTGCCGCCGCAGAGCGTCTTCGCCGGGATTTCGAGCGTGCCTGCCTTCAACCCTCTGTCACGATGAACTGGCGCTTCGGCGAGGCGGCGGGCGGGCAGGGCGGATTGCCCGGCGCCAAGGCCGATATTTCGGACCTGGCGCTGGCGGCGCGTGGCCGGGTCCATGCTGCGCTGGATGCGGTGGGCCCGGAACTCTCCGGCCTGTTGCTGGACGTCTGCTGTTTCCTGAAAGGTCTGGAACTGGTCGAGAGCGAGCGCCAATGGCCCGCACGTTCGGCCAAGCTCATGCTGCGCACCGGACTCGACATGCTGGCGCGCCACTACGGCACGGTTGCTGGCCAGGCCGCCGGAAGGAGCCGGTGCTGGGGCATGGAAGGTTTCAGGCCGGAGGCCGGAAACTGGGGTGCCGATCAGGCCGCAGCGGCTGAAACCGCTTCCTGACGGATCCGGGCCATCATGGCACGCACGCCATTGGCACGCTGCGGCGTCAGATGCTCCGACAGGCCAAGTTCGCGCAATCTTGCCTCGCCGTCGACGGTCAGGATTTCACTCGCCCTCTTGCCGGAAAACAGCGCCAGGATGATGGCGACCAGCCCCTTGACGATATGGGCGTCGGAATCGGCACTGAAGGTGAGCACCGGATCGGCATCCCCGCTGCGCTCCACCACGATCCACACCTGGCTGACGCAGCCTGAAACCTTGTTGGCATCGGTGCGCGCCTCGTCGGGAAGCGACGGCAGGTCGCGGCCGAGGTCGATGATGTATTTGTAGCGGTCTTCCCAATCGTCGAGGAAGGCAAAATCGTCGGCGATCGCGGCAATCGAGGGCAGGTGCATGGTCATGGCCTGCATATAAGGCATGTCACCGCCAGGTGAAAAGCCCGGATGTTGGGCGGCCATGCTGCTGGCCTCGCAAGCGGCCGGTTCAGGCAGAAAGGAAAAAGCGCCGTGGAAAAAGGGCAGGAAGGTCCACGGCGCTGCCGGACGGGCCGGCGGAAGTCATGGTGCGGATGCCGGCCTCACGGCTTGCGGATGCTGCCCGTCACAATGCTGCGGTCGGGCTCGGCGAGGTGGTCGTCGAGGGCCTTGTAGGCAACACGCGCGCCTTCGCGGGCACGCGCCGCAAGTGTAGTGGCCAGTTCGCTGCCGCGCCGGCAGAGGTCCGGTTTCCGGTCGCACATGGCGCCGAGATCGGCCACCATTTCACGCACCGTGCTGACCGCCGCTATCGGGCTGGCAAGGTCGACATGGGCCGCATCGCCATTGCGGTCGATCGGCAACAGGAGGAGGACCAACGCCCCCCAGAAGGTCATGCGCATCAAGCTGAACATGGTCTGCCCTTTCATTGGCCTGTTCCACACCTCTTGACGGGCGTGTTTCAGGATCGGGCAGGAGAATGCACGGGGCGCCCGAAGACCGGCTTGAAGTGGTTTGGCGCATTTGATGCGAATTTCTCTCAATTGCAGAAAACCGGCATTTGAGCCGTATTTTAATCAAATGCGAAGCGATGTTGTATCCACCTGTTCGCAATTCAAATGATTGAAATCATTGATATACGATCTCAACGCCAGGTCCGTGCCTGCGCGGCTGGGCAGCAGTGCGGCGCCTGCTGCCTCCGGTTTCCCTTTGTTAACCATGGTGGAAATTCACCGGGCTGAAGTGGCGATATGAGCTCTCATGGCCGCGTCAAGCCCCTGTTGGCCGTCAGCCTTGACCATTCCTTAAAGGCTTGGGTGCGACATTTCCTTCCCGGAACATGGTGCCCTCGCCGGCACGCGTAACTGCATGAGTTCGAGCATTGAGTAAGCCCCAATCCCGTCACACGGCCCTTGTCCCGGCTGCCGCTGCGGTTGCCGCGCGCCTTGCCGGCGCTACGGCGCATGGCCCGGATTTTGACCGCCGGACGAGACTGGCTGCCGTTGCCGCCGTCACGCCTGTCATCGCGGTCGCGGCCTTTGCCTGTTCTGCCCCCGGCGTGATGGATGTGCATACCGTGACCGGTGCGTCGCTGGTCGTGATCGCTGTGTCGGTCATCGTGCTGGCCACACTCAACGTGTCGCGCAGTCTCGCGCTGGCCGGGCCGGCGGCACTCATGGCGGCAGGGGTGCTGGTCGCGTTGCTCGCGATGGTCTCCGGCGGCCTCGCTGGCCCCTATGCAATCCTGCTGGCCGCTCCGGCCGTGGAAGCCTGGTGGGTGGCCCGCAGCCGTGCCGCACTGCTCTCCGGTCTCGCCGTCTCGCTGGCCGCCGCCGCTTTCCAGCTGGCCGTCACCCACCAGATGCCGGGCGTTCCGCTGGCGCTCGCCGCCCTCCCGCCGCTGATGTGGATCGCGACATTGGTCCTGCGCCTTGCCCATGAGGCCGCCTCGGCAAGCCTTGCGCGCGAAGGCGCGACCCAGGCCACCGACCGTGCCGGCCTTCAGGAAATCACCCTGCTCGATCTGGCCGAGAACGGTGACGTGACCGCTGTTTCCGGGCACGCCCGCACCATGCTCGGCCTGCATCCGGGCCTGCTGCTCGGCTCGGGCCTGTTTGACCGCATCCATATTGCCGACCGCATCGCCTACCTGACCGCCATCGCCGACATGCGCGACGGCGCCGCCCGCTGCCGCGCGCCGGTCCGCCTTCGCCTGCCGCGTGACGAGGCCCGCCACGCTGCCAATCCTGCCCATGACTTCCGTCCCTTCGCGCTCGAACTTGTGCGCAGTGCGGATGGCCGCATTCACGCCTTCATGCAGGGCGACGAGGTCGCTGCGGCCCTGCGTGAGGAATTGGAGGCGATCCGCGATGAGGCCGCCGGGGTGGATATGGCCAAGAGCCGGTTCCTGGCATCGGTCAGCCATGAATTGCGCACGCCGTTGAACGCCATCATCGGATTTGCCGACATCCTGCACCACGAGATGTTCGGTACGTTCCAGGATCCGCGCCAGAAGGAATATGCCGGCCTGATTGCCAGCTCCGGCAAGCATCTCCTCTCGGTGGTCAATGCCATACTCGACGTGTCCAAGATCGAGTCCGGCACCTATGCCATCCATCGCCACGGCTTTGATTTTGCCGAAGCGGTCGAAATGCCGCTGTCCATCGTCTCGGTGCAGGCCAGGGAGAAGGGGATCACCCTGAACCTCGCTGTCGAGGACGGGGTTGGCGACGTCAATGCCGACCGCCGCGCCATCCAGCAGATCCTGATCAACCTGCTGTCCAATGCGGTGAAGTTCACGCCTGAGAACGGGACGGTGACGCTGGGCGCGCGCTGCACGTCGGGACGTTTCACCTTCTGGGTCAACGACAGCGGCATCGGCATTGCGCCCGAAGACCTGAAGCGGCTGGGACAGCCCTTCATGCAGGTCCAGAACGACTATACGCGCCATTATGAAGGAACTGGCCTCGGCCTGTCGCTCGTCAAGGGCCTCGTGAAGCTGCACGAGGGCACCATGGCCATCGACAGCGCGCCGGGCGAGGGCACTTGCGTCACCGTCACGCTTCCCGATGCTGCTTCGGCAGCCGGAACCGTGGTGCCGCTCGTGGCCGGTACGAAAGGAGAGAGCGATGCAAACCTCCGCAAGATTGCCTGAGGAACTGACAGGCTTTCAGGGTTTCGCGGTTGCGGCGGCAGGCGCCGCCGGCCGGTTCGTGGCACGCAACCCGGTCGCTGTCGGCAGTGTCACCGCCTTTGCCATCACCCTGTTCTACGTGTCGGCCAACGCTGTCTGGTATCAGCCCCACGCCCACGGCGCACCGCTGTTTTCCACGCGCGACTTCTCTGGCTACCGCCAGCCGGTTCTGGACCAGGCCCGGTTTGGCGAGCGCCAGAGCCGCGTGTTGATCCGCGACGCGGCTCCGGTCGTCCCGTCGCGCCGTCCGTCCGGAAGTCCGGACGTCGCCCGCGTGCAGGAAATTCTCGCCGGACTGAAACTTTACGACGGGACGGTGGACGGCCTGTCAGGCCGAAGGACGCGCGACGCGGTAAAGGCCTACCAGCGCATTGTCGGCCTGCCGGTCGACGGCGAGATCAGCGCGACCCTTCTTGCCCAGCTGAATGGCCGCACCCTTCCGGCCACCACGTCGCCGGTCGTGCAGGTGAGCTACGACCCCGGAGTGAATGTGCCGCTTCCGCGTCCGGCTCCGCGCGGCGAGCAAACGGCGCCGGCCGGCGCACCTGCGCCCGTGGCGCCCGGCGAAACCACGGCATCCATTCCCGTTGCTTCACCCATCGTCCAGAAGGTGCAGGCCGGATTGCGCTCCTTCGGCAATGATCACATTGAAATCGACGGGCTGAGTGGCGCCAAGACCCGCGCGGCAATCCGTGAATTCCAGGCCCTGTTCGGACTGCCGGAAACGGGCGAGGCCGATGCACCTTTGCTGGCCAAAATGAAGGAAATCGGCCTGGTCAACTGACCGGCCGCAGCAGCGATGCGGCTGACCACTTCCCTCTGGGCGTCGGCTCTTGTCAGGCGGGTGTTCTCGTCTGGCGGCTTCGCAGCCATCCTGCGCCATGGCGCCGACTCCGCCGGTGCCATCTTCCTGATCGAGCGGACACGTCTGGGCAGCGAAATTCTCTACGGCCCGGCGCCGCAGGCAGACTATGAATCCGGCCGGCCGGAAGAGCGCTTGTTCGTCCGCATTGCCGAGTATGACTTGCCCGGCGAGGCAGCTGACCGCATCGCCAGGGAGGCCCGTTTCGATCCGGATCTCTGGCTGGTCGAGATCGAGCCGGGCGCGGACCCTTTGGATAGGCTTGTCCCGCTCAGTGCCGCGTAGGATTCCTCATCCGGCGCGTCTGAAACGCGGCAAGGCCTCGTTGGCAGGCGGCTGATGGAGAACCGGCATGGCGGCCTCGGCTTCCGCCAGCGCGTCAAAACTCGCCGCCCTGAAGCCGTCAAACCAGTCGCGCGCGGCATCCAGCGTCAAGGCCTCATAGCGCTTGGCGAAGTGGCTGATCGTGTGGGGCGTCAGGTAGCGGCCGGGATTGAGCGCGGCTGCAATCATGAAGGCTTCTGCGACCGGCAGGGCGAGAAGCCGGAGCGCGAAAAGAAGGTTCGTCGCGCCATTTTCCTCCACGATGCTTTCCGTCGCTGCAAACGGCAGGTCAAGCGCGTCGGCAAGTGCCGTGCGGAAGAAGCGCGGATTGCCCGAGAGTGCAGTGGGCATGAGGCGGGCAAGCAGTGCCTCGCGTGAAGGGGACGGGTTGGCCGGCAGGACGGCAGGTTCCGCATTGGCGGCCATGGTGGCGCGCAAGGCGGTTCGGACGTCTTCGGCGCTGGCCTTGATGCGTTGTTGCTCAGGAGCCTCGGCCGGTTCGGCGGTCACACCGGACCCGTCGCGGATCAGCAAGGCGACGAGCGCGCGAATGGCAGGATCGAGATCGCTGCGCTTGGCGATGACCCGCGCATGACCGTCACCGTGACGGGCGATCAGGGCGACAAGAGCGGCCGGCGTCAACAGGGGTGACTGCGCAAGCAGCGGGGCGCTGATGGAGGCGGGCTCATTGGCAAGGCGGCGGATGACGGCGAGCGGCGCGCACCCGTTGGGCGCCAGCACCGCGGCCACATAGCGCTTGGCCTCATCCGAGACGCGGTCGTAAAGCGCGTCCGACAGCTCCTCGAACTGCTGGATATCCACCTTGGCAGGCCGCGACAGCGAGACAAAGGCGCTGGCGGAAGCCCGGTAGAGCTGCTCGCTGCGCTGGCGGCCGGAGGTGTTCTCAATTCTTCGGAAATCGTAGGCGGACTGGCTCATGGCGGGTACCCGGAAACTCTGGACCTTCGCATGCGCCCGTTGCTTGACGGATCGCACGCCTGATTGTGCTTCAGATTGAACCAAATCCGTTAGCAAGTTGTTAACCCTCCCATGGCCTCATGGGAGCAAGTGTGAAGTTGTAAGCGTCTGACTGTGTTTCAGCGAAAGGAAACCGGCATGGCAACGATTCTTCAGTTCACTGCATCCAGAAAGGTGCGCCGCCCGGAACGGGCAGGCAAGAGCGCCAAGGTGATCATCTTTCCGGGTATCCGATACGAGACAGTGCCCGCCACCGAGCGCCCGGCGCAGGAAACGGCATCACGTCCCCATTGAGGTCCGCGGCGGCGTCAGCCCTCCTCTTCGGCTGCCTCGCATTTCGCCGAGGCGAGGAACGCGCGCGCCTTTGCTTCTGACAGCGCATCCGGGCGGAACATCCGCAGCACGATCATGCCCTTCGTCATGTCGGCTTCGATGAAGATCGACTGGGCAAACTCCTCCGGCAGGTCCTTGCGCAATTCCACCATTTGCACCGGCGTGGCAACGGTCACGTCCAGACCCGCGCCCGACATGTTGCGGTCATTGAAGCTGTAAATGTTCTCGCCGCGCTGGTTGAACACCGAGACCGACCAGAAGGGCAGGGTGCCGCCTGCCGTGGCGTGGACAAGGCCACCGGTGAGGTCAAAGCGGCAGACCGCCACCTCGAACAGCGGATCGATATCGGCCAGAAGTTTGCGGGCCGGTTCGCCGGCGACTGCTGCAAAGGAATAATCCGCACCAAGCGCCGATACCTGGCTCCAGGCGTCACGGCTGGAGTAGTAGGGAACCAGCATCAGCACGCAGATATGCACGATGCCCGCGCCGACGACGCCCGCCAGAAGGGTGAACAACGCCCTACCCATCGCAACCGACTTTGAGGATTTGCGGCATCTCGGCCTCATAGGCGCGCGAGCCGGATGCAAGTTCGGTGTCATAGAAGGTCAGGACCAGCGACAACGGCCCTTCGGAGGGGATCGCCAGCCAATTGTCCGGCTGAGCGGCGGCCGAGGCGAGGACGCGTACGCCGCCGTCCGGGCCGTAGAGCACGCGGCGCGAATGCAGCGCATCGGGGAGTCCCTCCACCGGTGTCTGGCCGCGCCGGAACCCCTCAGCGTGAAGCGTCCAGAGGCGCGATGCGGGCATCTGCCCCTCGATGCGATACGAACAGTTGCCGGTAATGGCGTCGCCTGCCGAATCCTTGGTTGCCGCGAAGGTCAGCCCTTCGCCTGCGCCAAGTGGCAGCTCGCCATTCCGGGCGATATGCGCCTTCGTGTAGGGGTCGGCGGCAGGCGTTCCGGCCACCGGATAGGCCGTCCACGCCGACACGGTGACAGAACCCGGCCGCACGGCGCGTTCCAGCATCGCGCGCACGCTCCAGATTCCGCCGCCGAAGGCGAGCGCAAGGATCACGGCAATCTGGATGATGTTTCTGAGCATGAGCGCCGGTTCAGCGGACGGTCCTGGTGTCGCCGCCGCCGGGGCTGACGGCCGATACCGTGGTGGAATCGCTCGGGCCCGGAACCGGCTTGGCGTCGCGGAAAGCATCGTGGATGGCGTTCAGAACACGGATCGTGTCTGCCGACAGCACCAGCGGGCGTTCGGGTCTGGGCAGGCCGGCATCCCCCGAAGCGATGGTTTCGGCGGGCTTGGCATCAGCCGGCTTCACGGGGATCGGGCGATTGGCACCGGGGATCACCTTCAGATCGATGTTCTGGTGGGCATATTCCATCAGCCGCTTCCATGTCATGGCCGGGAGGGACCCGCCGGTGAGCCGGTTTGTCGGCGAATAGTCGTCATTGCCCATCCAGACCGCCGCGGTGAAATTGCCCGTAAAGCCGACAAACCACGCGTCGCGATAGGCCTGCGTCGTTCCCGTCTTGCCCGCTGCGGGTGTCATGTCGAGCGCCGCACGCCGCGCCGTGCCCCACTCCGGAATCTGGACCAGGATCGAGTTCATTTTCGCAACGGTCTCTTCCGTCAGGACACGCTTCTTTTCCGGTCCGTTGCGGGTAACGTCGTAGAGAACCTCGCCTGAATGGTTCAGCAATTGTGTGACGGCATGGCGGGTGCCGGAATAACCGCCACTGGCGAATGTCAGGTAGCCGGTCGCCTGGTCCATCACGGTCATGCCGGAAATGCCAAGCGCCATGGTCTTGTGGGTGGAAAGCTCGGATTCGACGCCCATCGCCTCGGCAAGTTTTTTCACCGTCTCGGTGCCGCCGGGGATCTTTTCCTTGATGAGGCGCACCGGCACGGTGTTGATCGACTTGACGAGTGCGGTTGTCAGCGGGATGCGCCCGGCATAGCCGCGCGTGTAGTTCTTGGGCGACCAACGCCCCCAGGTTATCGGCGCATCGGGCACGACGGTTTCCGGTGTCAGCCCCGCCTCCATTGCGGCTGCGTAGATGTAGGGCTTGAAGGACGAACCCGCCTGACGCAGCGCGCGTGTCGCGCGGTTGAACTGGCTCTTGCCGTAGTCGCGGCCACCGACAATGGCACGCACCGCACCGTTGGTCTCCACCAGCACCAGCGCGCATTCATCCACGCCGTAGCTTTTGCCGAACTGGCGCAGATGGAACTCGCAGGTCTCCTCCGCCGCCTTCTGGAGGTTCATGTCGATCGTCGTGCGGGCCACGAAGGAATGGTTGTCCAGCTTGTTGGCCAGCGCGATGTCCTTGACCTGGTCGAAAGCCCAGTCGAGATAGTAGTCAGGGCTTTCGGTGCCCTCGCGATCGACCGGCGTGGCCGGGTTGCGCCGCGCGGCCACAACCTGGCCTTCGGTCATGAACTCGCTCTGCACGAGATTGGTCAGCACCTCGTTGGCACGCGCGCGGGCAGCGGGCAGGTTGACATGCGGCGCATATTTCGCCGGCGCCTTGAACAGGCCCGCCAGCATGGCGGCTTCGGCCAGCGACAGGCTCTTCACATCCTTCTTGAAGTAGAAATCCGCCGCAGCCGCGATGCCGAAGGCCCCGCCGCCCATATAGGCGCGGTCGAGATAAAGCTGGAGGATTTCCTTCTTCGTCAGATTGGCTTCCAGCCAGAGCGACAGGAAGGCCTCCTTGACCTTGCGTTCCAGGGTCCGTTCGTTGGACAGGAACAGGTTCTTGGCCAGCTGCTGGGTCAGCGTCGAGCCACCCTGCACAACGGCATTGGCGCGCGCATTCTCGAACATCGCACGGGCAAGGCCCATGACGTCGATGCCGAAATGCTCGAAAAAGCGGCGGTCTTCCGTGGCCAGAACCGAATTGATGACGAAATCGGGCATCTCGTCGACCGGCACGGAATCACGCTGCAGAATGCCGCGCTTGCCGATCTCGTTGCCATAGCGGTCAAGGAAGGTGACGGAATAATCGTCCTGCGCCCGCCAGTTCTTCGACGTTTCCTCAAAGGCAGGCATGGCCAGCGCAAGCATCACCACCGAGCCGGCTGCACCCATGGTGAAGCCTTCCGAGAGCAGCTCAAAGACGCCTCGCCGCCATCCCGTCACACGGAAGCGGCGGAAGAAGATCGTGATGTTTTCCCAAAGCTCGGCGGCGGCAAATTGCGCCTCGTAGAGGCTGGAATCGATCCAGGCATCGATTTCCAGAAGGCGGGATGCCTTCGGTCCTTTCGACGTTCGTTTTTCAAAAGGATTTTTCATGGCTCGATCATGGATTGGGGCAAAAGCCTCAGCGCGCTCCACACCAGCGCGGCACGGCCTCCTTTTCCCCCAAATGTAGCCCAGCGGCAAGTGATTTCCCGCACACATGGCTAATCGCGCGGGTGTGCAATCGCCGCACTGTCACAAATTTGCTTGCCTTTTCGGTCCACTCCGTACGGCGCAATGCTATTGTTTCCCTACAGTCGGAGAAATGCGGCCACGGCCCGCCCCGGCGCCCTGCACGGACATTGCAACCAGGAGAAATCGGACATGGCCATGACCGCCGGAAACGGCTGGGCAGTCGCACGGGCATGGGCGGAACGCCTGCCATTTGACTATGCGACGCTTGCCGACATTGCCGGCGTGACGGAGATGACGGTGCGCTCCATGGCGCGCCGCCAGGGTTGGCGGGTGCGCGGTGCCGGAGATGCCCGCGAAACGCTGCTGCGGATGCGCGAACGCTTGTGGGCGCGTGTGGACCTGCTGACGGCAACCGAGCCGCAGGAACCCTTTGACAAGGCCGGGATCGAGGCCGTTCAGGTGCTGATGCGCGCCCTTGACCGTATCGAGCAGTTGCTGCCGGAAGGCACGGAACCGGAAAACGCGACCCAGGCCGGGGAACTGGCTGCCGTGCTGAGGCGCATCGACGAACGCATCATGGAACTGGCGCGCGAACTGGCGGCGCAGCGATGCGGGGATCACGGCCGGGTTGGACAGGACCTGGCAGGGGTGCCGCATGGAGAGTGACGCCCGGTGGGCTGACGGCCATGTGCCGCGCCATCTCGCCCGGCGTCTTCTCGGCGAATGGTTCATGCGGGCGCTGCCCGCGCAATATCCGCCGCCCGGTACAAAGGACATCTGGCTGGTCACGGGCGGGCGCGACTCCGGCAAGACCCGGCTCGGCGCCGAATGGGTGAACGGGCTGGCGCTCGGGCTCGCCCCCTTTGCCGCCAGGGCGCTCGGCCGCATTGCCCTTGTCGGCGAGACGCTGGGCGACGTGCGCGAGGTGATGATTGACGGTGCTTCAGGCATCCGTGCGGCCGGGCGCATCGAGCGGCCACGCTACGAGGCGGGCCGCCGGCGTCTGCTGTGGAGCAATGGCGCGGTGGCACAGGCCTTTTCTTCGGAGGACCCGGAAAGTCTGCGCGGACCCCAGTTCGACGCCGCCTGGTGCGACGAACTGGCCAAGTGGAAGAACATGGAGGCGGTCTGGGACATGCTGCAATTCGGCCTGCGCCTCGGTGACCGCCCGCGCCAGCTCGTGACGACGACGCCGAGGCCGGTGCCGCTGTTCAAGCGCCTGCTGGCAGACCCGGCGGTCTCCGTGACGCGGCTGAGGACCGAAGACAATACGGGCAATCTGGCGGCCGGATTTCTGGACGCCATGCGCCGGCGCTATGCCGGAACACGGCTTGGCCGGCAGGAACTGGACGGTGAACTGGTGGAGGACCGCGACGGCGCTCTCTGGAGCCGGGACATGATCGAGGCAGCCTGTGCCCGCAAGGCCGGTCCGCCGCGCCGCATCGTCGTGGCGGTCGATCCGCCGGCAGGATCGGGACCGGCATCGGACGCCTGTGGCATCGTCGCCGCCGCGATCGACGGTGACGGCATGCTTGCCGTGCTGGCCGATGCCACCATTGCCGCGGCCAAGCCGCATGAATGGGCGGCGCGTGCCATCGGTCTCTATCACGCGCTGGACGCCGATTGCCTCGTGGCGGAGGTGAACCAGGGCGGCGAGATGGTGGCGCGAGTGATTGCTTCCGTCGATGCCGCCGTTCCGGTGCGCTCCGTCCGGGCGACGCGCGGCAAGTGGCTGCGTGCCGAACCGGTCTCGGCCCTCTACGAGCAGGGAAGGGTTGTCCATGCGGCCCGCTTCCCGGCGCTGGAAGACCAGATGTGCGACTTCACGCCCAGCGGGCTTTCCTCCGGGCGATCCCCCGACAGGCTTGATGCGCTTGTCTGGGCGCTGACCGAACTGACCGCGCGGGATGGCAAGTCGCCGCGCATCCGCGAAATCTGACCAGAATGGATGGACACATGGCTTGGACTTGGCCCTGGGCAAAACACCCGGCCGGGATGGCGGCGCCGCGCCCGCAACCCGCCGGAAGCTCCACTGAACAGCCCACCGAACGCAAGGCGGCCGGCGGCTTCGTCGCCCCCCACATGGCGGGCACGGCGGCCTGGACCAAGCCCGGCTATGGCGGGCTGGCCCGAGAGGGCTACATGCGCAACCCGGTCGTCCATTGCGCCGTGCGCCTCATCGCGCAGACGGCCGCCGCCTTTCCCTGGTTGCTCTATGAGGGCGTGACGGAGCTGGAAACCCATCCGCTCCTCGACCTGCTGACGCGCCCCAATCCGCGTCAGGCCGGTGCCTCCTTCCTGGAGACGCTCTACACCCACCTGCTGATTGGCGGGAATGCCTATGTGGAACGTGTGGACGGCTCGGCCGGTCCGGCAGAACTGTATCTGCTCAGGCCCGACGGAGTGAGCGTTTCCTGCGCTGCCGACGGCTGGCCGGAAGCCCTGGAACAGCGCGACGGCGGCCGCTCCCGGCGCATTGGCTTGACCGGCGTGCGGGCCGAAGCGCTGCATCTGCGCTTGACCCATCCGCTGGACGACGTCAGCGGTTTCGCGCCGCTGGAAGCCGCGCTCATGGCGCTCGACATCCACAATGCGGCCGGTGCCTGGAACAAGGCGCTTCTGGACAATTCCGCACGGCCTTCCGGCGCGCTGGTCTATGCGCCGAAGGAGGGCGGAAACCTCACCGAAGAACAGTTCGACCGGCTGAAAACGGAGCTGGAGGAGGGCTATTCCGGTCCGGCGCGGGCAGGCCGCCCGCTGCTGCTGGAGGGCGGGCTCGACTGGAAGGCGATGGGCCTGACGCCGCGCGACATGGATTTCATCGAGGCCAAGAACGCCGCCAGCCGCGATATCGCGCTCGCCTTCGGCGTTCCGCCCATGCTGCTCGGCATTCCTGGCGACAACACCTATGCCAACTACCGCGAGGCCAACCGCGCCTTCTATCGCATGACCGTCATTCCGCTGGTCGCGCGGATCGCAGGCGAGCTTGGTGCCTGGCTTTCCCCGCACTGGGGCGGTGACCTGCGCCTCTGGTACGACGCCGACCAGGTGGACGGGCTTTCCGGTGACCGCGATGCGCTGTGGGAGCGGTTGACCAATGCGGCCTTCCTGACCGAGGACGAGAAGCGCGAGGCAGCGGGCTATCCGCCCCTCGGGGCAGGGCGCCCATGACCGGCCCGGAACCCCACACGCTGTGGATGGCAAAGCTTGCCGGGGCGACACTCGGCTCGGCCATCTCGCTCACCTACATCCTGCCGCGCGGGCGGCGCGAGGCGGCGCTACGCTTTGCCACCGGGCTGGTTTGCGGCGTGCTGTTCGGCGCGCTGACCGGAGCCAAGATCGCCCGGGACCTCGATCTGGAACAGGTACTGGCGCCCCACGAGGTGATGATGGCGGGCGCCGCACTCGCCAGCCTCTCGGCCTGGTGGGCGCTGGGCTTCCTGATGCGCCTGCTTGCCCGCCCGGAACCAACCCGCCCGAACGCAACGAAGGAGTAGGCCATGCTGCAGGTTGAGACGAAACGGGCGGGGCTGGACATCGAGGATGTCGCGACTGACGGGACCTTCAGCGGCTATGCCAGCCTGTTCGGTCAGGTCGATCTTGGCCAGGACCTGGTGGAGCGCGGTGCCTTTTCCCGCTCGATCCGCCAACGAGGGGCGGGCGGCATCCGCATGCTCTACCAGCACGATCCGGCGCAGCCCATCGGCACCTGGCACGACATCCGAGAGGATGAGCGCGGCCTGTTTGTGCACGGCCGCCTTTCCACCTCCTCGCCGAAGGCGCGCGAGGTGCTGGGCCTGATGCGTGACGGGGCGCTGGACGGCCTGTCCATCGGTTTCAAGACGGTGCGCGCCCGTGCGGGAAGCGCGGGCGGCGTGCGCCGCATTCTGGAGGCTGATCTCTGGGAAATCTCCGTCGTCACCTTTCCCATGCTTCCCGGTGCGCGCATCGCGGAAGTCAAGGCGGACGGGGCGCTGCCCACGATCCGCCAGTTTGAACGTTGGCTCACGCGGGATGCGGGGCTGACGCGAACCGAGGCCCGCTGCGTGATCGCCAAGGGCTTCAATGAACTCGTGCGCGGGCGGGATGCCGCGGACCGGACCGAAACGGGGCTGGCAGGCAAGATCCGCCGCGCAGCCCGCATCATCGAGACAAGGACATGAGTATGAACTCCCGAACCATTGCGCCGGAAATCAAGGCTGCCACCGGCACGGCATCCGAGGTCGCCGAGGCCTTTGACGACTTCATGGGCGCCTTTGAGGCCTTCAAGGCCGCCAATGACGAGCGCCTGAAGGAAATCGAGACCCGCGTTGGGGCCGATGCGGTGACCACCGAGAAGGTGGACCGCATCGCCGCCGCCCTCGACGAACAGAAGAGCGCCATGGACCGCCTGATGATCGGCCGTGGCCGCCCGTCGCTGTCGCGTGGCGACCGGCGCACGAGCTACCAGGCCGAGGAACGCAAGGCAGCCTTTGCCGCCTATGTGCGCTCCGGCGATGATCGCCAGCTTCGCGCACTCGACACCAAGGCCATGTCCTATGGTTCCGGCCAGGACGGTGGCTATCTGGTGCCTGACGAGACCGAGGCCGAGATCGGCAAGCGCCTTGCCGCCTTGTCGCCGATCCGTTCGATCGCCTCGGTGCGCCAGGTGTCGGGTGCCGTGCTGAAAAAGCCGTTCTCGGTTTCCGGCCCCGTCGTCGGCTGGGCAGGTGAAACGGCCGCGCGTCCGGAAACCGCCTCCTCGACGCTGGCCGAACTGCAGTTCCCGACCATGGAGTTGTATGCCATGCCGGCGGCCACCGCCTCGCTGCTCGATGACGCAGCGGTCGATATCGACCAGTGGATTGCCGCCGAAGTGGAAGCGGCCTTCGCCGAGCAGGAAGGTGCAGCCTTCGTGAATGGCGACGGCGTCAACAAGCCGCGCGGCTTCCTCGACTATGCCCAGGTGGCCGAAAGCGCCTGGAGCTGGGGCAGCCTCGGCTATGTGGCGACCGGCGCTGACGGCGATTTCGCGGCCACCGGCGCATCGGATGTGCTGATCGACACGATCTACGCGCTGAAGGCGGGCTACCGGCAGAACGGCAACTGGCTGATGAACCGCAAGACCCAGGCGGCCATCCGCAAGCTGAAGGACGCCGACGGCAACTACCTCTGGCAGCCGCCGGCCACGGCGGGCGGGCGCGCCAGCCTGCTCGGCTTCGACGTGGTGGAGGCCGAGGACATGCCGGACATTGCGGCGGGCTCGACGCCGGTGGCTTTCGGTGATTTCTCGCGCGGCTATCTCGTCGTCGACCGCACCGGCGTGCGCGTGCTGCGCGATCCCTATTCCGCCAAGCCCTACGTGCTCTTCTACACCACCAAGCGCGTGGGCGGCGGCGTGCAGGATTTCGATGCCATCAAGCTGGTGAAATTCTCCGCGACCTGACCGGAAGGGCCGGCTGCCTGAGTGCAGCCGGCCGATCCGCAGACGGCCCCGGTTCCTCCTCCCGCCGGGGCCGTTTTCCTTTTCATTCCAGATGGCAAGGGCCGACTGATGATTCTCTTTCTCACCGCCGGACCACAGGCCGAGCCGGTCGCGCTGGCTGACATCAAGGCGCATCTGCGCATCGACCATGACGGCGAGGACGCCTTGCTCGACGGTTACCTGCGAACGGCCCGCGAGCTGGTGGAGCAAGAGGCCGCACTGTGCCTCATCGCCCAGTCATGGCGCCTCGTCTTGGATGATTGGCCAGCTTCGGGCGTGGTGCCGTTGAAGCGCCATCCCGTCATCTCGGTGGATGCCGTGACACGCTACGGGCGTGACG
>JACKJW010000022.1 GCA_020637755.1 Brucellaceae bacterium | reverse complement strand
ATGGTCAGTTCGGTCAGGCTCTTGGTCCGTCCGCGATGGTTGACGGCATGCAGGATCTGCACATCCATCGCCGACAGGCCTTGCCCACCGGCGGCCGCCGCGCAGCGCGCAATCCAGCGGTGATAGGCATTTGACTGGATCACCAGCGCGAATTCCATCTCCGACAGCGCAGGCATGGCGCCATCGGCCAGATGTGCAGCCGCGACCACCGGACCGACTGTTGCGCGAAGTTCGGGCATGGCAACCTCATCGAGTATTTATCGACAAATCATTGACGTTTTATCGTCAATGTGGAGTATGCATCATTCGCATTCCCCGTCAAACGGCAACAGCAGGAGCCAGCCATGGCAAGCGGTAACAGCGCAGGCGATGCAGCAGCAACCGGCAAGTGGGATTTCTGGATCGATCGCGGCGGCACCTTCACCGATGTGATCGGCCGCGCGCCGGACGGCACCTTGCATCCCGCCAAGCTGCTGTCGGAAAACCCGGAGGCCTACCGTGACGCGGCCATTCAGGGCATCCGCGACCTGCTCGGTGTGCAGAAGGGTGCTCCCATGCCCTCGCACCGGATCGGCGAAGTGAAGATGGGCACGACTGTGGCCACCAACGCCCTGCTGGAACGCAAGGGCGACCGTGTGGCCCTGCTGGTCACCAAGGGGTTCCGAGATGCCCTGCGCATTGCCTACCAGGCGCGGCCCGACATTTTTGCCAAGGAAATCATCCTGCCAGAGCAGCTCTATGAGCGCGTGATCGAGGTGGACGAGCGCGTCCTCGCGGACGGCAGGGTGGAAGCGGCACTGGCGCCGGCTCCTGTCGAAGAGGCACTCGCGGCCATCAGGGCGGACGGAATCGACTCGGTGGCGATCTGCTTCATGCACGCCTTCGCCCGTCCGGCCCACGAGGCGGAAGTGGCCGGGATCGCCCGTTCGATGGGCTTCACGCAGGTCTCCGTCAGCCACGAGGTCTCGCCGCTGGTGAAATTCGTCGGGCGAGGTGACACCACGGTGGTCGATGCCTATCTGACGCCGATCCTGCGCCGCTATGTCGATCGCGTGGCGGGTGAATTGGGCGCTGGAAGCGACGGCAGCGACAGTCCACGCCTGATGTTCATGATGTCGTCGGGTGGGCTGACGGCCGCCAACATGTTCCAGGGCAAGGACGCGCTTCTGTCCGGTCCCGCCGGCGGCGTGGTCGGCATGGTGGAGACGGCGCGCCTCGCCGGGTTCGACAAGGTGATCGGCTTTGACATGGGGGGCACCTCCACCGATGTCGCCCATTACGACGGCGAGTATGAACGCGCCTTCGATACCGAGGTGGCTGGCGTGCGCGTGCGTGCGCCAATGATGCGCATCCACACGGTCGCGGCCGGCGGCGGCTCGATCCTCCATGTCGATCAGGGCCGCTTCCAGGCCGGCCCCGACAGCGCCGGCGCCAATCCCGGCCCTGCTTGCTACCGGCGCGGCGGGCCGCTCGCGGTCACCGACGCCAATGTCATGCTCGGCAAGCTCCAGCCCGACCGCTTCCCGGCCATCTTCGGCCCTGGCCAGGACCAGCCCCTGGATGCTGATGTGGTCCGCGAGAAATTTGCAGCGCTCGCCGCAGAACACGATAACGGCAAGAGCGCCGAGGAGGTGGCCGAAGGTTTTGTCACCATCGCGGTGGAGAACATGGCCAACGCCATCAAGAAGATCTCCGTCCAGCGCGGCTATGACGTGACCTCCTACCTGCTGAACTGCTTCGGCGGCGCGGGCGGCCAGCATGCCTGCCTCGTTGCCGATGCGCTGGGCATGGAAGCGGTGCTGATCCACCCCTTCTCCGGTCTGCTCTCCGCCTATGGCATCGGGCTCGCCGCTGTCTTCGCCTCGCGCCAGCAGGCCGTGCTGAAACCGCTTGCGCCCGAAACCCTGCCCGCCTTGCGGTCGCTGACAGAAGTCCTGATGCGGCAGGTCTTCGCCGAGTTGGAGGCACAGGGCATTCCCGAAGGCGAGATCGGCTGGAAGCCGGTTCTGCAACTGCGCTACGATGGCACCGACACCACGCTGCCGGTGAATTTCGCAGCCTTCGACCTGGCCGCCGCCAAGGCGGATTTTGAGACTGCCCACAAGGCGCAATTCGGCTTTACCTATGACAACAAGCCGCTGGTGGTGGACAGCCTGTCGGTCGAAGCCTCTGACCTGCGCGACGCCGCTAGCCACGAGCGCGCGGCGCAAGTCCGGCCGCATGATGTTGCCCCCGGCGGGACACGCCGCATCTTCACCGGCGGGCAATGGCACGATGCCGCGCTCGTCGCCCGCGAGACGCTTGCGCCCGGCGCGCGCGTCAAGGGCCCGGCCCTGGTCATCGAGGCCAACCAGACCATCGTCGTGGAACCGGGCTGGACAGCGGAAATCACGCCGCTCAGCCATGTGCTGATGAAGCGCCACGAGAGGAAGGCGCGCGGAGCGGCCTTGGGAACCGGTGATTCAACACATGAAGGTGCCGACCCCATCCTGCTGGAAGTCTTCAACAATCTCTTCATGTCGATTGCCGAGCAGATGGGCGTGACGCTGCAGAACACTGCCTATTCGGTCAACATCAAGGAACGGCTGGATTTCTCCTGCGCCGTCTTCGATCGCAACGGCGCGCTGGTCGCCAACGCCCCGCACATGCCGGTGCATCTGGGCTCCATGGACCGCTCGGTCGAGACCATCATCAAGCTGAATACGGGTGACATTCACCCCGGCGATGTCTTCGCACTGAACGCGCCTTACAATGGCGGCACGCACCTGCCTGACATCACGGTGGTCACACCGGTGTTCGAAGAGCTTTCGCCCCGCCTCCCCCTTGATGGGGGAGGTGGGAGCAATCCCCGCATCCTCTTCTGGGTCGCCTCGCGCGGGCACCACGCCGATGTCGGCGGATCGGCCCCCGGTTCCATGACGCCACTGGCAACGACCGTGGATGAGGAAGGCGTGCTGATCGACAATTTCCGGCTGGTGGAACAGGGCCGCTTCCGCGAAGCGGAACTCCACGCCCTGCTGACGGAGCATCCCTGGCCGGTCCGCAACGTGCACCAGAACGTCGCCGACCTGAAGGCGCAGATCGCCGCCAACGAGAAGGGCGTGGCCGAGCTGCGCAAGATGGTGGCCCATTTCGGACTGGAGACGGTCGAGGCCTATATGGGGCACGTGCAGGACAATGCCGCCGAGAGCGTGCGCCAGGTCCTCACCCGCCTGCCCGATGAATCAAGCTATGAATATCCGACCGATACCGGGCAGGTGATCCGGGTGAAGATCACCGTCGACCGGGACAAGCGTGAGGCGACGGTGGATTTCACCGGCACATCGCCTGTGATGAAGAACAATTTCAACGCGCCCGAGCCGGTCGCCCGCGCCGCCGTGCTCTATGCCTTCCGTGTCATGGTCGAAAACAACATCCCCATGAATGCCGGCTGCCTGCGGCCCATCAACATCATCATCCCCGAAGGCTGCATGCTGAAACCCTCCTACCCCGCCGCCGTGGTGGCCGGAAACGTGGAGACCTCGCAGCACGTCACCAATGCGCTGTTCGGGGCCATGGGCGCGCTGGCCAACGCGCAGGGCACCATGAACAATCTCACCTATGGCAATGAAAAATACCAATATTACGAAACAATCTGCTCCGGTTCGCCGGCAGGCCGCATGAATGACGGGCGCGGCTTTGGCGGCACGTCAGGCGTCCATACCCACATGACCAATTCACGCCTGACCGACCCGGAAATCCTGGAGCTGCGCTTTCCCGTGGTGCTGGAGGATTTCCACATCCGGCCGGGTTCCGGCGGCAAGGGAAAATGGAATGCCGGCGACGGCACGCGCCGCACCATCCGTTTTCTGGATGAGATGGACTGCGCCATCCTGTCGTCCCATCGCAACCGGCCACCGCAAGGCCTCGATGGCGGCGGCGACGGCGAGGCTGGCATGACGCAGGTCCGCCGCGCCGATGGCTCCATCGAGACGTTGAAGGCCTGCGACCAGACCGTGCTGAAGTCCGGCGAGGCTGTGATCGTCACGACACCCACGCCGGGAGGATGCGGGCGGGCCTGACGGCCCGCCACCGCTCACTTCACCGTCAGGGCCGCGCGCCCCAAGGCCGCATAGCTGCCATTGTCGGGTGCGATGTAGCGCAGCTCCCAGTCGCCCGCTTCCGCCGGTGCCTTGATCACCGTGTCGCCATTGTGGCTCACCGCCACATAGCCCCCGGCATAGTCGGTGTCCGGCGTGCCCGGCTTGGCAATGTAGATGTAGTCGCCCGAAAGTTTCGGCGCGTCATCGCCGAGCACAACCTTGAACTCCTGCCCTGCTGTGGCTTCCGCAGGCGTCATGGTGACAGGTGTGGCCTGCGAAACCTTGATCGGCGCGCGTCCGGCCACACTCACCTTGCCGATGGAACGCAGGAAGCGCACCTCGTAGTCACCCGCTGAAACCGGCATGCGCAGGCCCACCGGGCTTTGGTAGGTCGTCGCACTCTGCAGCGAGTGATAGGTCTCGTCGGCAGCGCCCGCCTTGACGATGGCGATCATGTTGTGCTTGCCGTCCGGCCCGGTGAAGGCAACGGAAATCTCGCGGCTTCCTTCTGCCGTTGCGGGAACGGTCAGCGTCGCCGCGTCGCCCTCGACAACCTTGACCGGAACGCCAATCAGCATGACCTTGGCTGTGTCATCGGCAAAGCGCAGCTCATAGTCGCCCGGCTGGCCCGGCACCGTCACGGAAGCTGGGCTTCCCGAAGAGGTGTAGGCGTAGCCCGACGAGAAATACTCGATTGGCCCCGCGCCGGGATTGACGAAACCGACCCAGTAATTGTTGCTGCCAGCCGGCGCCGTGAAGGCAATCTTGGCTTCCGATCCGGCCTTGAATTCCGGCGCGACCTCCAGCGTCGCACCGTTTTCCGAAACGGTCTTCGGCAGATTCGCCGGTGCAGGGGCCGGCGTGGTCTTCGGCTCGGAATTGTCACTGCAGGATGTGACCAGCAAAAGGCCCGTGAACAGGGCGGCCGCAGCACGTAATCTCATCGCATCACCTCCAACAATACGGCATGAAACGGTAACGCGACCCCCGCATTCCGCACCGCGATCATGAAAAGGATCACGCGACGGAAGCTTTGGAAAGTGACTTTTGTCACATCAGGGACGTTTGACCGGCCGTGTTCTCATGAGCGCAGGTGTCTCACCACCGCTTCCACCAGTCCCTGGGGCTGATACTTGAGCTTGGACGGCGTCAGGCCCATGCGCAGCACGATCAGGTTCAGCGACGGCATGATGGTGATTGTCTGGCCATCATGGCCACGCATCCAGAAGGCATCCGGGGGCAGGCTGAACGCTGCTTCCGGGTCCTTGCCATCGATGCCGCCCTCAGGCCCGTGCAGCCAGAGCTGGCGGGCATATTCCGGCTTGCCCCAGGGCGCCACGGAGGCCGGTGCAGGCGTCATCATCCAGTCCACGTGGCCGGCCGGAAGTACCGCCTGCCCCTTCCAGGCGCCACGCTGGAGGAGCAATTGCGCGAAGCGTGCCCAGTCACGCGGCGTTGCGTAGAGATAGGAGGAACCGACAAAGGTGCCGTTGGCATCGGTCTCGAAGGTCGCGCTCGTCATGCCGAGCGGATGGAAGAGAGCCCGCCACGGATAGCCTTTCGGCTCCTTCACCGCGCGCATCCAGATATCCGACAGCATGACCGACGTGCCGGAGGAATAGTTGAACAGCCGGTCATCCTTGGGGTTGCCCATTTCAGGATCGTAGGGCCTGGAAGCGGCAAAACCAGCCATGTTGCTTGTCAGGTAGAGCATGCGGGTCACGTCGGACACCGAGCCGTAACCTTCGTTCCAGGCCAGCCCTGATGACATTTCCATCATCTGCGTGAGCGTGATCGCCTTGCGCCCCTCGTCGTTCCAGGTGTCGAACAGCGCCGCCTTGTCGCGCGCAAGCCCGCCGTCGCGCATGGCCGCGCCGACGAGCGCGCCCGTCACGGTCTTGGTCATCGACCAGCCGAGCAGCGGCGTGTCCTTCGTGAACCCGCCCGCGTAGCGCTCGCCGATGATCCGGCCATTGTGCACCACCACGACCGCGCGCATACCGGGACCCGTCAGCACCCTGTCATCGAGGATCGCGGCCAGCGCGGGGTCCTGCGACGGTTCCACCGTCTCACCGTCAGGCCAAAGCGCTGCATCCTCGCGCGCAGGATCGGGTGGCACCTCGCCTTCGATGAAGGTGGAACTGTGAAGCAGCCCCACATCCGGCACGCTGGAGCAGCCGAGTTTCGGCCCACGCCATACCGCACCCCCGGTGCCGAAAATGCCGAGCAGCTTGGCCTGCACCCGCGGCGGCTGGGCGTCCCGGTCCACCTCCACCGTGATCGCCCGGAAGATCGGATGACCGGGCGCCTGAACATCCACCGCCATCACTTCGGCCGCATCGCGCCCCGCAACAAACACGTTTGAGCAGACCATCTTGGCGGCATAGTTGGTCGCCACGCGCACCATGTCGGGCGGCGCGGCGGCCAGCCAGCCGGCAGCCACAATCAACACCATCAGCAACAGCCCGGCCGCCCATTTTGATATGCGTTTCATCCTGAATTGCCTCCCCGCCTGCCAGCCGCAGGCCTTGCCCCGCGCAAGCCAAGCGGATTGCGCGGCCACGATCAAGGGGCATGACGGGTGACGCTGGGCGAGCTTTCGCATAGGTTGGGGCGATGCACGTCACAGCGATTCGACACCGGAGCATCATGCGCCTGCGCCCTGCCCTGCTTGCCCTTGCCGCCTTCCTGTCGGCCTGCACTTCCACCAATGTGGAACAGGCGCTTGACCTTCGCGTCGCCGTTTCCAACCCGCGCTTCGGCGACAACGACCCCCACGAGTGGACCGGCACAACGCCCTGGAACTATCCGGTGCATGGCATTGACCTGGCCAAGTATCAGGGACCGGTCAACTGGAACCAGGCCAAGGCCGGCGGCGTGTCCTTCGCCTTCATCAAGGCGACCGAAGGCGGTGACCGGGTGGACGACCTTTTCTTCCAGCATTGGGCCGGAGCGCGCGCAGCCGGCATTCCGCGCGGGGCCTATCACTTCTTCTATTTCTGCCGGCCCGCCTTCGAGCAGGCCGCCTGGTTCAAGAAGCATGTGCCGGTGGTGGCCGGCACCTTGCCGCCGGTGCTCGACATGGAGTGGAACCACAAGTCACCCTCCTGCAAGTTCCGGCCCGAGCCCGATGCCGTGCGCAAGGAGATGGAGGTCTTCATCTCGATTGTGGGCCGCCACTACCGCAAGACGCCCATCGTCTACACCACGGTGGATTTTTATGGCGAGAACCAGCTCTGGCTGGTCAAGGGCGTGCAATTCTGGCTGCGCTCGGTGGCCGGGCACCCGTCGGAAAAATATCCCGGTCAGCCATGGACCTTCTGGCAATATACCGGCACCGGCAGGGTGCCGGGCGTCTCGGGCAATGCCGACATCAACGCCTTCCGCGGTTCGGTTTCCGAGTGGAAGGCCTGGGTGGCCAAAAACGCGCGCTGACGGATCGCGCAACACCCGCGCCCTGTCCCCGCCTATTGCGCCGCATCATGTTGAACCCCCGGGCTGCCGCCCTATAGTGGGACCATGATCGTCTTCACCGACCTCGACGGCACGCTGCTTGACCATGAGACCTATTCGGCGGAAGCAGCCCGCCCGGCGCTGGATCGCCTCAGGATCTTGGGGGTGCCCGTCATCCCGGCCACCAGCAAGACCGCGGCCGAGCTTGGTCCCCTGATGCGGGAACTCGGCCTGTCGGGTCCGGCCATAGTGGAAAACGGGGCAGGCCTCATGCTGAACGGCAGCGGCGATTCAGAGCGCAGCGATTACACCGCCATCCGTGCCGCGCTTGAAGCTCTGCCGGGCAGCCTGGGTGCACAGTTCACCGGCTTTGGCGACCTGACCGATGCCGAGGTGTCCGCCCTGACCGGATTGGGTCCTGATGCGGCGCGGCGCGCGCGCAACCGGCAATTTTCCGAGCCGGGCCTGTTTTCGGGCAGCGCGGACGAACAGGACGCCTTCGTCGCTGCCCTGTCGGCTGCCGGTATTTCCGCCGTCGCCGGCGGGCGGTTCCTCACCCTGTCGCGCGGCGCCTCCAAGGCAGACCGCATGGCTGAGGTGATCGCCCGGCTTGGCGCCACCCCGCCTGTCATCGCACTGGGCGACGCGCCCAATGACATCACCCTGTTGCAGGCGGCCGATACCGGCATCGTCGTCTCCAACCCCGCCCATGCGCCGCTCCCGGAACTGGCAGGCGAGCGCGAGGGCCGCATCCGCCGCACCCTTCTGCCCGGCCCGGCCGGATGGAACGCGGCCATGCTGGACATCATCGGGCGGACCGCCGAACCATGAGGAAGGACCATCACGCATGAGCGATTTTCACCAGACCGGCGCTGTCACCACGCTGCACAACCTGACCCGCAGGCCGCTTGCCGAACTGGAGGCTGAAGTGACGCGTTTTGCCCGTATCCGCCCGGTCACGCTCACCCTGCCCTCGCTCTTCTCGGAGCTGGAGGGCGAGGCCCTGCCGGAAATTGTCGATGTGTTGAAGGGCGTGCCATGGATTTCTGAAATCTATATCGGCCTCGACCGGGCAGATCGTGACCAATATGCCTATGCCCGATCCTTCTTTTCCGGTCTGCCGCAGCACCACCGGGTGATCTGGAACGACGGCCCCCGCATGATGGCGATCCATGACCGCCTCGATGCCGAGGGCCTTGCCCCGCAGGAACTCGGCAAGGGCCGCAACGTCTGGTACATGATGGGTTATGCGCTGGCCGCCCAGCGCAGCAAGGCCATCGCCCTGCATGATTGCGACATTGCCACCTATGACCGCGCCATGCTGGCCCGCCTTGTCTACCCGGTGCTGAACCCGGATTTCCCCTATCTCTTCGCCAAGGGCTACTATTCACGCGTGGCCAACAACACGCTGAACGGACGCGTCTGCCGCCTGCTGGTGACGCCCTTCCTGGAAGCGCTGGAACTGACCTGCGGCCCGCACAACTATACCCGCTACCTGTCCTCCTTCCGCTACCCGCTCTCGGGCGAATTCGCCATGCGCATGGAGGTCGTTCCCGACATCCGCATTCCTTCAGACTGGGGCCTGGAAATCGGCTTTCTTTCGGAACTGCGCCGCAACACCTCGCAGCGCCAGATCTGCCAGGTCGACATCGCCGACATCTATGACCACAAGCATCAGGACCTTTCCGCCGAGGACGCTTCGAAGGGCCTGTCGCGCATGTCCACCGACATCGTGAAGGCGATCCTGCGCAAGCTGGCGACCGAGGGCATGGTCATTTCCAAATCCACGCTGCGGGCAGTGAAGGCCGCCTACTATCGCACCGCGCTCGACATGATCGAGAGCTATCATGCCGATGCCGTCTTCAACGGACTGACGCTTGACCGCCACAAGGAGGAACTGGCGGTGGAACTCTTCGCTGCCAACATCATGAGCGCCGGCGAAACCTATTACGACGCACCCTCGGCAACCCCCTTCATCCCGAACTGGCGCCGCGTCTATGCCGCCTGGCCGGACGTGTTCCGCGAAATCGCCGCAGCCGTGGAGGCCGACAACGCGGAGGGATAGGTGCCCGTCCGAGCCAAATCCCGCCCAAAAAAGCAAAAAGAAACGGCGCCGTTTCCGGCGCCGCCTCGTACATTACTATTACCGAACTCCCGGAATTTTCGGCAGGATGGGAATGCCGGTGCCTTCCTGCCTGCCTGGCTCACCGCGACCCTTGACCGGATTGCCGTGTCCCTTGTCCGGCCGGTCGGTCTTGCGGATGCGGGTGCATGAGAACGGAGTATTGATCTCAAACCCTCGCGGGCACGCGCAACCGGGTGAACCCTTCACCGGGCGGGCCGGCGGAACGCAGCGCGGCAATTCGATGACCGGCCCGCAGCGTCCGCGCCTGGCGTCAAACTCCGTTCCCCTCGGGCAAGCACAGGCCGTCGGCGATACCTTCACCGCTCCACCGAACCGGCAGGCACAGGCTTGGCCCCGTTTGACCGCAGACTTGGGATCGCAGGCCAGTCCTGTGTCGATCGCCATGCAGCGTCCACGCCTGGCGTCAAACTCGCTACCCCTCGGGCAGGCGCAGGCCGTCGGCGATACCTTGACCGCTCCGCCGAACCGGCAGGCACAGGACTTGCCACGTTGGACCGCGGATTGCGGATCACAGGCCAGGCGGGTTGGCGGCGTCACCACGATCACCGGCTTGTCGATGTCGGTGATGGGCCTTTGCCTGTTCACCGGCACGCACGCCTTGTCGTCGGACGCATCGTCGTCACCGAAGTTGAGTGGAACCTGGTGGCCCGTCAATATCCCGAAAAGCCGGGCATCCGCTTTGCCGGTAACGGGCAGGCCATGTGCCCTTTGGGCCTGCGCAATCGCCTCGCGGGTCTTGCCGCCCATGGCGCCATCCACCAGCCCCGGATCAAAACCCTGTTCTGCGAGAGCCTGCTGGAGCGAGCGGATGTCCGGAATGGCAATCCCGATCCATTGCAGCACAGCGCAGTTGGAATAGCGCCCCGTTGCCGAAGGTGCGATGCGCACGGTGACAACCACCGTGACCTGCTGACCGGGCTGGAGCGTCACTGCCGGCTGAGGCGTACAGACGATCTGCCCGCCCGAACCCTGCATGCAGGACCAGCCCGCCGATGCCGAGACCAGTTGCACGCCCGTTGCCGGAGATACCGTGTCCGTGACCTGTGGCAGGTTCACCGCCGTATCGCCGGTATTGGTAACGGTCAGCGCAAACTGGCACAGCCCGTCCTTCGTACAGCTTCCTTCGATCTGCTTCTTCTCCATGGTCAGATTGCGCTTGGATTTGGTGTCCTCGTGCACATCATCGCCCTTGCCCGAAATGCTGGCACAGGCCTTGTTGTTGTTGGTGACAGTCTCCGCATGGGGGTTGGAGGTGGAACCCTGGTAGGCCGTGACCTCGGCACAATTCTCCAACCCATCCTCGCCGGTCGCCATCAGCACCAGGGGCGTGATGGTTCCGTCGGACGGAATGACATAGGAGCACTGGTAGCCGTTGGTCGCCGTTCCGCACGTCCATCCGCTGCCGGATGGCAATTGCGCGCTCATGCCCGCCGGGATGACATCATCCACAACGATCGTGTCACCCGGTTGCAAGGTACCGGCCACGTCATTGACCGTGATCTCGAAGCCGGGCGTCGGCAGTCCGAGGTCGATTCCATCGGTCGAATAGCGCTTGGCAATGGCAACGTCATGCGTCGCGACCGGGTCTTCCTTGTCGTCCACAGTGAAGCCGGTGCAGCTTTGCCGGGCTTCGGTCTTCGATGCCCCCGGAACGGCAGCCTCGGCAAAGGCGCAGTTCTGCGCCTCAAGCGCCGATCCCCGGTCAGGAAACCCGACTGTGACATTGATGACAGAAGTCCCGCCAAGCGTGGTCAGATCGGCACCGCTGATCCTGCAATCGAGCGGTGGCGGGCCTGAAACCGGATCACAGGTCCAGGGATCGGACGGGTTGGCAGGCTGGATTGCCGTGATCGTTCCGTTGCCGTTCAGCAGGTCACCCGTGGTCACCGTGCTTCCCGGTGCCAGGTTGGTGCCGGTAACCGTGATGGTGCAGTCGGCGACGAAACGATGGGGAGGATGCCCCGGCCGCGCAGGACCGCAAGCCTTCTCCACCTTGAGTTCCGGCTTCTGCGGCTTGTCCACGGTGAAGTGCGTGCAGCTCTTCGCTTCTTCGCCTTCCTTGCCGGGGCTTTCATGGCCTGCAGCATCCACAAGGGCCGAGGCGCAATTTTCCGCCTCCTTCGCTGCGCCTTCGTCCGGGAAGGTGACCGTCACATCAATGACCGATGTCCCCCCCGCTGCCATCAGGTCGGCGCCATCGATGGAGCAGCCAAGCGGGTTGCCCGAGGACACCGGATCGCAGGTCCAGCCATCCGCCGGATTGGCGGGGCCGAAGGCGGTGATGGTGCCATTGCCGGAGAGGTTTTCCTCCACAACGACCGGATCGCCGGCTTCCAGCCCGCTTCCCGTGACCGTGATCGTGCAATGCGACTGGTAGCCCTTGGCCGTTTCCACGAGCGGCTCGCATGCCTTCACGATGTTGATCTCGGGCTTTTTCGGCTTGCAGGCTTCGTCATCCGGGATGGTGATCTCGGTGACGCCGGTGCAGCACTGGTCGAGCCCCGGGCGTGAGCCCGCTCCGGCATCAACGGCCGTGCTCATCAGTGTCACGGTCTGGCCCGGTGACGCACCGGACAGCACGTAGGTCTCGTTGCCGGTCACGGGTGAGACATAGTCCGGCGACACCGTGACACCGGGCGTCAGGCAGGAAAGCTCCATTTCACTGCCCGTGAAACCGGCCGGTGCGGAGGCCGTGAGCGTGACGAGCACCTGCCCGTTCTCGCAACTCACCTTCGGCTCCATGCGCAAGCACTGGCTGGCATGGGGCTTGTCCGGATCGTCCGCGTCGCCATGATGATCGGGATCGCAGGGATCGGCCTTGATCTCCACCACCGCGTCATCAAAGTTCATGTTGTTGTCCATCCTCACGACATAGGTGAAACTGGACCCCCGCGTGACGGATGCGGTACCGGATATGGTCTTCCAGGGATCGGTCTTCGAGTTGCCGGCAGGAAGATTTCCCGACTGGCTGGCAATCAGCGCGCCGCCAGGCCCGGTGCCGTCATGAATCTCGATCTTGGCATCGCCGGACGTATTTGCACGGGTGGAGAATTTTCCCGAAAAGCTGACGGTCGCCACCGATCCGGCAGGTGCACCCTTGCAGGCCGGAGCCTCAAAGCTCTGGTAGAGGACATTGGAGCCGTTGGCGATGTCGAGATAATGCTGCGCCTTCCCTGCTCCCGGCGCCGTGCCGTCGGATTCCGGTCCGTTGGCGTAGTAGTCATAGCCGCCGGGGCCGTCCACTTTCACCACGTTCGGGCTCGATCCGCTGCCGACAATCCACGGCGCCACCGCATGGCCGATATTGTTGCCCATCACAGACGGCGGGCTGTTCTCGAAGCCCGGATTTGCAATCAGGTTGGCGGCGAACAGCTGGCCGTTTCCCGCCATTGACGCGAGCACGAAGACGGAGCCCGCCAAAGGCCGGAGAAGCCATTTCGCAAGGCTTGGCGTGAGGTTGGATGATGAGTTCTGTGTCATGGCTTTATCCTCACTTCTTGCCGCAGGCTTCGCCGGGCATGGCGACCGCAGCGGTCACACGGCAGCAATCGGCCGGTTTGCCGCTTTCCATCTCGGCCTTCACGAAGGCGCACATATAGAGCGTGACGGGTTGTGACGGGGACGCACCGGAAAGCGTGATCTTCGCCGGGTTGAGCGGCAGCACCGGGCCTCCAGCAATGGAAACACCGGGCGCATCGGTGGTGACCTTCAGGCTGTCGGGCGCAAAGCCGCCCTGCCCGCTCACCGACGTGGCGAGTGTCCACAGCCCTGTCTTGGGATCACAGGTGAGCTTCGTCTCAATCTCCGCGCAGGCGCTTGGCGGCGGTGGGCAGGTTCCCGTCACCCAGCAGGGCGGCGTGCCGCATTCCGGTCCCGTGCAACCCGGACCGTAGCCGTCCGTATCCGCCCAGTTGGACGTCCAGCTCGTCGTCCACCATGGCTCGTAGGGATAGTTGGAGGCCACGGCCTGCCCCTCGCAGCCCGGCATGTAGACCTCGACATCGCCGAGATGGCCGGTGACCTGCGGATCGCGAAAGCGCCCGTCAAAATCGGCGTAATACCCGGCCCATGGCGGCGTGTTGAAATCCCGCACCGGGCGGAACGGAGACACCTGCACGCCATGCACGATCATTTCGCCAGCGGCTTCAAGCGATGGGCGCAGCGACTGGTTGATGCGCAGCGCCTCGCCGCTCATCCACACCGATGCACCGCATGCCGCACGGTTGATGCGCCCGCGCGCATCAAAGCCGTAACCCAGCGCCACCCCGCCATTGCTGTTGCGATGGTCAGGCTGGAAACCCGCCGCATATTCTTCCGGCTCGGCAATCCAGCGGCTGGGTGTCGCCGGGTCATCGGGGTTTTCAAGCCAATGGCGGTAAACGCGCGCCTTGCGCGGCTTGATGAAGGTTGAATAGTCGTAGGCTGCGGTTTGCTCGCCGCGCTGCGCCAGGATCATCGCCCCTTCAGCCGAAAACGCGATGTCGGAGACCTCAAGCGCCGGGCCATCCCGCCAGACGTCAAGCTCCCAGCGCGGATCGTCAAGGAAGGCACCGGTGCGGCTGTCAATTCCGATAGACCAGATTTGCGGCCCGCCGGAAGACTCTCCCTTTGCAACCGCATAGAACAGCCGCCCATCATGCACGGCCAGCCCCCAGATGCGGCGCTCCGGTGCGGCGTAATTCCAGGTTTCCGGGTCTTCAGTGTCGAAACCACTGGCGGTAACATCCAGCGCCGAAGCCGGATCAAAGGCGACTTCGCTGAGCCCAGCTGCCCTGCGGCCATCTACGCCGTGGTCGAAATGGCCGAGATCATTTCCTGTCAGGCCGAAGCGGTGGATCATGCCGGTTTCCCGGTCCGACACGAAAAGCTGGCCGCTCGCAGCATCAAAGGCGATGTTGCCCAGCCCTGCCCCACTGTTGGCCCGCCCGTCGAGCATCACATTGGCAAACAGGATGACGGTGCGGGTCTTGCCGTCAACCTTCCAGATCGAGCCAGGGCCTGCGCCTTCAGCACGTCCCCACTGGAAGTCCATCCAGACGGCACCCGGCTGGCCTGTCTTCACCCGTTCGGGCAAGCCGTCGCTGTCAGCATCCGGGATCACGATGTTCAGTCCGAAGGCTGATGTCGCGGTGGCGTAAATGTTGGGGTGGACGCGTCCGGCCTCTTCCGGCCTGCCGTCGTCGAGGGCGAGCCCGAAAACCTGACCCGTCTCGCGCGCACTCACCATCAAGCGTTCTGGCACTGCGGCGTCGAAACGCCCGTCCCAGACATGGCCCGGTGCCGTCATGTCGAGGACTTTCAGCACAGCGCCGTTGCCATCGAGAAAGGTTTCATCGAGCGGAGTGGAAAGCCGGTCATGCTTGCGCGCCTGCACCGTTCCGGAAAAACCGGTCACGGCGCTGACGCCCGCATCCATCAGCGGCGGGGCCTCCTGCGCTCCGGCGCCCGCTGTCATGGCCAGGCCGAAGACAAGGGCCAAAAGGTGCAATCTCTGTCTCATCGTGGTCCTCCGTGTCTGTCCGTCCGTGGCTCCGGGAGGCGAAGCGCAATGACGGCATTCGGCAGGAGGCTAGGCGCGCCATGCACGCTGCCAAATCACCCGGCGGGGTGAAAATGAGGACCGGTCGATGAAATTCAGGGCCGTTTGCGCAGCACGCGATCCAGCGTGACGGGCGGAGCCAGCGTCTGAGGCGACAGGAAACGGCCGGAGAACCGCCGCTCCCATGGCTGGAGGCGCTCCACGATCCGCTCCTGGACGGCCAGGATCAGCGCCTCGTAGGCGGCGATGCCGCGGTCAATCGCCGCCCAGTAGGCCGGCGAGTTGACCGGCTCGAACTGCGCCTCCTTGAAGGCCGCGAGCATGGCCTCGAAACTGTTGCCAAGGCGCGCGTCGGGCCAGGGCTTGGGGGCTGGCTTATAGGGAACAGAAACGGTGTGCGGCGCCACGCCCAGATGGGAAATGAGATCAACGAGGTCCTTGTAGGCCCGCGTTGCCGTCACGATCCGCTGCTGCCCTGCGGCAATTCCCTTCGCTTCGTCGAGAGACTGGAGCGAGGAAAGAAGGCCGGAAAAATTGCGCCGCGCCGACAGGTCGTGATGGTCGTGCCGTCCGGGGATGCCCGCTCCGCCATCATTGTTGGCGATGTCCGGGGCGTGATCCCTCAGCACGCTCAATTCCGCATCGAACCGCGCAAGGAAAGACTGGTTTTCGGCCAGGATCGCCTGATAGGCACGGCGGTATGCTGCCGAGGCTTGCGCATCCAGGACGGCACCTTCCTCCACCTTGGCCAGCAGAGCGCCATTCTGGCGGCGATCCTCAGCCGAGGCGAGATAGCCGTGCGGCACGCCGATGGCCGCGGCTTCATTGAGTTGAATGGCAAGCCGGTGAACTTCTTCGCCTGTCCATGGTTCGGGATTCGTCAATGCGAACACGGATCCGGCGACGGCAAGAACACACGCCGTCAGGCCATAAGACAGCCGTTTCAGCCATTTCAGCCACATGGACACACCAGACCAGAAAAACATTGCCACCCGGCGGCACTTGCGGAATATGTGCCTTGAGGTTGAAATGGGGATGTTGCCTGCACCATGATGACTGGTGACAGGCGTTCCGTGGGGGAGCACCAGACGTCATGGATGCCGACGACGTCGATCTGATCGCGCGCATCTATGATGCTGCGCTCGATCCGGCAATCTGGCCTGCCCTGCTGACACGCCTCGCCCACAAGCTCGGCGCTGCCGGTGCCTTTGTCTTTGAGGTGCAGCTTGACGGCGGAACCGAACAGGTCGTCTCGCGCATGTTCTCCAACAACTACGATCCGGTGGTCGTCGGCGACTTTCTCGACCGGTTCAACGAGCTGGAATTGCGCGACCAGGGCCGTTTTGCCCGATTGTCGGCCATGACCGACCCCATCGAACTGGTCAGCGATATCCACCTCTTTGATTCCGTCGAGACGCTTCTCATGCAGGAGAATACCCGTTTCATGCTCTCCCATGGGCTGAAACACCGCGCAGGCTCCCTGCTCAACAAGGACCTTCTGACCATCGACCGCTTCGCGCTGCAATTCGGGCGTGATCGTGGCCCGATCACCGAGGCGGAGAAACGCAAGGCTCTCAATTTCCTGCCGCATGTCGCCAAGTCCATCGGACTCGCCCGGCCACTCGAACATCAACTGCGCCTTCAATCGGCCTTCGAGCGGCTGATCAACACGTTTGAACAGGGCGTCGCCCTTCTCGATCCGAAAGGGCGGATCATCTACCGCAACGGCGAGATGGAACGGATCATGGCCGAACTTCCGGTCTTCCGCCTCTCGCCCGCGGGGCAGCTCCAGATCTGCGCCGGAGATCACGCCGAGCGCTATCACGCGCTTATTGCCGATGACCGTGCCCATGGCCGCTTCGGCGCGCGAGCGCGCAAGGAGGCCATCGTCGTCCACCTCGACGGCCCCGGCAACGCGCTCTTTATCGAGATCTGTCCGGCAGAGGACAATGCCCACACCGGACACCTCGGACGCGGTTGCCGCCTGCTGACCGTACTGGACACCAGCCGCCCCGTGGGCGTTGATATGGAGCGAATCTGCACCTTTTATGCCCTCTCCAAGGCCGAGGCTGACGTGCTGGAACTCATCGCTGCCGGCCGCTCCAACCAGGATATCGCCGATATCCGCTGCCGCTCGCTGGACACGGTGAAAACCCAGATCCGCAGTCTGATGCGCAAGACGAATTCTGCCAACCGGACCGATCTCATCCAGATGGTGCGCAACCTGTCGGCTGCGGTGCATTATGCCGTTGGTGGCGTCTTGCCGAAGGATCAGGACGCGGGCTAGTTGCACGGCCTGTCTCCAGAGGCTGTTTCCAGCAAGATGGCGCCCTTGTGCCGGATCGCGGCCCAGCCCGTGGCACCGCTGGCAAGGCGCACCTCGGCCCAATCGCCCTCAATCGTCTTGACCTCGATACGCGCGCCCGGGGCAGCCTGCGCCACCACATCATCTCCGGTTCCCGGACCTGTGCGGATATTGAGCGAAGCGACGTCCACAGCCACCCGGCAATCAAACCGCAGCGGCGAATCCGCCTGCACCAGAAGTGCACCCTTGTCCTTCGGTGTCCCCGCTGGCGTGATCATGGCCGCATTGGTCAGCACGAGTGCACTGGGAAGCCCGGCCTCCACCTCCACCAGGTTCCGGGCCAGCACACCGGAGACATGGGCCGCCGCTGCCGATGTTCCGTTGCTCGCATAGGGCCTGTCATGATTGGCGGCAGACGCTGCGGTCACCAGAACGCCGGGCGCATCGATGTCGATGCAAGGGCCACCATTTGAAAATGCGGCACGTTCGTCGTCCGGGCCCCGCGCTGCCACCGTGATTGCCTGCGGCGCCGAAGCGGGTGAATAATCACACGCATCGCCAGCCTCGTTGCCTGCCGCCGCCACGATGGCGATTCCGTAATCGGCAGCCTTGGCGATCCAGTCATTGACATCGGCCGATTTGGGGCCTGTCAGGCTCAGATTGACGACGGCAGGCTTGCGCGGCTCCATGGTCAGTTCGCGGTCAAAAAGCCAATGCATGGCTTCCACCAGCGCCGAGGCCTGCCCGGCCTCGCCCGGAACGCAGGGCAGGATTGTCACGTCGATGACCTGCACATCGGAGACAACACCCATGGTCCGTCCCGCAATCAGCGAGGCCATGGCCGTGCCATGCAGATGACAGACAACCGAAAAGGCTTCCGGCACCACGGGCACGAAAGCCGCACCGAAACTTGTCCGCCCCTCAAGGTCCGGATGACCGGCGTCGATGCCCGAATCCAAAAGGTAGACCCGCGCACCGCCCCGGCTCGGCTGGCGTTCATAATGCCCGTCAAGCGGCAACGCGGGCTGGTCCAGACGGTCGAGGCCCCATGACAACGGAACATCCCCGGCAGGGCGCAGCACCGTGTCAGGCGAAATCCGCGCAATGACCGGATCGGCTGCAAGCGCCGCAGCCTGTGCCGGCGTCAGGTCGGCAATGAAACCGGGCAGATGACGGCGCTGGATGGATCGGATCTGGAACACCTGCAGGCCGAAACGCTGCGCCAGCGCTTCGACGCTGACGGTTTGCGGGTCAAGCCCCTCGGCCTGCAGCCGCTGCACGTCCAGCCGGATGATGAACCGCACCCGGGAGGCCACCCGGTCCCCGGCTGTCAGCGCCGGAGCTTCAACCACCTCAAGCCCTGCCCAGCTCGGCAGTGGCGGTACCGGCGCCATGAGCGCGCTCCGGGGAGCCGGAGACGGGCGCGCGGCCTCGACAGCGGGTCTCATTGCGGGTTTGGAGGCATCCTTCGGCCGCGCCGGGGTGACTGCTTCGCGCGGGTGAGAAGGCCGCAGCCGCGGTGTGCTTCGCACCGGGCCGGCCGGCCTGATCTTGATCGTGAAGCCGCCTTTGTCAGTCGGCTCCGCACCCGCGGGACCGGCTCCCTGTTTGGAGGGGCAGGGCAGACCCGGCAGACAGACCGTGACCTTTTGTGCCAAGGCGCTGGAGACCTGCGAAAGGACCAGGATGACGAGTGCCAGCACCATGCGCATCGTCACAACCCCTTGAGATATTCGACGAGATCGAGACGCTCGGCCTCATTGAGGCCGGTTCCGTATTCGTGCCCGCCATTCCAGTTGCCGGGAACCGGCGCGCCTGTGGCATCGCGGACCGCGAGAATCGAAGCCCCGGCAATGCCGCTACGGTCCTTCAATCCGGCCTTCACCGTGTCATAGGTGCCGTCGAGATAGCCGAAGACCGCCGGACGCTCGGTCTGCGGCAACAGCAGGTCATGCAGCGTCGGAATGGAGCCGTTGTGCAGATAGGGCGCGGTGGCCCAGATGCCGCTCAACGGCCGCGCCTTGTAGGCCGGTACCGGCTGTGCCGGATCACGCATGGCCGCGCGCATCGTGTCGTCGGCACAGCGGCCGAGGAACTGGTCCAGCGCGCTGCCGGGCAAGGCCGGATCGTAGGAGGATGGCTTGTAGCCCTCGTCCGGCGTCTGGCTGAACAGCGAACGGATCCAGTGCGCGGCACCGGAAGACTGGTCTTCGGCATAGGCCTTGAAAAGCTCCATGCGCCGGTTGCCCATGTCGAGCAGCATCAGCGTGGTCAGCATTTCCGTCGAGATGGCGTATTTACCATAAGTGACCGGCGGGTCCGCACGCTGGATGGTGATCCGCTTTTCCGTGCCTTCCAGCAATCCGGCAGGTGCCACATGAAGCGCGGCATTGCAGGCCATCAGCGGATCGGTACCAATCAGCCCGGCGCTGCGCGGCGCATTGGCCTGCTGCATCGCCGTCATCACGGAAGGGTCCACCAGCGGCTGCAGCAGCACGAAGGGGCCGCTTGCGGGATCTTCCGGTTTCGCCTTGAGCGGCCATTGCACCGACAGGTCGTCCGGATCGGCGAGGCCGTGACAGGCAATGCAGTGCGCGCGGTAGAGCACCGCGCCCCGTTTGCGCTTTGCTTCGTCGAGAGGTCCGAACGCCGCAGGCCAGCGCGGCGGCTTCAGGCGCGCAAGGATCTGCTCAAGCTCCAGCAGGTTGGCGATATTGACCGACGTGTCGAGCACCAAGGTCCTGGCGTCGAGCCGGGCCGACGCAAAGACGCCAAAAACCTCCGTCCAGTTGCGGATGAGTGCGCCCAGCTTGGTGACCGCGAATGGCCCGTAATCATCGCCATTGGACACGATGCCATTGTGCTGGAGCCGCGCCTGCTGGTTTGTGTTCCAGATGTAGGGAAAGCTGACCGGTGCGTTGCTGGGCGGGATGGAGGCCGTGCCGCCGGGATCGGCCACCGATGCCGTCGTGGCAAGGATGACACCGACGGCATCGGTACGGCCGTGGCCCCAGTGCTGCCCGTCATAGGTGGCCTGGATGCGTCCTCGATAGGCCAGCCAGTCCGTCATTTGGCGCTTGAGCCTTGCTTCCTCCACGCCTGTGTTTGCTGCAAGCCGCGCCGCCGCCGCGCCGTCGGTGGTCAGCCCGTTCACTGCCTTGAAAAGGTCCTGGGTGAAGGACTGGAAATCCGCCATGGATTGCCCGCCATGGATAACCACCTGCGTTCCGTTGGCCACAAGGTGCGACGTGTGGCAGGCCGCACAGGTCAGCCCCAGCCATTCCCGTCCCGCTTCATCCTTGTCGGTGACGAACCCTGCTGGCCAGCGGTCGGCGTCGCGCATGTACCGGTAACCGTAGGCCGCAAAGGCCCGACGCCCGGAAAACGGTTCGCCGTCAGGCGTAACCAGGTGGTCCAGCCAATCGACCGGGATCAGGCGAGAGCCCTGGCTCAGCGAATACCAGCGCGCGAGGTCATCCGCATTCCAGCCTTGCGCGGGCGCCCATTCCTCATCGGCCGCGGCGGAGCCAAGCAGGCCAATGAAGGCAGCCGTCAGCATGCCGGTAAGGTTTCGTTGCTTGACGGTTCCCATGGCACACTCCCCGACGTCCACGATCTGCCGGCAGCCAGGCCAGCCGTTCACGGCAGGATTGCACCGGCATCAGACCGGTTCAATCGCCCGCAGGGGTGAAAATGAGGGGTGGCAGCCTGGCGGACCGCCATCTTTGCCGAACCTGCCGGAGCGGACTCAGCGCTCGGGCAGGATGTTGGAGATCCAGCGGCTCTGGTAGGGCGCGAGCACGATTTCGCCGCGCGGCTCGTCAACCGGCTCGTCCGAGAGCAAGTCCACCCAGGGCTCGTTCTCGATGAGGTTGATGCGGTCGAGCGGCACCACCTGCTCGCGGTCGGAAACCGAATGAAGGGCGAAGATGGACTGCGTCCGGTCACGGCTCTGGCGCCAGATGGCGAAGATGCCGGAGCCGAAATCGAGCGTCATCTGCGTGGCGTTGGGATGGAAGGCGCTCTGCCTGCGCCGGATGGAGATTCGCCGCATCATCTCACCGAACACCTGCGCCTGCTCGCTGTTCCCGTCCTCCAGCAGGCGTTCCAGTTCCGGGTAGTTCCATTGATGCCGGTTGATGGAGCGGTTGTGGCCAGTTCGCTCGACCCGGTCGGTATCGTTCGGTGTGGCAAGCAGGGAATGGATGTAGAAGGCGGGAATACCCTCCAGCGCCATCATGATCGTCTGTGAAGCCAGGAACCGCGCCTTGCGATGCGTCTCGCCGCCCGGCCCCGCCAGCATGGCATCCCACAGCCCGACATTGATTTCGTAGGGCCGCACCGACCCGTCCGGCATGGCGCGCATCGAGACCAGCCCGCCCACATCCCGTATTGCGCTGATCATGCCCATCAGTTCCGTGTCCGTCAGGTAGCCCTCGGCGGCACGCACGCCGATACCGTCATGGGAGGCGGTGAAATTGAAATAGAAGCATCCGGCCGGTGCCGGCGGCATGCGGCGCTGCCACTTGGTCAGCACGGACGCGTTGCCGGTGATCAGCGCATGCAAGGAAAGCGGCGGCAGCGGGAAATTGTAGATCGCATGCGCCTCGTTGCGGTTTCCGAAATAGGAAAGGTTCTCGCGGTTCGGCACATTGGTCTCGGTGATCAGCACCATCGGCTCGCGGCTGTAGTCAGCGAGCGTGCGCATCAGCTTCACGATCTCGTGGGTCTCGGGCAGATGCATGCATCCCGTTCCGATCACCTTCCAGATGAAGGCAACGGCATCCAGCCGGATGATCGTGACTCCCTGCTCAAGGAACAGGCGGATGATGCGCACGAATTCGATCAGCAGGTCCGGATTGGCGAAATTCAGGTCCACCTGGTCATGGGAAAAGGTACACCAGACGTGCTTTTCACCCGATGGTGTCTCTACTCGGCGCAGCAGCGGATGCGGGCGCGGGCGCACCACCTGGCTCAGGTCGGCGGCCGGGTCGGCATCAATGAAATAGCCGCGTCCCGGCTCCTGGTCCTGCCGGTACTGCACGAACCACGGATGCAGGCTCGACACGTGGTTCAGCACGAGGTCTGCCATCAGCTTGTGGTGGCCGGAAATGCGCGAAAGGTGATCCCAGCTCCCCAGTTCGGCATTGACCTTGGTGTAGTCGACAACGGCGAACCCGTCATCCGAGGTCCAGGGGAAGAACGGCAGCACATGGACGCTGTTGATGAGCTCGCCGACATGATGCGTGAGGAAATCATCGAGCAGCGTCAGCGGCGTGTTTTCTCCATCCATGAGCGTGTTGCCATAGGTGATGAGCACGCAGTCCTTTTCCGACCAGACCGGCGCGTTCAGCCTGCGGCGCATCGGGCGGCACTGGTGCCGGTGCTCCGAAGGCCAGAAAGCTTCCAGCACGCGGGCGGTCAATGTGTCGCAATCCTCTCGCGGATAGATGAAAGCCAGATGTGCGCGCACCTTGGCGGTGAGCAGGGGTGAAATCGTCGGGCGGGCGGGGGCGCCCTCGGTGGCGTCAGCAGCGGTCATGCCGCAAGTTTGCCGCAGTGCAGCACGATTGCAAACCCTCGTCCGGCAAAAACCTCATGCCCCTTGCCTCCCCGCTTCGCCCGATGCCATTTTCTTTTCATCTTCCGCCGCCATGACTTGGCGCACCAACCCTGCCGGAGACCGCCATGCCCCGCCGCGCCGCCCTGCCCACAGCCCTCCTTGCCTCGCTGATACTGTGCACTCCCGCCCTGGCGGAGGATCGCTGCGGCGGCGAGTTCGGCCAATGGCTGGAAGGCGTGAAGGCCGAAGCCGTGGCTGCCGGTGTCCCGCAAAAGGGCATCGATGCGCTTTCGCGTGCCCTCTACGACAAGCGCGTCATCGGCCGCGACCGCCAACAGTCGGTCTTTGCCCAGACCTTTGCCGATTTTTCCGGCCGCATGGTCTCCGATTACCGTCTGAAGCAGGGCGCGAAACACCTGAGGGACTATGCGCAGACCTTCGCCCGCGCCGAGGCCGATTACGGGGTTCCGGCACCCGTCATTACCGCCTTCTGGGCACTGGAAACGGATTTCGGCGCCGTACAGGGCGATTTTGACACGCTGAACGCCCTGGCGACGCTCGCCTATGACTGCCGCCGTCCGGAGCTGTTCCGCCCGCAACTGGTCGCCTTGGCAAAACTGATCGGCCATGGCGATGTGCCCGAACGGGTGCAGGGTGCCTGGGCCGGCGAGATCGGTCAGGTGCAAATCCTGCCCGCCGACATACTCAAGCACGGCAGCGACGGCAATGGCGACGGGCTCGTGGACCTGCGCGGCACCAAGGAAGACGTCATCATGACGGCGGCGAAGTTCCTGCAGGATCTTGGCTGGCGGCGCGGCGAACCCTGGTTGCAGGAAGTGGTGATCCCCAAGGACCTGCCGTGGGAGGAGACCGGGCGTGCCAACCGCCTGCCGGTGAAGCAGTGGCAGGACTGGGGCGTGAAAGCGCGCAACGGCACGCTGCGCGATGACCTCACCGCGGGTCTCGTTCTGCCCATGGGCAAGGACGGGCCGGCCTTCCTCGCCTACCAGAATTTCGACGTCTATCTCGAATGGAACAAGTCCATCGTCTACACGCTCACCGCCGCCTATCTGGCCACGCGCTTTGACGGCGCGCCGAAGGTGGACTTGCGGACACCCACGCCTGGCCTGCAGATCATCGAGATGAAGGCATTGCAAACGAAACTCCAGGCGCGCGGCCATGATGTCGGCCAGATCGACGGTATTCTGGGCCTCGGCACCCGCGAGGCCGTGCGCACCGAGCAGAAACGCCTTGGCCTGCCGGTGGATGGCTGGCCCACCCGCACGCTGATGGATGCGCTCTGACGCGGGTCGCGGTGCCTGCCGTCCGGCATTTTCAACGCTACGGAACAGATGGTTCGCATTCTTGCCATCTGGACGGGGCACCGGCCTTGCATCAAGCTGGAACGGTCCAGGGAGACCGTTCCATGTCCGAAGCCAAACCGCATGCCCCGCCCGACATCGTCGCCGCGCTTGCCGCCTTGCTGATCTTCCAGCTCGCCGGGGAAGTGCTTGTCACGGGAGCCCGGCTCACGCTGCCGGGCTTTTCCTTCCCCGGGCCGGTGGCCGGCATGGTGCTGCTGTTCGTCTGGCTGGTGCTGGCCAAGGGACCATCGGCGAGCCTGGACACGTCCGCATCGGCAATCCTGCGCAACCTGTCGCTGCTCTTCGTGCCGGCCGCCGCAGGCATCGTGCAGTATGGCGATGTGATTGCCCGCTTCGGGCTGCCGCTGTTGCTGGCGCTGGTGGTCTCCACCGTTCTGACCCTGCTTGTCACGGTCGGCGTCTTCATCGCCATCGCCGGACGGGACAAGGCACCGGGCGCCGACACGCGAGGAGGCGCATCATGAACCCGCCCGCTTCCGGCCTCTGGGTCTATCTCTCCGCCTCGCCGCTCACCTGGCTGACAGTCACCCTGGCCGCCTACTGGCTGGCCGACAGCCTTGCCGCCCGGCTCGGCCGCCATCCGCTTGCCAACACCGTGGTGATGGCAGCGGGACTGATCGTCGCCGTGCTCGCGGCAACAGGCACGCCCTACGCCACCTATTTCGGTGGCGCGCAATTCGTCCATTTCCTGCTCGGGCCGGCCACTGTCGCGTTGGCCGTGCCTCTCTGGCGCAACCTTGCCCATGTCCGCCGGGCGCTGCCCGCCATGGCGGCCGCCCTGCTGGCCGGTTCTGTCACGGCCGCGTCAAGCGCGGTTGCCATCGCCTGGGCCTTCGGCGCCCCACGCGAGGTGCTGGCCTCGCTGGCGCCCAAATCCGTCACGGCCCCCATCGCCATGGAGCTTGCGCGCAACCTTGGCGGATTGCCGGCTCTGGCTGCCGTGCTCGTCATCGCCACCGGCATCATTGGCGCGGTGATCGTGATGCCGCTGATGAACGCCCTGAAGATCAGGAACGACGCCGCGCGCGGATTTGCCGCCGGCGTGGCCTCACACGGCATCGGGACGGCGCGTGCCTTCCAGGTCTCCGAGATCGCCGGCACCTTCGCCGGCATCGCCATGGGGCTGAACGGGGCGCTCACCAGCCTGCTCGTCCTCGGATGGCTGGCCCTCATGCGATAGCGGCTGGAGCGTGGCGAGCGCCGCCGCCCGGGCAGCCTTGGCCGCCTCCCTGCGCCCGCGCCGCTTGGTCCGCGCCATGCGCAGCGCGCGGCGGCGCACCTTGACCCAGTGGAGCCCCTCACCCGCCGTTTCGATCTCATTGTGATAGGCCTCGGCCAGCGCCTCGCGGTAGGAGGAATAGTTTTCCGAGGCCATGTCCTCGATGCGCCGCATGATGGACATCCAGGCCGGTGACAGCAGCAGCGTGATGGCGATGACGGCAATGGCAAGGCGGTAATTGCCGTAACCGAGCGCCCCGCTCGACAGGCCCGCTGCAGCCAGCACGAAGGAAAACTCGCCAATCTGCGCCATCGACAGCCCGCCGATCAGGGCCGTGTCGCGGTCATGGCCGGTCGCGCGCAGCAGGAAGACGTTCAGCACCGTCTTGGCGAAAATCACGACGAGCGCGACAGACAGCACGTCCACCCAGTTCAGGCGGATGAAATGCAGGTCGATCAGCAGGCCGATCGACAGGAAGAAGACCACCAGCAGCACGCTCTGGATGGGCTCGATGACCGGGATGACGCGCGTTCGCAGGTTGGAATTGCCGATGACCAGCCCCGCCATGAAGGCCCCATAGGCGGGAGACAGCCCGACCAGGCCCGACAGCGCTGCGGCGCCGAAACAGGCGGCCAGCGCACCGAGCGCCAGAAGCTCCACCTTGTTTTCAAGTTGCGCGGCAAAGGGCAGCATCAGCTTGCCCTTGCGGGTCAGCCACCACAGCAACAGGCCGAGGAACACCACCGCGAAGGCGATCTTGACGGCAATGGTGGTGATCCCGGCTGCCTCCCCGCCAAGCGACGAGGTCAGGATGAGCATGGGGACGACCGCGATATCCTGCGCGATCAGCACACCAACGGTGATCTTGCCCGTGCTGCCGCGCAATTCGCCCATGTCGTCCAGCATTTTCATCGCCACCACGGTCGATGACAATGCCATGATGAAGCCGATCACCACCCCTTCAGCGAGCGGCACATGGGTCAGCAGCGAGACCAGCCAGCCGATGAAGAGCGAGACCAGCAATTGCCCGCCCGCGATGATCACGGCAGGCTTCAGCGACAGCACGAAGGCGCGCAGCGAGATTTCCGTGCCGATGAAGAACAGCAGAACCAGCACGCCCATTTCGGCAAGCGCCGTCACATTGTCAGAAGTGGAAATGAAGCCGAGCCCTGTTGGACCCATCACCACCCCGGCAAGGATGAAGCCCACCAGCGGCGGCTGCCTGAGGCGCATCAGGCCAAGGCCAAGCAGGACCGCGACCACCACGACAATGGCGATGTCCACCAGCGGAAATGCCGTATGCGTGGGTTCCAACCCCTCTTCCTCCTCAAAAGCGTGACTTGCCGAGTGAGGGTCATCAATAGCAAACTGCGGAACCAATTTGTGGTTCGCGCAGGAAAAATCCGCGAAAAATCAGATGTTTTTTGGAAAAACCCGGCTCAAAGCCGGTCGAAGTCGTCCTTGTCGGTCGGCAGCAGCAGCACGGCGGTGGTCAGATAGCCGAAACCGAAGGTGATGCCGAAGGACATGGCCAGGATGAAGGCGATGATCGGCTTGTCATGCGACTGGAAGAACCGGTCTCCGAAACCGGCAATGTTGAACCACACCACGCCAAACGCCACCGCCCAGCCGATCAGGATGCCGATCAGCGAATTGATCATCACGAAGCGGACAAGCTTGGGAAGCTTTGGCATGGCGTGGTCCTTCAGCCCTTCGCCAAGACTAGCGCCCCCGCCCTTCACGTCCAGAGGACGCATTGCCGCGACCTGCCGGCCCGTCAATCCGCCATGGTTTCCAGGCTGGCAAAGCCTTCCGGCTCTGTTCCGTCATCGAAGGGCTCGGCCACTTCCACGAACGTGTCGGGATAGAACCCGTTGAAGCGCGTGCGCAGCGACAGCGAATAGGCCCCGATGTGGCCGATCTCGATCCAGTCGCCCGTATCCACCGTCTCCGGCAGCCAGAAGGGCCGCGACAGGATATCGACGGAATCGCATGTTGCCCCGCAAACCTTGAACGGCACGATGGTGGAAGCATCCCCGTTGCGGTTGCGGATCGCCGGGTCCGGGATGAAGCGGGCAGGCAACGTGATCTTGCCCGTCCAGCTGTCCGACAGCGACGCCCAGATGCCGTCATTGATGTAGAGCCGGCGTCCCTTGCGCAGCAGCACCCGCACGATCAGCGAAAAGGCCCGCGCCACGATCACCCGCCCCGGCTCGGCCACCAGCGGCAGGCCGTCAAAGGCCCATTCCCTGATATCGGCGCCGAGCCGCCCCATCAGCTCTTCGAGCGACGGCATCTCGGGCGCCTTGCGGCGCGGGTCGTGACCATATTCTGCGGGAAAACCGCCGCCGACATCGAGGCCGGCCAGCGGCACGGCGGCGCGGTTGCGCACCCAGTCGGCCGAGCGCAGGGCGCGCTCATAGGTGTCCGGCTCCTCGATCTGGCTGCCGACATGGAAGCAGATGCCGACCTTGTAGCCGCTGCGATGCAGGCGCTGCAAAAGCTCCACCGCATGGGCCGGGGCCGCACCGAATTTCTTCGAAAGCTCGTAGGCCGCGTGACCCTTGGTCTGCAGGCGCACAAAGACCGTGATGTCACCGGGGTCGATATCGAGTGCGGCGACAATGCGGTTCAGCTTGACGATTTCGTCCTCGTGGTCGACGGCGATGACGCGCACCTTGTAATTTTCCAGCGCCAGCCTGATGTCCGATTGCGCCTTGACCGGATGCATGTAGATCATCTCCGCATCGGGAGAGACCGCACGCACCGCTGCCAATTCCCCCGGCGAGGCCACGTCGAAGGCGGTGACACCGGCCTCGACCAGCGCGCGCAACACCATGTCCTCGCCGTTGGTTTTCACCGCATAGGCGGTCTGGCCGGGAAACAGCGCCATGAAGCGCCTTGCATCGGCCTTCAGCACGTCAGGCCGGAAGCAATAGACCGGCACATCCGGCCGCATCTCGAGCGCTGCTTCACGCGCCGTGGCAAATCGCTGCATGGAAGGGCCTCCCGTTGACAGACCGAGAGGCTAGCATTGCGAGGCCGTCAGGCAAGCCCCACCGGGCCTGACGTTCCGTGCCGGCTTCGCAAATCTCCGGTTCTGTAAATCATTTGAAAAGGCCGCGCGCGGTGAATGCATTCCTTGTCCAGATCAAGACCGAACTCGGCAGGGCCTATGAAGCCGCCAGACGCTGGCCGACAGGGAAATCGCCTCGGAGATCTGCCCGACGGCCGGCGGTTTCGATCCGCTGGTCAAATTTTACCGTCCCGAGGCCATCGGTCACTTCATTGCCCGCAATGCCCATGGCATCGCAGGCATGAAGGACACCTACACCATCGTCACCTTCCGCGCCTTCTGACGCGCAGGTTTCGGGTGGCGCGCGCGAGCCATGCCTCTATTCCTGATCCGGTCGCAACCAAAGTCGGGAACCGGGCATGACAGGCCGAAACTGGATCGAACTTCTCCTGCTCGGCGCCGTCTGGGGCGCGGGGTTTCTTTTCTCTCGCATCGCGCTGGACACCATCCACCCGTTCACGCTGGTTTTCATCCGCGTACTGCTAGCCTGTGCCGTTCTCGCCCTCTACCTTGCGTTCTCCGGCCGGTTTGTCCTGCCAAGCCGGCAGGTTGCCGCACAATTGGCCGTGCTGGCCCTGCTCAACAACGTCATCCCCTTCACGCTGATCTTCACGGGACAGACGGCCCTGGGTGCCGGCATCGCCTCCGTGGTCAACGC
>JACKJW010000021.1 GCA_020637755.1 Brucellaceae bacterium | reverse complement strand
AGGAGATCGAAATCGAGGTGGCCGATACCGGCGCGCCGGGCGGCTTCGAGATTCCCGGCATGCCGGGTGGCAATATCGGCGTGCTGAACCTCAACGACATGTTGTCCAAGGCGATGGGCGGGCGCACCAAGATGCGCAAGACGACGGTGAAGGAATCCTACGACTTCCTAGTCAATGATGAATCCGACAAGCTGCTCGACATGGACCAGTTGACGCAGGAAGCCATGGCGGCAGCGGAAAATGACGGCATCGTCTTTCTCGACGAGATCGACAAGATCGCGGCCAATGACGGACGCGGTGGAGCCGGTGTCAGCCGCGAGGGCGTGCAGCGCGACCTGCTGCCGCTGATCGAAGGCACAGTGGTCGCCACCAAATACGGACCGGTCAAGACCGACCATATCCTGTTCATCGCGTCGGGCGCCTTCCATGTCTCGAAGCCGTCGGACCTGCTGCCTGAACTGCAAGGGCGCTTGCCGATCCGGGTGGAACTGCGCGCGCTTGAGAAGGATGATTTCCGGCGTATCCTGACAGAGACGGAAGCAAGCCTCATCAAGCAATATGTCGCGCTGATGGAAACGGAAGGTGTGGCCCTCTCCTTCACCGATGATGCCATCGATGCGCTGGCCGGCATCGCCGTCGATCTCAATGCCACGGTGGAGAACATCGGGGCGCGCCGGCTGCAGACCGTGATGGAGCGCGTGCTCGACGAGGTGTCGTTCACCGCGCCGGACATGGGAGAGGCCAAGACTGTCGTCATCGATGCCGACTATGTGCGAACCCATGTCGGCGACCTGGCGCAAAACACGGACCTGTCGCGCTTCATCCTGTAACCGGAATCTGTAACCGGAATGGCACGGGTCTTGGCGCTTCGCCCTGCCCGTGCCAGTTTGGGCTCGACTTCAAACTTCAGCGGACATAGGTACCGCCGGACCGGAACAAGAGTGAATTGCCGATGACCCGCCGCCTCACCGTCCTGCTCAGCCTTGCGCTTGCCGCCGGTCTTACTTCGGCGGCGTCGGCACTGGAAACGGTACCGCCCGGCAACCGCAATATCGAGCAGCCCGACATACCCGGCGGATCATCCAAGCGCACGGCTGCCATGAAGACCACATTCGAGGGCAAGTACCAGAAGGTGCTCGCGCTTCTGCGAAACGACACCAAGCTGCGGTCCAAGATCCGTTCGGAGGCATCCGCCTACGGCATCAGCCCGCTACACATCGCGGGTGCCATCGTCGGCGAGCATACCTACAATGTGGATGCCTATGACCGGCTGCAGACCTACTACGTGAAGGCGCTGGCCTATGTGAACCAGCACTTCTCGTTTGCCCATGACGGCGAGGATGTGGACCAGTTCATCCGCCGTCCGCAATTTTCGGCCTGCGATTCTCAGCGCGGCAGCTATGACCAGTGGACCTGCCGCGAGCAGGTCTGGAACGCCAGCTTCCGCGGGCGGACGGTGGACGGGCGCAGCTGGCCGAACAACCGTTTCTCGGCGGTCTTCTTTCAGCCCTTCTATGCGGGCCAGACCTTCGGGCTGGGCCAGCTCAATCCGCTGACGGCGCTGCAGATGAGCGATCTTGTGGCGCGGGTTTCCGGCCTGCCCAAGCTCGACCACCGCGACCCGCAAGAGGTCTACAACACGATCATGGACCCGGACAAATCGCTGGCCTATGTGGCGGCAACGATCCGGATGTCGATCGATGCCTACAAGTCCATCGCCGGTTTCGACATCTCGCAGAACCCCGGCGTGACCGCCACGCTCTACAATCTCGGCAATCCGGAAGAGCGTGCCCGTGCCCTGAAGCGGGAGAACGCAGACCGGGCATCCACGGGTCAACCGCTCAAGCTGCCGGAAGAAAATTACTACGGCTGGCTGGTCAACGAGAAGATCGCCGATCTGCGTTCGCTGTTCTGAGCCAAATGCGTCAGGAGCGGTTGCGCCGCTTGAGCGACGTTTTCAGGAAGGCATCCAGCAGGGCGTTGATCGCGTCCAGCGCGTCATCATCCAGATCGGCGATCTCGCCGGAAAGCCTGTTGGCCAATGCGGTCGCTCGCGGCGTGAGCCCGGACGTATCGACCACGACGCGCGGATGGGAACGGCTTGCCAGTTCCGCAAGCTCGTCAGCCTCGTCCCAGATCACGTTGAAATAGCCGATGATGCGCTGGAGCATCGACCAGCTTGGCAAGCCGCGCCGCCCATGTTCCAGAGCCGAAAGATAGGCAGGCGACACACCGATGGCGGCCGCCATCTCCTTTTGGGAGACCCCGCGCGCCGCACGCATCTCCCGCAGCCTCTTGCCGAATGGCGTCATGGTGCGCGCTCCGGGTTGCGGCGCAGGCGCACATAGAAGGCACCCTCGCCGCCGTGGCGGCGCGCAGCGGTTTCGTGGCCCGAGACCATGCCGCGGAAGAGCGGTGTGGAGAGCCATCCGGGCAGCGCGCGGTTGAGTACCCCCTCGCTGCCGATGGAGGACCCCTTGCCGGTGATGACAAGCACATGGCGCATGCCGCGCGCATGGGCGCGGGCCAAAAAGCCGTGCAGCATGGCATGGGCCTCTGCCTGGAACAGGCCATGCAGGTCGATGCGCGCCTCGATGGGCAGGCGGCCCTTTTCCAGCTTGCGGCGCGTCGGCCGGTCGAAGCCGGGCACGTCCCCGCGCGGGGCCTGAGGCCGGAGTGGAGAAATCTGGATGCCCTTCTCAACAGGCGGGAGCGGCGCCGGCTGAATTTCGGATATGGCTTGCGCCATGTCCTCGCAGAGGCGATCCATTGCATCGCGGCCGTGCAGAGGCTCGGCGGTGCGGGCCACCTTGCCCCAGAGGATCCTGTCTTCGGCGGTCAGGCCATTGGTCTTGCGTGCTGCCATGGCCAAGTCTTCGCAGCCTCCCTGCCTCAGATCAAGGCATTGGGCAGAAGGGCGTAAAAGTCTGCCTCGTTGCGGATCGGCCCGGCTATCTCGCCCGCCGCATCGCCGGAGCCTGCAAACAGGTCGCCACGGGCCGCGCCGACAATCGCCGTGCCGGTGTCCTGCGCGATCATGAGGCGGGCAAAGGGCTTGCCACCGAAGCGCAGCAAGTCCGGCGCATGGATGAAGAACGGTGTTGCAAAGGTATGCAGGAACCGGTCTACGGCCACCGAGCGCCCGGCCGTCAGGGGCACCTTGGCCGCGGCCACCGGCCCGAGCTCCGGATCGTCGACAGGCGCTTCCCGGAAAAAGATGTAGGAGCGGTTCTGCCAGAGCAGCTCGTCGGCGCGCTCCGGATGGGCCGCCAGCCAGGCGCGGATCGACTGCATGGAAATTTCCTCAAGCGGGATTTCGCCGCGCGCCACCAGAATACGTCCAACCCCGATGAAGGGCTGGCCAGACTTGGCGGCAAAGGTCACCCGCTTCTGTGCGCCATCCGGCATGACGAGACGGGCCGCACCCTGCACATGGATGAAGAAGGCATCGACGCGGCTTTCCAGCCAGGCGATTTCCAGGCCCCGGCCGTCCAGCGCGCCCTTCTCGATCTGTGACCGATCGAAATATTCGACCAGCCCGTTGCCGGTATCGCGCGCCCAGGCATAAGAGGAATCAAGCCCTGCGGGACGGGTCGTGTCATCAACCTCGACCAGATCGGCGGGCGGGCGCAGCAACGGCACGGTGTGGCGCGCAGTGCGAACCGGAGAAGCGGCCACCGCCGGCTCGTAAAAGCCGGTGACCAGACCCTTCGCACCCTCGGTGGGTGTCACGCGGGCGGGCGTGAAGTGACGTTCGAAGAAGGCACGCGCTTCGAGCCCATCCGTCTCCACCATGGTTCTGGCCTCGGCAAAGGCCGGGAGAAAGGCCTCAAGCCGGACCCCAAGCGAGCCGGTCTTCCACGGTTTCTCAAGATGGCGAAAGGCCGAGCGCCGGAAGGCGGCGAAGGCGCTCGTGTGGTCGTCGTCCCGCCAGCCAGGCAAGTCGTCGAAGCGGCAGGGTGTGAAGAGCGGCGAGAGCATGCCTGCCGCCACAGCCTATTCCTCTTCCGTGGCGACGAGTTTCCAGTTCGGATCGCGGCTGCGCATGTCGCGCGAAAAGGTCCACACGTCGCGGCCCTCGGAGACATTCTCCGGATCGCCATCGACCACCGTGCCGTCCTTGTCCATCGTCGCCGAGATCATCTCGGAGACAATGCGCAGCGTGACGGAGGAGATCTGGTCGCGCAGTTCCGCCCCGATGATGTTGGCAGATGAAATGCCCACGAAGGAAGACTTCATGGTTTCACCCGCCTTCTCACGGGCCGTGATGGCCGAATCGAAGCCGTCGAAAACCTCGCGGGACAGGAGGGTGCGCAACGTCTTGCGGTCACCTTCGGCAAACGACATCACGATCATCTCGTAGGCGGTCTTGGCCCCGGCGACAAATTCCTGCGGATCGAAGTTCGGGTCCGCATCCTTCATGGCGCGCAGGGTTGCATTGAGGTCCGTGCCAGCGGGAGCGGCCTTGTCGACCGGTGCGTAGAACTCGTCGCCCGCCTCCTCGCCCCGCTTGCGTTTGGGCAGCGAGACCACATTGTCCTCGGGCTTGGCATCGCGTGCGGCGCTGCGGTCGGTATAGGGATCGAAGGGCGGACGTTCATTGCCGGTTCGTTTGCCGAGCACGCTGCGCAGCTGGAAGATGATGACGACGGCCACCACCATGAAGAAAATCGTTCCGAAATCGAGATACTGCATCTTGCCTGCCAAACGCTGATACCCGCCAAGGGCCGGACATCTTCTGGATTTGCCACTGACCCTCATATAGAACGCGGTCCGCATGCATTCAAATCCATAGGTGCGGTTCCTATATATTTGGTTTGCAAGCGGGCACGCGGGCACGCAGGCGGAGCGCCTGCCAACCGGAACAGCCGAAAGGACGCGCCATGCCGCTGGGGCTTCTCCCCTTCATCCTTCTCATCATTCCGATGCTGGAGATCGGCGCCTTCATTGTCATCGGGCAGCAGATCGGGATCGCTGCCACGCTGGCCATGATCGTGGTCACCGCCGTGATCGGCTCGTTCCTTCTGCGCATGCAGGGCTTCGGCCTGCTCGCCCGTATCCAGCAGGAAACGGCAGCCGGCCGTGTGCCCGGCCGCGAGCTGGTTCACGGAGTGATGATCCTTGTCGCCGGTGTGCTGCTGCTGACGCCGGGTTTCATTACCGACACGCTCGGCTTCCTGCTCTTCATTCCGGCACTGCGTGACGCTGCCTGGCACTTCCTGAAGGACCGCGTGACCGTCACCACCTTTGGCATGCCCGGAGGCGAAGACGTTCGCCGCGATGCACCGTTCAACGGACGCGATGGCGGCCCGACCATCGACCTCGAAGAGGACGAGTTCCGCGACGAGACACCGCGCGCCTCACCCTGGAATGACCGGGGGACCTGAGGCTTCCTCCCGCCAAGCTTGTCTTGAACGGGTGACCGTGATAGCCACCGACCCGACGAAATTCGAGCGCTGCGGCGCGAACCACAAGGAACCCACCATGGCCGAACAGCCCGAAGCCACCCCGAATGCCGGTACTGGCACCGAACAGCCGGTGCTCAATGTTCTGGCGCAGTACATCAAGGACATGTCCTTCGAGAACCCCAACGCGCCGCAGTCGCTGCAGGGTCTCGGCAAGAGCCCGGCCATCAACATCAATGTCAACGTGAACGCCAACCCGATCGGCGAGACCGAGTTCGATGTCGTGCTGTCGATCACCTGCCGCGCAGAGGTCGAGAAGAAGGTGCTGTTCAATGTGGAACTCGTCTACGGCGGTGTCTTCCGCGTGGCCGGCTTCCCGCAGGAGCATGTGCTGCCGATCCTCTTCATCGAGTGCCCGCGCCTGCTCTTCCCCTTCGCTCGCCAGATCATTGCGGACGCATCCCGCAACGGTGGCTATCCACCGCTGATGCTGGAGCCGATCGATTTCGCGCAGATGTTCCAGCAGCGCATGGCCGAGGAACAGGCCCGCGCGCAGGTCAAGACGAACTGACGCGGCGAAAGTTTCACGTGAATCACGAAGCCCGGCCCTGGAGCCGGGCTTTTTGTTTGCCGGATTCACCGGCATGCAGATCCAGTTCTTAGCCGGATTCACCGCCGGGTCCGGGTGAGCCGAAACCGAGTTTGCGCCAGATGGCTTTTTCGCCCAGACCGGTGACGAGGCTTTCATGGGCCACGACTTCGGTGGCTGTCAGCCGGGCTGCCAACGGTACTGGCCGCTGGCGCACCTCGATGGCGTGTTGGGCATCGGCGAGCACTTCGGCAGTGCCGTCTGTCTCGTCGCTGACCAGACGCAGCGCAGCCTGCTTGCCGCCGGCAAGCTCGATATAGACTTCGGCCAGCAGTTCGGAGTCGAGAAGAGCGCCGTGTTTCTCGCGGTGGGAATTGTCGACGCCGTAGCGGCGGCAGAGCGCGTCCAGCGAGTTCGGACCCATCGGGTGCTTGCGCCGTGCGATGGCCAGCGTGTCGATCACCCACTCATCGCCAATGGCCGGCTGCCCGAGCCGGGCCAGTTCGGCGTTGATGAAGCCCATGTCGAAATTGGCATTGTGGGCAACCAGCTTCGCACCGGACACAAAATCAAGGAAGGCTTCCGCGATCTCCCGGAAGGTGGGTTTGTCGGCCAGATCGGCATTGGAAATGCCATGGACGGCGAGCGCCTCGGGATGAACCTCGCGGCCTTCCGGATTGATATAAACGTGGAAGGTGCGGCCAGTCGGGAACTTGTCCTCGAGCTCGACACCGCCGATCTCGATCACCCGATCGGCCTTGTTGTCGAGGCCGGTGGTTTCGGTATCAAAGACGATCTCACGCATGGCTTCCGATCCTCATTCCCGCGGCATGGTGCCCGAGGGCGAAGCCTGCCGCAAGCGTGCGGCTCCGGCTGTCAGCTTTGCGATGACTTCAGCCACTTGCCGCCTGGCATTTTCCAGCCCCTTCCCCGTGTCGATCACGTATCCGGCACGGGCGCGCTTTTCGCTATCGGCTACCTGCCGTGACAGGATGGCCTCAAACTTTTCTGCGGTCATACCCGGCCGTTCCAGCACGCGCTTTCGCTGGATGTCAGCCGGTGCGGAAACAACGACGATGGCATCCATGCGCCTGTCACCACCGGTCTCGAACAGCAACGGGATATCGAGAATGACGAAGGGTGCTCCCGCCTCTTCGGCGCTGCGGACGAAGGCTTCCTCTTCTTCGCGCACCAGCGGATGGACGATGGCTTCCAACCGCTTCATGGCGCCGTCGTTCCCGAGCACGGCTTTGGCGAGTTGCTCGCGGTCAACCACTCCGTCACGCACGGTTCCGGGAAAGGCCTCTTCGGCCAGCGGCGCGGCGCGTCCGGCGTAGAGCCGGTGGACCGTTGCATCGGCATCGTGAACCGGAATCCCGGCCTCGGCGAACATGGCGGCCGTGGTGGACTTGCCCATGCCGATGGATCCCGTCATTCCGACCAGCATCATGCCGCGTCCTCCAGTCCCATGTCGGCAAGGACGAGGGCGCGCAGGTTGGGCGTCACTTCGGGGCGGATGCCGAACCAGCGCTCGAAGCCGGGCACGGCCTGATGCAACAGCATGCCCAACCCGTCCGCGGTGCGCATGCCCCTCTCCCTCGCGGAAGCCAGAAAGGGTGTTACGAGCGGGGTGTAGACGATGTCGGTGGCAAGGGCGTCGCGCGGTGCCGCTGTCAGGTCGATCACATCGCCATCGCTTCCTTCCATGCCAAGTGTCGTGGTGTTGACGATGAGCGCAGACCCCGACAGGGCATCATTCAGCTGGTCAAGCGAGGCGCCAGTAACCTTGCCGCCGAAATGACTGGCGAGTTCGGTAGCGCGCGCGGCAGTCCGGTTGACGATGTCGACACGGTCGAAGCCTCGTTGCAGGAGGGCATGAACGATGGCGCGACCGGCGCCTCCTGCCCCGATGACCGCCGCCTTGCCACCGCGGTCCCATCCGGGCGCTCGTTCATCGAGATTGGCCAGGAAGCCGTAGGCATCGGTGTTGTCTCCGTGCAGCCTGCCGTCTTCCAGCCAGACAGTGTTCACCGCGCCGATGGCTTCTGCCGTTGCCGTGCGGAAGTCCATCGCCCGGAACGCGTCTTCCTTGTGCGGAACGGTGACATTGCATCCGGCCAGGCCCGAAGTTGCCAGGCCTTCAAAAAAAGCGGGCGCCCGGCCTGCCGGAACATGGATTGCATCGTAGCGGCCAGCGATGCCGTGCAGCTTCAGCCAATGGCCATGGATCAAGGGCGAGCGCGAATGTTTGACCGGATCGCCGATGACGGCGGCGCGCAGAAGATCAGTCATGGATCACCCCGAGACGGCGCAATTCCGCCAGCAGCGGCAGCATGGGCAGGCCTATGATGGTGAAGGTGTCGCCCTCGATCCTGTCGAACAGCCGGATGCCCAGACCCTCGATCTGGTAGGCGCCGACGCTGGAAAGGACGCCATCGCCGGCCTGGGACAGGTGACGGCCGATCTCCGCGCCCTGCAACTGGCGCATGGTGAGGCTTGCGACCGAGACATGACGCCATAGCGTTTCGCCGTTCCGGACAATGGCGATGGCCGAATTCAGGTGGTGAGTCCGACCCGACAGTTCCATCAGACGCCGCCTTGCGCCTTCCATGTTGGCGACCTTGTGCAGCACTTCATCATCGAGCGACAGGGTCTGGTCGGACCCGATCACCAGGGCGCCGGGGCGGCGCTCCGATACTTCCGTGGCCTTGGCCTCGGCGAGTACGAGAGCAATGTCTTCCGGTGACGCGCCGGCGTCCACCAGCGGTTGCTCGACGGCGCGTTCGTCGATTTCGGCCGGGATGGCCAGGAAATCCAATCCGGCATTTTCCATCAATTGCCGCCGGAACGGACTGCCCGAAGCGAGGATGAGAATGTCTGACATGGTCGCGTCTCCCCGAAGCGGCCCGTTGCTAACGCGCCTTGTGGTAGAGCGCAAGGATGGCTGCCGCTGTCTCCTCGATGGACCTGCGGGTCACGTCGATCATCGGCCAGCCATGCCGGCCGAGCAATTGGCGGGCGTAGGTCAGTTCCGAAGTGATGGCCGAGCGATCGGCATAATCGCGCGAATCATAGGCCATGGAGGAGCCCAGGATGCGGTTTTCGCGCACCTGGCTGATGCGTTCTGCGGAGGCTACCAGTCCGACGATCAGCGGCTTGGACGCCGCCAGCACGCCTTCCGGCAGGGGCACATTCTGGACGATTGGGATATTGGCGGTCTTGATGCCGCGATTGGCCAGATAGATGCTGGTCGGGGTTTTCGAGGTGCGCGAGATTCCAAGCAGCACGATGTCGGCCTCGTCGAGATCGTGCGTCAGCTGGCCGTCGTCATGCTCCATGGTGAAGTTCAGCGCGTCAATGCGCCGGAAATATTCCGCGTCGAGCACGTGCTGGGCACCGACACGGCGCGATGACGGCGCACCGAGATAGGACTGGAAAACACTCAGCACCGGCTCAAGCACCGAGACGCAGGGAATGCCGAGTGCAAGGCAACCCTCATCGATCTGGCTGGCCAGTTCCTGGTCAACCACCGTGTAAAGAACAATGCCCGGCTCTTCGTCGATTTCCGCCAGCACCCGCTCGACCTGCCTTGGCGTACGGATCAAGGGATAGATGTGCTCAATGGCGCGGGCATTCTTGTACTGGGCGGAAGCGGCACGGCCAGCGGCCAGAAGCGTTTCGCCGGTTGCGTCAGAAATCAGGTGAAGGTGGAAGAAGCTTTGTGCCTTGTTCACGGTTTTCCCATTCGCCTGTGGGTGAGTGTGGACAAGATTGCAGTCACGGCCCTGGGCATGGAGACCTGGGGAAAAACGGGCTGCTTGTCCACACCGGCAGGTGCGCCTGCCCGGTTTTCCCAGATGTGGACGAATGCGGGCGCAAAGTCCATTGTCCCGAACCGTCCCCATGCCCTCTTCTGTCGGTTGGACAGCAAACGATTTGGCCGCTATGAGAAATTCCGTCTTGTCCACGGTGTTATCCACATGAGGACGAGGTTCCAAGCTGCATGGCGGATTGCCGGGAAACGACAGTTCGCAGTGGAGAAACCGTAATCCCCGATTCCGACAGAGTCATAGAATCAAATGACTCTTTTCAGAATCTCTTTATTTAGGGGGAGCACACCGGGATAGGCCGGTGCTCTGTCATCATGGGCCGCAATGTCATCGACGTGCTGAAAGGCGCAAAACGCTTTCCCCCTCCGATCTGGATGATGCGCCAGGCTGGGCGCTACCTTCCGGAATACCGGGAGACCCGGAAGCAGGCCGGGAGTTTTCTCGACCTGTGCTACAATCCGGATCTGGCGGTTGAAGTGACGTTACAGCCGATCCGCCGGTTCGGCTTTGACGCTTCGATCCTGTTTTCGGACATTCTCGTGGTACCCCATGCATTGGGGCGGGACCTTCGCTTCGAGGAAGGACGGGGTCCGCTGATGACGCCGATCCGCGCTGACGAGATTGCCGGACTGACAGGCGAAGGTTTCCATGAGCATCTGGCTCCGGTCTATGAGACGGTCAGCCGTCTGCGTGCGGAGTTGCCGAACGAAACGACACTGCTCGGCTTTTGTGGTGCACCCTGGACCGTTGCGACCTACATGATCGCGGGGCACGGGACGCCGGACCAGGCACCTGGCCGCCTGTTTGCCTTTCGGCATCCTCAAGCCATGGCGCAGCTCCTCGATGTGCTGGCGGTGCAGTCGGCCGCCTATCTCATTCGTCAGATCGATGCCGGCGCCGACGCGGTGCAGATCTTTGACTCCTGGTCGGGTGTGCTGGACGAGGCAGTCTTCGAGGAGTTGTGCATCAAGCCGGTTGCAAAGATCGTTGCCCTCGTGAAAGCCCGTCATCGGCATGTCCCGATCATCGGGTTCCCGAAAGGCTCCGGGGCGCTCTATGACAGCTACCGCCAAAAGACCGGCGTCGATGCGCTCGGTCTGGACTGGTCGGTGCCGTTCAGCCAGGCCAGACGGCTGCAGAAGGACGGAGCGGTTCAGGGCAATCTCGATCCGATGCGTCTTGTTGCCGGTGGCCGTGCGCTGGATGAAGGGGTGGATCGCATCCTTGAACAGCTTGGCGAGGGGTCACTGATTTTCAATCTCGGCCATGGCATCACGCCGGAAGCGCCGATTGCCCATGTGGAACAGATGATCCGCCGGGTGCGGGAGGCCGGGCTTTGACGGGAGATGAGCCGGGTCCGCACGAAAGTGCTGCGCAAATGAACGAAAGCGGGGCCAAGGCCGCGCGGCGTGCCGCGATTGCCATTGCCGTCTTTCTTTGCCTCACCGCTGCGCTGTTCTGGCTGGACCCGGCAAATTTCTATCTGTGGGCCAAGGCCATCCATGTGATCGCGATCATTTCCTGGATGGCAGGCATGGTCTATCTGCCGCGGCTTTTCGTCTATCATTGCGAGGCGGAGAAGGGTTCGGTGCAATCTGAAACCTTCAAGGTGATGGAGCGCAGGCTGCTGCGCGTCATCATCAATCCGGCCATGACAATCGCGTGGGTCTTCGGCCTTTGGCTTGCCTGGCAGGCGGGCTATTTCACGCAGGGCTGGTTCCATGTGAAACTGCTGGGCGTGGTGCTGCTGTCGGCCTGCCACGGCTATCTGTCGCGCGGAGTCCGGCTCTTTGCCGAGGACCGCAACGAGAAGAGCCAGCGCCACTGGCGTCTGGTCAACGAAATACCGACAGTGCTGATGATCCTCATCGTGGTGATGGTGATCGTGAAGCCGTTCTGACAAGGTGCTCGTGCCAGCTTTCGCTTGCGTTTTGCGGCGATGGGTTCTAAAGAAGCGCCATCTTTCTTCCGGCGCGCCGCCGATTTCCCCTACAGCCCCTTCCCGGCTACGCGGCCTGTCACCGGAACCCCCTTCCCTTTGCTAGACGGTATCCCCATGCAGGAAATGAAACTCCAGGAGCTCAAGAGCAAGAACCCGACGGATCTGATCGCATTCGCGGAATCGCTCGAGGTCGAGAATGCGAGCGTTTTGCGCAAGCAGGAACTGATGTTCGCAATCCTGAAGAAGCTTGCCGAGCAGGATGTGGAGATCATCGGTGACGGGGTCGTGGAAATCCTGCAGGACGGATTCGGCTTCCTGCGCTCGGCCAGTGCCAACTATCTGCCTGGGCCCGACGACATTTACATCTCGCCCTCGCAGATTCGCCGCTTCTCGTTGAAAACCGGCGATACGGTGGAGGGTCCGATCCGCAGTCCCAAGGAAGGCGAACGCTATTTCGCGCTGCTGAAGGTCAACACGATCAATTTCGAGGATCCCGAAAAGATCCGCCACAAAATCCATTTTGACAATCTGACGCCGCTTTATCCAAACGAGCGGCTCAAGATGGAAATCGAGAACCCGACGACCAAGGATCTGTCACCGCGCGTGATCGACCTTGTGTCGCCGCTCGGCAAGGGCCAGCGCGGGTTGATCGTGGCGCCGCCGCGCACCGGCAAGACGGTGCTGCTGCAGAACATCGCCCATTCGATCACTGCCAATCATCCGGAGTGCTACCTGATCGTGCTGCTGATCGACGAACGTCCGGAAGAAGTGACGGACATGCAGCGTTCGGTGAAGGGCGAGGTCGTGTCATCGACCTTCGACGAACCGGCGGCACGCCATGTGCAGGTAGCCGAAATGGTCATCGAAAAGGCCAAGCGCCTTGTCGAGCATGGACGTGATGTCGTCATCCTGCTCGATTCGATCACGCGCCTCGGCCGTGCGTACAACACTGTCGTGCCGTCATCGGGCAAGGTGCTGACCGGTGGTGTGGATGCCAATGCATTGCAGCGGCCCAAGCGCTTCTTCGGTGCCGCACGCAATATCGAGGAAGGTGGTTCGCTGACCATCATTGCCACAGCCCTGATCGATACTGGCAGCCGCATGGATGAAGTGATCTTTGAAGAATTCAAGGGCACCGGCAATTCGGAAATCGTGCTTGACCGCAAGGTTGCTGACAAGCGTATCTTCCCGGCCATGGACATTCTCAAATCGGGTACGCGAAAGGAAGACCTGCTCGTCCAGCGTCAGGACCTTCAGAAGATTTTCGTTCTACGCCGTATTCTTGCACCGATGGGTACGACGGATGCGATCGAGTTTCTGATCGACAAGCTGAAGCAGACAAAGGGCAATGCGGATTTCTTCGATTCCATGAATACCTGACCGATTCGCTTCCGTGACAAACTCATGGAGCAATAGAGTTATGTAAAGCATTGATTTAATTGGATAAATTCGTCCACGGTATGTCAGGCAGGACCGATACGATCTTTTCGCTGTCCAGTGGAGCGCTTCCCAGTGGCGTTGCGGTCATCCGGCTGTCCGGAATCCGGGCGTTTGCAATTGCAGCGACACTTTGTGGGGCACTTCCGCTTGACCGTCGGGCTGAGCTGAAAACGATTCGCAGACGTAACGATGAAGTCCTTGACCGCGGACTGGTGCTCACGTTCAAGGGACCGGCAAGTTTCACTGGTGAGGATAGCGTCGAACTGCACTGCCACGGAGGCCGGGCTGTCGTCAACGCTGTACTTCATGAGCTGTCAACGTTCCCTGGTTGCCGGCCGGCCGAGGCGGGCGAGTTTACCCGTCGCGCTTTTCTGAACGGAAAAATCGATCTGACCGAAGCGGAAGCGCTAGCCGACCTGATTTCGGTTGAGACGGAGATGCAGCGAAAACTGGCTATCGCAGGGGCCGACGGTGCTGCACGGGCTCTTTATGATGGATGGCGAGGCCGTCTTGTCCGGATCCGCGCGATGCTGGAGGCCGATTTCGACTTCGCGGATGAGGAGGACGTGCCAGGCTCGGTCGCCGAAATCGTGCGGCCGTCTGTCCAGGCGCTGTTGAATGAAATCGAGGCGCATACCGGGACAGCTGGCGCGTCAGAAATCATCCGGGAAGGTTACCGTGTCGTGCTGGCCGGTGTGCCCAACGCGGGCAAGTCGAGCCTGTTGAATGCATTGGCGAGACGCGACGTTGCGATTGTGACGGAGGAAGCAGGGACCACCCGCGACCTGGTCGAAGTTGCACTCGATCTCAATGGCTACAAGGTACTCCTGACCGATACGGCGGGCATTCGCGAGTCGGACAGTGCGGCGGAACGGATCGGGGTTGAACGCGCGCATCATGCTGTTCGGACAGCCAACCTTGTGCTGGTTCTTGTTCCCCCGGATGGGAACTTGCCGGAACTGGAGCCGGAATTGGATGGTCAGCGCCGTCTATTGATACGTACCAAGTGCGACCTGGGTGGGTCGTTGGCTGAGGACGAGTTACTGCCCATTTCTGCGAAAACCGGTATGGGTCTCGATGGTCTCATCAACAATATTTGCGACGGCATTGTTGCCGATGTTGGCGGAGATATTCCGCTTTCAGCGGTACGGGTGCGGCATGTGGGACTACTGATGCAGTGCCTGTCTGTCTTGCGTTCATGTGTCGAGGATGGTGTGCGGAACGAGGTCCTGGCGGAAGAACTGCGCGCAGCATCGGTTTTTCTAGGAAGGATCACCGGCCGCGTCGATGTCGAAGACCTGCTCGATGTCATCTTTTCTGAGTTTTGTATCGGAAAGTGACTCACGTGAAACAATCGCGAGATTGACTCACGTGAAACATCGGCCGTAGAGAACCAGCAGTTTCACGTGAAACAGTTCAAGGGACAAAACAGTGGCCATGCGCTTTGATGTCATCGTGATTGGCGGTGGCCATGCCGGCTGCGAGGCAGCAGCTGCCTCGGCACGAATTGGTGCGTCAACAGCGCTGGTTACCTTGTCCCGAGGCAACTTGGGAGTCATGTCCTGCAATCCGGCCATCGGCGGATTGGGTAAGGGCCATCTCGTCCGTGAAATCGATGCGCTTGACGGCCTGATGGGCCGCGCTGCCGATGCTGCAGGGATTCAGTTCCGGATACTGAACCGGCGCAAAGGCGCTGCTGTCCGAGGTCCACGCACTCAGGCAGACCGGAAGCTATATCGTACTGCCATCCAGTCACTTATGGCGCAGCAAGATCATCTCACGGTTCTAGAAAACGAAGTCGCGGGACTGGTTCTGCGCGGAGGCGCCGCATGTGGTGTTCTGCTCTCCGATGGGTCACAGATTGACGCGGCATCGGTCGTCCTGACGACTGGAACGTTCCTAGGAGGCGTGATCCATATGGGGGATCGGCGCATTCCGGCGGGGCGCGTTGGCGAGAAGCCCAGCAATGCACTTGCTGACTTTCTGAGAATCAGCGGCATTCAGCTTGGCCGATTGAAGACAGGTACTCCGGCGAGACTTGATGGCCGGACGATTGCCTGGGATCGCCTGAGCCGTCAGGAGGCAGATCCGGAGCCGGTGCCCTTTTCTCTGCTGACGGAAAGAATCACGAATCCTCAGATTTCCTGCGGCATTACCCGGACCAATGGGCGGACACATGAGATTGTCCGCAACAATCTTGGCCGTTCGGCCATGTACTCCGGCCACATCAAGGGTGTCGGGCCGCGCTATTGCCCCTCCATCGAGGACAAGATCGTGCGGTTTGGTGATCGGGACGGCCACCAGATCTTTTTGGAGCCCGAAGGGCTCGACGATCCTACCGTCTACCCCAATGGAATTTCGACATCGCTTCCGGAGGATGTTCAGGATGCGATCTTTGCATCGATTGAAGGTTTGGAAACAGTTCGTATTCTTCAATATGGTTATGCCATTGAGTATGATCACGTTGATCCGCGTGAGTTGGGACCCGACTTGCAGTTTCGTTCGGTTCCCGGCTTGTATCTTGCCGGTCAGATCAACGGGACGACGGGCTATGAGGAGGCTGGAGCTCAGGGATTGGTGGCCGGAGCCAATGCGGCTCGCGCTGCTTTGGACCAAGAACCGCTCATCTTGAGCCGGACTTCCAGCTACATTGGCGTGATGATTGATGATCTGATCTCGCGCGGCATCAGTGAACCCTATCGGATGTTCACGTCACGGGCCGAATTCAGATTGTCCTTGCGCGCCGACAATGCGGATCTGCGGTTGACCGCGATTGGCCGTGAGGCCGGCTTGGTCGGTGATGTCCGTTGGTCGGTGTTTTCCGAGTTTTCCGACAGGACCGCCGCCACACGTGAACTTTTGAAATCGCGGAACCTGACACCGAATGAAGCGGGCCGAATGGGCCTTGCCTTCAAACAGGACGGTGTCCGGCGGTCGGCTTATGACATGCTGTCCTATCCCGACGTTTCCTGGGATACAATTGAAGCGGTGTGGCCTGAGTTGGCGGAGATTGCACCTCGAGTCGCGACGGTCGTGGAAGCAGAGGCGCAGTATGCGGTCTATCTGGACAGACAGGCCGATGATATTGCGGCCTTGCGCAAGGAAGAAGCCTTGGCGATTCCGGCCGATCTCGATGTGAGTGGTATTTCGGGCCTATCCAATGAATTGAAATGCAAGATTTCGCAGCGAAGACCGCGGACCATTGCTGACGCCGACCGGATTGATGGGATGACTCCCGCAGCGCTGGCGCTTCTGGTTGCTCACGTCCGCAAATGGATTCTTGATTCACAGGCCGGTTCACGATGAGCGATCGTCGTATCGCGCGGCTGGTTGAGGCTGCTGGTCCCGTTTCACGTGAAACATACGAAACCTTGGTCGGCTTTGAAAATCTGTTCCGGAAGTGGAATGAACACATCAATCTCGCGGCGCCTGCTTCGTTGAATGATTTCTGGGAGCGGCATGTGGTTGACAGTGCACAGGTCTTCCGTTTGCGAAACGGTGCCCGTCATTTTCTAGACATCGGCTCCGGAGGCGGTTTGCCCGGCGTGGTTATTTCCATCCTGTGCAAGGATCATCCAGGATTTTCGATTGATCTTGTGGAGAGCAACCGGAAGAAGACAGCGTTTTTGATCAATGCGTTGAGCCAGGCGCGCGCGCCGGGGTCAGTTCACTCCGAGCGGATCGAGGATGCACTGATTCACGTGAAACAGCCGGACGTCATAACGGCGCGGGCGCTGGCTTCGCTCCCGGAATTGCTGGAGATGACGGAAACACGTTTGACCGGTGATACAAGGGCACTGTTCCACAAAGGCCGTGGATACCGCGAAGAAATTGAAGAAAGCCGGAGAAACTGGCAATTCGATCTGCTAGAACACCAGAGCATCGTTGATCCGGAGTCCGTCATTCTGGAGATCAGCAATCTGAACCGACGGATATCTGTTTGAATTTCAAAGAGTTCCCACGGGAACACATGGACGCGGAATGACCAATACAACGCGCATCATTACCGTCGCCAACCAGAAGGGTGGCGTCGGAAAGACCACGACCGCGATCAATCTCGGTACAGCGCTGGCCGCCATCGGCGAGCGAGTCCTGATTGTCGATCTCGATCCCCAGGGCAATGCCAGCACCGGTTTGGGCATTGACCGGCATCATCGCGATGTCTCTGCCTATGACGTGCTGATGGGAGAGGCGACCATTGCCGAGGCAGCGGTGCCGACTGCGGTGCCCGATCTGAGCGTGGTTGCCTCGACGCTGGACCTGCTTGGCGTGGAGATGGAAATTGCCGGTTCGCCGGACCGCGTCCGGCGTCTGTCCAAGGCGCTTGATGATGCCCGCTTGCTTTACAGCTATATCCTGATCGATTGCCCGCCCTCGCTCAACCTGTTGACGATGAATGCCATGGCCGCGGCGGATTCGGTGCTTGTGCCCCTGCAGTGCGAGTTTTTTGCGCTGGAAGGTCTCAGCCAGTTGCTCCAGACGGTGGAACAGGTGCGTGCCACGATCAACCCGGCCCTGGATATCCAGGGAATCGTGCTGACCATGTATGACGGCCGCAACAATCTCGCCAACCAGGTCGTGGAGGACGTGCGGCGCCACATGGGGGAAAAGGTCTACCAGACCATCATCCCCCGCAATGTCCGCATTTCCGAGGCGCCCTCTCACGGCAAGCCTGCCATTCTGTATGACCTGAAATGTTCGGGAAGCCAGGCCTACCTGCAGTTGGCCTCTGAAGTGATCCGCCGTGAGCGCAGATTGCGCGCGGCCTGAAAGAAGCATGAAAGACAAGCGGTGACGAAACATGTCGGATGATGTTGCAAAAAGGCGCCTCGGGCGCGGCCTCGCGGCGCTGATTGGCGAAATGGATCAGCCGCAAGTGGCCAACAAGGCGCCAGCGCCGGCTGACAGCAAGGTTCCGATCGAATTCATCATGCGCAACTCGCGAAACCCGCGCCGGCACTTTGCTGAGGGCGATCTGGCCGATCTTGCCCAGTCGATCCGTGAGCATGGCGTGGTGCAGCCCGTCGTTGTCCGTCCCAGCAAGGCGGAGGCCGGGCGCTACGAGATTATCGCTGGCGAGCGCCGTTGGCGTGCAGCCCAGCAGGCCGGTCTCGCCGAGGTGCCGGTCATCATCCGCGAGGTGGATGATCGCGTGGCGCTCGAAATCGCCATTGTTGAAAACGTGCAGCGCGCGGATCTCAATCCGCTGGAAGAGGCGATGGGCTATCAGCAGCTGATCGACGAGCACAATTATACGCAGGCCGACCTGGCGCAGGTGATCGGCAAGAGCCGCAGCCATGTCGCCAATACGTTGCGGCTGCTTAAACTGCCGCCGGAAGTGACGGCAATGCTGGTCGACGGGTCGCTGTCGGCCGGTCATGCGCGTACCCTTGTCACCGCGGATGATCCGTTGGGCCTTGCCCAGAGGATCGTGCGCGACGGATTGTCGGTGCGGCAGGCGGAAGCCCTCCAGCAGCAGCCGAAGGGTGGCGAAAAGAGTGATTCCGGCAAGGCCAAGGCGGAGAAAGATGCCGATACGGTGGCGCTGGAACGCCTTCTGTCGGATGCGCTTGGTCTCAAGGTTTCGGTCAATCACGGCGCGCGAGGCGGCGAGTTGAAGATCAACTATCAGTCCCTCGAACAGTTGGATGAGCTTTGCCGCCTGTTGCAGAGGTAGTGCTTCAAGCCACTGATAATATTATCTTTTCAGGTTTCTTGCTGTTTCCACGGCCAGCGCCAGCAGCGTCTGGCGGCTGAGCGCTTCGGCCAGCTCCGGTGAGCGGCGGGTCTGCAGCACGGTGTCCTGAATGCGGTCCAGCGCCCGCGCGATGGCCGGTGCGCTCCATGCCTGAAGGCCGACTTCGACGGCCTTGCGGCGTGCAAAGAAGACCGGCGGACGGGCGGCGGCCACGGCTGCAGCTGCAGATTTGCGTTCCCGGTCCATGGAATCACGCATGGCCTGGAGCGTGGAGAATTGCCGCATGGTTGTGGAGAGAACGACGAAGGGATGCGTGCCGGCGGTGACAAGGCGAGAGAAGGCCAGATCCATTTTTGACAAGTCACCTGTCAAAACGGCATCCACTGCATCATCCGCCGAGCTCGCAGCCACGTCGCCGAGGCTTTCTGCCACATCCCCGACCGTGATTTGCGGCTTCCCCATGGCGTAGAGGCCCAGCTTTTCGATCTCGCCACGAGTGGCCAGCCGGTCGCCGCCGAGACCGGCCTTGAGCAATTCGCGTGCGTCCAGCGTGATCGTCTGGTTGTGCGCTGCCAGTTCGGCATTGATCAGATCGTCAATCTTGCGGGCGTCGTCGGCATAACAGGGCAAGGCCATGGCCGAAGAAGCGCCTTCGACAATCCCGCGCAGCCCGGTCGTGCCCTTTTTCAGATCGCCAGCCTCGATCAGCAACAGGGCGTCAGCGGGCGGCTCGTCGCAAAGGATCTTCACCCCGTCGGCAAGCGCCTTCTGGCTGCCGCCATTGGTGATCCAGATGAGGCGGGTGTCGGAAAACATCGGCACCATGCGGGCTTCGTCGATCAGCTTGCCGGGATCGGCATCAAGTTCGGAAGCCTCCAGGCGGATGACTGAAAAGGGATCGTCGAGCGGCAGGCCGGTCGAAACGGCAATCTTTCGCGCCCGCTCCGACACCATTCCCCGGTCAGGGCCGTAGACGAGGATGATCCGCGCGGCCTTGTCCGGCCGGGCGATCCAGCCGTCGACCTCATGGGCTTTTTTCTGTGCCATGAAACCGGCCTAGCATGGGCTGCGGGCGACAGGAAGGGGCAGAAAAAGCGTGAAGCCGGGCCGAAAACACCAAGGCCCGGATTGCTCCGGGCCTGATGAAGATGTTCCTGTCGGAAACTGGAGCGGGCGAGGCGATTCGAACGCCCGACCCCAACCTTGGCAAGGTTGTGCTCTACCCCTGAGCTACGCCCGCTCACTTGTCCGCTGCGCCTGAGCGCCGCGAGCCGCGCCTATATGGCGCAAGCGGCTGATGATTGCAACAGGGAAAAAACAGGAAAGTGAAACTTCACCGAAGTGCATTTTGGAGCCAGCACACAGGCCCTTCCGGGCTGTCACAGCCTTGTCAGCGGCGCAAATATGAACCAAACAGACGCAAGTTTGTGACCGGAGACCAAGCATGCCCGTCCTTTCGCCCGAAGCGCTGTTTTCCTATCTGGATGGTCTTGGCATTGCCCATGAAACCGTCACCCATCCACCCCTGCACACGGTGGCTGAATCGCAGGAATTGCGCGGCCAGATTACAGGCGCGCATACCAAGAACCTGTTCCTCAAGGACAAGAAGGACCAGTTCTTCCTGTTGACGGTTGAGGAAGATGCCATGGTCGATCTGAAATCCATTCACCACCTGATCGGCGCGGCCAGCCGGGTCTCCTTCGGCAAGCCTGAGAAAATGGAAGAGCTGCTTGGGGTCCAGCCGGGCGCGGTCACAGCCTTCGGCCTGGTCAACGACACGGGCGGGCAGGTCCGCTTTTTCATCGACAGCGATCTGCTGGGCCAGGAGCGGGTCAATTGCCATCCGCTGGTCAACACGGCCACAACCGGGATAAGCGCCGGCGACCTGATCCGGTTTGTCGAGGCAACGGGACATACGGCAGCGCCCTTGAATTTGGCGGGCTGAGCGGCAATCTACGGGAAAGCGCCGGAACGGCGCGCTGGAGCGGAACATGCAAGACAACAATCCCTATCAATCCGGCAATGGCGGCTACACCACCAATGTCAGCTTCGGTGCGGATGAGGTGGCGCCGGCACCGGCCAAGCCGCAAGGCCCGCTGGTTTTCGACACGACAACGGCGCGCTTCAAGGCCGAAGTGCTGGATGCTTCGCGCGAGCAGCCGGTGCTGGTGGATTTCTGGGCACCCTGGTGCAATCCCTGCCGCCAGCTCGCGCCAATGATCGAAAAGGTTGTCAACGATGCCCGGGGCGCGGTGAAGCTTGCCAAGCTGAACATCGACGAGCACCCGCAAATTCCCGGCCAGCTTGGTGTGCAGCAGATTCCGGCCGTCATCGCCTTCGTCAACGGGCAGCCCGTTGACGGTTTCATGGGTGTCATTCCGGAATCCGACATTCGAAAGTTCATCTCCAAACTGGCAGGGCCGGCCGCCGATCCGATCGCGGAAGCGCTTGAGGCCGCTCGGGAGGCGATGGACGCAGGGGATGCGCAGTCCGCGCTTCGGATCTACGGGATGATCCTGCAGCAGGCTCCAGACAATGCCGATGCACTGGCCGGTGCGGCAACGCTTCTTTACGACGTGGGCGAAAAGGCGCAGGCAGCCGAATTGCTGGGCCAGGTTCCCGCTGGAAAGACGACGCTTCCCGCCATCGAGGCGCTGCGGGCGCGCATGAAGCTGGACGAGGAAGTCGCGGCTCTGGGTGACCCGCTAGCGCTGGCTCGGCGTCTTGCCGATGATCCGGCCGACCATGCCGCGCGCATGGATCTCGCCAAGATCGAAAACGCACGCGGCGCACGCGGCGAAGCGGCCGACCATCTGCTTGCCATCATCAGGGCCGACCGCGGCTGGAACGACGACGCGGCCAAGACCCAGCTGCTGGAATTCTTTCAGGCCTGGGGCATGGCAGACCCGGCGACGCTGGCGGCCCGGCGCAAATTGTCCTCGCTGCTGTTTTCCTGATGCTGTAGCGGGGGCTTGAGATTTCCGGCCCCTGCACCAAATGGTTCAGGAGTTCTTGAGGGAGTTCGACCATGAAGATCGGCAATGCGGTCTACCGGGACGCGCGCGACCTGCCGGACATCATTCCGGTCTTTCCCCTCTCGGGCGCATTGTTGCTGCCCGGCGGGCGGCTTCCCCTGAACATTTTCGAGCCGCGCTACCTGCAGATGACCGATGACGCGCTCGCCAAGGGCCGTCACATCGGAATGATCCAGCCGGCGCTGGACGATTCGCGCCTCGATGATGGCGAGCCGGCGCTTTGTGCGGTCGGGTGCATGGGCCGCCTTACCTCGCATGCGGAAACCGGCGACGGCCGCATCATCATCACGCTGGAAGGGGTGACGCGCTTCCGCATCGTGGAAGAATTGTCCGTGCGCACGCCCTACCGTCAGGCAAGGGTGACCCATTTTGCCGCCGATCTCGTTCAGGATGCGCAGGAAGACACCATTGACCGTCACGGTCTTCTGGAAGCCTTCCGGGCCTATCTGGATGCCAATGACATGGAAGCGGACTGGGACAGTGTTTCCAAGGCGGGCAATGTGACGCTGGTCAATGCGCTGTCGATGATGGCGCCCTACGGACCGGCGGAGAAACAGGCGCTGCTGGAGGCCGCCGACCTTAAGACCCGCGCCGAGACGCTGGTCGCCATCACCGAAATGGCTTTGGCGCGGGATGCCGACGGTCCGGCGACCAATCTGCAATAGGAGACTTCCGGTCATGGCGGACGACGGCACAGATGACCGGGACTTGCGGCGGCGCAGCCTCGATGTTGACCCGAAAATGCTGGAACTGCTGGTCTGCCCCTTGACCAAATCCCCCCTGACCTATGACCGCTCGCGGAACGAACTGGTTTCCAAGGCAGCAAAGCTGGCCTATCCCGTGCGCGGGGGCATTCCGATCCTGCTGCCGTCCGAGGCGCGGAGCATCGAGCCATGACACCGCCAGGTGACAGGCAGCGCCAATCTGTCTAAGAGTCAGTCATTCGACTGAGACGGGGATTTTTATGCCCAAACGCGGTGACAGCAAGCGCGAGGCCCTTGCGGCAGCGGCAGCGGAACTTTTCTGGACCAAGGGGTTCGATGCCACCAGCATCGCCGACATCGCGGCCCGTTCCGGCGTTCCCGTGGGCAATGTCTACTACTATTACAAGACCAAGGGCGATCTGGCGCTGGCGGTGGCCGAGATCTTCGTCAGCGAAACGCAATCCATGACCGAAGCGATCTCGGCGGAGACCGGGGAGCCGCGTGCACGCATGCGCGCGCTGGTCGAGCGGCTCCAGCGCTCAATGCGTTCGCGTGTCGAGCACGGCTGCCCGATCTCGCTGTGTGTCCGCGACTTCCGGCGGGAGCACGGCGTGGCCTGCGACAAGGCGGCGGAGAGCTTCACCATCCTGATCGCGTTTCTCGCGCGCGAACTCGGCCGGACGGGTATCCGCCCGTCGCAGGGACTCGGTCTGGCGCGCGGTGTCATCGCGGAATGGCAGGGCGGAATCGCGCTCGCCCATGCGCTCGGCGATGCGGCAATCCTGCAGGAAAGTTTCCGGCGCATGGACCACTTGCTTCAGGCTGCCGGGCGCAACTGACGCCATCCTTTCCTCATGGGGCAAAAACGCCTATATGGCCCCGGAAAGGGGGATCCATGGCACGTATCTACAAGACCCGGAACTGGCTCGGCGAAGTGGCTCCGACCTTGTCGGAAGTGGAATTGCTGGCCATTGAGGCTTATGCTCACCTACCGGAGGAGTTTCGGGTGCTCACCGGAGAGATCGTGCTTCAGGTCGCCGATTTCCCGACCGACGAAATCATGGATTCGCTCGCGCTGGAAACGCCTTTCGACCTGCTTGGCCTCTTCGAAGGCCGCGGAATTGCCGAACGCTGGAACCCGCAGACCGGTGACGGCCCGAACCGGATCACCCTCTTCCGCCGCGCAATCCTCGACTATTGGGCCGAGAACGAAGAGACCCTCGGCGACATCGTCACCCATGTCCTCGTGCATGAGATCGGCCACCATTTCGGGCTTTCCGACGAGGACATGGAGCGGATCGAGGAAGCCGCCGGTTAAGCCTTGGTTAACCATGTTGGCAAATCATTGCCAGTGAGGTGAGCCGATTGCCAAATCGGGCATTCCGTCACCGGGACTTGCATTCATGGAGACCGGGATGACCAAGCCGACCCTTCTGATCGTTGAAGATGATCCGCTGATTGCGCTTGATGCCGCCGGGCAGGCCGAGGCCGCGGGCTATGCCACCATCGTGGCGTCCAGCGTCGCGGAAGCGCAGCGCATCATCGCGCTGGAACATGTTGATGCCGCAGTGCTCGATTTCATGCTGCCGGACGGGGTGGTGACGCCGGTGGCCCACGCCCTGCGTGAAGCCCACCTGCCCTTCGCCATCGTTTCGGGCACCAGTGCCGCCGATATCGAAAAGACCGGGCTGATCAATCCGCCCGTGACGGCCAAGCCTGCCGATTACCTGCGCGTCATCGCCAATCTGATGCGCGACGATGAAATGCCGGTGCGCGCTGCCAGCTGAAAGCCGGTCTGCAACCTTCACCTATCCAAATGAAAAGGGCGGCCCGCGAGAGCCGCCCTTTTGCATGTCTGTCCGTGATGCTTAATCGCGGTTGCCCAGGAACTGCAGCAGGAACATGAACAGGTTGATGAAGTCGAGGTAGAGCCTCAGCGCGCCCATGATCGCCTTGCGGCCACCGGTTTCAGCGTCATCACCTTCGTAATACATCTCCTTGATCTGCTGCGTATCCCAGGCCGTCAGACCGGCAAAGACCAGCACGCCGATCACCGAGATGGCAAACTGGAGTGCGGTGGAGCCAAGGAAGATGTTGACGATCGAGGCAATGATGATGCCGAACAGGCCCATCATCAGGAACGAGCCCATGCCCGAGAGGTCACGCTTGGTGGTGTAGCCGTAGAGCGAAAGCGAACCGAAGGCCGCAGCCGTGATGAAGAAGGTGCGTACGATCGAAGTCTGCGTGTAGACGAGAAAGATCGTCGACAGTGACATGCCCACGAGACCGGCATAGACCCAGAAGGTCGTCTGCGCGGCAGTGACGCTCATCTTGTGGATGCGGAATGACAGGAAGAACACCAGCGCCAGCGGCGCGAAGACCAGTACCCACTTGAGCGGGCTGACGAAAAGCAACTGGCCAAACTGGGTCAGCTGGCCGTCCTGGACGGCGAAGTTGAAGCCGCCCCATGCCGCCAGACCGGTAATGGCCAGGCCGAGCGCCATGAGGTTGTAGACCTTGAGCATGTAGGAACGCAGGCCTTCGTCGATCGAGGCGTCCGCGTAGCCCTGAGTGCCGGTCCGCGTCTGATAATTGCGAAGATCAGCCATGAATATCCTCTTTGCGTGTGTTCCGTCCGGTGTCCGGCGGGATGCTGCCACCCTTCGCCGAGGCGCCGCTGGCGGAACTCCAGCATGCCTGGGTGGGAATATGAGCACTGTTTGTGCCCGGAACAAGACCTTCAAGCCCGAATGAGGCAGGCGATGGCCGGTTTTTGCCCCTGCGGCTTCACCTTCGCGTGAATGGGGTTAACGGGGCGATGCCTCAGAGCGTTCTCAGAACAGGGGCCGCCTTGTGTCCCAAGACCCGCCATGTGCCGATCAATCCGAAGCCGACGGTCAGCACAAGGGCTACGAGGATGGTGGTCACGGCCACTTCCGGAAGAAAAACAGCGTCAAGACCCATCACCTGCGAAACAACCACCCAGGCTGCCAGCCCGCCTGCGGCCAGCGCGAAGAGAGCGGTGGCCAGCCCGATCATCATGTATTCCAGGCTGAAGGCGGTGATCAGGTCACGCCGAGTCGCGCCCAGCATCTTGAGCACGACCGCATCATGGATGCGGGAGCGATTGGATGCGGCCAGTGCGCCGGACAGCACGAGAACGGACGCGATGAGCGCGACGGAGGCAGCAGCCCGGATGGCGAGCGCCAGCTGTCCGACCAGCCGGTTCACCACTTCGAGCGCGTCCTTCACCCGCACCGTGGTCACGGCGGGGAAGGCGCGGGTGACCGCGTTGAGCACCCTGCCCTCGCGGTCGGGAGTTGTGCCTTCTTCCGTCAGGGTCGCCAGCCAGCTGTGCGGGGCGCCTGCCAGCGTGTTGGGCGAGAACACCATGACGAAATTGATACCGAGTGATTCCCAGGCCACTTCGCGCAGGTTGGCGATGGTGGCGGTGACATTGCGGCCCAGCACATTGACGGTGACTGTGTCGCCGCGCTTCAGGCCCAGCTCGCCTGCCTCCTCCGCCGAGAAGGACACCAGCGGCGCGCCGGCGTAGTTTTCCGGCCACCACTCGCCCTCCACGAGGCGGGAATTTTCCGGCATGCGGTCAGAATAAGTCAATCCGCGGTCGCCGCGCAGCACCCAGGCGCCTTCCGGCGGAATGGTCATCCCGGTGACCAGCGTTCCATTGAGCGCGACGATGCGTCCGCGCAACATCGGAACACGGATCAGTTTGCCCTCCGGCGCTTCGGCCTTCACCACACCGGCAAAGCGGTCGACGTCCGCACCCTGGATATCGACGAAGAAGAAATTCGGCGCGCGCTCCGGCAGGGTTCCGCTGATCTGGCGCGTCAGGTTTCCGTCAATCAGCGTGAGCGCGACCAGCAAAGTCAGGCCAAGGCCGAGCGAGAGAACCACCGAGGGCGTGAGCGCGCCCGGCCTGTGGATGTTGCCGATGGCAAGGCGCAGCGGCGTGGAGCGGACGGAAGGCACGCGCCGGGCGAGCCATTGCACCGCCCACGAAACAGCGCGCAGCACGAGGAACGCGGCGGCGACCGCCACGAGGAAACCGCTGGCGACGCTTCTTTGCGGCGAATAGAAGATGACAAGTGTGGCCAGCAGCGCCAAGGTCAGACCTGCCCCAGCGACATAGGGCAGCCGCGGCCAGCCACGGGCATCAAAGCCCATCTCGCGGAACAGGGCGGTTGCCGGAACGTCCCGGGCGCGGCCAAGCGGCATCAGGGCGAAGGCCAATGTCACCAGCAGGCCATAGAGCGCGGCGAGGCCAAGGGCGGCGCCATGAAGTCCGCCCTCCATGGGAACCGGCAGAACCGAGGCCAGCACGCCGGCGGCGAGCAGCGGCATGAGCGCAGCCAGCACAAGGCCAAGTGCGATGCCGCCCGAGGCGAGAACCAGCACCTGAACCAGATAGACGGTGAACACAAAGCCGCCGGACGCACCGAGACATTTGAAGGTGGCGATGACGCCGCGCTTGGTGTCGAGCCAGGCGCGCACCGCATTGGCAACACCGACACCGCCAACCACCAGCGCGGTCAGGCCCACCAGCGTCAGGAACTGCGAGAAGCGTTCAATGTTTGCAGCAAGCGCCGGTGCGGCGTTTGCGCTGTCGCGGATGGACCATCCGGCTTCCGGAAACTGTTTGCCTGCATCTGCCCGGATCGCGGCAATTCGCGCGGGCGCGGTGCCCGGCCCGAGATCGAGCTTGTAGACATGTTTGACTAGGCTACCGGGCTGGATCAGGCCGGACGCCCGCAGACCCTCCATCGAGACCATCAGGCGGGGTGCGAAGCCGAATCCGTCGGATACGAGATCCGGTTCGGAGAGAATGACGGCGCGGATGCGGAAGCTTTCGCCGCCGAGACGTATCAGGTCACCGGTTTTCAGGCCGAGACGGTCGAGGAGGAGTTGCGGCACAGCGGCACCGAAGACCTCTCCCTCGCGGCCAAACAGCGCCGCGTGGCCGAGCGGCGGTTCGGTAACGAGGGGCCCAATCAGCGGATAGGCGGTATCGACCGCCTTGACCTCCGCCAGTGCCTGGTCGGAACCGTCGGGCAGGCGGACCATGGAGCGCATGCTCGCACTGACGGCCACCCGGCCGAGGCTCTCCAGCCATTCCTTTTCGCCGGTGGATGCTTCGCGCTGGTTCAACTCGAAGCGGAGGTCGCCACCCAGCAAGGTGCGGCCTTCGCCAGAAACACCGGCCGTGATCGCTTCGGCGACCGAATTGACGCCACCGATGGCGCCGGTTCCCAACGCAATGCAGGCGAGAAAGATTCCGAAGCCGGAAAGCCCGCCGCGCAATTCGCGGAGGGCAAAGCGGATGGCGAGGGAGGTCCGACCGGCAAGGCTCATTTCTGGTCCCTCAAACGGCTTCGCTGGCGGCTTCCGGCATGGTCAGATGGCCTGAATGCATTTCGATCTGGCGTGAGCATTGGGCTGCAAGCGCGGGATCGTGGGTGACAAGCACCAGCGTCATGCCGCGCTCCTTTGCCTCGGAGAACAGCAAGCCGGAGATCAGGCTGCCGGTGCGTTCATCGAGATTGCCGGTCGGTTCGTCGGCGATGAGGATTTTCGGCTCCGGCGCCAGCGCGCGCGCAATGGCCACGCGTTGCTGCTCACCGCCCGAAAGCTCTCCGGGATAATGTGCCATGCGCTCGCCAAGGCCTACGGCCTGCAATTCGCGCGCCGCGATCGCGAAGGCGTCGCTCCGGCCGGCCAGTTCCAGCGGCACTGCCACATTTTCCAGCGCCGTCATGTTGGGAATGAGGTGGAAGGACTGGAACACGATGCCGATGTTTTCGCCGCGGAATGCGGCGACCGCATCCTCAGACCTGCCGTGGATCGCGGTGCCTGCAACCGTCACCGACCCGGCGTCGATGCGTTCCAGCCCGCCGATCACCATCAGCAACGTCGACTTGCCCGAGCCGGACGGCCCGACGATGCCGACGGTTTCACCGGCGGCGATGTCGAGGCTGACGCCTTTCAGGACATGGACCCTGGAAGCGCCATCGCCGAGGGTAAGGGAGACATCGCGCAGGGAAATGGCGGCTTGGGTCACGGGGAAAAGGCCCTATATGATTTTGAAATCCGGATGCAGCGTACATATGGGACCTTCGCCATGATGATCAAACCCCTCGCGGCCATGGTTTTTGCCGCGCTTGCCCTGCTGGCCCCGGGCAGCGCGCGGGCCGAACCGGTGCGGATCGTGGCCTTTGGCGACAGCCTGATGGCCGGCTACCAGCTCGGCCCGGAGGAGGGTTTTGTTCCGCAGCTCCAGAAGGCGCTTGATGACCAGGGCATCGAGGCGAGTATCGGCAATGCCGGTGTTTCGGGAGATACCACGAGCGGGGGCCTCGCCCGGCTCGACTGGTCAGTTGCCGACGGCACGGACCTCGTCATTCTCGAACTCGGCGCCAATGATGCGCTGCGCGGGATCGCGCCGGAACTCACGCGGCAAAACCTCGATGCGATGATCACCCGGCTGAAGGACCGTGGCATCACCGTACTGCTCGCCGGGATGATTGCACCGCCCAACATGGGGCCGGATTACGGCGCGGCCTTCAACCCGGTTTATGCCGATCTCGCGGCAAGGCACGGTTTGACGCTCTATCCCTTCTTTCTGGACGGGGTGGCGGCGACGCCTGCGCTCCAGCTTGCCGATGGCATGCACCCCAATGCCGCCGGTGTTGCCCGGATGGTTGATGGAATCCTGCCGGTCCTGCTGGCGGAGATCAAAAACGTGAAAGAAATAAATCAATGATAGTAATAGCTTATCATTTTTTTGGATTTTATTTTGGGGTGGCGTGAACCTTTTTCCCTTCCGGCGGCACCCATGACCAGTGGCAGCAAGCCACAAGCCAAAACAGGAAGGACAAGACCATGTTTGCCAAGACCATCATCACCGCCGCCGCCGCCTCGATCCTGATTTCTGCCGCCGCACCGGCCCTGGCCGACGGCTTCACCCCGGATCGCCCCTTCATCACCATGCATGAGCCGGATCATTCCAGCCGCACCGTCACGAACAACCGCAAGGGCCAGCGCGTGATCATCCAGCGCAACAACAAGGGCAAGGTTGTCAAGGTGAAGAAGCTGCCCCGCCGCGGCATGTCCTGGGCCCGCAACGAGACCACCGGTGTCACCTCCGTCGGCATCGCACCGAAACTGCACGTCATCTTCGGCGTCGGCCCCTTCGGTTTCGCCTTCTCCGGCCGCTGATCGGAACCAAGGTTGCGCATGCAAAGCGACGGCGGGTACAGTGTTCCCGCCGTCCTTTGAGTGGAAAACAGGCGATGGGAGAGACTTCCGGCCACGGATCGACCGATGACGACCTGATCAGGGCCGTCGCCGCTGGACGCCGTGCGGCCTTGGAGACCCTTTACCGCCGCCACCACAGGCAGGTCTTCCTCTTCATCCGCCGGTTTGTTGCCGAAGCGGCTGTGGCCGAGGACCTCGCCAACGACGTGTTTCTGGAAGTCTGGGACAAGGCCGCCTCTTTCCGGCATGAATCCCGGGTGACGAGCTGGATGCTCGGCATTGCACGGTTCAAGGCGCTGGCGTGGCGCCGCCGCCAGAAGGACACGGTGGATGCCGATGACGAAGCGGTGGTTGCGCTGGCAGACAGATCGGATTCGCCGGAAATGGTGGCGCTGAAGTCGAGCAAGGCCGGTGCGCTTTCCCGCTGTATCGAGGGTCTGGGAACCGAACACCGGCAAATCATCCAGCTTGTCTACTATCACGAGCGCACGATTGCCGAATGCGCCGAGCTTCTGGAGATACCGGAAAACACGGTGAAGACCCGCATGTTCAATGCCCGCAAGAAACTGTCGGCCCTGATGGCCGAAGCCGGGCTGGATCGAGGATGGCCATGACCGAGGAAAAGCTGACGGAACGCGAGG